>NZ_JAEBEI010000013.1:0-290315 GCF_046548775.1 Amycolatopsis sp. cmx-4-61 | reverse complement strand
CAACATCCGCTACATGGGCACCGACGACCGCGCCATCACCTCCTACCTCGTCAGCGCCTACCACTCCGCCGCCGTCCTCGTCCCCGACGCCCTCGGCATCCTCGACGACGTCCAGATCGGCCACTGATGACGACCATGAACACGCGGACCGCGGCCCGGCCCCTCGCCGACGTCCTCGCGTGGAGCAAGGGGCTCGTCGACCCGGCACTGCGGACGGCCGCCGGGCGGCTGCCGGAGGCGATGCGGCGGATCGCCGCGTACCACTTCGGCTGGGAGGATGCCGACGGACGGACGGCCTCGGCGGACGGCGGCAAGGCGCTGCGGCCGGCTTTGGCGCTGCTGTGCGCGGAAGCCGCGGGCGGGGAGGCGGCCGACGCCGTGCCCGCCGCCGTCGCCGTGGAACTGGTGCACAACTTTTCGCTCCTGCACGACGACGTCATGGACGGCGACACGACCCGGCGTCACCGCGCGACGGCGTGGACGGTGTTCGGCACCGGGCCGGCGGTGCTGGCCGGGGACGCGCTGCTGAGCCTGGCGTTCGAGGTGCTGGCGCCGAGCGGGGCCGCGAACGCGCGGCTGCTGTCGGCCGCGACGCTGGCGCTGCTCGAAGGCCAGGCCGCGGACCTCGACTTCGAGCAGCGCGACGACGTCACGCCCGGCGAATGCGTGCGAATGGCGGAGGGCAAGACGGCCGCGCTGCTGGGCGCGGCGTGCGCGCTCGGGGCCGCGTCCGGGCCGGGCGACACCGAGTGCTTCGGCGCGTTCGGCCGGGCCGTCGGACTGGCGTTCCAGCACGTCGACGACCTGCTCGGCATCTGGGGCGACCCGGCCGTCACCGGCAAGCCGGTGTACTCGGACCTGCAGAACCGCAAGAAGTCACTGCCGGTGGTGACGGCCCTGTGCTCCGGCACGCCCGCGGGTGCGGAGCTGGCCGCGCTCTACGCCCGCTCCGAGCCCCTGGACGAGACCGAGCTGGCCCGCGCGGCGTACCTCGTCGACGCCGCGGGCGGCCGCCAGTGGAGCCAGGCCCAGGCGGACGCGTTGCTGGCCAAGGCCCTGCGCGACCTGGCCGTGGCCGGCCCGCCGACCCGCGCCGGCGCGGAACTGGCCGCCCTGGCCCGCCTGGTCACCACCCGCACCCACTGAACAGGGGCATCACGCGTGATCGAGCGGGCATCGCGGTGATGCCCCCTCTGATCACGGGTGATGCCCCTCGGAGCACGTCAGTAGCGGGTCAGTTGCCGGGGCGGGTGAGGCCGGACTTGTCCGCGTGCAGGCTCAGGATGTTCTTGTCCGTGTCCCGGAGGGCCTTGGTGACCTGGGCGGACGGCGAGGATGTCGACAAGTCGATCAGGCGGATGGGAGCGTCCAGCTTGATCAGGGTCGGGACGTACTCGGCCTTGTCGACCTTCCAGCGGTTGCCGTCGCGGACGAAGCGGAAGCGGGCCGCCGCGCCTTCCTCCGTGTCGCCCTTGGGTTCGGAGTGGCGGGCGACGCTGTTGCCGAGCCCGTAGGCCACCCACTTGTCCCCGATCTTCTCGAACGGCTGCACCACGTGGGCGTGGTGGCCGACGATCAGGTCGATGTCGTCCGACGCCAGCAGCTTCCTGGCCTGCGACCGCTGTTCGGCCGTCGGCTCGTGCTGATACTCCACGCCCCAGTGCAGGCTCGCGATCACGACCTGCGCACCGGCTTCGCGAGCCTTGTGCGCGGCCGCCAGCACGTCGTCGACGTCGATCTGGTTGGCCAGCCACGGTTTCCCAGCCGGCACCTTGATGCCGTTGAACCCGAAGGCGTAGGACACCTGGGCGACCTTGACGCCGTGGACGTCGAGAACCAGCGGCTTCGCGGCTTCGGCGGCCGACCGCGCCGAGCCCGTGTGCCTGACGCCGACCGCGTCGAGCTTGTCCAGGGTGCGGGTGACACCCTCGGCGCCCTGGTCGATCGTGTGGTTGGACGACGTCGAGCAGGTGTCGTAGCCGGTGTCCTTGATCGCGTCGGCGATCTCCGGCGGCGCGCTGAACGACGGGTAGCCGCTGTACGGGCCACCTTCCGGCGCCAGCGGCGTCTCGAGGTGGCAGATCCCGAGGTCGGCGCCGGAGATCAGCGGCTTGATCCCGGCCAGCAGCGGCCGGTAGTCGATCTTGCCGCCGCCGTCCGCCTCGGCCTGCTCGGTCAGCGCCGGGTGGATCAGCACGTCGCCGGTCGCGACGACACTGAACGAGCCGTCGGGAACGGCGGCGGCACTCGACGAGCCGGCTTCGGGAAAGGGCGTCGGAGCCGGCCCCGGCTTCGGCGGAGAGGCACTGCAGGCGGCCGCCAGGACGGCGACGCCGGCGAGCGCGGCGACGCGGTGCTTCGTCATCGGTCCCCCTAACGTGGTCCGGCCATCCTGCCAGCCGGGCGAATCGGACAGCGACGCCATCCGACTCCTGATGAAACTTCCACCACAGTCGACAACACCGATCAGAACATTCGCACGCGACAAAACCGGACAACGCGCAGGACAGAGCCGAAAAAATACGATAAATGCAGCCCTCGTTTGCCACGATGCAACTACGCAGAGTAGGTCTCACTCCGCTAACTGCGCCTTGACGCTCCTCGAACGGGTGTTTTGTAATACGAGTCACTTCGCGGCACGCGACCTGCACCACTCGACTCTGGCCCCATGGGAGCACTCGATGTCCACATACCCGCACAGGTTCCGGACCTGGAGCGTTGTTGGTTGTTGTTTGATTTCCGGAGCCCTGCTGGCCTCCTGCTCCTCCGGCAAAGACACCGCCGCCCCGCAGCAGCAGGCGCCGGCCAACGGCAAGGTCACCCTGTACTACCTGCAGAAACAGGGCGACCAGCAGTACTTCGTCGAGCAGGCCCAGGGCGCGCAGGAGAAGGCGAAGGAGCTCGGCGTCGAGCTCAAGGTGGTCAACCTCGGCCAGGACGCCAACAAGGCGATCACCGAACTGGACGCCGCGGTCGCCCAGGGCGCCAACGGTGTGGCCATCGTGGTCCCCGACCAGGCCATCGGCCCGCAGGTGATCGACAAGGCCAAGAGCGCGGGCATCCCGCTGATCGCCTCCGACGACGTCATCAAGGACGGCTCGGGCGCGAAGGCCCCGTTCGTCGGCTTCAACGGCAGCCAGATGGGCGACTCGGTCGGCACCGAAGCCGGGAAGCTGTTCAAGGCCGCCGGCTGGGCCGCCGCCGACACGAAGATCATCAGCGCCTACAAGCAGGATCTGACCGTCTGCACCGACCGCGTCAACGCCGCGAAGTCCGCCTTCTCGAAGGCGGCGGGCGCGGACGTCCAGGTGATCGACGTCGGCACCGACAACTCCCCCGTCGACGCCCAGAACCGCTCCGGCGCGGTGATCGGCTCCAACCCCGGCGTCAAGCACTGGGTCGTGTGGGGCTGCAACGACGAGAACGAGACCGGCGTGGTGACCGCGCTGGCCAACTCCGGCGTCCAGGCGAACAACATCATCGGCGTCGGGCTCGGCGCCTACCTCGACTGCAAGGACTGGGCCGCGAACAAGGACACCGGCAACAAGGCCGCGCTCTACATCTCCGGCGCCGAGGTCGGCCGCTCGGCGATCCAGGTGCTGGTCGACAAGGTGAAGAACGGCAAGGAACTGCCCGCGGAGACGATCGCCAAGACCACGATCGTCAACAAGGACAACTACAAGCAGGCCGGCGTCAACTGCACCTGACCGAACTCCCGCGGGCGGGGCACTTCCCCGGGGAAGTGCCCCGCCGCGGGCTCCACCGCTCGAAGGGCGACCATGTCCTCCTCTTCACCCGCGCTCGCCGTCGAGGGCATCGGCAAGCGCTTCTCCGGGGTCACCGCCCTCGACGACGTCTCGCTGGAGTTCCGCTCCGGCGAGGTGCTCGCGCTGATGGGCGAGAACGGCGCCGGCAAGTCGACGCTGCTGCGCGTGCTCTCCGGCGACCAGGGCCCGGACGAGGGCCGGCTCCTGCTCGACGGCACCGAAGTCGCCTTCGACACCCCGCGCGCGGCGATGGCCGCCGGAGTGCGCGTGATCTACCAGGAACCCGAGATCATCCCGCACGTTTCGGTGGCGGAGAACGTCTTCGTCGGCGAACTCCCCGCGAAGGCCCGCGTGTTCAGCCGCCGCACGCTCACCAAGGCCACACACGACGCACTGGCCGAGTACGGCTTCGAAGGCGTCCTCAACCCGGCGACGCTCGGCGCCGCGCTCTCCCCCGCCCAGCGCCAGCTCGTCGAGATCCTCCGCGTGCTCACCGCCGCCACCCCGCCGCGGGTGATCGCCTTCGACGAACCCACGTCGTCGCTGTCGGAGCACGAGGTCGAGGCGCTGTTCCGGCTGATCGGGCGGCTGCGCGACAGCGGGGTCGCGGTCGTCTACGTCTCGCACCGGATGAAGGAGATCTTCCAGCTCGCCGACCGCGTCGCCGTGCTGCGCGACGGGAAGCTCGTCGGCGTCCAGCAGGCCGCGGAGACCGACGAGGCCGGCCTGGTCCGGATGATGATCGGCCGCGACCTCTCGGCGCTCGAGCGGAGGGTCACCCAGGACACCGGCGACGTCGTGCTGAAGCTCGACGACGTCACGACCGACGACGTCACCGGCGTCTCGCTGCAGGTCCGCGCGGGCGAAGTCGTCTGCCTGGCGGGGCTGGTCGGCGCCGGACGGTCCGAGCTGGCCCGCGCGATCGTCGGCGACCTGCCGATCCGGTCCGGGACCGTCGAACTCGGCGGCAAACGGCTGCGCGCGCACAACCCGGGTGACGCCGTCAAAGCCGGCATCGGCTTCGCGCCCGAAGAGCGCAAGACGGACGCGTTGCTCATGCAGCGGTCCGTACGCGACAACGTCTCCATCGCCGTCCTGGACCGGCTTCGCCGCTTCCGGGTCGTGAAGCGGGCGAAGGAACGCGCGCTCGTCGAGGAGTACGTACGCGAGCTTCGCGTGCGGACGCCGTCGATGGAGCAGGAAGTCCGCAAGCTCTCCGGCGGCAACCAGCAGAAGGCGGTCCTCGCACGCTGGCTTGCGCGGCGGCCGAAGCTGCTGATCCTCGACGAGCCGACGCGCGGGGTCGACGTCGGCGCGAAGGCCGAGATCTACCGGATCATCGACGGCCTCGCCGCGGAAGGCATCGCGCTGCTGGTCATCTCCTCCGACCTGCCCGAGGTGCTGACGCTGGCCGACCGCATCCTCGTCATGCGCGCCGGGCGCCTGGCCGGCGAACTCGGCCGCGAGGAAGCGACCGAGGAGGCCGTGCTGACCCTCGCCATCCCCGAAACCGAACCAGCCGTGGACGACGCCCAGGAGATCGGCGCATGAGTGAGCCTGTGAACGAATCGAATGACACGGCTGTAGCCGCGCCGAGCGTCAGCGAGGCCGGCGCATGAGCACCCCCACCAAGGAAACGTCGGCGCCCGCCGCCCCGGCCCAGCCGTCTGCCGCGCGCCGCGTGCTGACCGGCATCGGCGTGCAGAACTCCAGCCTGATCATCACGCTCATCGCCCTGGTGATCCTGCTGAGCGTGCTGAACGAGAACTTCTTCCGCACCAACAACCTGCTGCTGATCGGCAGCGCGATCACCATCATGGGCCTGCTGGCCCTGGTGCAGACCCTGGTGATCATCCTCGGCGCGCTGGACATCTCGGTCGGCTCGATGGCCGGGCTCGCGTCGGTCATCTCGGCGATGGTGTTCACCTCGACCGGCAACGCCGAAGTCGGCATCCTCGCCGCGGTCGGCGTCGGCATCCTCTGCGGCCTGGTCAACGGCATGATCATCATCTTCGGCCGGGTCAACCCGGTGGTCGCGACGCTGGCCATGCTCGCCACCTACAAGGGCATCGCCCAGGTCATCTCCAACGGCAAGGCGCAGGGCTACACCGGCGGCGACGACCTGTTCATCTTCCTGGCCAAGGGGTCCGTGCTCGGCCTGCCGTCGCTCGTGTGGGTGTTCCTGATCGTCGCGGCACTGCTGCACTTCCTGCTCAAGTACACCGACATCGGCCGCAACGTCTACGCGATCGGCGGCAACGACACCGCCGCGCGGCTGGCCGGCATCAACATCAACCGGTACATCATCGGCGTCTACGCCCTCGTCGGCGTGGTCGCGGCGATCGCGGGTGTGCTGATCACCGCCCGCACCGGCTCCGGCCAGCCGACGTCCGGGTCCGAGGGCCTGGAGCTGCAGGCCGTCACCGGCGCCGCGCTCGGCGGCACGATGCTCAAGGGCGGCCGCGGGTCGATCATCTCGACCGTGCTCGCGGTGGTCATCCTCGGTGTGCTCGACAACGGCATGTCGGGGCTCGGCATCAACCCGTTCTGGCAGAACGTCGCCCACGGCGCCCTGCTGGTGATCGCGGTCGTGCTGCAGCAGCTGCGCAGCGGGGAGCGGCGCGTCGGCCTGCCCGAGTGAACCTCCACGCCCGCATCGTCGACGAACTGGGCCGGCTCATCGTCGAGGGCGTCCTCGGGGACGGGCAGCCGCTCGTCCCCGAGGAGCTCGGCCGCCGGTTCTCCGCGTCCCGGACGGTGGTCCGCGAGGCGTTGCGCGTGCTGGAGAGCAAGGGCATGGTCACCGCGCGCCCGCGCGTCGGGACGTGGACGCTGCCGCCCGAGGCGTGGGACGCCATCGACCCCGACGTCATCGCCTGGCGCGTCGGCGGGCCGGGCGGCCGCGAGCACCTGCGCGAGCTGCGGGAACTGCGGCTGGCCATCGAACCCCAGGCGGCCCGGATGGCGGCGCGGCACCGGCGTCCGGACGAGCTTTCGGCGATGGCGGCGGCCTACGCGCAGATGGCCGACGCGGTCGAGCGCGACGACGGCGCTGCGTTCCGCGACGCCGATTCGCGGTTCCACGCGGCGCTGGTCCGGGCGTCGGGGAACACGCTGATCGCGCAGCTGCAGGTGCCCGTGGTCGCGGCGCTGAAGGCGGACGGCGAGCCGATGGAGCTGGTAGCGCATTCCCGCGTGCTGACGCTCGTGCTCGCGAAGAACGCCGACGGCGCCGAGTCCGCGGCGCGCCGGTTGCTGGAAACCGTTGCGGCGTACCGCTGATCGGTACCTTGACACGGTTATCGGGACGCGCTTCACTCGCTGCGGACGCCCGCCGCCATGAGTGTTGAGGAGGACGCTTTCATGCGTTTCCCGGGAATTCGCGGTTTCGGCGTGCTCGCGGCCACGGCGGTGGCGGGCAGTCTCTTGACGGCTCCGGTGGCGGCCGCCGCGACGTGCACGATCTCCGACGAAATGGTGTCCGCGGGCAACTACTGGGTCACCAACGGGACGAACCTCGACGCGCCGGACTGGCAGAACGCGACGTTCCACGTCGGGAACCTCGCCCTGGTCCGGACCACCGGCCAGTCCAACCACAAGACGTACCCGTGGGCGCAGGCCAACAAGTACCTCCTGCCGGAGGACCCGAAGCGGCCGTTCTTCCCGGACGACCAGGCCGCCGGCGAGGCGTACCTGGACCTGTACACGTACTTCCACCCGGAGATCCCGCTGGATTCGATCCGCACCCGGATCAAGGCCGAGGTCGCGTCCGTGCAGGCGGGCCACCGCGGCTACTGGAACTACGTCGACGCGCTCAACATGGCGATGCCGTCGTTCGCGCGGATGAGCCTGATCGACCACGAACCGTCCTATCTGGACGCCATGGACCGGCTCTTCCGTACATCGGAACACAAGCTGTTCAACGAGTTCACCGGCCTCTGGTACCGCGACGCGCGGTTCACGGGCTCGGGCGTGTTCTGGTCCCGCGGCAACGGCTGGGCCCTGGCGGCGCTGGCCAAGGTGCTGCAGGTGCTGCCGGCCGACGACCCGCGGCGGCCGGAGTACCTGCGGGTGTTCAGGAAGACGGCTTCGACGCTGGCGTTGGTCCAGCGCCGTGACGGCTTCTGGAACTCCGACCTGCTGAACCCGTGGGATCACGGCGGCCCCGAATCCAGTGGCACGGCACTGTTCGCCTTCGGCCTCGGCTGGGGCGTCAACGCGGGCGTCCTCGACGCGGGCCGGTTCCGCCCGGTGGTGGACAAGGCGTGGACGGCACTGTCGACGAAGGCGCTGCAGCCGTCGGGCCGGCTCGGGTTCGTCCAGCCGGTGGGCGACCGCCCGGCGACGGCTCGCGCAACCGACACCGCGGCGTACGGCGTGGGCGCGTTCCTGCTGGCCGGTCAGGAAGTGGCGAAGCTGCAGGGCTGCTCGGCGAAGTAGGTCCCAAGCGCCCCAAGGCGGCCTTGGTTGCGTCTGACGCACCGAAGGCCGCCTTGGGTGCGTCACACGCACGGAAGGCCACATTGGGGCGCTTTCAGCGCAGGCAGTCGGCGGGGTCGCCGCGGGTCAGGGCCGGGTCCGACTGGGGGAACGTCCGCGCGACGCCGGGTCCCGACGACCGGTGCTCGAAGCGGACCGTCACCCGGCCGTGGCCCGCGCCCTGGACCCAGCCCGTGCCGAACTCCTCGTGGACCACGTCGTCACCCTGCCGCCACTCCGAAGGCGCCGCCGGTGCCGGGGCCGCGACCACCGCCGACGTCACCGACGCCGTCGGCGCCGACGAGGCTGCCAGGGAGAACAGTGCGTCCTGGTGCGGGACCGAAAGCCCGCTGTAGGCCACGCCCGCCAGCCGGATGCCGCCGAACTCCGCCGGGTCGATCAGCAGGCGTTCGGCCGTCGCCGACAGCTCGGCCAGGTCGTCCGTGGGCGCGGAGATCGTCTCCGACCGGGTCACCGTGTGCATGTCCGTGTGGCGCAGCTTGATCACCACCGTCCGGGCCACGCGGCCGGCCTTCACCAGCCGCTGGTGCGCACCCACCGCGATCCGGCGGACCTCCGCCCGCAACGTCGGCAGGTCCTTGATGTCGGTGTCGAACGTCGTCTCGGCGCTGACCTGCTTGGTTTCCGCGCGGCCGGCCACCGGGCGGTCGTCCGCGCCGGTGGCGAGCCGCCGCAGGTCGCGGCCGACCACGCCGCCCAGCGTGGCCACCGCGTCCGGTTCGGACAGGGCCGCCAGCTGCCCGAGCGTCTGGACGCCGATGAACCGCAGCTTCCCCTCGGCGACCGGGCCGATGCCCCACAGCGCGCGCACCGGCAGCGGCGCGAGGAACTCCCGCTCGGTGCCCTGCGGCACCACCAGCAGCCCGTCCGGTTTGGCTTCGTCCGAGGCGATCTTCGCGATCTGCTTGCCGTTGCCCGCCCCGATCGACGCCACCAGGCCGGTTTCCGCCCGGATGCGGGCCCGCAGGGCGGCGCAGAACGCCGTCACCTCCTCGAAGGACGCGCCGACGAGCGAAGGCGGCTCGGCGAACGCTTCGTCGAGGGAAATCTTCTCCAGCACCGGCGCCACTTCGGTGACGACGGCGAAGACCTCCTGGCTGAGCCGTTCGTACACGCGGAACCGCGGCGGCACGATCACGCCGTTCGCCGGCAGCAGCCGCCGCGCCTGGGCCATCGGCATCGCCGAGCGGATGCCGAACGCCCGCGATTCGTAGCTGGCGCCGGCGACGACCCCGCGCGGCCCGGTGCCGCCGACGAGCACCGGGCGCCCGGCCAGCGTCGGACGGGTGAGCTGCTCGGCGGACGCGTAGAAGGCGTCCAGGTCGAGGTGGATCACCCAGCGGGCCACGTCAGTCCCCGCCGGTGGCGTCCAGCAGCCGGTGGAGCGCCTTCGTGTAGTTCTCGAACGCCGCCCGGCCCACCGCGGTGAGCCGGACGAGGGTGACCGGGGTCCGGTGTTCGTAGGCCTTGGTGATCTCGACGTACTCGGCGTCCTCGAGCTTGCGCAGGTGCGTCGAGAGGTTGCCCGCCGTCATGTCGAGCAGCTGCTGCAGCCGCGGGAACGTGATCTGGTCGCCGGGGCGCAACCCGGCGAGCGCCACGGTGACCCGCAGCCGCGCCTGGGCGTGGATCACCGGGTCGAGCTGCGGCAGTTCGCTCATCGGCCGGTCTTCTCGCGGACGAAGTAGACGATCGAACCGAGCAGGAACCCGCCGCCGCCGCACACGGTGAGCACGAGGAAGTTGTCGGGGTAGCCCACGAGCACGCTCAGGGCGGCCGACACGATGATCCACGCGCCGAGGCCGTACATCAGCTTGTCCTGCCACACCATGCCGCCCGCCAGGTACATGACGCCGGTGAGCAGCAGCCAGGTACCCGACCACAGCAGCGACACCTCGTCGTTCGACAGCGCCTGGAACTGCGTGATCCGGAGGTCGACGACCATCAGCCCGATCGACGACAGCGCCCAGCCGTAGCCGTACATCGCGCCGATCGTGCGGGACGGCCCGCGGATCCCGCGGCCGCTGCGGATGCTGGTGTAGGTCGTGTACGCCATCGCGCCGAGGAACAGCAGCGGGACGACGATGCCGCCGGCCACCCAGCCGGGCACCGCCACCCAGAACCGGGTGGTGAGGTAGGTGAACCCCCAGCCGAGCAGCCAGGCGAGGGCCCAGGCGGCGAGCATCCGCGCCGGGCCCCCGCCCAGTTCCCGGCGGGTCCGCCGGTTCTGCCGGGCGATCAGGTTCAGCGACTCCTCGGCCGACATCGGCTCGTCTTCCACCTGGTTCGCCCTCCTCCCGTGCAGACCCCGCACCCTGCACGGAAGCTACTGTGCCATTCGTTGCCGACCCGGCCACAGCCACGGCCCCATCGGCCCGCATCTACGGTCGCGTCCCGCTCGGCGGGCGGCCTGCTTTTGGCCCGGATCGGCAACACGCACTCAGAGCCGGGCCGTGTCCAGCCGGAACCGGCGCACGACGATCAGGGCGGGGACGACGAGCCACCCCGCGAGCACCAGCACCGCGACACCGAGCCCGCCCTGGTGGGCCAGGGGTTCGAGGCCGACACGGCCGAGCCAGTACGTCGGGAAGAAGTGCGCCACCGTCGACATCCAGGCCGGGAGGACCTCCAGCGGGATCCACAGCCCGCCGAGCATGCCGAGCGGCATCATCAGCGCGCCGGTGACGGCGCCGACCGTGTCGCCCTTGCCGAAGAGCCCGATCGCGAGCCCCAGCACGGCGAAGGGCAGGACGGCGAGCCACAGCGACACCAGCACCAGGACCCACTGCGCGGCGGTCATCTCGACCCCCGTCGCCAGTCCCGCGAGGAACAGCACCGCGAGCACCGGCAGCGCCACCGCCATCGCGGAGAGCACCTTGACGACCAGGTAGCCGGGACCGCGCATCGGCGTGAGCCGGAGCTGCCGCTGCCAGCCGTCGGTGCGTTCCTGCGCCACCCGCGTCCCGGTGAAGAGGGCACCGCCGCTCGCGCCGTAGGCGGCGAGCTTGATCATCGTCTGGACATCGGCGGGAAGGCCGTTCGCCAGCTCCAGCTTGCCGAAGATGGCGCCGAAGAGCAGGTACATCGCGACCGGCATGCCGATGGTGAAGATGGTGAACTGCGGGCTGCGGACGATCCGCTTGATCTCCAGGCTCAGGTACGTCGTGTTCACGCGGCGGCCTCCTCGGCGGTCAGCGCCAGGAAGGCTTCTTCGAGCCCGAGCGCGGTGATTTCGATGTCGGACGCCTCCGGGTGCGCCACGAGCAGGGCGCGGACGGCGGCGTCGGAGTCGGCGCAGGCCAGCTCGGCGCGACCGGCCCGCAGCTGCACGCTCGTGACTCCCGGCAGGTGCGCGAGGTCGGTCTCGGTGGCGCGCGGGACGACGGCCTTGAGCACCCGCCCGGACACCGCGGCCCGGACCTCGGCGACCGGGCCGTCGGCGACGACGGTGCCGTGGCGCATCAGCACGACGCGGTCGGCGTAGTCCTCGGCTTCGGCGAGGTAGTGCGTCGCGAACAGCACGGTCCGCCCGCCGGCGGCGAACTCGCGGATGGCCGCCCAGAACGCCCGGCGGCCGTCGACATCCATCGCCGCGGTGGGCTCGTCGAGCACGAGCAGCTGCGGGTTCCCGGCCAGGGCGAGGGCGAACCGGACGCGCTGCCGTTCCCCGCCGGACAGCTTGCCGCAGCGGCGTTTCACGAGCTTCTCCAGGCCGGCCCGGGCGATCACCTCGCTCGCGGGCAGCGGCTTCTCGTGCGTGGAAACGATCAGGCCGACGAGCTCGCCGACGGTGGCGTCCGGCAGCAGGGCGCCGTTCTGCATCATCGCGCCGACCAACCCGCGGTCGACGGCTTCGCGCGGGCTGCCGCCGGCGACGGTGACCTCCCCCGCGTCGGGCTTGGTCAGGCCGAGCAGCAGGTCGACGGTGGTCGACTTGCCCGCGCCGTTCGGCCCGAGCAACGCGACGACCTCGCCGCGCGCGACCTCGACGGACACCCCGTCGACCGCCGTGACCTGCCCGAACCGTTTGGTGAGGCCGTGGAGCGCGAACGCCGGTCCCCCAGTCATGGCGTCCTCCTTTCCTGGACTTTGTAGCGCAAAGTTGCTGCGCACTTTGTAACACAAAGTCCACGAGAACTCAAAGCTCCCGGCGTCGGAAACCCGAGCGCCCCAAGGCGGCCTTGGTTGCGTCTGACGCACCCAATGTGGCCTTCGGTGCGTCTGACGCACCGAAGGCCACATTGGGGCGCTTGGGGCGACCCCGCAGGTCAGCCGAGGAACCGCCCGGCGGCCACGCCCTGCGCCGCCGCGAGGGAGTCGGCCTTGGCAGCCGTCGGCGCCGGCGGTGTCGGCTGCGGCAGCGGGGCGCACTCGACGTCCGCCGTGCGGCCCGGCTTGCGGGCCGGGAGGGCACCCGTCGCGAGGTAGTCGGCGATCTTGTTGTCGACGCACGCGTTGCCGCGCGGGGTGATCGCGTGGCTCGTGCCGCCCGGCTCCGCGATCAGCGAAGCGCCCGGGAACCGGCTGCGGACCTCGAGGCTGCCTTCGAACGGCGTCGCCGCGTCGAGCGTCTCGTCGATCATGAGGACGCTCTGCACGCCCCGGCCGTCGATCTTGGCCGGCTTGCCCGCCTTCGCCGGCCAGTACAGGCAGGGCGCGTTGAACCAGGCGTTCAGCCAGGTGAAGTACGGGGCCTTGGCGAAGGTCCGCCAGTTGTCGCGCTTCCACTGGTTCCAGCTCTGCGGCCACTGGACGTCGGTGCACTGCACGGCCAGGTACACCGCGAAGCTGTTGTCGTCGCCGCGGCCGCCGAAGGCCTCGAAGAGCGTCTTCCAGTTCTGCCAGTCACCCTGGTTGACGAACCGGGACAGCGCGTCGCCGAGCAGCGTCCACCGCAGCTGGTAGTAGCTCGCCTGCTGGATGACGTCGAGGATCTCGTCCGGCCCGATCACGCCGCCGGCCGGGTGGAAGGACGTCTTGAGCAGCTGCTCGTTCACCACCTGCTGCACCGCGGCCTCGGTCCTGCCGAGGTGGTAGACGTCGTCGTGCTGGGCGACCCACCCGAACCAGATGCGGATGTTGCGGTCGAAGGCGATGTCCTGGTTCAGGTTGTCGCCGTACCAGACGCCCCGGGGGTCGACCGTCGAGTCGAGCACCATCCGGCGGACGTTCTGCGGGTACAACGAGCCGTACACCTGGCCGAGGTAGGTGCCGTAGGAGTAGCCGTAGAAGTTCAGCTGCTTCTGGCCGAGCGCCCGGCGGATGGAGTCCATGTCCGCGACCGTGTCGGTCGTCTTCATGTTTTCCAGCAGCGCACGCGAGTTGTTCTTCGCGCAGGCTTCGGCGTACCCCTTCGAGCGGTCGAGCCAGGTCCGCTCCAGCTGCGGGGTGAACGGCACGTACTGCGGCCGGTTGTAGTCCATGTAGTTCGGGTCGCACGACAGCGCGGGCTTGCTGGCGCCGACACCGCGCGGGTCGAAGCCGATCCAGTCGTAGGCGTCCCCGGCGTGGTTGGGCACGCGCGGGCCGCGGGTGGCCAGCAGGAGGCCGGAGCCGCCGGGGCCGCCGGGGTTGGTCAGCATGACACCCTGGTACTGCGCGTCCGGCACCTTGTGCTTGACGCGGCTGACGGCGAGCTGGATCTGCTCCCCGGCCGGCTTGCGGTAGTCGAGCGGCACCGAGAGGTACCCGCATTCGGCGCCGGCGGCGACCAGCGTGGGGTTGGTGCACGGGCCCCAGGCGATCGAGGCCGGTCCGGCGGGTGCGGCGGTCGCGGCCGGAGCGGCCACGAGCGCGGACGCCGTCGCGGCGGCGGCTACCGCGGCGATTACGGCTCGTCTCACTGTTTTCTTCCTTTCCCTGCGACTTCGGGCGGGAGAACCCTAGACCCGGCGCGGGCCCGGCGGGACGGTCAACCGGGTGCGCGCCCTCGAATGCCCTACGAAAGGTGGAAATCGGGTGGCGCGGGCGTTCCGGGATCCCGTACGGTCGGTTTCGTGATCTTCTTCATCCGGCTCCGCCTCGGCTGAGACGGCGTGACCGCCGGGCCCCCGCGGATCGGATGGGCCCCTTCCCCTGCGCGCCGTCTGTTTCTTCTCCCGTGAAGGAGCACCATGCTGCGCAAACACATCCTCATGGTCGGCTGCACCGCGCCGAGCCACGTCTACCCGTCGCTGGGCGTGCTCGCCGAGCTGGTCCGCCGCGGGCACCGGGTGTCCTACGTCGTCGGGGCACCGCTGGCCTCGCTGGTGGCGCCGAGGTCGTCGAGCACCCGACGTCGTTCCCGCTCGGCGAGGCCGCCGAGTGGCCGGAGGAGCCGGCCGAGGCCATGCGCGTCTTCCTCGACGAAGCCATCGCGATCCACCCGCAGCTGACCGCGCGGTTCGACGCCGACCGGCCGGACCTCGTGCTGTACGACATCGGCGGGCTCGGTGCGCCGCTGCTGGGGTTGCGGTACGGCGTCCCGGCCGTCCAGCTGTCCCCGACGCTGGTGGCGTGGGAGGGCTACGACGAGGAAATGGCCCCCGTGCTGGAACCGATCAGGACCTCACCGTCCGGTGTGGACTACGCCGCGACCTACGCGCGGTGGCTGGCCGCCCACGGCGTTTCGGCCGATCCCTGGCAGTGGATCGGGCATCCGCCGCAGGTCCTTTCGCTGATCCCGCGGGCCATGCAGCCCCACGCGGACCGCGTCGGGCCGCACGTGCGGTTCGTCGGGCCGTGCCTCGACCCGGCGCGGCAGGCGGACCGGTCGTGGACGCCACCTTCGGCGGGCCGCCCGGTGCTCCTGGTGTCGTTCGGGACGGCGTACAACGACCAGCTCCCGGTGTATCGGGACTGCATTGCGGCGTTCGCCGCGGACTGGCACGTCGTGCTGTCGATCGGGAAGCACGTTTCGCCGTCGGATCTGGGGCCGCTGCCCGGCTCCGTGGAGGTGTTCGAGAGCGTGCCGCAGCTGGCTGTGCTGGAGGCGGCCTCGGCGTTCATCACGCACGCGGGGATGGGCGGGGCCACGGAAGCGTTGTGGTTCGGGGTGCCGACGGTGGCGATTCCGCAGGCGGCGGACCAGTTCGGCAACGCTGACCGGCTCGAGGCGCTCGGGGTGGGCATGCACCTGCCCGCGGAGTCGGTGACGGCTTCAGCACTGCGAGCGGCGGTCGACGAGGTGGCCTCTTCAGCTTCCGTTGCTGCGCGGCTGGCTGAGCTGGAGGCGGAGATCCGGGCGCACGGCGGGATTTCCGTGGCCGCGGACGCCGTGGAGTCCTTTGTGGAGTGATCAGGTCCGGTAGCGCGGGCGTAGGAGTTGCTGCTGCCGCCGCTGTTGCCGGAACCGTTCAGCGTGAGCAGGAGGATCAGCAGCACGGTGCCGGCGACGACGACCGCGATCGCCACCGCGAGCCAGATCTTCGCGCGGCGGGACAGCTTCTTCTTCTCGGGAGCTTCGTCGCTTTCGGCGGCCGGCACCGGTTCGGTGGCGGCCGTCTCCGGCTCGGCGGCGGCCGTCTCCGGCTCGGCGGCGGCCGTCTCCGGCTCGGCGGCGGCCGTCTCGGGCTCGGCCACGACCGGTTCCGGGGCCACCGGCGGCTCAGCCGCCACCGGCACCGGCGCGGTCCGCGGCCCGGGCTCGGCGGCGGCTGGAGGTTCGGGCGCCACCACCTGGACCGGCGGCTCCGGCGCCACCTCGACCGGCGGCTTCGCCACCACCTCGACCGGTGGCTCCGGCGGCACCACCTCGACCGGCCCGTCGGCCTCGGCCACCCAGGCGGCCGCCGCGGCCGAGACCGTCCGGCTGTCGTCGTCCACCAGCCGCCGGATCTCCTCCGCCGTCCGCTCCCGCACCAGGCCGTTGCCCACCTGGTTCAGCCGCTTCAGCCCCTCCAGGGCGTTCAGCCGGTCCGACGCGATCGGGCTCGCCAGGCCGTGCCGCAGGTACTCCGGCAGCTGCCAGCGCGGGTTCCGCGCCAGCACGATCCGGCCCTCCACATCGGACTGGTGCTTCGGCCGCTGCCGCGGCATCTCGGCCACCACGCGCTCGTGGACGTAGCTGTACAGCTCGTCCACCGTGACGTCGCCGTCGCCGTCGAGGTCCGCGCTGCCGTCGCGCAGGCCGGCCACGAGGTGCCGGGTGAACACCGAACGGGCCGCCGAGCCCACCACCGCGTCGCCTTCGAACGAATACTGCGTCGCGTCCGACGCCGTGAGCACCGCGCGGCCGCGGCCCTGGAACCGCTCCAGCGTGTGCACGTCCGTGCCCGCCTTCGCCAGCTTGCCCGCCGGGAACGCGCCGCTGTAGCAGCAGTCCAGCACCAGCACCTTCTGCCGCGAGGGGCAGCCCGCCATCGCCCGGTCGACCAGCTCCGCCGCCAGTGCGGTGAACATCAGGCTGTCGCGGCGGGTGTTGGCCATGGCCAGGTACAGGCTGCCGTCGTCGTCCTTGACGCCGTGACCGGTGAAGTACAGCAGCGTCAGCTCGTCGCGGCGCCTCCCCCGGTAGAACTCGCCGATCGCCTCGCCCACGACGTGGTGGGGCTGGTCGACCAGCGTCGTCACCTCGAACCCCGCGATCGCCGGGTCGCTCAGGACCGCGGCCAGCTCCCGCGCGTCGCCGCCGGGCGCGGTCAGCCGCCGCAGCGCCGGGTCGGCGTACGTCTCGGTCGCGATCAGCAGCGCGTGCCGGCTAGCCATGGCGCCGGACGAACGCGTCGATCAGCTGCTGCCGCTCGGCCGGCGTCGCCCGCTCGAGTTCGACCGTGTCGCCGTCGACCGTCACCTTGATCTTGTGCTTGCCCGCCTGGCGGCCGAGCCAATCCCGCAGCGTCTCCACCAGGCCCGGGAACACGCCGCCGGCCGCGCTGAACGCCACCACGAGCGAGCCGATCGTCACCGGATCGGCGGCCTTCGCGCCCGGCGGGAGCTCACCCGGGACCGCCACCAGGTCGACGTCCAGCTCGCCCAGTTCGGCCCGCAGCCGGCGGGCGAGCAGGTCGAGCTCTTCGGCGTCGGCCTCGTCCTCCGGCTCGAGCCGCAGCAGCGCGCTCCGGGTGTCCGATTCGGTCATGGGCGCCATGGTCCGCCCGGAAAGCGCAGGTGACAAGACCCGATCGGGCACTGTCCGCCACGGTCAGGCGCGGATCTCGTTGAGGTAGTTGTAGATCGTGTACCGCGTGACGTCGAGGCGCCCGGCCAGGTGGTCGACCGCGTCCTTGATGAGGAAATAACCGGCTTCGTCGAGTTCCCGCACCACGGCCGCCTTGTGCCGCTTCTTCATCAGGTCCACCGGGATGCCGGCCTTGGTGACGGCGCGGTCCACCAGGAACCGCTGCAGGCTGTCGACGTCCGGTGGGAAAGTCTCCGGCTCGCCGTTCCCGCCGGGGGACGCGGCCTCCTCGACGCTGTTGACGCACAGGCAGCCGACCGCGACGCCGTCGGCGTCCCGCAGGAACAGCGTCGAGGAGCGGATGGGGCGGCCGTCCGGGCCGTGCGTGCGGTAGTTCGTCAGGTCCTGGGTGGTGCCGCGGCGGACCAGGCCGAGCAGCAGGTCGGTCATCGGGCCGCCGACGCTGCGGCCGGTGAGGTCGCCGGCGATGGCGACGATCGAGTCCGGCAGCCGGCTCAGGTCGTGCAGCAGCACCTCGTTGCCGGGCCCGAGCATCGCCGCGAGCCCCGGGATGGCCGGGACCAAGGCGGTGAGCACCTCGTGCGTCGTCGCACCGGCGGCCGGGACGACCAGCGGTTCGCGCGGCCGCGTCAGGGTCTCCAGCGCTTCCCGGAGCAGGTCGGCGGAGGCCGCGGGGGTCGAGGCGTGCGGCGAAAGCCGGACGTGCTCGGGCCGCACGGTCGCCGCGATCCCGGCGTTCGCCAGGGCCGCCCCGACCTGCTCGGCGGGGTGGCCGGGCAGGGTGAACGCCAGAATTCCCGCGCGACGGTCGACGGCCGAGACGACTTCGGCGCCGCAGGAGGCCAGTACCTCCTCGAAGGAGGCCAGCCGCTCGGCGATCCGCGCCGCGATGGCGCCGACCCCGGCGTCCTCGACGAGTTCGAGGGCCTCGGCGAACGCCCCGGAGGTGATCGGGCTGAGGTTGGAGATCGACCACGCCTGCGCGGTCGCGTCCGGCGGGTGGATTTCGTCGTCGAACAGGCCCGGGTCGCGCGCGCCGGTCCAGCCGGACAGCACCGGGTCCATCCGGTCGAGGGCGCGGTCGGACAGCACCGCGAAGCCGGTCCCCCAGCCCGCGCGCAGCCACTTCTGGCCGCCGACGACCAGGACGTCGGCGGCCTCCCACGGCTCGTCGACGACGCCGAAGCCCTGGATGCCGTCGACGACGAGCAGCCGGTCGCCGACGGCCTCCCGCAGGGCGGCCAGGTCGGCGCGGTAACCGGTGCGGAAGTCGACGGCGCTGACGCTGACCGTCGTGATCTCCGGCGTCAAGGCCTCCGCCACGCGCTCCGGCGTCACGTACCCGCCGGTCAGGCGCCGGACGCGCAGGCGGCCGGCCTGTTCGGCGCGGGCCCACGGGTAGGTGTTGGCCGGGAACTCCGACGCGGACACGAGCACGTCACCGGTGCTGTTGAACGCGGCCTGGAACAGTCCGAGGCTGGTGTGCGGGAGCAGCACGGTGTGGTCGGTGTCCGAGCCGGACAGCCGCGCCGCCGCGGCCTTGGCCCGGATCTCCTGCCGCATCAGTTCGTCCACTGTGGACGGCCCAGCCGTGGTGGCCTGGTCGAGCAGGGCGGCCGTCGTGTCGAGCACCGCGTGCGACGGCGGCCCGAAGCGGGCGAAGTCGAGGTAGCCGGCGGGCTCGTCGAACTGGAGCAGGTACCGGGGCGAAGTCCGCGTCACGCGAGGATCCTCGCCAGGAACTGCCGGGTGCGGTCGTGCTTCGGCGCGCTCAGCACCTCCGAGGGCGGCCCGGTCTCGACGACGGCGCCGTCGGCCAGGAACACCACCTCGTCGGCGGCCTCCGCGGCGAAGCTCATCTCGTGCGTCACGACGACCATGGTCATCCCCTCCCCCGCCAACGTACTCATCACTTCGAGGACCTCGCCGACCAGCTCCGGGTCGAGCGCGGACGTCGGCTCGTCGAACAGCATCAGCTTCGGCTTCATCGCCAGCGAGCGGGCGATCGCCACGCGTTGCTGCTGCCCGCCGGACAGCTGCGCCGGGTAGGCGTCGGCGCGGTGCGCGAGCCCGACGCGGTCCAGCAGCTCCCGGCCCTGCCGGCGGGCGTCGTCCGGTTTGAGCCCCAGTACCCGGATCGGTCCCTCGACGACGTTCTCCAGCGCCGTCCGGTGCGCGAACAGGTTGAACCGCTGGAAGACCATCCCGATGTCCCGGCGCTGGCGCGCGACATCGCGTTCGCGCAGCTCGTACAGCTTGCCGCCGCGCTGCCGGAAGCCGATGGGCTCGCCGTCGACCCAGATCTGGCCGGCGTCGATCGTCTCGAGGTGGTTGATGCAGCGCAGGAACGTGCTCTTCCCGGCGCCGGACGGGCCGAGGAGACAAACGACCTGTCCCTTGTGGACTTCGAGGTCGATGCCGCCGAGGACTTCGGTGTGGCCGTAGGACTTCCGGACACCGACGGCACGCAGCAACGGCTCAGACACGGGCACTCCTCACCAGCGGCACGCCGCGCAACGCCTTGCCCGCGCGGGCGAGCGGCCCGCGGGAGGCCAGCTGATCGACACCGCCGAACGCGCGTTCCAGGTAGTGCTGGCCGACGCCGGCGACGGTCACCACGACCATGTACCAGACGGCCGCGGCCAGCAGCGTCTCCATGACGAGCAGGTTGTTCGACGAAATGTTGTTGGCCGCGTGGATCAGCTCGGTCACGCCGATCACCGACGCCATCGACGTGCCCTTGAGCATGTTGATGAAGTCGTTGCCGGTGGGCGGGATGATCACGCGCATGGCCTGCGGCAGCACGACCCGGCGCAGCGTGGCGGCCGGCGTCATGCCGATCGACTTCGCGGCCTCCGTCTGCCCGCTGTCCACGCTGTTCAGCCCCGCCCGGACGATCTCGGCCATGTACGCGCTCTCGTTGAGCGCGAGGCCGAGGAACGCGGCGGTGAACGCGCTGATCAGCACGTTCGTCTGCTCGTGGACGAGGAACGGGATGTCGATGACCGGGAAGACGAGCGCCAGGTTGTACCAGAGCAGGATCTGCAGCAGCACCGGAAGCCCGCGGAAGATCCAGATGTAGCCGGCGGCGAACCAGCGGGCGACCGGGTTGGCGCTGCGGCGCAGCAGGGCGATGACGATGCCGAGCACGATCGCGACGCCCTGGGACAGCACGGCCAGCACGACGGTGTTGAGCAGGCCGGTCGCCATCACCTTGTAGAAGACGAAGTCCGGGACCTGGCTCCACGCGATCTGCGCGTTGCCGAGCGCGATGCCCAGCAGGACGAGCAGCGCGAGGATGATCGCGGCGGCGACCCAGCGGCCCCAGTGCCTCAGCCGGACGATCGGCAGCGGTTCCGCCGCCGCCTCACGATCCACCATTGACCGCGGCCTCCTTGATCGCGCCCTGCTCCACGCCCCAGGCCTGCAGGATCTTGCCGTAGGTGCCGTCGGTGATCAGGGCCTGCAGCGCCTTCTGCACGGAGTCGCGCAGCGCGGTGTTGGTCTTGTTGACGCCGATGCCGTACGGGCCGCCGTCGATCGGCTCACCCGGGACGACCTCGAAGAACTTGCCCTCGCCCGCGGTGCGCGAGATGTAGACGGCGCTGGGCAGGTCGTTCAGGATCGCCTGCACGCGGCCGGTGCGCAGCTGGTTCTGGTTCTGGTTGTCGCTGTCGGTCGCGGTGACGGTGATCGCGGGCTGGCCGGCCTGCGTGCACTTGGTGCTCTGCTCGGCGGCGAACTTCTGGTGGCTGGTGCCCTGCACGACGGCGACGTTCTTGCCGCAGAGGGTGTCCGGGCCGGTGATGCCGTCGGGGTTGCCCTTGCGGATCATGATCGTGATGCCCGAGGTGAAGTAGTCGACGAAGTCGATCTGGGCCTGGCGGGCCTTCGTGTCGTTCATGCCGGCCATGGTCAGGTCGATGCGGCCGGACTGGAGGCTGGTGATGAGCGAGCCGAAGGCCATGTCCTGGTGGGTGACGGGCACGCCGAGCTTGGCGGCGATGGCCTTGGCCAGGTCGACCTCGTAGCCGATCGGGGTCTTCCCGTCGGCGGCGTAGAAGTTGTTGGGCGCGGACTGCAGGTTGGACGCCAGGTGCAGGCCGGCCTGCTTGACGGTGTCCGGCAGAGCGGCGTTGAGCTGGGCGTCCTTCTGCACGCCCTGGACGATCGCCGCGGTGTCCGGGATGCCGGCCGCGGGCGCCCCGGCGGCCTGCGACGTCCCGCCCGCGCCGTCCGGACCGCCACCACAAGCCGTCACCAGCACGGCAACGCTCGCGAGCAACACCGCCTGCACGGCACGAGAACGGGACATAACGGACCTCCACTGTTCGGCTGGCCGGAACGCTACAACTCGTTGTTGAAGAGGTCAACTCAGTGTTGAATTCCTGTCCGGTGCTAGCTTCGCGGACATGAGCCTGCGGATCGGCATCCTGGGGGCGGCTCGCATCGCGCCCGCGGCCCTGGTCAAGCCCGCTGCGTCCGTCCCATCGGTGTCGGTGACCGCGGTGGCGGCCCGGTCGCAGGACCGGGCGCAAGCGTTTGCGACCAGGCACGACATCCCCTCGGCGTATGCGTCGTACGAGGCGCTGTTGGCGGACCCGGACATCGACGCGGTGTACAACCCGCTGCCGAACGGCCTGCACGGCCGTTGGACGCTCGCCGCGCTGGCGGCCGGGAAGCACGTGTTGTGCGAAAAGCCGTTCACGGCGAACGCCGCGGAGGCGCGCGAGGTCACCCGGGCGGCGGCCGAGTCGGGCCGGGTCGTGATGGAGGCGTTCCACTACCGCTACCACCCGCTCGCCCTGCGGGTGGAGGAGATCGTGGCGTCGGGCGAGGTGGGTGCGGTGCAGCGCGTGGAGACGGCGGTGTGCTTCCCGCTGCCGAAGTTCTCCGACATCCGCTACGACTACGGCCTGGCGGGCGGCGCGACAATGGACGCGGGCTGCTACGCGGTCCACATGGCCCGCATCTTCGGCGGCGAGACACCGTCGGTGGTGTCGGCTTCGGCAAAGCTGCGGTCACCTTCGGTGGACCGGGCGATGAGCGCGGAGCTGCGCTACCCGTCGGGCCACACGGGCCGGGTGGAGTGCTCGATGTGGTCATCGTCGGTGCTGAAGATCAGCGCGAAGGTGATCGGCGCCCGCGGTTCGGTGTCAATGGTCAACCCGCTGATGCCCCAGGTGTACCACCGGCTGTCGGTCCGCACGGGCGACAGCCGCCGAACGGAAAAGTTCCCCCGCCGATCGACGTACGCCTACCAGCTGGACGCGTTCGCGGCGGCGGTGCTGCAGGGCACCCCGGTGAAGACCTCGGCAGCGGACGCGGTGGAGACGATGACGGTGATCGACGAGATCTACCGGGCCGCGGGGCTGCCGCTGCGCGAGCCGAGCTGAACGCCAACCTCAAGGGACACGTCGACACAAACCGGCGGCCGGCAGCGCAAGCCGACCAACGACGTCACCAGACCTCCCCCGCCCCTCATCCCAGCCTTCCCTTCAGCCGACGGGCGGGTTTGTCAAGGCACGCTTTCCCGCCTTGACAAACCCGACCGGCGGCTGAAAATCCCCCCGGAGGGGCGGGGGAGGTCGGACCCGCCTGCCGCGGCAGAGCTGAGCCACGGCAGAGCTGAGCCCGCACGTCGGCGAGCGCGAAGCCGAGGAGGTTCGACCCCCGCCACGCCCGCGGCTTCTCCGCACGCGGGTCGTCGGCGGCCAGGCCGATTCCCCAGACCCGGTCGACCGGGCTCGCCTCGACGAGCACCCGGTTTCCGGTTCCGGCCAGATACCGTCCCAGCTCTGGGTTCCGGCCGAACTTCGCCGCATTGCCGTCGACCACGATGCCGTAGCGGTGGGCCACCCAGGTCGCCTCGTCGAAGCCACGCACCCGGCGGCCGAAGTCCTTGGCCTGCTTCGGATGGACCGCCGCGAGCACCTGCGCGGCCACCTCTTCGTCGCCGAAGAGCTTGGCCTTGCGCCACATCATGTAGTGCTCGGCCGTGGCGAAGCGGACCTCGTCGACCGCGAACGGCGACGGCCACCACTGGCTGAAGCAGCCGGCACCCATCCCGCCGCCGCGGGGTGGCCGGTGGCCCCAGAAGTACACGTACTTGAACCGCTGCCCCGCGTCGAGGGCGCGGGTCAGCTCCTCGACACTGCGCGGGTGACCGGTCATGCCGCCAGTCTCACCCACGAACCGGCCGTCCCGCACCCGAATTCGCGCCGGGCGCGGGACGGTCGAGGGAGCTACGCCGCCACGTAGTTACCGCTCAGGATCAGCAACACCTGGATCGTGATCCCGGTTCCGTAGTAGTCCGTCGCGTCCGGGGACCACGACGACACCGCCGTCCACAGCTTGTCCAGCCACACCTGGCTGCCCGGGTCCGTCATCGCCGCCACCGCGAACGGCGCGGTGAAGCACGGGTGCTGGCCGCTACCCGTCTTCGAGCCCGACAGCGAGTACCCGCTCTGGATCTTCGCCGGGTCGCCGCCCGTGGCCGACTTGATCCACGTGTTCATCTTGCGGACCTGCGCCGCCGCCGCGCTGCCGGGGAACGAAATCGCGTCCGCGCCCAGGCGCCACGGGTCACGGCAGGCGTTCCAGCTGTACTTGCCGTCGTACGGGCCCTCGAGGAAGCCCGACGGCGCCGGCTTGGGGGTCGTGTTCGTGTTGACCACGAAGTCCGGCAGCAGACCCGTGTTCGGCGCGTACGACGACTGCAGCTGGCTCACCGCCGTCTCCGAGCGCGTGCGGACCGACGTCCAGAAGCTGTCCCCGGTCGCCGCGGCGAACGCGCGCAGGTGGCCCGGCATCCAGTCCGACGAGCGCGAGCTGTTCCGGTAGTCCGCGTCGTTGCCCCAGTCGCCCAGCAGCGTGAACTTCGTGGTGCCGTTGACCTCGCTCTTCTTGATCGCGTTGATGATCCGGACGGCCTCGGCCTTGTAGTCGACCGGACCGCCGCTGCCCCACTTCTTGTCCGCGATCAGCAGGCCGTAGGCGATCTCCAGGTCGCCGTCGGTGGCGGAGTCGCCGCCGTCGACGCTCTTGCAGTTCGCGTCCTGCTCGGCCGCGTGCAGGTCCTTGTTGTTGACCGACGGGTGCGCCTTGACGAACTTCAGTATCCCGTCGACGATCGAGCGCGCCTGCGGGTCCTTCTCCGCCATCATCGCCGAGATCGTCATGCCGTAGCCCTCGCCCTCGGCGACGAAGGCGTGGTCGGCGTCCTTGGACAGCACCGCGTACGTGCCGCTGCCGCACTTGGTCGTGAGGAAGTTCTTCTTCCAGAAGTCGTAGTACTTCTGGAGCGCGGCGTCCTGCGTGGCCTGCGAGACGGACGGCCGCAGCGTTCCCGGCACGTACGGCGTGCCCGCCGCGGACGCGGCCGCCGGCACGCTCACCAGCCCCGCGGCGAGCGCGGCCGAAACCACCACCGCCCGGACGACTTTCTTCATGGCTCCTCCGTAAAGACATCGTTGGCTGCGGCGAAGGTGGTCGAAGCCTGACAGACGGTTCAAGAGCAGGTCAAGAGGGTTAGGAAACTTTCCTAACTATTACCGTCTGTGGGTCCCGGGCACGCCCGCGCCCCGGACGGACTAGCGTGACGGGCATGGAGATCGATCGCGGCGCGGACTTCCGCGCGTTCTGGACCGAGCGCCGGCTGGCCACCCTGACCACCGTCCGGCCCGACGGCACGCCGCACGTCGTCGCGGTCGGCGTGACCGTGGACTTCGAGACCGGCATCGCCCGGGTGATCACCCGGGACGGCTCGGTGAAGGCCCGGCTCGCCCGGCAGGCGGGCGCCGAAGGCCTGGCGGCCGCGGTGTGCCAGGTCGACGGCCGCACCTGGTCTACTTTGGAGGGACGGGTGGTGCTGCGCGACGACCCGGAGTCCGTCCGCGACGCCGAAAACCGCTACGCCGCGCGCTACCGCACCCCTCAGCCGAACCCGCACCGGGTGGTCCTGGAGATCGCGGTGAGCCGCGTGCTCGGCAACGCCTAAGCCGCGCGGGAGTGCACCAGCCGCGCGTACTCCGCGAGCAGCTCCGCCAGCTCGCCGTGCTCCCCCGCCGACGCGAGCTGCTGGTGGCCGACCAGCAGGGCCATCCCGAGCGACGTCAGCGTCCGGGCCAGTGCCCGGTCGCCGACGATGCCCCGGACCGCCTTGCCGACCGTCCGCAGCCGGGCGTCGTCGACGCGCTTCTGCACCGCACGCACGGTTCCGTCGTTGCGGGCCCAGGCCCGGATGGCCGCCTCGGCCTCGTGGGGCAGCCCCAGGGTGAGGTCCATCAGCGCGGCGAAGTCGGCCGCCGGGCCGCCGCTGCCGAACCCGCGCTCGCGCAGGATCAGCACCTGGCGGTTCTCCCAGTGGGCCAGCAGCTGGGCCACGAACCCCGGCCAGCCGCCGAAGTGGTGGTAGAACGAACCGCTCGTGACGCCGAGGCCGCGGCACAGCGTGCCGACGTTCAGCTCGGTGAACCCGTGCCGCGCCAGCACGTCCAGCGCGGCCTCGAAGTACCCCTGCCGGGTGACCGGCGGCATCAGACGTTCCGGTCCCGGTCCCGCCAGTAGGGTTCGCGCAGTGAACGCTTGAGGATCTTGCCGGTCGCGTTGCGCGGCAACGCCTCGACGACGTCGACACTGCGCGGGCACTTGTAGTGGGCCAGCCGTTCGCGGCAGAACTCCACGATCTTTTCCGCGTCCTTTTCCGCGTCGAGCCGGTCACCGGCGACGACGGCCTTGACCTGCTCGCCCCAGCGCTCGTCCGGCACACCGATCACGGCCACCTCGGCGACGCCGGGGAACTCCGCCACCACGCGTTCGACCTCCGGCGAGTAGACGTTCTCACCGCCGGTGATGATCATGTCCTTGACGCGGTCCTCGAGGAACAGGAACCCGCCGTCGTCGAGGCGGCCGACGTCCCCGGTGCGGACCCAGCCGTCCACAATGGTCTCCGCGGTCGCTTCCGGCTTGCCGAGGTAGCCGGCCATCCGCTGCTCGGTGCGCACCCACACCTCGCCGGCTTCGGCGTCCGCCGAGGTGACCGGATCCACGATCCGGATGTCCACTCCGGACAGTGCGGTGCCCGCCGAGGCCAGCCGTTCCGGGCGGGTGGTGTCCCGGTGCGCCTCGGGGTCGAGCGCGGTGACCGCGCCGGAGAGCTCGGTCATGCCGTAGACCTGCGCGAACTTGACCTCCGGCCAGGCGGCGAGCACCGTGCGCAGCAGCGGGAGCGGCATCGGCGAAGCGCCGTAGCAGAGGTACTTCAGCCGGGAGAACGCCTGAAGCGCGGCCTCGCCGGCCTGGGCGATCCCGGCCACGACGGCGGGCACCAGGAAGGCGTGCGTGATGCCGGCCTGCAGCGCGGCGAACAGCGAAGCCGCGTCCGGCTCGCGGGTCAGGTAGGACGGTTCGCCGTAGAGGAACCCGGAAACCGCGTAGCAGCTGCCGCCGACGTGGAACAGCGGCATCGCGACGAGGTTGAGGTCACCCGGGCCGATCGGGAACGCGGTGCCGGCGGCCAGGCCGTGCGCGAGGACGCTGCGGTGGGTCAGCACCGCGCCCTTCGGGAAGCCGGTGGTGCCGCTGGTGTACATGACCAGCACGCCGTCGTCGGTGTCCACCTCGGTTCCGGCGTGCGGCTCTCCGGAGGCCAGGAAGGCTTCGTACTCGTCGGCGTCCCCGCCGACGACGACCACCCGCTCCACGGCGGGCAGCCGGTCGCGGATCGCCTCGAGCGCGGGCACGAGTTCGGCGCCGACGAAGACGGCTTTCGCGCCCGCGTCCGCGAGGACGTACGCGAGTTCGTCACCGGACAGCCGCCAGTTGACCACCGCGTTCGCCGCGCCGAGCCCGGCCGCGGCGAAGGTCGTCTCCAGGCAGGCGGGGTGGTTCTTGTCGACGAAGGCGACCCGGTCGCCCCGGGCGATCCCGGCGGCCGCGAGGGCCCCGGACAACCGCCGGACCCGCGCGTCGAACTCCGCCCAGGTCCACTTCCGGTCGCCGAAGATCAGCGCGGTGTCCTCCGGGCGCTCCCGCGCCCAGTGGGCCAGGAGCTCGCCGAACAACCGGACCCGCGGGCGGACGTCTTCGGGCATGGGCGTTCCCTTCGGACCGGCACTGGACCATAGACCGCTCTATGGTGCGCGGCGGCCCGAGGTGCGTCAACACCGGACAACCGGTCGCACACTGGGTCGCCGATCGGTGTTTTCCTTACCCCGTCGGCCGTCGGAGCGACGCCGGGCGACACGGCCGGGGGCACCTCGTCGAAGACGTCATGGCCGTCCCCTAGGCGAACAGCGCGAGCAGGCCCTCGGCCGACCGCACCACCACGTGCGCCGCCGCGCGCTCCGCGTGCGGGCGGTCGGGACGCTCGGCCTCGTGCCGCCAGCGCCGCAACGCGTCGAGGCCGGCCTCGTAGATCTCGTTCGGGTCGGCGTCCGGTTCCAGGCCGAGGCGGTCGGCCGGGGCCGTGCCCTGCGCGCCGAGCAACCGGACCGCTTCCTCCGCGGGCTCGCCGGACAGCGCCGTGCGGCCGCCACGGATGTCGGCGATCAGGCGCAGTTCCCGGAAGTCGTGCGCCGCCGCGGCGAACCGCTCCACGCGGGACACCAGGCGGTCCCCACCCGGACGCGGGTGCGCCGTAAGGAGCGCCTCCAGCCGGATGATCGCCGTGCGCGCCTTCAACGCCTCGGCCCGGGCGACGAAACACCCGGCGAGGGTGTCCCGCAACTCGCCCAGCCCGCTGCGGCGCACCAGTTCCGCGGACAGTTTCACGCGGTCGTCGCAGCCGGTGCGGATCAGGGTCAGGGCCAGCCGGACGCCGAACATCCCGAACCGCACCACCAGCGACCGCCGCGTCTCGACCGGGATCGGGCCCGGGAACGCCGGGTCGGTGAACGAATCCACCGACAGCACGTGCCGTTCCAGTTCCTGCCGCGGCACCGCGGCGAACGCGGCCAGCAGGTCGAATTCGTCGTCACGCAAGGAGCGGCCGCCGTACGCCAGTTGCCCGGCGACGGCGATCACGCCGAGGAAACCCGTGCACAGCGGGTCTTCCCGCCACGCGCGCCGCGCCAGCTGCTTCGCCGTCAGCAGCGCGTCGATCCGGCCCGCGCCGACCTCGTCGGCCCGGGACAGCACCAGCACCGAGTTCACCGCGCTCTGCCGCGCGAACGCCGAGCCGCCCGGCACGCGCGCCGCCGCGAGCTCGTCCGGCTCGAGGTGGCGGACCAGCCGGACCGTCGCGTCCGGGACCTCGTCGGCCGGGCCGGGGTCGTCCAGCAGCACGAGGTCGCGCAGGGCCCGCGTCGGCCATTCACCCAGTGCGGCGGCCAGCGTCGTCTTCCCCGACGAAGGCGCCCCCGTGAACGCGACGCGCAGCGGCTGCGCCAGCCGGTTGAGGCAGTCGTGCAGCAAGGCCGAAGCCCGCGGGTCGTCCCGGTAGAGCCCGGCCGCGGCGTGCAGCAGGTCGCGGACGTCCTGCGTCACGCCGAAAGCTCCCGCCGCTGCTGCCGTCCGGCGATCGTGCCCAGCTCGCCCGCGCGCTGGTGCAGGGCGGCGAGCCGGTCGATCTCGCGGCGGAAGTGACCGGTCCGCCGCTCCCGCTCGGCGGTGCCGGCCAGGATCGTCTCGCGTTCGCGCGTCAGCTCGTCGGCGAGTTCTTCGGCCAGCCCGGTGAAGTGGTCGCGCAGGCGCCGCTGGACGACGCGGACGGCGTCCCGGCATTCCTTGCTGAACCGCAGGAACACGTCGTCGACGTGCCGCTGCGCCGCCTGCTTGGCGACGGCCTGGCGGCGCTGCAGCCGCATCCCGCCCTCGTCCTTGATCGTCTTCGCGGCGAACGCCGCACCGGCGCCGAGCGAGACCGGGTTGATCAGCGGCAGCCCGGCGAGGCTGGTGACCAGGCCGAACATCAGCACACCGCCGTAGGACCCGCGCAGGCCGGTGAAGGCCTGCTGGCCGATCTTGAACTTCTCGATCTTCGGCCGCCCGACGTCGTCGAGGTGCTCCAGGCCCGAGCCGTCGAGCCGCAGGTCGGGCAGCGCGCGGTCGTACTGGGCGCCGAAGCAGGCCGCGACCGCCTGCGCGATCCACTCCGCCCGGTCGGCCAGCCACGAGTAGTTGGTGTCGACCGCCTCGGCCAGCGCGTTGTCCAGCCAGGGCGCGAATTCGTCCCACACCTTCGCCGGGTCGCCCTCGTCGAAGGTCCGGTCGATGGTGTTGACGATCTTGCGGGTGCGCTCGCGCAGGTCGTACTCGGCGTCGGAGAGCAGGTCGGTGATCTCGTCGGACAGCAGGTTCTGCCACCGGGTGTTCTGCCGGCGCAGGTCGTCGGCGCGGCGCTGGGCCCGCTGCAGCAGCGCGGCCTGGCCGAGCCCGGCGTCCTGGGCGACGGCATCGACGCGGTCACGCAGCGACTCCACCAGTTCGGCGGCCGCGGCGCGGACGCCGACGGCGGCGAGCAGCGCGCGCGACTGCTCCGGCGGGCGCGCGGCCTGCTCGGCGATCCAGCCCAGCAGCTCCGGGAAACCCGAGCGGGCGTTGAGTTCCGCGTCGCCGGTCTTCGCGGCGGCCTGGCGCACGACGGCCGAGACCGGCAGGACGGGTGCGTCGACCCCGGCTTCGCCCAGCATGGCCCGGTCGCGTTCGGCGATCGCCCGCCACCCCGGGCTGGCGTCGATCTTCGTCAGCGCCAGCACGACGTGGGGACACCACGTGCGCACGTGCCGCGCGAGCGCCAGTTCGGCAGGGCTCAGCGGGGCGGTCGCGTCGGAGACGAGGATCACCGCGTCGGCTTCGGCGAGCAGGTCCAGCGCGGCGGCGGTGCGCGGTGACCGCGGGTCACCGACCGGCGGGGTGTCGACCAGGACGAGGCCGGCCGAAAGGAGTTCGCGCGGTACGCCGACCTCGACGCGGCTGAGCGTGCCGGCGGGCCGGGCGCCGAGTTCGCCGGTGAGCCGTTCGACCGGAACGGGGATCCGTTCGCGGGACCGGCCGACCAGCGTCGCGGCGGGTTCGGGGGCGTAGGCGATTTCGGTGGGCACGGCGGGGGTCGCGGCGTCGCCGACCGCGCACACCGGCGCGTTCAGCACGGCGTTGAGGAGGTAACCCTTGCCCTGTTTGGGGAAGCCGAGCACGCCGAGCCGGGTCTGCCCCGCCGGGGCGTCCCGGCGTCTGCGCAGGCGCTCGGCGAGATCGGCGCGGCCGTGCGTGCGGCACGCGTCCAGCGTCTCGTTGAGCACTTCGAGCCAAGCCGGTGCGGTCACGATGGTCGAGTGTCCCCGGTTCACTCCCCGTACGCACACCGGGTGCCCGTCCCGCAGCTGCACCCAGACCGCGGGACGGGCACCGGTGACCGGTTCGGGAGTCAGTGCCCGATGTGGATGTCGTTGTGGCCGAGGTCGCCGACGTGGAGGTTGCCCAGCGCGTTGTGGCTGAGGTTGTCGGTGACGCCCGACACCACGTCGTGCACCGCGTCGACACCGTTGCTGCTGCCGATTTCGCCGACCACGTTGTGGTCGATGCCGGCCGCCCCGGTCACCGTGGTGACGGTGTTGTGGGTGATGTCGCCGATGCTGTGCTGGACCGCGCTGGTCACGTCGCCGCCGACGTGCTTGACGTCGAGGTCGCCCACGTTCTTCAGCGTGCCGGTGAAGTCGCCGATGTGGCTGGTGACGTCGGTCGCGCCGGTCACGGCGCCGGTGACGGCCCCGGTCAGGTCGCCGGTGTGCACCGGCGAAACGACGTGGCCCGTGACGCCGGTGACGACCTGGTCGGCCTGGCCGACCACGTTGCCGCTCTCGACGGCGCCGGTGACGGCGCTGCCCAGGTTGCCGAGCGCACCCGCGTCGATGCTCTGGGCCAGGTCGCCGCCCAGGCCGAGGGAGCTGGTGGCGTCGCCGGCGAGCGCGGTCACGGTCGCGACGTTGTTGGTGACGTCGGTGACGGTGCTCACGGAGTGGCCGAGACCGCCGAGGCCCGGCAGGCCGAGGCCGCCCACGCCCGGCAGCTCGCCGACACCCAGGTCGCCCACGCCCGGCAGGTCGGAGACGGCCGGCAGGCCGAGGCCCGCGGTGAGGGCGGTGAGCTGGTCGATCGCGCCCTGGATGCCGGGGGCGTCGGTGCCGACGCCGCCCAGGTCGCCGACGACGGGGAGGCCGCCCACGGCCGGGAGGCTGTCGACCGGCACGTAGTCGAGGACCAGCGGGATGACCTCGTGCACGTCGGCGGCGCTCACGTCACCGAGACCGGCGGCGGCGAGGACGCCCTGCGGGTCCGTCCCGAAGGCCGCCAGCGCGGTGGGGTCGTTGAGCAGGTTGAGCGCGAAGTCGTGCAACGTCTGCACGGATTCCATGGAGTTCTCCTGGTCCGGTGGTTCGGGGGACGGCAGCGACCGCAGGGACCGCTGCTCCGTGATCAAGGTAGGGAGACCGTCCCCCCGCGCACATCGGGGATCACTCCGAGTCGAAGTCCGGTCAGCCGATAGGGGATCGATATGTCATCGTTAGGGAGTTAGGGGCTCATCCGAGACGCGCTCAGTTGGGTTAAATCCCTCCAGAGGCTTGCCTGACTAACCCGTTTGGGTGAGGATGCCCCGAACCCTAGGGGGAATTGCCTGCCCCCGATCGGCCGCCACGAGGTGAGGAGGAAAGCGCCGTTGCCCTACGTCCTCGGGATCGATGTGGCCCAGGGCCGGACCCACGCCGCGACCTGCCACCGCCAGGGCCCCGGCTGGGGCGAGCCCGACCCCCTCTGGCTGGGCGAGCGGTCCCCGGCCGCGGCGTCCGCGCTGTTCCTCGACGACGAGGGGTACCTGCTCACCGGGGATGCCGCCGCCCAGGCGGGCGCCCGGGTCCCGTCCCGGCTGCTCACCGGCTTCCACCGGCGGATCGGCGACGACGTGCCGATGCTCGTCGAGGGCGAGCCGTTCCCGCCCGAGACGCTCACCACCGTGCTCGTCGAAGGGATCGCCGAGCACGCCGCGAACCTGTTCGGCGAACCCCCGCACCACCTGGTGCTGACCCACCCCGGCGACTGGGGCGGCTACCGCCGTGAGGTGCTGCGCCGGGCACTGGCCGACGCCGGGTTCACCGCCGTCACGCTGGTCCCGGGCTCGCTCGCCGCCCTCGGCGCGCACCTGCCGGTGCCCGGCCCCGGCGCGCAGGTCGCCGGCGTGTGCGAGTTCGGCGGTGACGGCGTGCACGTGACGCTGGCGACGGCGAGCGGCGCGAGTGGCTGGCAGCTCGGCCCGAGCGCCGAGGGCGTCGCCCCCGCGGCCGCCCTCAGCACGCTGTTCGCGCTCGCCGGAGCCGCCTCGACGTCCCCCAGGGGCCTCGCCGGAGTGGTGTTCTGCGGCGACGTCCCGCCGCACGCGCTGCCCGCCCGGCCGCCGTGCCCGATGTTCGCGGGACCGGTTCCGCCGGCCACCGCCGCGCTCGGCGCGGCCGCCCTCGCGACGCTGCGCGCCGACCACCGGGGGACCCCCCAGGAACCCCCGGCCGTCGAGACCACCTTGCTCCCCCAGGTGGACACGTTCGGTGAGCTCGGCGAGCGGCCGCCCCGGCCGCCGGTCGAGATCACGCCGTTCGAACTGCCCGAGCGCACGGGCCCGCTGACCCTGTTCCGGCGGCGGCGTCCCCTCGCCGCCGCGATCCTGGTGCTCGCCGCGGCCGCCTCGGCCGCCGTGATCACCGTCACCGCCCGCGAAGCCACCGCAGGCCCCGCTCCCGCCCCCACCCACTGCGTCCCCTCCGGTGAAGGTCACTGTTGAACACACTGCTCACGCAGGTTCCCCCGCCGCACACGGTCCCCGTGCACCCGGCGGCGCGGCAGCTGCTCGACCGTGTCGCGGCCGAGCCGGCCGCCCCGCTGCGGCTCGCCGTCGTCGCCCCCGGCGGCTACGGCAAGAGCGTGCTGCTCGCCGCGCTCGACCGCCGGTACCGCGAAGCCGGTGTGGACGCCGTGCTGGTCGACGACGCCGACCGGCTCGGCCCCGACCAGCTCGAGGAGCTGCTCGCCGACGCGGACGGGCCGATCGTCGTCGCGCACCGGCCGGCCGCGGTGGCGCCCGGCTGGACGCTGCTGCAGCTCGGCCCGCTCGGCGTCGAAGACGTGGCACGGCTGATGTCCGCGGTGACGGGTGCGCCCGCCGACCCGGCCGCCGCGGCCGAACTGCACGCCCGCAGCGGCGGGGTGCCGCGGCTGGCGGAGCGCGCGCTGCTCGGGCGGCTGGAGGAGTTCCGGCCCGAGCTCGACGAGCTCGACGACGACGTCCTCCGCTACCTGATCGCGGCCGAGGCCGGCGCCGGGCGCAACCTCGACCTGCTGTGCGCGCTGCTCGACCGCGGCCCCGACCGGCTGCCGGCCATCGTCGAGGCGGCCCGCGCGACCGGTCTGCTCGCTCCCGACGACACGCTGCTGCCGCTGGCGGCCGCCGCGATCCGCGACTTCGGCCCGCCCGCGCGCCGGCTGACGACGGTGCAGCGGCTGGTCGAGCTGCAGCTGGCCAACGGCCTGCCGGTGCTCGACCTGGCCCGCTCCCTGCTGGGCACGGGCACCTCCGGCGCGTCCGCGGCCGCCGCGTTCGCCGCCGCGGCGGCGGAAGCGCTGCCGTCCGACGCGCGCCTGGCAGCGCAGCTGTTCGAAGCCGCCGCCGAAGCGGGCGACCGCTCCGCGGCCGTCACGGCGGGCTGGGCACGCGCGGCCGCGCTGTCCGGCGACCTCGACACCGCGCTGCGGCTCGGCGACGGGATGCTCGGCGCGGCCGACGCGGAAACCCGCGCGGCGGGCGCGGAAATCGCGGCGACCGTGCTGGCCCACCGCGGCGAACTGGCCCGCAGCGCCGAGCTGTACCACTGGGCGGGCCGCGCCGACGCGTTCTCGGCGACGGCGCTGCTCGGGACGGGCGACCTCGAGGGCGCCCGGCGTCTGCTCGACTCCCCCACCCCGGGCGTCGCACCGACGCTGTTCGCCGGCGCGGCCACCCGGATGGCCCGCGGCATCGTGGATTCGGTGTCCGGCTGCGCGACGGAGACGTTGTCGACGCTGCTGGGCGCGGCCACGATGCTGGAGCCGGCGCTGGGCGGCATGCTGCTGCCGGACAGCCCGGCGGCGCTGGCCGCGCTCGTCGCGCTGCACACGGGCGAGCTGGCGCTGGCGGAGTCGGTGCTCACCCGCGCGCTGGCCGGCGGAACCGGCGGCGACCTGCTGGCCGTCCGCCACCGGTTGCTGCTGGGCTGGGTCGCGATGACGGCGGGCGACCTGGCGACGGCCGCGGAACACCGTGACGCCGTCGCGGGCCGGGCGTTGGAAGCGCGCGACGAGCTGTTCTTCGCGACGCTGGAGCTCGGCTTGGCGCGGCGGGCGAGTGACCTGGTCGGGCTGCAGCGATCGTGGAACCGGGCGTACCAGGCCTCGATGCGGCAGCAGACGGACCTGTTCACGTTGCTGCCCCTGGGCGAGCTGGCGATCGCCGCGGCCCGCACGGGAGCGTTCGCCAAGCTGTCGGGCCAGTTCGAGCGCGCCCACAGCTTGCTCGCCCGCCTCGGCGAACCCCCATTGTGGACGGTCTCGCTGGTCTGGCACGAGCTCCACGCGGCGATCACGGTGGAGGACGCGGACGCGGTCGAGGCCCATTTGGCAACGTTGACAACGCACGCCCACTGCGGCCGCTACCCCCGAGCTTTGGCGACGGCGGCCCAGGGCTGGCTGGCGGTACTCGGCGGAACGGCCGCCCCCGACACGATCTCCGCGGCGGCGGCCGAGCTGCACGACCTGGGCCTGCGCTGGGACGCGGCCCGCTTGGCCGGCCAGGCGGCGATCCGCACCTCCGACCGCAAGGCGATGGTCCAGCTCCTGGAGGCGGCCCGCCAGTTCCAGGGAACGGCGGCCCGCCGCGAACCGGGCACGTCTTCGGAGCCGGCGGCGGGCACGGGCTTGGCGGCGCTGAGCGAGCGCGAGTTGGAAGTGGCCCGGCTGGTGGTGGAGGGGCTGACGTACAAGCAGGCGGGCAGCAAGCTGTTCATTTCCGGGAAGACGGTGGAGCACCACATGGCCCGCATCCGGGGGAAGCTGGGGGCGGCTGATCGACGGGAGCTGCTGGCGACCCTGCGCGAGTTGCTGGCGCGCCCGGATGCTCCTTAGGCGGCCGGCTTTTGGTGCTTGGGGTCGGGCTGTGGGATGTCCGCGATGCTGCTGGGGGGCCACCGCCTGCGCTTGCTGCAGGTTGACGGGCTTGTCGAAGTGGTAGTCCTGTAGCTGGACAGGTGGCTGACCCGAGCTCGTCCGTAACGCGGGCTGGCGCTCGGTGCGCTTGGGTCCTGGTCACCGGTGGCGACCAGGACGACGCACGTCCCACGGAAGTGCCTCCACTGGCCCCGCCCTCTTCAGTGGGGGTTCCGGCGAAGTTTTCCGGCAGACGGGTGGGCGGCGTTGCGCGGTGAGGATGCGTGCGCGGCATGGGAAAGTCGATAGCCGCTTAGCCGGTGAAGGCGCGCTCCTTTCCTTTGTCTCTTTGAAGGCGAGCATCTAGTCGGCGCCGCGTTCAAGTAGGTAGCGCGCATAGTCGGCTGTGGTCTGCAAGGCGTCTGTGGCGACTATCCGCCCGGGCCCCGCGACCGAGCACGGCAGGAATCAGCCCCGAAGGCGCAGCGGGCACGACTCTCACACGACCATGGAAATTCGGCAATCACATGATCGGCGAGAGTCGTGGCCGCCCTACAGCACGCCGAAAGATTTCGCCGACCCCCGCCCTCTCCGGGGGGCGTCCCCAGGTCCAGTCTATCGGGGGTGGGCGACAAAAGGCTGGGAATGACGGTCCACGGGCCTCGTTGTCCACATCGGAGGGCGGCTGTGGACAACGAGGCTCGGGCGGTCAGGCAGGCGCCGTTGTGGTGGTGAAACTGGCCGCCGGGCCGGTTCCGGTTGCCGTCTGCGCTGCCACCGTGAATGTGTACGTTGTTGCCGGGTTCAGGCCGTTCACCACTCTGGTCATTCCCTTGGTCGTTGGCTGCGTCACCAGTGCGTCGCGGCCCTCCACCGGGATTGTGCGGCCGTCCGATACCGTGATCACGTAGCCCAGTACCGGGGTGTCGCCTGCCACGGACGGGGGATTCCAGCGGATCGAGGCCGCGTTCGTGCTCGGCAATGCGCGGGCGCTTGTGGGGATGCCCGGCAGGGCACCGGGTTTCGGGGCCGGTGTCACCGGGGCCGCGGGCAGGGATGGCTCGCTCGCGCCGAATGCGTTACGCGCTGCGACTGTCACCGTGTACGGTGTTCCGTCCGTCAGGCCGGGCACTTCCGCGTACGCGCGCTTTGCGAAGTCGGCTGCGGTGACAGTTGCCGTATACGTGCGGCCGCCGCCCGATGCCGTCAGCACGTATTCCGTCACTGGTGCGTTGTTGAACGCGAACGTCGGGTTCCAAGTCGCGTAGAGCTTTCCCGGGACCGCGAACGTGCCGATCCGCGTTGGTGCTTCGGCCGGTGCGCGACCACCGACCTGTTGGGTGAGGAGCTTGCGGTAAGGCGGTTCCAGGCCCGCGTTCGCCACGATCGCGGGCGGCGCGTCCGCCGGGCGGGCGAGGAGCTGGTTGCCGCGGGTGATCGCGCCCTTGTCCGTCTTGTCGCGGTCGCCCTGCTCCCAATAGTTGCCCTCGATCAGGGTCGGGTCGTTGTTGCCCAGGTCGTCGCGGTAGTCGACGTGCACTGTGCCGACATTGGCGTACGCCATGTCGTAGAGGACGTTGCCGCGGATCGTCTCGTACGTGTTGCCGTTGTCGGTGTAGACGCCCTTGCCGAGGCCCCACTGGTCGTGGATGACGTTGCCCGTCACTTTCTCGCCGTCGTCCAGCGAGCTGCCGGTGATGCCCTGCGTGTACACGCCGCCGCCGTCGTCGAGCATCTGCATGTAGTCGAAGATCAGGTTGTCCGAAACCACGTTGTCGTGCGACAGGTTCGGCGTCGCGGGACGCTTGATCTTGTCCGGCCAGCCGCCCCAGCCCAGTGAGATCGCCGAGTAGGCGACGTGGTCGATCTGGTTGTGGGAAACAGTGTTCCGCACGGTGTAGCCGTCGACGATCGGGACGCCGCCGTGGAATTCGCGCGGCAGGCCGTAGAGGTGGTTGTTCGTGACCTGAATGTCCCGCACGACGTCGGCGTCGGTGTCCGTGACCGGCTTGTCGACGCCGCCGATCTGCACGCCGTTGCCCGAGATGTCGGTGAAGATGTCGCCACGCACCTGGGATTCCTTGGTGCCGTCCACCAGATCGAGCCCGGCGCCGCCGAGGTGGGCGAACACGCTGTCGCCGAATTCGACGCGCCGGCCGTGCGAAACGGAGACGTTGGCGGGTTCCCGCGTCCAGGACGCGTACGGGCACGTGCCGCCGGGCACGAACTGGCACAGGCCCTGGACGGCCCAGCCGTCGGCGCCGGTGATGGTGTACCCCGCCTGGATTTCCGAGAAGCCCTCGGGCGACGACGGGGTCAGCCAGGTCGCGTAGGAGTAGCGCAGGCCGCGGAAGGCGACGTCGTGGATGCCCCGGGCGTCGAGCAGCTTCTCCAGCACCGGCATTTCGACGTCCGCGCGGCGCAGGTCCTGGCCCGGCTTCGGCAGGTAGTAGACGACGTGCGCGGACCGGTCGAGGTACCACTCGCCCGGCGCGTCGAGCAGCTCGAAGGCGTTCTCGGCGTAGGTGGGGTGCCGCCCGTTGGTGAGGTCCGCGGGCCCGACCATGTTGACGCTGCGGCCGGGGATGTCCGGGAACAGCACGCGTTTCGTCGAGTTGTCCCAGCACGGGCCGGCCATGGTGATCGTCGTGCCCTCGGCGGCGGCGAGCGGGCAGCGCGGTTCGGTCCACTGGCCGAGGCCGTCGCGCTGGACGTTCCACAGCGCCTCACCCGCGACGTACACGAACTCGACGTCCTTGGGGTTGCGCCAGTGGGCGAGTGTGTCGGCACTGGCGGTGTAGCCGGCGGCGGTGGCCTTGACGGTCACCGGCAGGGGGCCGCGGGCCCGTTGCTCGCGGACCCCGTCGACGTAGAGCTGCCGCGTGTTGTCGAGCCCGGCGGGCGCGGGCGCGGCGAACAGCCCGGGACGGCCCGGCACCGGGCGCCAGCCGGTGACCCGGACGCCGCCGTTCAGCTCGGTGTCGCCGCTGCCCTGCCAGATGACGCGGTGGCCGTTGCCGCCGGAGTCCCTCGCGTCGAGCAGCAGCGGGGCGGTCAGCCGGAAGACCCCGGGCGCGAGGTGCACGGTGAGATCCCGGGTGAGGTGCGGGGCGCGTTGCCGCACGAGGTCGCGGGCCCGGTCGAGCGTCCGGACGGGGTGAGCCGCGGTACCGGGCGCCCGATCGGCCCCGTCGGGCGAGACGTAGACGTCCCGGTTGGCGGCCTCGGGCCCGGCCGCGGCCACCGGAGCGGTGGCGAGCAGCGCGCCCACGCCGAGGAGAACGGTCACCACGGTGCGGCGCCGCGTCGAGCCCCACTTGGTCAGCATGAGGGAAAGATAGGATCTCTGACGCGCGATGTCGACAATTTCCCGCTCACCGGGGCACGACGTCCACTATTCGTCGGATGCCTCGCCACGATTCGGCCGGTCAAACAGGGTTGGGTGAGCCTGGGCCGGTCAGTCGCGGCTGGGGCCGAAGCGTTCCGTGCGGATGCGGTGCGGGTCGTGACCCAGGGCGACCAGGATGTCCGCCACCGTCTCCACGAAGCCCGTCGGGCCGCACACGAAGCAGGAGGCGCCGAACTCGGCCGGCCAGCCCGCCGTGTTGATCGTGGCCACGTCGATGCGGCGGGGAATTCCCGCGCGCCCTTCGGGCAGCTCGCGCGTGTACACGTACGTCACGTCCACGCCCGCCACCGGCGTGCGCAGCTCGTCCGCGTAGTACAGCTCCGCCGGGGTGCGCAGCGAGTAGATCAGCTTGAACGGCGTGCGGACGCCGGCCGCGCGGCGGGCGCGGATCATCGCCATCAGGGGGACGATGCCCGAGCCGCCCGCGATCAGGAGGACCGGGGCCGGGTCCGTCGGGCGCCAGGCGAACCAGCCGCCGATCGGGCCGCGGATCTCGACCGGGTCACCGATGGCGTACGGGCCGGTGAGGTGCTCGGACACCTCGCCGTCGGCCACGCGCTGGACCGTCAGCTCCACCCGGTCGCCGTCGGCCGGCGCGGCGAGGGAGTAGCTGCGCTGCGCGCGGTAGCCGTCCGCGGCGGTGAGCCGGACGTCGACGTGCTGGCCCGCCAGGTGCCCCGGCCAGCCGGGCAGGTCGAAGACGAGCGTGCGCGCCGTCGGCGTCTCGTCGCGGAATTCGGCCAGGCGGGCGACCCGCCAGGCTAGTCGCCCTGATACCGCTGTTCGCGCCATGGATCCCCGTAGTCGTGGTAGCCGGCGTTTTCCCAGAAGCCCGGCTCGTCCCGGGTCTTCAGCTCCAGCCCGCGCACCCACTTCGCGGACTTCCAGAAGTACAGGTGCGGCACGAGCAGCCGCGCCGGACCGCCGTGTTCGGGCGTCAGCGGCTTGCCGCCGTACTCGTAGGCGATCCAGGCCTGGCCGTCGAGCAGGTCGGCCAGCGGCAGGTTCGTCGTGTACCCGCCGTAGGCGTGCACCATGACGTAGTCGGCCTCGGTGGCGAGCCCGCCGACGAGGGTGTCGATCGAGACGCCGCGCCAGCGGGTGTCCAATTTGGACCACTGGGTGACGCAGTGGATGTCCACTGTGGGCTTCTCGCTGGGCAGGGCCATCAGCTCGGCCCAGCTCCAGGTGTGCTTGTCCCCCGTCTCGGTGGTGACGGTGAACTCCCACGTCTCGGTGCGCACGCGCGGCGTCGGGCCCGCCGACAGCACCGGGAAGTCTTCGGCCAGGTACTGCCCCGGCGGCAGCCGCGGGTTGCCACTGCGGGCCCGGCCCTGGAAACCCGGTGTCACGACGCCCATGCGGCGCTCCCTTCCCGATCGCGACGAGCCTACGCCCGGACCTGCAGCCCGAGCGACGTGACGAGCACCGCAGCCTGTTCGGGTGACACGATCGCCCCGGCCAGCTCGGCGTTCAGCGGGTCGAGCGCCGAAAGGTCACTGCCGCGCAGCTCGGCCTTCGGCAGCTTGACGGCGTGCAGCATCGCCCCGGACAGGTCGACGTCGGCGAACGTCGCGCCGCCGCAGTTCGCCCCGGTGAGGTCGGCCTCCCGCATCCGGACGCCCTGGAAGGTGACCGTCCGCAGGTCGGCGCCCGCGAGCCCGGCGAACGACCAGTCCCCGCCGGTGACCCGCAGCGGCCGCAGCTCGCACTCGGTGAACGTGGCGCCGACGAACTTGCACCCGGTGAATTCGGCGTCGAAGAAGCTGCACCGCTTGAAGGCGCAGCCGGTGAAGGCCGAGTCCGTGTGCCGCGACGCGTTGAAGCGCACGTTGCCGAACACGCAGTCGGTGAAGACCGCGTTCCGGGTGCTGGCCTCGGAGAGGTCGGTCTCGTGGAACTCGCACCGCACGTAGTGCCGCCCGGTGATCTCCTCCCCGTACCAGTCGTCGCGGAAGAACCGCTGGTCCTCTTGCGTGGCCTCGGGCATGCCGACAGGCTAGCGGCAGTTCCGATGCCGGAGGGGCCGCGCATGCTCGACGCCGACGACGTCCGCCGGGCCGTGCCGATGCCGGCCGCCGTCGAAGCGGTGCGCGAGGCGTTCCTCGACCTCGCCGCCGGCCGTTTCGTGGTGCCGCAACGGATGTCCTTCGCCGGCGCCACGACGCTCGTGATGACCGCCTGCCACACCCCGTCCTCGACGACCGTGGTGAAGACGCTCAACCTGGTCCCCGGCCGGACGCCGATGATCCTGGGCACGCTGGTGTGGAACACGGCCGAGGGTCAGGTGGTCGCCGACGCCGTCGAGATCACCGCCCTGCGCACCGGCGCGGTGTCCGGGGTCGCCACTGACCTGCTTGCCGCGCCTTCGGCGAGCCGCTTGGCCCTGCTCGGCACCGGGGCGCAAGCCGCCGACCAGGTCCGTGCCGTGGCGGCGGTGCGCCCGGTGCGCCACGTGGCGGTGTTCGGCCGGGACGCCTCGCGCGCTTCGGCGTTCGCGGAGCGGTTGCGGGCCGAGTCCCCGGAGGTGGCGGTGCGGGTGGCTTCGAGCGCCCCGGACGCGGTGTCCGATGCGAGATCGTCTGTTGTGCTACTTCGTCGAGTACTCCTCTCTTCGCTGCCGATGACCTGCCGCCACGGGTGCACGTCAACGCGATCGGGTCTTACCTGCCGTCCATGCGGGAACTGCCCGCCGAACTGCTCGCCACCGCGGGGTGCGTGGTGGTGGATCAGGTCGGTGCCGCGCTCGAGGAGGCGGGCGAGGTGATCCACGCGGTGGACACCGGAGTGCTGGACGTTGGTGGGCTGATCGAGCTGGGGTCGGCTTTGCGGACGCCTCCGGTGGTTCGGGGACGGACGGTGTTCAAGTCGGTCGGGCTTGCTGTGCAGGACTGGGCGGTGGCCCGGTTGCTCGGCGAAGCTGGAGTGCGCCGCTGAGGCGAGTCGACCGCGCCGCCGGGTGGGCTGGGGCCGCCACTGACTGCTGTCTGCGCCGGGACCGCACCGACCCAGCCGGGGCTACTGCGGCGGCTCCGGCGGCCGCGCGGCTCCACCAGGTGGTAGCACTCATCGGCAGGCCGACCGTTGCCGATCGCCCGGGTCGGCGGGTTTCGCGTCGGTCGGCTGTTGTGCAGGGCTGAGCCGTGACCCGGTTGCTCGGTGAAACTCGAGCGCGCCCCTAAGCGAGTCGACCGCCGCCGCGCGGGCTGGGGCCGGGTGCGCACCGAGCCGCCGCCGAGCCACCCCGGCAAGGAGCTACTGCGGCGGCTCCGGCGGCCGGGCGGTCCACCAGGTGGTAGGTCCGCGTTCATCGCAAGGCCGGTCGGTGCCGATCGCCGGAGGCTGGCGCTGTTCACGTCGGTCGGGCTTGCTGTGCAGGACTGGGTCGTGCCCCCGGCTGCTCGGCGAAACTGGAGCGCGCCCCCTGAAGCGAGTCGACCGCACCGGCCGCGTGGCCAGGCGCCGCATGCGCCCCGAACCGCCGCCGAGCCAACCCGGCAGGAGCTACTGCGGCAGGCGCACGGCGCGCTCGGCGGTAGGTCCGCGTGCATCGAGGCCGGCCGGCGACGATCGTCCGGGGCGGACGGTGTTCACGTCGGTCGGGCTCGCTGTGCGGGACTGGGTCGCGCCCGGTTGCTCGGCGGAACTGGAGTGTGCCGTCGAGTGTATTACCCAGCCGGGTGGTTAACCGCGTGACGGGTGAGCCTCCTGCTGCGGGTCTGAGGAGTCCGAGGGTTGATCTGGTCACCACCTGTGGCAAGCGAGCCGCGGAGAGCAACGGAAGCGGCCGAACGGCGCAATCTGGGCTTCAGAGCGTTTGATCAGTCACCCGATCCGGGAATTTTCGCGGCATGTCTCCTTGGCGAACCACCACCAGACGGAACACGGCCGTGCGGGTCATCACGGCGATCGGCGCGATCTTCGCGGGGATCGAAGTTCTCTACATGATCATGGTGCTGGCCGGCGCGAATGCCGGCAACGCCTTCTTCCAGTTCATCAAGTCACTGGCGGTTCCTCTCGCCCTGTTCTGGCCTGGCCTCTTCCCGGTGGACAGCCCCAGCCTGGCCGTCATCCTCGACTACGGTCTGGCCGCGGTGTTCTGGCTGGTCATCACCGGCATCATCGCCCGCTTCGCGGGCCGGTGACCGGAGGCGATCCGCTGGCCCGGCCGGGAACCACCCGCCGTCGCCGCCGCCGGTGTCCGTGGGCGACACTGGACGGATGAGCGACGGCAGGTGGTTCGACGGCTGGTCACCGTGGCCCGAGCTGGCCGGGTTGGCCGCGGCCGGGCGTTCGCTGCTGCCGAACGTCCCGGTCACGCCGGCCGCCTTGGCGCGCACCGTCACCGAACAGCTCGTCGGCCGCCGGCTGACCGCGAAGGTGGGTGACCGCGAAGTCGGCCTCACCCTCGCCGAACTCGACTACCCGGCCGACAGCCTCCGGCTGGCCACCGGTCGCCTCGGCGACGTCCGGATCGTCGCCGAGGACGTCGACTGGCCGGAGCCCGAAGACGGCGGCCGCATTCTGCTGCGCCGCGTCACCGTGCTCGCCGAAGACGTCCGCCTCCGCTCGCTGCCCACGCCGGCCGCCAACCCCGCGCGGGTGCAGCTGGCGATCGCCGTCTCCGCCGATGTGCTGCGGGACCGGGTGGCGAAAGCCCGCCCCGGGATCGTCGCGAGCCCGGCCGACGATGGCCTGCTGCGGATCCACTGGGCCAAGCGACCGCGCTGGGGCCACCTGACGCTGCGCCCGCAGGTGGCGGCGGACGGCGTGCTGCTCGTGCCGCAGACCCTCCACATCGGACAGCGGCAGCTGCGGCCGCCCCGGGGCTTCCGCCCCATCGTGCTTCCCCTGCCGGAACTCCCACCCGGGCTGAAGCTGACGAAGGTGGAGCCGCGGCACGACGAACTCGTGCTGCACACAGTGGCGGAGGAATGGCCGGACCGCCTTTCCCGCATTCCCCTGCCGGACCTGCTGAGCTGGCTGACCACCGCAGCCATGACCCTGACCCTGCCGAAACTCGGTGCGCGTCCATAGCTCCCCCTTCGCCGATGTGAGCCGGAATGGCTCACATCCGCCAAGCTACTCGAACGCGCGTTCGAACTCATCACTCACACGGGTACATCCGGAAAACCGTTGCCCGGCAAGGAAACCGGGAACCAGGTGCCCGAGGCCCACTCGACGTCACCCCAGGCCGCACGCTCTTCGGCTCGAGGATCGAGCACCAGGTCGGTGTCTTCCCGGAACACCATGACCGACCGCAGTTCCGGCCCGTACAACGGCCATTCGGGCCCGTCGGCGGACGCGACGCCGTCGCGCACGAACCCCGCCCAGCAACGGTGGATGAGCAGCGCCGCCCGCTCGCGCGCCGGATTGACCGCGGTTCCCTGTGCTGCCAAGGGAAGCGGAACCTTCCACGCCATGGTGGTTTCGGTGCCGTGGCCGCCGTCGAGCTGCTCGGGCACCCCGGGCGCGGCGATGTCGATCCGGTACCGGTAGACGGGAGCGTGCGCGGCCTGGGCGTCGGCGAGCCGCTGCGTCGGGATGCCGTACCGCTCGTCGCCCATCGCGGCGATCCGCGCGGCTTTCATGTCCGGAACCCGGCGAAGGTAGGTCTCGAGCAGCCGCGCTGCACCCGGATCGCCGAGGATCCCCGCGAGCACCCCGGAAGCCGGAGCGGTGGCGACGTCGTCGCCGAGCATCATCGCGTACGTGCTGCCTTCGTTGCTGTTGCAGCCGATCAGCAGCGGGATCCCGGCGGCGCTCCCCCGCCGGATCGGCCCGATCGGCACCTCGGGCAGCACGCGCGGGTGCAGCGTCGGGCGCCACAGCCACAGCGCCTGGAACCCGCTCAGGATCCGTTCCTGCGCCTCGACGAACTCCTTGGCCGGCAACGCCCGCAATGCGGCGAGGTCGTGGCAGCCGACCTCGTCCAGCAGCCGGCGGGCCAGCGCCGTCCCCGCCTCCGGCGTCGCCACGTGGTCCGCGCCGCCGGAACTGCTGATGGCCTGGGCGAACAACCCCGCACCGAGCGGGCTGCCCATCAGGTTGCCGACGCTCTTCGCACCCGCCGAAACGCCGTAGACGGTGACCCGCGCCGGGTCCCCGCCGAACGCGGAGATGTTGCGGCGCACCCACTTCAAGGCCTCGATCTGGTCCAGGAAGCCGCACACGCCGGCGTCCGGTTCGGACGCGCCGAATACCCCGCCGAGGTGCAGGAAGCCGAGCGAGCCGAGCCGGTAGTTGATGGTGACCACGACGATCCCGGCGCGCGCGAACTCCTCGCCGTCCCCCAGCTGCTCGCCGTGGCCGACGCGGTACCCGCCGCCGTGCAGCCAGAACAGCACCGGCCACCCGCCCTCCGGCGCGGGCCCCTCGGGCGTGCAGACGTTGAGGTACAGGCAGTCCTCGTCGCACACCGCGGCCGGGTTCAGCGGGTCGGGCGGCTGCATCGCGTGCGGCCCGTACTCCGTCGTGACGTGCACACCACCGGAGAGCGACGGCGGCTGCGGCGCCTTCCACCGCAGCTCGCCGACCGGCGGGCGGGCGTACGGGATCCCGCGCCAGACGCGGACACCGTCGCCCGCCAGCCCGACCAGCGCCCCGAGTTCGGTCGTGACCGTCGGGACGGCAGCCATCAGAGCGAGGCCTGCTCGACCGTCGGCAGGCAGACCTCGAACCGGGTGTTCCCGGGCTCGGATTCGACACGCAGGTCGCCCTGGTGCCGTTCGACGACGATCTTCCACGAGATGTCCAGGCCCAGCCCGGTGCCCTCGCCGACCGGCTTGGTCGTGAAGAACGGCTCGAAGATCCGCGGCTTGATGTCCGCGGGGATGCCCGGGCCGGTGTCGCCGACTTCCACGCGGACCTGCTCGTTTTCCCCCCACGTCCGCAACGTCAGGGTGCCCTCGCCCGCCATCGCGCCGAGGGCGTTGTCGATGATGTTCGTCCACACCTGGTTCAGCTCGGCCGGGTAGGCCGGGATCTTCGGCAGGTTGCGGTCGTACTCCTTGACGACGCGGATCCCGCCGAGCTTGCCGGAGAGCATCACCAGCGTGGAGTCGAGGCCGTCGTGGACGTCGACCCACTGGTGCGGCGCCCGGTCCATCTGCGAGTACTGCTTGGCCTTGCCGACCAGCGCGGAGATCCGCGTGGTGGAGTCCTCGATCTCGCCCATCAGCATCTCGGTTTCGAGCGCGTAGGCGAGCCAGCGGACGGCACCGTCGATGAACGTGTCGCCGACCTGCTCCAGCACGTGGTCCAGGTCGGCCGTGGTCAGGCCGGCGCGGACGTAGATGTCGGCGAGGTCCCAGCCGCCGTCGATGCCGCGGTCGTCGAACCAGTCCGTGATCTCGTCCTCGCGGTCGGCCTGCTGCATCGCCGTCAGCTTCTCGGCCTGCGCGACCTGCTTGACCAGGCGTTCCTGGACGTCGATGAGCTGGTAGAGCAGCTCGGGTTCGATGTCCTTCTTGGCCAGGAAGGCGAGCTTGTGCCGCATTCCGGCGACGCGTTCGCGCAGGGCGGACGTCGCCCGGACGGCGGCCGCGGCCGGGTTGTTCAGCTCGTGCGTCAGGCCGGCCGACAGCTCGCCCAGCGCCAGCAGACGGCGGCGCGAGCCGATCACCGTGTCGCTGTTGCGCCAGCCGAGGTACATGCCCTCCAGCAGGTGCGTCGCCATCGGGAACCACTTGCGGAACTCGACGGAGAACTCCTTCGACGGCAGCGCGAGCAACGTGACGTCGGAAAGCGCCCGCACCGTGGTGCCGAAGGTGTGCTCCGCCTCTTGGTGGACGAAGAACTGCGTCGCCCCGAAGTAGGCGCCGCGCTGGTCGGACCGGTTGGTCTCCACCTCGGTGCCGCTGACCATGCGCGTCATCCGGATGGCGCCGCCGAGCAGGACGTAGAAGCAGGTCGCCTCGCCGCCCTCGTTGATGATCGTCGAGTCGCCCTCGTACTGCTCGAGCACGGCGTGGTCGGCGACCCAGTCGAGCTGGTCCTCGGAAAGGTGTTCGAACAGGAAGAGCCCGCGAAGCTCTTCCCGCGGCAGTGCGCTCATTGTTCCTCCAGGTACCGGTGTACCAGCGTCACGGCCATCGCGCCTTCGCCGACCGCGGAGGCCACCCGCTTGACCGACTGCGACCGCACGTCACCGGCCACGAACACGCCCGGGATCGACGACTCGAGGTAGTGCGGGTCGCGGTCGAGTGGCCAGCCCGCCGGCCGCTGCCCGGCGGACAGCAGGTCGGGGCCGGTGCAGACGAAGCCGTGGTCGTCGCGGTGGATGGCGTCGCCGAGCCAGTCGGTGCGCGGGGCGGCGCCGATGAAGATGAACAGGTGCCCGGACTCCACCGTCTCGGTGACGCCGTTCTCGCAGAGCGTGATCCGCTCGAGGTGCCCGTCGCCGTGGACCTGCTTGACCGTGGTGCGCGTGCGGATGTGGATGTTTTCGATACCGGCGATCTGCTCGATCAGGTAATGCGACATCGACGCTTCCAGTGACTCGCCGCGCACCAGGATCGTGACGTCGCTGGCGTGCCGGGAGAAGAACACCGCGGCCTGCCCGGCGGAGTTGGCGCCGCCGACGATGTAGACGTGCTCGCCCTTGCACTCGGGCGCCTCGGTCGCCGCCGAGCCGTAGTAGACGCCGCGGCCGGTCAGTTCCTCGACGCCGTCGGCCTCGAGCGCGCGGTAGGTGACGCCGCTGGCGAGGATCACCGAGTGCGCGGCGATCTCGCTGCCGTCGCCGAAGGTGATCACCCGCTGCGAACCGCGGGCCTCCAGGCCGACGACGTCCCGCGCGGTCAGCACCTCGGCGCCGAACTTCTGCGCCTGGCGCCGGGCCCGGTCGGTCAGCTGCGCGCCCGAAACGCCGTCCGGGAAGCCGAGGTAGTTTTCGATGCGCGAGCTCGTGCCGGCCTGGCCGCCGGTGGCCTTCTTCTCGACCAGCACCGTGCGCAGGCCCTCGGAGGCGCCGTACACCGCGGCGCCGAGGCCGGCCGGACCGCCGCCGATGACGACGAGGTCGTAGAACTCCTGCGCCGGCCGGGTCGACAAGCCGACCGCGTCGGCGATCTCGCTGCCGGAGGGGTTCTTGAGGACGGTCCCGTCCGGCGTGACGACCACCGGGATGTCCTTGTCGGTCGCCTCCGCGGCCTGCAGGATCCGGCAGCCCTCGTCGTCGTCGACCGAGTACCAGCGGTACGGGACCGCGTTGCGCGCGAGGAAGTCGCGCAGGTGGAACGACGGCGAGTTGTACCGGTGGCCGATGAGCTTGACCTCTTCGACCGGCCGGTCCCCGACCGCTTTCCAGGTCTCGACCAAGGCGTCGATCACCGGGTAGAGCTTCTCCTCCGGCGGGTCCCACGGCTTGAGCAGGTAGTGGTCGACGTCGACGACGTTGATCGCCTGGATCGCGGCGTCGGTGTCGGCGTAGGCGGTCAGCAGGGCGCGGCGGGCGTGCGGGAACAGGTCCATCGCCTTCTCGAGGAAGGCGATCCCGTCCATCTGCGGCATCCGGTAGTCGGCGAGGATCGCCGCGACGGCGTCGCCGCGCAGCTTGATCTCGCGCAGCGCGTCGAGGGCGTCCTGGCCGGAGTCGGCGCGGATGACGCGGTAGTCCTTGCCGTAGCGCCGGCGCAGGTCACGGGCGACCGAGCGGGACACGGCGGGATCGTCGTCGACGGTCATCAGGATCGGCTGGCTCACGAGATGCAGCCTACGGCTCGTGGCGGCCGATCGGCGAAGAACGTCTTTTCGGCACCTGGACCCGCTCCAGGTCCTGGGCCACGACGATCTCGCCGTCGAACTCCGCCTTCGCCTCTTCCAGGAAGCGCGCCGGGTCGGGGTAGCGCTGCGAGAAGTGCGTCAGGACCAGCTGCCGGACCCCGCATTCGGCGGCCACGCGGGCGGCCTGCTGGGCGGTCAGGTGCCCGAAGTCCTGCGCCAGGGGGGTGTCTTCGGCGAGGAACGTCGACTCGATGACGAGCACGTCGGCGTTTTCGCTGAGCGCGTACACCGCGTCGCAGAGGCGGGTGTCCATGACGAAGGCGAAGCGCTGGCCGGGCCTCGGCGTGCTGACGTCTTCGAGGCGTGTCTTCCCGAGTCGTCCCTCTCGCTGGAGGCGCCCGACGTCCGGTCCGGCGATGCCGTGCTCCGCCAGCTTGCCAGGGAGCATCGTGCGGCCGTCCGGTTCGATCAGGCGGTAGCCGAACGCCTCGACCGGGTGGCTCAGCCGCCGGGCCTCGAGGGTGAACTTGCCGGAGGCGATCGGGCCGTCCTCGGCGATCGGGTGTTCCCGCAGGTCGGCCTGCTCGTAGAACGCCGTCGCGTGCCGCATCCGCGCGAAGTAGTGCGCGCCGGACGCCGGGAAGTGCGCGTGGACCGGGTGCGGCACCTTGTCCAGCGACAGCCGCTGGATCACCCCGGGCAGGCCGAGGCTGTGGTCGCCGTGGAAGTGCGTGACGCAGATCCGCGTGACGTCCGTGGCGGCCACACCCGCCCGCAGCATCTGGCGCTGGGTGCCTTCGCCGGGGTCGAAGAGGATGCCCTCGCCGTCCCAGCGCAGGAGGTAGCCGTTCTGGTTGCGGTGGCGCGTGGGCACCTGACTCGCGGTGCCCAGCACCACCAGTTCGCGGGTCGACACCCCCGCACGGTACTCAGGCGGCCGGGGTGGTGTCCCCCAGTTTCCGGAGCCGGAAGGCCAGCACCAGCAGCACGATCCCGTAGAGGAGGGCGTAGATGCCGACGAGCAGCGCGATGCCGTACGCACCCGCGACGGGGTGGATCACGATGAGGACGCCGGCGAGCACGGAGATCGCGCCGGCCGCGATGAGGAACGCCTCGCCGCGGATCTGCTTGCGCAGGCGGACGGCCGCGGCGATCTCGGCGATGCCGGTGATGATCGCCCAGAAGCCGACCAGCAGGGCCAGCAGCAGGACGGTGAGGCCGGGCCAGACCAGGACGAGGATCCCGGCGACGATGCCGAGCGCGCCGAGGACGCCGTAAGCCACCCGGTGACCGGTGTCACCCGGGCGGAACGCCTGCATCAGGCCGCCGATGCCGTCGATGATCGCGTACACGCCGTACAGGATGGCCAGGACGAGGACCGTGGCGCCGGGCCAGATCAGCGCGAAGAGCCCGAAGAGCACGGCGAACACACCGCGGACGGCCACCAGCGGCCAGGCCCTGCGGGGTTCGACGACGGTGAACGCTGCGAACGAGGTCATCTGCCGCTCCCGGATCGATTGGGACCTCAGTCTGCGACGATTACCCCCGTCCGGCTTCCGGAACACCCCGTTCGGGGTATTCCACAAAGGACCGGCGTGCGCCGCGGCCGCCACCACGGCGCACGCCGGTGATTCAGGGGTAACTCACCAGGTTGACGGCCTTCGTGCCGGACGGCGTCGCCGGGCCCGTGTTGTTGATCACGTGCGTGATGGTGCCCTGGTAGTTGAGCGACACCGTCACCATGTCGTGGAAGCGGACACCCGGCGTGTTCGGCGCCTCGTACGCGTGCGCGCTGGCGACCGACGGGTTGGTGCTGAAGTAGCAGTAGCTGCCCAGGCCCCACGCCTCGTGGCTGGTGACGTTCGGGCCCACCTTGTAGGCGGAGAAGCCCGGCGTCGAGCCGTTCATCCAGCTCGCCTGGTTCGGCACGTCGTAGGGCATCTCGTTCTGGAAGAAGTAGGTGCGGCCGCCGTTGCCGTTCCAGACCACCTGCGTCTTCTGGTAGTGCTCGACGAAGAGGCCGTACATCGTCACGTTGTTGCCGTTGACGGTGAGCCCGTTGTCGGCCGTGTTGGTGGTCCAGCCGACGTAGGCGTTGTTGTCGGCGTGGTCGGCGCGCCAGATCCACATGTGGTCGCCGATGACGTTGTTGCTGTTGACCACCAGGCTGTTCGTCGCCTTCCCGACGGCGGCGCCGCCGATCCGGAAGAAGACGTCGTGCAGCGACGTGGGGTTCGCCGCGTGGTCCGCGGCCGACCCGGTCGGGCCGACCTGCATGAGCGTGTTCGAGTTGGTCGTGCCGGCGTCGATCAGCAGGCCGGCCACCTTGACGCCGTCGACGTCGTCCACGGTCATCGCGGTGACGCCGTTGTCCGGGACGAGCGTGGCGATGCCGAGACCGAGCACGACGGTGTCCGGACGGGTGACGCGCAGCGGCTGGTTCAGGTGGTAGACACCCGGCGTGACCAGCAGGTTCTTCCCGGCGGCGAGCGCGGCGTTCATGTCCGCGGCGGTGGCGCCGGGCTTGGCGATGTAGAACTGGCCGATCGGGATCGACGTGCCGGGCGCGGTGCCGTTCGCCCAGGACGTGCCGGACGCGTTGGTCTGCACGCCGGGCACGAAGACCTGGTAGTTGCCGGCGCCGTCGAGGTAGAGGAACGGCTTTTCGCGCACGACCGGCGTCTGGGCGACGGTCGTGTACGGCGGCGTCGGGAAGGTGTTGGCGGGCGCGCCCTGGACGCCGGCGAAGACCATGTTCCAGTTCGAGCCGTTCCAGCTGCCGAACTGCGAGTTGCGCGAGATCCACTGCTGCTGCGAACCGGAGCGGACCTGGCCGTCGATCTTGCTGTCGGAGATCCAGCCGCCGCTGGCCCAGCCGCCGTCGTCGAGCTGCAGGTCGCCGCGGACGTGCATGCGCCGGTAGGGCGCGGCCTGGCTGACGGCCCACCGGTCGGCGCCACCGTTCGGGTTCACGGACAGGTTCTCCGCGCCCCGCCAGAAGTTCTGGGTGGCGTTCTGCGGCGGGAACCAGTCGGCCTCGACGTGCACGGCGCCGTTGACCGTGACGGCGTCGGGGCTCAGCCCGAGACCCAGCACCTGCGTGTAGAAGCCGACGTTGACGTCGTTGGCGTAGGTGCCGGGCTTGAACATCACGGCGTAGCGCTGGCTGCCGAACTGGTTGCGTTCCTGCTGGGAGAAGATGCTGTCGAGCCGGCTCTGGATGGTCGAGCTCGGCATGGACGGGTCGAAGATCACCACGTTCGGGCCGAAGTCGGGCTGGCCGGGCTGGCTCGTGTTCACGGGGGTCAGCATGAAGGACTGGGCGGCGGTGCCGTTGCAGGCGTACTGCTGGAGCTGCACATCGCCGGTGGAAGCACCGGGGACGTCGAGGCACCTCCCGCTGTTGCGGCTGACGAAGTGGGAGCGGCCGTTCCCCTCGTCGACGACCTGCCACTGCTGGTTGGCGCCGCCTCCGTAGGTCCAGAGCTGGACGAGCCCGCCATCGGCGGTCGAGACGTCGGTGACGTCCCAGGCGGCGGCCGGGTTGGTCCGGGCGTTGATGCGGAAGTAGCCGTCGCCGGTGGCCTGGAACTGCCACTGCTGCGAGGCGGTCTGGTTGCAGGCGTACTGCTGGACGACGGTCCCGTCGGCGGTGCCGGCGGCCCGGGCGTCGACGCATTTGCCGCTGTTGGCGGCGGTCACGGTGTACCACCCGTCCGGGGTAACGGCGGCCGCCGCTGTCGTCGTGGTGATGCATCCGACCAGGACCGACGCTGCTGCCAGCAGCGTCATCACCCGCCGTCTCGTCATCGAAGCCTCCTCTGCCGCACGCGCGGCGTCATCGAGAGGTGTGCCCGGTGTTGGAGACGCGGCGTAACGGGCGGGGACCTCGGCGTCACAACCGCGCAAAATGTAACGGCGGCCACAGCGGGTCGTCAATACAGGACTAAAAATAAGGTGTGAATGTGCTGGTCAGCGGGTTGCTCGCGGCTGAGCGGGACTGAGGGGACCCCCGCGCGAAGGGGTTCTGGGCGGCGTGTACTGTATGGGCATACGAGATGCGGAGTTCACCTTCGCCTCGGGGCTATGGCGCAGCTGGTAGCGCACCTCACTGGCAGTGAGGGGGTCAGGGGTTCGAGTCCCCTTAGCTCCACATCGTAAGGAACCCCTTCGTTTCAGCCATTGTGGCTGGTCGGAGGGGTTTTCTGCGTTCCAGGTTCGATCTTCGGTGATCGGCTTGCGGCGTGATCTGGTGCTCCTGGTGGAGCAGAACTGGAGCACCGCCCAGCCCTGACCGACCGTCGGCGCGTCTTCACGGACTTACCGGTCGGATGATCACCGGCGGACGTGCGAAAGTGCTTGGCCGTGAACCATCTCGGACAGCTTCGGAGTACGGCGATCGAGCGCGGCATCCCGGCCGGAGCGGTCCGCCGGATCGGCCGGTTTCTCCGGGTGGCGATCTGGGTGTGCGATGCCAACCGGTACGGCATCGGATCGAGCACGCTTTGCACGCGCACGACGAGCGTGAGTTCGCACGGGTCGTGCACGTCCCGCCAGCACCGCCACCGTGCTGGTGGAACAGCCACCGCCCCACGACCGACTGGTTCTCCGGCCGCAGTCCGACCTCGTCGCTTTGGTCCAGCCGGAGATACCCGGGGTGGTTCGGCGAACCCGGGAACCTCGAGTTCGAGTCGGACGTCGTCCAGCCGCACCATGTTCGCGGAGCAGACGGTGCCGGTCCGATGAAGGCGGGTTCGCCGGTCACTCGGTGTTGCGCAGGTATTCCAGGGTGGCCAGCACACGGACGTTGACGCTGCGCCGGTCCGTCACCTGCGTGAGGCCGAGTTTGCCGGTGATGGCGGTGAGGTGTTTCTCGACGGTGGTGATCCGGCAGCCGGTTTCCTGGGCGATGCCCAGGTTCGAGCGGCCTTGGGCCACGAGCCCGAGCACGCGCCGTTCGTGCGCGGTGAGCGCGGCAAGGGGGTCGTGACGCCGTCGACGCGACATCAGCCGGGTGATGACGTACGGGTCGACGACGACGTCGCCCGCCGCCACCCGATGCAGCGCGTCGAGAAGTTCCGCCACATCGCCGACGCGCTCCTTGAGCAGGTAGCCGACCGCGGCAGTGTCCTGCTCCATGCTGATGAGCCGCTCAGCGTAGGCGGCCTCGGCGTACGAGGACAGCACGAGCAGACCGACGCTCGGGTATGTCGCCCGTACCCGCTCCGCCAGCCGGAGCCCTTCGTCGGTGAAACCCGGGGGCAACCGGATGTCCAGCAGGGCGACGTCGGGTGCCGTGTGGTCGATGAGGGCGAGCGCTTCGTCCGCGTGACGTGCCCTGGCCACGACATCGACCTGTTGGCTGGCCAGTGACGTGGCGAGGGCGTCGAGGAAGAGCGGCTCGTCCTCGACGATGGCGACTCTCACGGTGCCTCCAGGGGAAACGTGGCCGTGATGCGGGTTCCGTGCTCGGCGGTGGATTCGACGCGCAGCACCCCATTGACGGTGTTGATGCGGTCCTTCAGGCCGCTCAGCCCGCTGCCCGCCGGGTCGGCCCCGCCGCGTCCGTCGTCGGTGATCCCGATGTACGCGGTGCGCTCGTTCTGGCGGACCTCGATCCGGACGTGACCGGCGTCCGCGTGCTTGTAGATGTTGGCCAGCGCCTCGGAGACGGTGAAGTACGCGGTCGCCTCCAGGTGCCGTGGCCAGCGGGTACGGGGAATCGTGAACGAGACCGGGATGGGCGCGACGTCGGCGAGTCCCTCCACGGCCGCGGCGAGCCCGTGTTCGACCAGTGTCGCCGGGTAGATGCCCTGGGTCAGGTGGCGAAGCGAGGCGATCGCGTCCTTAAGCTGGTGATGGGCCTGCCGGACGGTTCCCGTGACGTCGCCCCGGGATCGCTGCGCGAGGTCGAGCAGGACGAGGACGGCGAGGAGTTGTTGCTGGGCCCCGTCGTGCAGGTCGCGTTGGATGCGGTGGCGTTCCTCGAACGCGACGGTGGCCAGGCGGAGCCGGGAGGTGCGGATCTGTTCGACCTGCGCGAGCAGGAGCGCGTAACGGCGGGCGCTTTCGATCGCCAGGCCCGCGACCGCCTCGGTCGTGGCGATGACCGTGTCGACGTCTCGGAGTGCCTCGTCGTGTTCCAGCAGCGCGATGGTCTCGCCCTTGCGCCGGATGGTGGTCAGCGCCCGGCCGGGGCGCGGCCGGAACGGCCGGCCGTCGACGTCCACAGGGGACCCGTCGGGCAGCGGGTACGCGAGGCGCAGCTGCTCGTCGCGCAGGATCGCCGCCAGTTCCCGTTGCACCGCGCCGGGATCGGTGGGCGGGTCGAGTTCGCGTTCCGGGTCGAGCACGAGCGCGGTCAGGCGCCAGCGCAGCCGGGTGAGGTACGCGGTTCGCGCGAACACGATGACGGGCACGAGCAGCACGGCCCCGGCGAGCGCGCCCAGCCGGAGACCGTGTTCGAGCACCACGCTCAGCCCCAGGATGCCGGCGATCCCGGGCAGCGTGGCCAGCACGCCGACGATCACCACGGCCGTCCACACGGGTCCGGCCGCCCCCCGGCGCACCGCGCTGGCGTGCAGCCACCGGTGGGCGACGACCAGGACCACCACCACGGCGAGCACGGTGACCAGGGCACTGCCCACCTTGGCCGTGGGTGTGTGGTCGTACGGGCTGCCCAGGAATCGCCGCGGCGCGGGGGCGTCGACGAGGTAGCGGGCCACCTGTGAACCGACCGCGGCGGCGTAGCAGATCACCACGAGGACGCGGACGGATGCGGACTCCGCCCGCCCTCCCGGCCAGGTGAGGACGAGGTGCGCCAGGACAGCCGTCCACAGGTACGCGAGGCAGAAGCCGATCGGATAAGCCGCCGCGAACTGCAGGTCTTCCAGGTAGTAGGTCGCCCCCAGCAGGACGATGAGGTGCCCGGAACGGGACCAGGCGGGGCGGTTCCAGGCGAGGTAACCGATCACGATGGCGACGAACCCAACAGCCGCAAGGGAACGTACAACCAGACCGGGGACTCGGTGGCCGGCCAGGCGGCCACGGTCACCGCGGCCGCCCACGCGAGCGCGGCCGCTGTCCACCCGACGCGTCCTGCCATAGCCATGATCATCCTTGGCTGCCGTTCCGGCACCACCCAGGTTTCCGACCTTCCGCGCGCGGTTTCCCGTGATGTCGAACAGTAACAGCGGCGTGCACCGTGATGGGGCAAACCAACCCCGGACAGGAGCGGGAGACCATGGGGAAAACACGTATCGTGACAGCCGCGCTGGTGGCCCTCGGAACGCTGGTGGGCCTGAGTCCCACCGCGGACGCGGCGCCGATCCCACCGGACCAGGAGCACTGCCTGACGGTCACCGGCGACGGAGACCAGCTCTGCCTGCACCTCAACCAGGTCCTCGGCTGGTGGACCGGCTTCAGCAGCCGGTACCACCGCAACGACTGGTCGGGCGGGTGGGTGGACGTCCAGCTGCGGTGGACGTCCACCCGCGGTCAGTCGGGCTGGTTCCCGGCACCCGACCGGTCCTACCACTTGAGCACCGGCGAAAACGGCCCCGGCGACAGCTGGGCGGACCTGCCGAGCTTCGCGTGCGTCACGGTCGCAGCCCTGATCTACCCGACCGGTGGGTCGAGCTCGTGGACTCCGCCGGTGACGGTCTGCCGGGACAACTGACAGGCGGGCTGACGGGTGGCGTCGTCGTGACGGACGACGCCACCCCGTTCGTCGGGGCGCACGGGCAAGGCCGGTCTGGCTGTGGCGGTGCGGATCAGCGGGCGAGTTGGTCGAGCCAGTCGCGCAGGAGAGTCGTTTCGGCCGGACGAAGGGGGATGGCCTTCTCTGTCGCGGCGGTGAGGGCGGCGTCGAGGGCCAGGGCACGTGAAGCGAGGTCGCCGTCCTGGGCGGGGGCCGGGTCGGTGATCAGAGAGTCGATGAGGGTGTCCCGCATCCTCGAGGAAGTCCCCAGATCGCGTTCCGGCGCCGGGGTTCCGATCAGTGAGAGGGTGACTCCGGTGACCGCGGCCAGGCAGAGCTGAGCTGCGAGGGCGGGCGGGACGCGGAGGCGTCCGGCGGCAGCGGTGCGGTCGAGGAACCTCATCAGAAGGGCGTTGGCCTTCTCGGCGGCGGGTGCCCGGCGCTCGGGGCGGTTGGTGCCGTACATCAGCAGGTAGAGGGCGGGGTGGCGCAATCCGAACTCGACGTGGGCGTCCCAGCCGCGGCGCATGTCGGCGACCGGATCGTCGGTGTGGGCCAGCGCTTGCTTGTCGGTCAGGTAGAGGTCGAAGCCGTGGATGGCCAGGGCTGCGAGCAGGCCGTCCTTGTCGCCGAAGTGCGGGTAGAGGGAGGCGGCGCGGATACCGGCGGCCGAGGCGACCGACCGGGTCGACACCGCCTGGGCGCCCTCGCGCTCGAGAATTTCCGCCGCTACCTCGATGATCCGCTGTCGGGCTCGGGTCTTCGCATCCTGCACGGTTGCAATGCTACGGCATCACGCGTATCACTGAGACGTACACTGATACGCGTCTGGGCGTATCGTCGATACGAGCAGGAGCAGTCAGTGAATCGAGTCGGATACGGCGCCATGCAGCTGGCCGGACCCAACGTGTGGGGGCCACCCGAGGACCCGGAGGCTGCGCGGCAGGTGCTACGCCTGGCCGTCGAGCTGGGAGTGACGTTCTTCGACACCGCGAACGCTTACGGTCCGCGCACGGTCAACCAGCTGATCGGGGAAGCACTCCGGTCCCTCCCGGATGGGGTGATCGTCGGCAACAAGGTCGGCGCGGGGCGGGGTCCGGACGGATCGTGGCTGATCACAGACCATCCCGACACCGTCCGTCGGCAGGTCCACGAGGCGCTGGAGGACTTCGGGGCGGATGTCAGCGAGCTGACGTACCTGCGGCTCGGTGGCGACGGTCCGGCGCCGCCGAGCGATGTGCCGCTGGAGGATTCGCTCGGTGTGCTCGTGGAGCTGCGCGAGCAAGGCCTCATCCGCCGGATCGGTCTGTCCGGCGCGTCACCACAGATGCTGGCCCGTGCACAGCGGATGACGCCGATCGCGGCTGTGCAGAACCGGTTCAACGTGCTCGACCGCAGCGGCGTGCAGGTCCTCGCCGACTGTGAGGAGCAGGAGATCATGTTCGTCCCGTACTTCCCGCTGGCTTCCGGACGGCTCGCCGGCTACGCCGAGCTGACCGGCCCGGCCCGGCGCCTCGGCGCCACACCTGCCCAGGTCGCGCTGGCCTGGCTGCTGCGCCGGTCCCCCGCCATCGTGGTCATCCCCGGCACGAAGAACCCTGACCATCTGCGCGCCAACGTCGCCGCCTCCGACATCGCGGCCGACCTGACCGACGCCGAGGTGGCCCGGCTGACCGACCTCGTCGACGAGACGAAAGCCGTCCTCGACCAGCCGCACCAGTCCACGCTCGACGCGCTCGGCCGTTGACTGTCGAGCCCCGGCGGCCGGCCATGATCGAAACCCACTCTTCTGCCGCAAAGCTCGTGGCGGTCGGAACCTGCGGCGATGTTCCTTAGGTGATTCCAAAGTCGGGTGAAAGTCCCGCTGAAGTGCAGTTGGTGTGGTGGGGGCGGCACCGGATGGGCCGGTGCCCTGCATCGAGTGAGGACACATGGGAATTCGGACCAGACTTGCCGCCGCTGCCATCGTGGCCGGCCTGACGGCAGTGACCGGCGCGGCCGCCGCGTCGGCAGCGGCTCCGGCGGCTCCGTCGTCGGCGCAGTCCGACGGCAAGAAGGACGACGGCAAGAAGGACAGTGGAAAGAAGGACGGTGGAAAGAAGGACGAAGGCAGGAAGAACGACGAGCAGCTCGCCGAAGTCGCCGCGAGCCTGCACGTGACGGTCAAGCAGCTGACCACCGCCTTGGACAACCTGAAACGCGCTCTGGTCAACGGAAGCGACAAGGCCACGGCCATCGCCGCGTTCGCCAAGGAACTGGGGATCACGGTTGCCCGTGCGGAGAAGGTGCTGGCGGCACTGTCCGGTAAACCCGGACCCGGCAAACCCGTTCCCGGTAAGGAGGCGGGCGTTCCGGCCGAGGTGGTCAAGCTGCTGGCCGCCGAGCTGAAGATCGGCGAGGACCGGGCCCGGCAGGTGTTCAAGGACCTCGACAGGGTCGGCGGCAAGGGCGACGACGTCACCAAGGATCCGGTGTTCATCGCCATCGCCAAGGGCCTGGGGACCACCCCGCAGCGGCTGCTGGACGGGCTGCGCAAGGTGAAGGAGGAGTTCGCCAAGAAGGAGGGGGACAAGCCCAAGGACGGGGCGCCGAGCGGGAAGTGATCGTTTCCGCTGGTGTGTCCGGGCCGGCCGACGGCCGGTCCGGACACCGTGGGGTGCTCCATACTGGGCGCGTGCGGGTATTGGTGGTCGATGACGACGAGGCCGTCCGCCGCTCGCTGGCGCATGCGCTGCGCCGGGACGGCTATCAGGTGTCCCTCGCGGCCGACGGCGTGCAGGCGCTGGACGAGCTCGGCCGGGCGCGCCCCGAGGTGATCGTGCTGGACGTGCTGGTTCCCGAACCGAACGGCCTGGAGATCTGCCGACGGCTGCGCCGCCGTGGCGACCAGACGCCGATTCTCATGCTCACCGCGCGCGACCTGGTCGAGGACCGCGTCGCCGGGCTGGACGCGGGCGCCGACGACTACCTGGTCAAGCCGTTCGCGCTGGACGAGCTGCGGGCCCGGCTGCGAGCCCTGCTGCGGCGCAGCGGCGCGGTCCAGGAGGTGCTGGGCTTCGCCGGCATCGAGATGGACACCACCACCTGCCGGGTGCAGCGCAGCGGTCGGGCGATCGAGCTGACTCGCACCGAGTACTCGCTGCTGGAGTTGTTCCTGCGCAACCCACAGCGCGTGCTGAGCCGCGAGCTGATCTTCGAATCGGTGTGGGGCTACGACTTCGGGCCCGCATCCAACCAGTTGTGGGTCTACATCTCCTACCTGCGCGGGAAACTGGAATCCGCCGGTGAGCCGCGGCTGATCCAGACCGTGCGCGGCCTGGGATACGTGTTACGGGAAGAACCATGACCTTGCGCACCAGGGTTGGCCTCGCGGGTGGAGTCGTCGTGCTGCTGGCGCTCGCCGTGGCGTCGTTGGTGGTCTACCCGGCCGTGCGGTCGATCATGCGTCAACAGGTCGACGCGTCGCTGAAGCAGAGCATCGGCGAGGGTGATTCCCTCGCCCGCCAGCTCAAGCAGAAGGTCGCCGAGTCCGGCGACAAGATCCCCATCGACGAGCCGGTCGAACTGGGCAGCATGCTGGTCCAGTTCGTCGGCGGCCCGGTGTACCCCGGCTCGAAGCAGGCCTTCGTCGAGATCACCCAACGGGACGCGGACGTCGCCAACGGCACGCAGCCGGCGTACTTCCAGGACACGACCTACAACGGCGTCGAGTACCGCCTCCTCACCTCCGGGATGGGCAAACCGCCGGGTGGACTGATGCGGGTCGCCCAACGGCAGGACGACCAGGCCGCCATCCTCGCCTCGCTGGCCGCGTTGCTGGTCGCGCTGACAATCGGCGGCGGTCTGGTGGCCGCGGTGACCGCGCGGCTGGCGGCGCGCCGCGTGCTGCGGCCGGTCCGGCAGCTCACCCGGACCGTCGAGCACATCACCGCGACCCACGACCTGACCGCGCCCCTCGACCACCTGACCGGACGTGACGAGATCGGCCACCTCGGTCAGGCTTTCGCCGCCATGACAACTGCTTTGGACGCGTCCATGCGGGCACAGCGGCAACTGGTCGCCGACGCCTCACACGAGCTGCGCACCCCGTTGACCAGCCTCACCACCAACCTCGAACTGCTCGCCGACGGCGCCGGCCTGCGCGCGCCCGAGGCCCCGGTGCTCGTGCAGGACGCGATCGGCCAGGCACGGGAACTGCGGTCGTTGATCAACAACCTGGTCGACCTCGCCCGGTACGGCAAGAACACCGCCCACACCGAGGACACCCGGCTCGACCTGGTGGCGAAGACCGTGATCGCCAAGGCCGCCGCGCGAACCTCGGCCCCTCGGTTCACGTCCACCCTGACCCCGTGCCTCGTGCACGTCGACCCGGACGCGATCGAACGGGCCATCGGAAATCTCGTGGACAACGCGGTGAAGTGGAGCCCACCCGGCGGCGAGATCACGATCACCGTGGCCGATGGCGAGTTCTCGGTCACCGATGAAGGCCCCGGTATCCCCGCGGCCGACCTGCCGTTCGTGTTCGACCGGTTCTACCGCTCCACCCGGGCCCGGTCGATGCCCGGTTCCGGGCTGGGTCTGGCGATCGTGCGCCAGGTGGTGGAGACCCACGGCGGGCAGGTCGCCGCCGAACCGCTGGACCACGGCCTGCGCATGCGGTTCCACCTACCGGTCGTGCCCGACTGAACGGCCAGGTCCCACGGCACAACACCCGGACGCCCCCACTCACGCGCGGTGTCGGCAAACAGTTGACTGAGTCGTGCGTTCCGTGTGCAGCGTGGCAGAACATCGGCCTCGGGGTGGTAGAGCATGATAGGGCGCGTGCCTCGCCGCAACGATCGCAAGGACGGAGCTGCCAAGCGGGCTGCGAGTGCGTACGCCACGGGTGGCGGCGGGGTGGTTCTCGAGCACGCGTACGGTGCGGTCCTGTTGGCGGCCTTGTTGCGGCAGACCCCGGTCAACGGGCTTGGCGCCGAGGTCATGCCGGTCGAGGTGCGGTTCCAGCAGGGCGCGTCCCACCCGGTGGATGACTTGGTGGTGGTCGGCTCATGCCCCACCGGGGAGCGGCGGATGTTCGTGGGGGTCCGGCGGAATCCCACGATCGGGCCGAGCAGCGCGTCGTTCGTTGGTCTGCTGGCCGACTACGTGCGCATGGTGGTCGATCATCGAGCGGAGTTCGATGCCGGCCGCTGGCGGCTGGCCCTGGCCGTCGCGGCGCCGCACACCGCCTCGGCGGAGGTGGCCACGCTTGCTTGGCACGCGCGGAAGCACCGTTCTCACGGCCGGTTCCGGGCCGCGCTGAACGCTCCCCAGGCGACGCGGGCACGGCTTCGGGCGCGCTTGCGTACCTTCGATGCGGCCGTCGACGCGGCTGCCGGGCAGGTCGGTGTCGACGGCGATCGGGAAGAGTTGTCCTGGGATCTGCTCCGGGCGCTGCGGCTCATCCACCTTGCCCTGGAAGGCGACGATCCGGCCGATCGGTCCCGCACGGTCGGTGAGCTGACGTCGTTGGTCGGTGGGGTGGCGCAGGCCACTGATCTGTGGCGGCACCTGCTGGAGTTGTCCGCCGGATACGCGCAGGCTGCGGCGACGGTTGACCGGGACCTCCTGCGACGCGACCTGGGTGCGCGTTTCGATCTCAACCTGGATCCACCGATAACCGTCGGGAACGTTCGACAGACAACGGCCGCGGTTCGCGTCTCCGAGGCGGATCCGCGCCGGCTCGGCGTGCATGCGTCGATCCGGGTAGAGGGCGTGGAGCGCGACCTGCCGTCTTACGTCCAACGGGATGTGGACGGCGGTAAGCGGGGAGTCCGGGCACTGCTGACGAGGGCGGCTGACCGCGGTGGGTTCGTGTTGCTCGTCGGCGGTTCCTCGGTCGGGAAGACCCGCTGCGCCTTCGAGGCCGTCCAGGCGGTGTTGCCGGACTGGTGGCTGATCCACCCATCGGGTCCGGATGACATCGCCGCGCTGGCCGCGAATCCTCCGCAACGGACAGTGCTGTGGCTGGATGAGCTGCAGCGTTGCTTCGGCGGCGAGCGCGGATTGACGGGCGGGGTGGTACGCCGGTTGCTGACCGCCGCGTCGCCCGTGGTGATCGTCGGCACGCTGTGGCCGGACCGCTATCTCCGTTACACCGAGACGCCCGCCTACGACGGCGCCGACCTGCACGGTCGTGAACGTGAGGTCGTGGAACTGGCCGACGTGCTGATCGTCCCGGAAACGTTCAGCGCTGCCGAGCAGAGCCGGGCCAAGGCCGTCGCGGCGACGGACCGGCTGCTGGCCACCGCGTTGGACTCCGTTGGCTACGGGTTGACCCAGACGCTGGCCGCGGCTCCGCAGTTGGTCAGCCAGTGGGAGATCGCCAAGACCGTGCATCCGTATGCCTGGGCGGTGTTGCTGGCCGCGGCCGACGTCACCATGTTGGGGGCCGAACATCCGCTGCCGGGGACGTTGCTGCGCAGTGCGGCGCCGGGTTACTGCACCGACAGGCAGCGAGCGGAGGCGCCCGCCGACTGGTTCGAGCGCGGTATCGCCTATGCGACACAAAAGCTGCACGGCGCCACCGCGGCTCTCGGCGCGGTGGGCGGGCCGGGCATGGGACAGCTACTCGGTTTCGAGATCGCCGACTACCTGCTGCAGCACGTTGGCCGGGTCCGGGCCGCCGAGCCCATCCCGGCGAGCGTGTGGGAGGCGGTCCTCGATCACCTCACCGATCCCGACGACCTGGTTCAGGTCGCGGAAAGCGCGAGCGCGCGGTTGCTGTACCGGTACGCCGTGCCGCTCTACCGGCGCGCCGCCGACGCCGGCGTTCGCGCGGCGGCCGACCAGTGGACGATCCTCACCGGTGATCCGGCCGGTCTCGCCGACCTGAAAGCCCGGGCCACCGACCACGACACCAGCACCCGTATCGGTGACGACGCCGCGGAGGACGCGGCGAAAAGCCTCGGCCGAGCGCTCGTCCGACTCGGCGAGCTGGACGAGTTGCGCGCCCGGTTCCGGCCTACCGCGGACCGATGGGGTCCGAGTCGGCGCACCAATCAGGAACTGGCTCAGGTGCTCGCCGACCGCGGGGCTGCCGACGAGCTACGCGCTCTTGCCGACCGTGGCGACCTGGCCGCCGCCGAACAGCTGGCCGACTTCCTCGCCATGCGCGGTGACGCCGGCGAGCTGCGGGAGCGCGCCCAGTTCGAGACCAGCGTCGTCTTGCCTGCCTCGGACACCGACCGGTTCCGGTCGCGCTACGAGAATCGCGAGCAAACGGCCGCCCGCGAGCGACTCGCGGACTACCTGGCCCGCCGAGGCGACGTGCCGGCACTGGCCGCCCGCACGGACGCTCCGGCCACCCGGCGCCTGTTCACCCTGCTCCGGCATCGCGGCGACGTGGCCGGGATGCGACGGCTCGCTGACCTGCGGGGCGGTGACATCGAGACGGACCTGGTCCAGGTGCTCGCGCACCGAGGCGACCTTCAGGAGCTGCTCTCGCTGGCCGAGCGGGCTGGCGAAATGCTGCTCGACCGGATCTCGATGGTGTTCCTGCACCGTGGCGCCCTCCACGAGCTCGAGGCCCTCACCGAGTACCACTGGCCGGCCGCCGACCGGCTCGCAGCCGCTCTCGCCGACCAGGGCGAGCTGGCCCGGCTCACCCAGCTCGCCACCCACCACGTGTGGGGTGCCGGCCACCTCGTGGACGTGCTGGCCTGCCAAGGAGATGTGGGCGCGCTGCGTGAGTTCGAGTCGAAGCTGTCCGGCTTCGACGCACAGCTGGTGAACCAGGCGTTGAACACGCTGTTCGTCCACCGCGGTGACCTCGACGAGCTGGCTGCCAGGGCACGGCAAGGAGTGCCGGACGCCGCCCGTCAACTGGCGCACGTGCTCGGCGACCGCGGTGACGCGGACGGTGCCTGGCGGGTTCTGCGTGAGGCGGGCCAGGACCGCCATGGGCGGGTGGCTTCCCTTCACGACGAGTTGGTCGTCGATCTGGACGAGCTCCGGTCCCGGGCCGACGAGGGCGACGGAGTCGCTGCCGCTCGGCTGGCCAGCGCGCTGATCCGTCGCGGCGACATCGACCGGTTGTGGGCCCGGGCCAACCTTGGCGACGCCTCAGCCGCGAGCAAGCTCGCGGAGGCCTTCGTCAACCGCAACGAGATCGACGAGTTGCGCATACTCGCCGACGCGGGGCACCACAGGGCGGCCGAGAAGCTCGCCGAGGTGCTCGTCTGTCGCGGTCGGATCGACGAGCTGACCATCCGGGCCGACAGGGGCGACGAGCGAGCCACCGAGCGGCTGCTCGACTTCCTCGTCCACCGGGGTGACCTGGAGGCGCTGCGCCGCCGCGCGAACGCCGGTGATCCCGGTGCGGTCACCCGGTGGAACGAGATGACTGCCGACCGGGCCGACCTCGACGTGCTGCGGGACCTGGTGGACTCCTACTCCGACCGGCTGCGGGCCCGGACCAGCAACTACTACGTAGCCGCGGGCAAGCTGGTGGACATCCTCGTCGACCGCGGCGAACTCGACGAGTTGCGAGCCCGCGCCGGCAACCACGACACTCAGGCGGCTTACCGGCTGGCTGCGCTGCTGGCCGACCGCGGCGAGCTCGAGGAGTTGCGAGCCCGCGCCGACGTCGGCGACTCCGCTGCCGAAGCGACGCTCGCCGACGTCCTGGCGGATCGTCGCGCGATGACCGAGCTCCGCGCCAGAGTGCGCGAGCGCCCGGACGACTTCCAAGCTCCCGAACGGCTGGTACGGCTGTTGGTGGCCCAGGGTGAACTCGCCGAGGCCCATCGAATCCTGCTCACACAGACGCAGAGAGGAGATCACCGCGCCGCTCGGTGGCTCCCCGAACTGCTGGTCTGGCTGGGTCGCCACGAGGAGGCCCGGCAGGTGGCCCGCTACGGCCTCGACACCGACGGCTCCCCGGCCACCCCCACGGACGAGTTGTCCCGATGACCGGGGAAGCCTGCCCGCGGCGCGCCATCAGCGTCGAGACCACCGGCGACGACGAGGAGACGGCTCGGATCGTGGCCATCGCGTTGGTCTCCACCGCGGCGGCCGACCGCCGGCGTTCGGCCGTTTGACTACCGCGGCCGCGATGTCAGCGGTCGTCTTTCATGCCGTGGTCACCTGGCGGCGTAGCCATGCCACTCGAGCCGCGATGGCGTCCTGCGAGAGCACGGCCTGAGGAACCACGACGTCGAACCCGTGGAACCCGCCGGGCCAGACGTGCAGCTCGACGTGGCCGCCCGCCTGCCACATCCGGCCTGCGTAGGCGACGTCCTCGTCCCGGAACGTTTCGGCCGACCCGACGTCGACGAACGTGGGCGGCAGGCCGGAAAGGTCTGCGGCGCGGGAAGGTGCCGCGTACGGAGACACGTCCGGTCCTCCGCGAACGCCGTCGCCGAGGAGCGCGTTCCATCCGGTCTCGTTCGAGGAGCTGTCCCAGACACCGACGCCGCGCATCTGCCGGGCGGAGGGCGAGTCGTTGCGGTCATCGAGCATCGGCGACAGGAGCAGCTGGGCCAGGACGGCCGGGCCGGTGCGGTCGCGTGCCATCAGGGTGACGCCTGCCGCGAGGCCGCCGCCGGCGCTCGCACCGCCGATGACGATGCGCTCGGGGTCGATGTCGAGTTCGTGGGCGTGCTCCGACACCCACACCAGGCCCGCGTAGCAATCCTCGACGGGACCCGGGTGGGGTGTCTCGGGGGCGAGCCGGTACTCGACCGAGACCACGGCCATGCCCAACGGTTCCGCCAGGTTCATCATCTCGGCCAGGCCGAACCGGTTGTCTCCGACGATCATGCCGCCTCCGTGGATGTGGTAGATCGCCGGGGCCGGGGTCGTCGCGTGCTTCGGGAGACAGATCAGCAGCGAGATATCCGGTTCCCCGGCCGGTCCTGGCACCGTCCGCTCCTGGACGCTGTAGGCACCACCGCGCGCGAGGGTCTCGTCGGTCGGGGACTCCACTCCGGGGACGGGCTGGCGCATCTCGACGATGTTGTCCGAACGGTACGCGTCGGGTGGCCGCAGGCTGGTCAGCATTTCAACGACGGAAGCGAGCTCCGGATCGAAGGGTGGTGGTGGTCCGACCGGCTGTGCGGAGGACCGGGCAACGGCTTGCGTAGTCATGGGTTCTCCTGGCTCAGACCGTCGGAACGGTTCCACCGTCGATCACGTACTCGGCACCCACGATCGCCGAGGCGCGGTCCGAGACCAGGAACCCGACCAGGTCGGCGATTTCCCCGGTGTTCGCGAATCGTCCCAGGGGCACTCCCCCGAGGGAGTCGTAGATCGTCTGCTTGGCTGCCTCCCGCGTGATTCCCCTGCCTTCGGCAATCCGGTCCACGAATCGTTCGTAGGCTTCGGTCTCGATCCCACCGGGACTGATCGCGTTGACCCGTACGCCGCGCGGCGCGAGCTCGTTGGCGAGTCCCTTGCTGTACGTGCGCAAAGCGGCCTTCGCTGCGGCGTACGCCAGCGACGCGTCGTACAGGGGCAGCTCACGCTGGATCGAGGTGAAGTGCAGCACCACCCCCGCCCCGGACTCGATCATCGCCGGGAGAAGAGCCCGATCGAGCCGCACCGCGCCCAGGAAGTTGAGGTTCAGCTCGGTGAGCCACTGGTCATCGGTGACGACCGCGAATCCACCGGCCGGCGTCGACGCACCTCCGACGACGTGCACCAGGATGTCGAGTGCGCCGCCGGCCTCGGCGATTCGAGCGGCCACCGTGTTGGTGCCTTCGGCCGTCGTGATGTCCGCTTCGATGAACCGGCCGGGGTGCTCGTACCCGTCGGGCATCGTTCGTGCCGTCACGTACACGTCGGCACCCAGCTCTCGCAGCCGCTCGGCGACGGCCTTGCCGGAGCCCTTCGAACCGCCGGTGACCAGCGCCCGGCGACCGTCGAGACGATCACGATTCGAACTGGACATTGCTCTCCATGGAAGATCGGCGTAGCGCGGATTCGGTCAGGCTGCGTGGTTGGCGATGACGAGTTCGGCGATGCGGTCATCCCGCAACGCGAACCGGTAGTCGAGCTCGGCGACGCCACCCGGGAAGGTGCCCTCGAGCCGCACGGTCACCACCCAGTGGGCGCCGTCGACGCGGCGAGCGCCGATCTGTTCGGTCGTGTACTCGAACTCGGACCCGGCGTCCCGCAGGAACGCGTGGATCTCTTCTCGGCCGCGGAAGGTCTCGTCCTGGTCGACGACCACCGCGTCCTCGGTGAGGAACGACGAGGCGGTGTCGGCGTCGCGGACGACGTGGGCGGCGAAGAACTCGCGCACGGTGGCCGGGAGCAGATCGGACGGGAGATCGGTGTGCTGTGTCATGAGCCCATCGTGTGATCTCGCGGCGTGGGAGGGTCAAGCCGTGGACTCTCCCCCGGGGAGAGAGTCCAGAATGGAGAGGTGCTGAGTATCGGGGAGTTCTCGCGGCTGACCCACTTGAGCGTGCGCACCCTGCGCCGGTACCACGACGCGGCCCTGCTGGAACCCGCCGTGGTGGACGAGATCACCGGTTACCGCTACTACGGCGTCGACCAGATCCCGACCGCACAGGTCATCCACCGGCTCCGCGAACTGGACGTCCCGTTGAGCGACGTGCAGCGAATCCTGCGGACCCCCGATCCCGGTGTCCGGGCGGCCTTGGTCGCGGACCACCTGCAACGCCTCGAGGACGTGCTCGACCGCACCCGGGCCGCGGTCGTGTCGTTGCGGCGCCTGCTCCGGCCCGACCCCGCGCCGATCGACGTCGAGCTGCGTGCGGAGCCCGCCCGGACGGTCGCGGCGGTGGAGGCCGAGGTCGGGCATGGCGACGTCGAGACCTGGTTCGCCGGCGCGATGGCCGAACTGGAGGCAGCCGTCGGCGCCTCCGTGACCGGACCGCCGGGCGGCTGCTACGACAACGCCCTTTTCGAACAGGAACGCGGTCACGCGCTCGTCTACCTGCCGACCGCGGCGCCGCCTCGCACCGGGCGCGTGCACCCCGCAGTTCTTCCGGCCGCGGAACTGGCCGTCACCACCCACGTCGGCGAGCACGACGGCGTCGAGGTCACCTACGGCGAACTGGGGACCTGGGTGGTGGAGAACGCGATGTCGGTGGCCGGGCCGGTACGGGAGGTTTACGTCGTCGGCCCTCGTGACACAGCCGATCCCGCTGCGTGGCGCACCGAGATCGGCTGGCCGGTCTTTCGCGTCACCTGACGCGGTCAGTGCCCGTCCTGGCCGTCATCCCGCACTGGCTGCGACGGCCTTGAGAGGGCGCGTGCCCGGCCTCCCCAGGCCCGACCAGCGGGCGGCCGTTCCCGTCGACGAGGTGGCGCACTTTGGTGCTCCAGCCGCCGCGGGAGCGGCCGATCGCATGATCAGGCGGCTCGGTCTGTCCGATGTGGACGCCCGGTGGCCGCGTCTCGTGCGGCTCGTGCCGGGCAGCCACCGAGTATCCCTTCGAGCGGTGATGGAGCGTACATCGCCTTGACGACGATGGTGCGGCGAGCCATCATGGAAACTATGGAGACGAAAATAGTTTCCTCAGTTTCCGACCAGCGCCGCGTCGAGGCGATCCTCGACGCCGCGAGCCGGATGTTCCTCGGCCCCGGGCGGATGAGCATGGACGATCTCGCCCGCGAGCTGGGGATGAGCAAGAAGACGCTGTACCGGCACTTCCCGGACAAGCACAGCTTGCTGACCGCCGTGCTGGAACGGCAGTTCGATGCCATCGAACGAGCCTTGGCCGCGGCGGCCGAAGAGACGCGGGACCAGCCGTTCGCCGAGCAGGTCCGGCGGTTCCTGCTCGCGGCGGGCCGGGAGCTCGAGCGGATCGGCGCGGCCCAGCTGGCCACCGGACGCGGCGACGCCGTGCTGCGCAAGTACGTCGAGCAGCGCATCGACGAAGTCGTCTACCAACGGCTGGACGCCCTCTTCCGCGCCGGGCACCGGCGCGGGATGCTGTCCGCACCCCCTGAACTGCTCGGCGAAATCACCCGCGGCGCGGTGGAACGGCTGCTGAACTCACCGCTGCCGCGCGAACTCGGCCACAGCGCGGCCGATCTGCTGCGAACGGCGGTCGACACCGTCCTCTACGGGGCGCTGCGCCCCGGCGACGAACAGGAGGTCAGCCCATGACCAGGGTCGCCCTGATCACCGGGTCCAGCAGCGGGATCGGCGCGGCCACCGCGCGCCTGCTGGCCGAGCGCGGCATGCGGGTGGTGATCAACTACCTGCACAGCGAGCACGCGGCCCAAGAGGTCGCCGCCGAGATCGAAGCCGCCGGCGGCGAGGCCATGGCCGTCCAGGCAGACGTGCGCGACGTCGCGGCGGTCGACGCCCTGGTCGAACGGGTCCGGTCCGCCTGGGGCGGGATCGATGTGCTGGTGCACAACGCGCTGACCCCGTACGCGATCAAATCGTTCGAGGAGATGACCTGGGACGAACTGGGCGGCAAGCTCGACGACGAGCTGCGAGCCGCGTTCGTGGTCACCAAGGCGGTGCTGCCCGCGATGACCGCGCAGCAGTGGGGCCGGTTGATCTACCTGGGCACCGGCCTGAGCCGCCAGCCCCGCGCCGGCATGATCGCGCTGGGCACGGCCAAGGCCGCGCTCACCCAGTTCGCCCGCTACCTGGCCCAGGAACTCGGCCCTCAGGGCATCACCGTCAACGTCGTCGAACCCGGCCCGGTGGCCGAAACCAGGATCTCCCACGTCCTCGACGACGAGCAGAGGCGGCGTCAGACGGCCGCCACCCCGCTGGGCCGCCTGGCCGTTCCGGCGGACGTGGCCACCGTGGTCGCCTTCTACGCCGGCGAAGACAACTCCTTCATGACCGGCACCACCGCCGCGGTCAACGGCGGCATGGCGATGTACTGAGGAAGGACGGGTCATGCCCACGATCGATCTGGCCTACGTCGGCCGAGGCCTGCACGAGGAACTCGTCGCCTACATCGCCGACCAGGAGGACCTCTACGCCGCGGAGGACGTGCGCGTCGCCCTGCACGACGGCTGCGCCTGGGACATCGAGCGGCTGCGCCACGGCGCGACCATCGGGCTCGGGCGTGCGCTGCTGTCCCGGCTGACCGACGGCACCCCGTGGGTTGCGCTCACTGTCAACACCGACCGCCCGCTGTTCTGGTTCCTGGCCCGGTCCGGCACGTCGCTGGCCGACCTGGACGGCAAGCGGCTGGCGGTGCACGCACCGAACACCCCGCCCGGCTGCTTCGCCCGGATCGTGCTGCGCCAAGCCGGTCTCGACCCGGACCGGGACGTCGACTGCGTGGTCCGGCAGCCGGGCGACTACGGCATGGACCTGCGCCGCTTGCGGTCCGGGGAGATCGACGCCGCCTACGTCGGCAGCACCATGGCCCCGGAAGCGGTCGCCGCCGAACACGGCTGGCAGCTGCTGGCCTGGGTCGGCGACCACTTCCGGATCCCCACCGTGGGCGTGGCTGTCGACCCCACGTACGTCTCACCGGACGATCCCGCGGTGCAGGCCATGATCCGCGCCCACCGCCGCGCCCTGCGGGTGATCCACGACGATCCCGACACGACGGTGCGGCACCTGCGGACGTTCCTGGGCGGCCAGACCGAGGCCGAGGCCCGCGCCCACTACGACAGGTTCATCGCGCCGTACTTCACCACCGACGGCCAAGCCGATCCCGCCGTCGGGGCCGCCGGCATCGCCGCGATCGCGGCCGAACTCGGCGTGCCGGAAACCGTGACCGCGGAACAGTTCTACCGCACCGAGCACCACTGAGCGGGGACGGGACACGCCGAGGACGTCGAGTGGGAGCAGGTCTTCCTCCGGCCCGCTTCGGCGAGCACCGCACCGCGCCGGCCCGGCCTCGATCCGCGGCGGCTCGACCGCTACCTGCTCGACCACGGGTCAGGCGTCGCGGGTTTTCGCTACGGTGACCGCGAAAGCGAACAACCCGAAGGTGATGGCGGCGAAGCAGGCCAGCGCCCAGCCCTGATCCGAAGTCGCCGTGGACAACGACACCGGTCCTGCCCCGTGGGCGCGCGCGTTGGATGCCCCGTGCCGGTCAGGAAGTTTTGCGCCACGTTGAACGGCATCCACCGGTGGATGCTCTGACCGGCCCCGGGGATCAGCTGCACCGGCTTCTCCGCGGCGAGCGCGTAGCTCAGCAGCACCCGCGATCGCGCCGGCGCTGTGCCGGAGCAGGACCTGCTGGGCCGCGGTCGTCACGGACAGCTGCAGCCGGGTACGCCGTCGCGGGTCATGGCGAGCAACGTGTCGTAGCCGGGGACGTCACCGGTGTGGCCCCACACGCGGACACCGCAGGACACCACATCGGTGCTCGAGCCGAGGCCGTGAACCCCGCCCGGCGACAGGGCCGTCATCTCCTCCAGCTGGGCCGGTCGGAGCAGCCGGCCGCCGAACAGAGCCGCGGCGAAGTGTCGAGGTCGGCGGTGGTGGAGTACTTCGAGGAAGTACCGGGCGGGAAGCGCGGCGGGTGCGCGGTGGCCATGGCCACCAGCTCCCGCGGCTCCCAGTGCCGCTGGAGTCCGGCCGGGTCGCCGGCGAGGTCGTCGGAGTAGTTGTAGAGGCCGCTGCTGTGCTGCAGCAGCATGCGGACGGTGATCCGGTCCCCGTCGGGAAGCCTGGGAATGATCGCGCCGATGCGCTAGAGTGCCCCGTTCGCTGAGAGAAAGAATCCGCATGACGCGGGAAGATCTCGTCGAGCAACGTTGTCAAGGGGAGGATCCTGATGACTCGTCTGGACCGTGATCGAACGCCGGCACTGTTCACGGTGACGACCTCCGTCATCAGCGGCATCATTTTGGCCATTCTCACCAAAGGTCTGCAAGCCGGCATTTCGGCAGGGGCCACCGTGGCGTGGTCCGCACTGGCTTCCACCGTCGTGGCGATTTCCTGCCTGGCCGGATTCGCCGCAACGCGCCCGAACCGGAAACGGTCGAGCACCGCTTTCCTGATGACGTCGGCGTTCAACCAGAAGTACTACGTCGCCGCACTGATCCAACGCGTCCACAGCGCACTGGACAGGGACGACATCGACTTGGCGCTCAAGGTGCCGGACCGAGACTACGACGCGGGCGCGCAAGCTCACCACCTGCGCCGCATCCTGAGCAAGAAGAAATCTTACCTCGGAGGTGTCATCATCGCCGCCGAGGTGTCCCGGCTCCGCGAGGACCTGACGAGGTTCTGTCGCGAGTTTCGCCTTCCGGTCGTGTTCACCGACATCGAACCCTTCCCCGCAGATTTCGAGTACCCGGACAACAGTGCGTTCATCGGATACGACACGGGCGAACTCGGCGAACTTGCCGGCCAATGGCTGGTGAAGCAGTTACGCGGGAAGAACTGCCCTCACGTGCTCATCATCGCCAGCGGCGAACACTGCAGCAGGCAACAACGCTGCGAAAAAGTGCTGCACTCCGCATTTCCCGACGTCGAGATCACCATCGACGACCAGTGCGAGTTCATGCGATCACGGGCCTACAGTGCGACGCGCGCCCACATCCGGCAACTGGAGCCCGGCCAGAACCTCGACGCGATCTTCTGCACCAACGACGAGATGGCCCTCGGTGCGGTCGACGCCATCTCGATGTCCTCCTCGGCGGCCACCGCCGCCACTCACGTGGTCGGCGTCGACGGCGTGCTGGAAGCCAAGGCGCTGATCGACGCCGGGGACAGCCCCTTGCGGGCCACTGTCGTTCAGGACCCCCACCGCCTCGCGGTGGCCACCGTCGATCTTCTGGTCAAGATGCATCGCGGCCACGCGGTGCCCAGGCGCACGATCCTGAGCGCCGAGGTGTACGAAGCCGGCTGATCCCGGTGGGGTGGTGCGCTCGGTCGGACCGCACCTCGGGATTGGCGGAGTCCGGCGGCAGGTCGCGCTCCCACAGTTCGAGCGGCTTCAACTGGTCGGCAAGTTCACGGAAGCTCTGCACGGCTGGGCAGGTCAGGCCCGGGACGCCCCGAGGAACCGCAGCACGGCCAGGACGCGGCGGTGGTCCGCGTCGACCACGGGCAGGTCGAGCTTGGCGAAGATGTTGTTGATGTGCTTCGCCACGGCGCTCTCGCCGACCACCAGCGCCTGCGCGATGCCGGCGTTGGAGCGCCCCTCGGCCATCAGGCCGAGCACCTCCCGTTCGCGGGGGGTCAGCCGCGCGAACGGGTCGTTGTCGCGCCGCAGCAGCAACTGGGCGACGACCTGCGGGTCCAGGGCCGTGCCCCCGTCCGCCACTCGCCGGACCGCCGCGACGAAGTCGGCGACGTCGGCGACCCGCTGCTTGAGCAGGTAGCCCACGCCACTGGTGTTCGCCGACAGCAGGTCCGCCGCGTACCGCTCTTCCACGTACTGCGAAAGCAGCACCACCGGCGTCCCCGGCCAGCGCCGGCGGATCTCCATCGCCGCCCGCACCCCCTCGTCGGTGAAGCCCGGCGGCATCCGGACGTCGATCAAGGCGAGTTCGGGCCGGTGCTCCGCCACTGCCGCCAACAGTCCCGCCGCGTCGCCGGCTTCCGCGGCGACCTGGAACCCGCCCATCTCCAGCACCTTGGTCAGGCCGACCCGCAGCAACACCGAATCCTCGGCGATCACCGCGCGCACGGCAGCTCCGCGGTGATGGTGGTGGGCCCGCCGGCGGGGCTGCTCACGTGGAAGGCCCCGTCGAGGGAGCCGACCCGCTTGGCCAGGCCGGTCAGCCCCGTGCCGGCGGCGGCGTCGGCACCGCCCAGCCCGTCGTCGGTGACGCGCACTCGCAGCACTTCGCCGACCTGCCGGACCATCACCTCGGCCCGCATCGCGTTGGCGTGCTTCGTGGCGTTGGTCAGCGCCTCGGAGACCACGAAGTACGCGACTGACTCCACGTTGGGCGCCACCCGCTCTTCCAGGTTGACCCGCAGCCGCACCGGCAGGGGCGTGCGGGCAGCCAGGCCGGACAACGCCGCGTCCAGACCTCGGTCGTCGAGCACGGCCGGGTGCAGTCCCCGCACCAGGTCAGCGAGTTCCGCGATCGCCTCCTTCGCCTCCAGGTGCGCGCTCGCGATGACCTCGCGGGCAGCACCCGGCAGGTCCGGGCGGGTGGCCATGGCCAGCCCCAGGTTGACCGCGAGGGACACCAACCGCTGCTGGGTGCCGTCGTGCAGGTCGCGCTCGATCCGGCGGCGCTCCGCGTCGACGGCCTCGATCAAGTCGGTCCGGCTCACGGCCAGCTGATCGACCCGCTCCTGCAGCCGCTGCGCCCGGCTGGGTCCGAGCAGGCCCGACGCCACCCGCGCCTCGGCCCGGGCCACTGCCCGCGCGGTCCAGGGCAGGGCGCACAGGAGGAGGAGTCCGGCCGCCGCGTAGGCCGGCAGCTGGGTCAGGGAGCCGAACCAGTCCCGGCGGATTCCGGTGGGCAGCGCCCATGACCAGGCGTAGGCGGTGACGCCGGCCAGGCACGCCGCCGCCGCCGCGAGCACCAGCAGCTCCAGCAGCGCGAGCAGCGGGCCCAGCAGGAGGTGGTAGCCGATCTTGCGCCAAGGCCGCGTCGCCGCGAGCCACCGGACGGTCGAGGCCCACGTCCGTTGTTCCGGCGCGACGGGGGTGAGCCGGGGGACGTCCACCCCGAGGAGCACCCGGTGGCGAGCCCGCTGAACGGCCGTCAGCACCGGGGCTCCGAGCAGGACCAGTGCGGCCGAGACGGAAACCGCGAGGAGCCAGTTCCCCGTGCGGGTGGTGGTCGCCGCCGCCCAGGACCACACGGGCACCAGCGCCAGGTGCGGCAGCACACCGGCGGCGAGAAAGCCGGTGTCCCGCCGCGTCCGCAGGACGGTGCGGCTCAGTCCGGCTGGAATCGTCATGGCACGACGCTAGGGCACCGCAGGAGGCCAGTGCCAGGAAACCTGCACCCGATTCCATGGTGAACCCAGTACCCGGTTCCGCTGCACCGTGGCCGGCCGGCGCGCAGCCATCCGGATCGGTGCGGTAGCAGGCACCACCACGAAGTCGGAACCACGGGCTACTGATTTCGGCCGGCTCCGGCGGCAAGGTTTCGCCGCAGGGCCGCCCGGCACGGCGTCGGCGGCAGCACCACGACGTTCGACGAAGGAGTTCCATGACCGGTCAGACGATGCCCCGGGCACGCACGGCGATGTCGCCGGGTGTCCGGGCGCGACCGCGGGTCAAGTGGGTGCCCGGCGTCCTGGGTGCCGTGGCGGCGGGCTTGGTGCCGTGGGTGTTCGTGCTGGGCCGGACCCTGCCCGCGACCACCGAGGTACGGCACTGGCCCGCCGCGTGGATCGGACTCGACCTGGCCGTGGCGCTCGGCTGCGCGACCACCGCGCGGTGGTACCACCGGGGTGATGCCCGCGCCCGCCTGTCGGCGTCGGCGGTCGCGGCACTCATGGCGATGGACGCCTGGTTCGACGTCCTCACGGCCCGCCCCGGCACCGAATTCAGCCGGGCCGTCGCCTGCGCGGTTCCGGAACTGGCCCTGGCCGGAGTGTGCACCTGGCTTGTGCTGCGCGACACGGAAGAACTGCCGTGACAACTGAACCGTCCGTTTCGCCGCGGTGAGGGGTGTTCCCGCCGTTTGTCACTCGATCGAGTAAAGCGCTGAGCCGGGCGTCATTCCCGGCGCGGGGTTCCGTCTTCCTCGGTGCGGCGGTAACCGGCCGGCACGCCCCCCGACCGGCCGGTTACCGCCGCGGGTTTCCCCGCCGGGCGGGGACAACCGCAGTCTGGGAGAGCGGGGTCCGGCGTTCCGGGAGCTACCGTCGGAGCATGACGATCCGACTCGCGCAGTGGCAGGCAGTGCGCGCGGCCTTCGCCACGGCAGGCGAGCGGTTCGCGACGGCCGTGGAGAACGCGCCGGACCCGCACGCGAAGGCCGTCGGCAAGTGGTCGGTGGCCGAGACGGCCGCGCACGTCGGCTGGATCGCCCTCGTCTACACCGTGATGGCCGGCGGTGACGGCGGCCCGCTGCCGCTGCCGGAACTGGAAGCGCCGATGGCGTCGGCGAACATCGAGACGGTGTCGGCGATGAACGAGATCGCGATGACCGCCTACCCCGAGCGCGACCCGCGGCGCCTGGCCGAGCGGCTGCGCGCGGACGTCGCGGAGGTCCTGCGGGTCACCCGGGACCTCGACCCCGACAAGCCGGTCTGGTGGCTGGGCGGCAGCCGCGTGCCACTGGCCGGCCTGCTCGCGCACCTGATCAACGAGCTCGAGATCCACGGCTGGGACGTCGCCCGCGCGAGCGGCGCGCCGTGGCGGATCGACCCGGTGAACGAAGCGTCGTTCCTCGAGCTGTTCTTCGTCGGCATGGTCCGCAACGACGTCGGAAGCCTGCTGGACTACGCCAAGCCGTCGCCGCGCCGGATCGCCGTCGAGTTCCGCTCGGCGTACACCACGCCGGTGGTGATGGTGCTGCAGAACGGCGGCCTGCGGGCGGAGGAACCCGACGGCAGCGCCGACGTCCGGCTCACCTTCGACCCGGCCGTGCTGGTGCCGATGATGTTCGGCCGGATCTCCCCGCTGCGCGCGGTCGGGACGGGCAAGGTCCGCGTGGGCGGCCGCCGCCCGTGGCGGCTGCCGGAGTTCCTCCGCACGGTTCACATGCCCTAGGTGTGCTGCGGACATCCCGCACCCGACGACCTGACACGGCCGGCCGGATCGGCTCCTCGGCAGCCTTTCACCCGCGCCGGCCGCGTCACCGATGAGAAATCCGCCGCCACGTCGTCAATTCTCGGTAGGCCCCTACCGGTGGAAGGATTGACGACCATGACCGACCCCGGATCGCCGGGCGCCGACGAGGCCGCGTTCATCGCGGCGGCCCGCTCGGGGGACGCCGCGCGGTTCGCGCTCGTCACCGAGCGCCACCGGCGTGAGCTGCACGTGCACTGCTACCGGATGCTCGCCAACTACGAGGACGCCCAGGACATGACGCCGGAGACGTTCCTGCGCGCGTGGCACAAGCGGGAGTCGTTCAAGGGCCACGCTGCGCTGCGGACGTGGCTGTACCGGATCGCGACCAACGTCTGCCTCGACTTCCTGGAAAAACGCGACTACCGCACACCCGTAGCCTCCGAGGTGCCTTACCTGCAGCCCTATCCCGACCGGATGCTTCCCGAGGATCCGCAGGAATCCGTGGTCGCGCGGGAGACGATCGAGCTCGCGTTCATCGTCGCCGTCCAGCGGTTGCCGCCGCGGCAGCGGGCGGTGCTCATCCTGCGCGATGTCCTCGGGTGGACGGCGCCGCAGGCCGCCGGCGCCCTCGAGCTGACCCTTGCCTCGGTGACCAGCGCGCTGCAGCGGGCGCGCGTGACCATGCGCGCGCAACTGCCCGACCGCCGCCTCGACTGGCGGAGTCCCGCCACCCACGAGCTGTCCGATGCCGAGCGCCGTGTGGTTCAGTCCTACATCGACGCCCACGAGCGCAACGACCTCGACGGGCTGGTCTCCCTGCTGCGCGACGATCTGCGCTTCGCGATGCTGCCCGATCCGGGCACCGTGCTCACCGGGGCCACGGACGCGGTGGACGGCTGGGTCTCCGGCGGGCTCTTCCAGCGCGGCCACGACGACTGGCGCGGGACCACCACGACGGTCAACCGCATGCCGGCCGCCGCGCTGTACCTGCGCGCCCCCGGCGATCCGGCGTACCGGCTGTTCGCCGTCGCGGTCCTGCACGTCGCCGACGGGAAGATCGCCGAGCTCACCGGGTTCGACGCCACCGGCAAACCCTGGCTGGGCCTGCCGCCGGCCCTGTGACCGGACGAGTTCCCGCCCGGGTTCATCGCCTCGTCTCGTACCGGGTCAGCAGCACGCCGCCGGGGAACGTCCGGGTCTCGGCCAGGGTCAGGTTCACCCAGCTGTCCAGCGCGGTGAAGAACGGCGTGCCGCCGCCCACCAACACCGGCACCGTGACCAGCACGTACTCGTCGATCAACCCGGCCCGCATGGCCGCCCCGGCCAGCGTCGCGCCGCCGATGTCTATCGGGCCGGCGTCCCCGGCCTTGAGCCGGGCGATCTCGGTGACCGCGTCGGCGGTGACCAGGCGGGCGTTCCAGCCGACCGGGCTGGTCGTCGAGGAGAACACCACCTTCGGCATGTCCCGCCAGCGGCGGGCGTACTCGATCGCCGCCGGGGTGGCGCCGGGCTGCCGGTCGGCGGTCGGCCAGTGGGAACTCATCGCCTCCCACAGCTTGCGCCCGTACAGCGCCAGGCCCGTCGCCGCCACCCGGTCCGACCACCACTGGAACAGCTCGTCGCTCGGCGACGAATCCGGTCCCCCACCCCCGCTCCAGCCGAGGTCGTCGCCGGGCGCGGCGACGTAGCCGTCCAGGGTCACGTTCATGGCGAAGGTCAGTTTCCGCATGTGTCACGCCTTCCGTGAGTTCGATCTCCCCCTTATAGACGGGCGGGGCGCGAAAACCTGATCGGCGCTCCGACGACGAGGAAATTGAGGAACGATCGTTCTTGACTGATCGTTCCTCAAAACGCTATCGTCGGGGCATGGGCAGGCGACGGGCGTTCGACGAGGACGAGGTGGTGCGCGCGGCCGTGGCGTTGTTCGGCGGCCGCGCGTACGACGGGGTGTCCGTCGACGACCTCGTCACCCACCTCGGCGTGCACCGCAACAGCCTGTACAAGACCTTCGGCAGCAAGCGCGGTCTCTACCTGGTCGCGCTGCGCCGTCACCTCGCCGACGACGTCCGTCCCCTGGTCGAAGCGCTCGCCGCGGCACCGGATGCCGCGACCGCGCTGCGGCTGGTCACGTCGGCCGACCTCGGGCTGCTGCTGCTCGCGGCGGTCGAACGGGCACCGGCCGACGAGGAGGTGGCCGCCGAAGTGAGCGCGGCGCTGGCCGCGGTCGACCAGGCGATCGCCGGCGCGCTCGGTGTTCCCCCGGCCTTGGCCGCCGCCCTCACGGCGGCCGCACTGGGCATCCACCTGCGCGGCGCCCCCGACGGTGTCGGCGCCGCGCTGGCCCGGCGCTTCGATTCTTCCGACTGACCGACTGACCGACTGACCCACCGACCCACTGACCGACTGACAAGGAAACCGGCATGGCACTGGTCCACATCGACGGCGACGATCTCGTTGTCGTCATCGAGGGTCTCGACAAGCTCTGGGCCCTCAAGAGCAGCCTGACCATCCCGCTGGCCAACGTCCGGGGCGCCACCGCGGACCCCGGCATCGCCGCCGATCCCAAGGGGATCCGCGCGCCGGGTGCCCACGTGCCCGGCGTGATCACGGCCGGCACCTTCCACCTCGACGGCGAAAAGGTGTTCTGGGACGTCAAGGACGCGGCGAAGGCCGTCGTGATCGAACTCGCCGACGAGCGCTACGCCCGCCTGGTCCTCCAAGTCGACAATCCGCGCGAAACCGTCGCACTGGTCGAGAACGCCTTGCGCTGAAGGACATCCGGCGCCGGGCAACCCCGGCCACGTCCTCGAGGGTTGATCCGCGTGTCCGATCGGACCTACCCTTCAGCGTCGAGGCCGAGGAGGACCGATGCGAGGCACCCACGGTAGGCGTGGCCAATTGGTGATCCTCTCCTGTGCGCTGTCCGCCGGGTTGCTGGCCGCGGCGAGCCCGGCCGCGGAGGCGGCCCAAGCGCCGCGGTACTCCCCCGGTGCGCCGGGCGCCGGGGATCCGTACTTCCCCGACATGGGCAACGGCGGCTACGACGTCGGCCATTACGACATCCGGCTCGCCTTCAGCCCCGACACCGGAGCGATCGACGCGACGACCACCGTTCTCGCCACCGCCACCCAGGATCTCTCCCGGTTCGACCTGGACTTCCAGGGGCCGCTGACGATCAGCAGGCTCTCGGTGAACGGCGTGACCGCCGCCTTCACCCGCAGCGGTGCCCAGGAGCTGGTGATCACCCCGCCGCACGGCCTGCGGAAGGGCAGCCCGTTCGTCGTCTCGGTGAGTTACGCCGGCGTCCCGCAGCGGATCGACGACCCGGCGCTCGGGGTCTCCGGCTGGGTCGCCACCAAGGACGGCGCGGTCGCGCTCAACCAGCCGATCGGCGCGGCGACCTATTACCCGGTCAACGACACCCCCGACGACAAAGCGACCTACACGCAGACCGTCACCGTGCCGGCCGGGCTCACCGTGCTGGCCAACGGCGAACCCGGGCCCACCACCACGCACGACCACCGGACCACCTTCCGCTGGTCCATGAACCGGCCGATGGCCAGCGAGCTGAGCATGCTCGCGATCGGCGACTACGACGTCACCCGCGGCGTGAGGGCCGGTGGCCTGCCGGACATCACCGCCATCGGCAAGTCCATCGACACCAAGCCGGGTCAGGGCGAGGTGTTCAACCGGACCACCGCGCAGGTCGTCGACTGGGAATCGTCGCTGTACGGGCCGTACCCGTTCGATTCGACCGGCGGCATCCTCGCCGACGTCGGCGTCGGCTACGCCCTCGAGACGCAGAGCCGGCCGGTCTACGACCAGGACACCAGCGACGTCGACGGCGACCTGCTCGCCCACGAACTCGGCCACCAGTGGTTCGGCGACAGCCTCACCCCGGTGCACTGGTCGGACATCTGGCTCAACGAAGGCTTCGCGACCTACTCGGAATGGCTCTACCAGGAAAAGTTCAACAACGTCCCGGTGCAGCAGACCTTCGCGAAGGCCTACGCCGACGAGAAGGACTGGACCGGCGTGGTCGCCGACCCCGGGCGTGACCACATCTTCGACGACCTCGTCTACAACCGCGGCGCGATGACCCTGCAGGCACTGCGCACGAAGATCGGCGACCGCGCCTTCTTCACCGTGCTCGACCGGTGGCCGGCGACGCACCGGTACGGCAACGTCTCGACGCGGCAGTTCATCGAGTTCGTCGAGCGGCTGACCCACCGCGACCTCGGCTCGTTCTTCCGGACCTGGCTCTACCAGCCGGGCAAGCCCGCACTCTGACCGCGTCAGGTGGTCTCCTGACGCAGGGCGGCCGCCAGCCACTCCTGGACCGCCGCCGTCTTGTCCGGGTCCGGCTCGGGGGTGCCGTTGACCCTGGCCACGAGGGTGCCGTACCGGACCACCAGGTCCGTGCCCGGCATCCGGGCGCGCAGCTGCGCCGATGCCGCCCGGTCGAAGCCGGCCATGCTGCGGCGGGCCTTGCCGACGTCGTGCTCACCGGTCATGGCGGCGACGAAGCCGGCCGAGTCGGCCACCATCCGCTCGGCGATGTCCCGGGCCTGCGGGGACTCCGGCGGCACGCCGGCCTGCTGCGCCGCCCGGGCCTCCAGGTAGAGGAGCCGCCGCCGCTCGGCGCGGGCGAGCATCTCCGGCGTGGCCATCAGCCTGCCCTGCTCGGTGGCGAACGCGCGGTGGAAGTGCGCCCGCAGCGCGGTGCGGAACTGGTCGTCCTGCACGATCTCGGCGAGTTCGATCCACGCCTCGAGCTGTTCGGTGGACGGCTCTTCCGGCAGGCGCGGCCGCCGGCTGCGCAGCCGGTCCAGGTAGCCGGGGTGGACGTCCAGGCCGTCGGTCACGAAGTCCCAGAACCGGCTGATGAGCCGGTCACGCTCGTCGTCGGACATCGACACGAGCTTGTGCAGCAAGCTCACCTGCTCGGCCGTGGTGGGTTGCCGCACGATGACCCGCAACACGGCCCGGCGCGCGCGGAACTGCCGGAGCTGGTCCTCGACCAGCCGCAGGTGCCGGACGGCCAACTCCTGCAGCGTGCTTTCCGCGGCCAGCACCCGGCGGATGTCCTCGAGACCCGCACCCAGGTCCCGCAGGCTGCGCACGAGTTCGAGCCGGGCGACGGCGTGCACGTCGTACTGCCGGAAGCCGCCTTCGGTGAGACGGGTGGGCGCGACGACACCCTCGTCGGCGTAGAACCTGATCGCACTCACGCTCAAACCGGTGCGGCGAGCGACGTCCCCGATGGGGTAGAGCTTGTCCATACCGCCACTGTGCTGTCTCGACCGGCTTGAGAGTCAAGGCAAGGCCGGTCAGGCCGACGCGAGGCGGCGGGCGGCGGCCGCACGCACGTCGGCGTTCTCGAGGGGACAATCACGCAGCCGGCCGAGCCGGCGGCGGACCTCACCGGTGAGCGGCGTGTGCCGCGCGGCGACCATCCGGACGTCGCCCTCGCAGTCGGCGAGCGCATCGGGCAGCAACGGCCGCGTGGCGTCCGGATCCAGGGTCAGCAACGCTTCCACGTAGGCGGCCCGTTCGTACGAGTGCGGGCTTCGGTGCCACAGCGAACGAAGCCTCGGCGCCGCCTCGGTGACGCCGAGGCGGGCGAAGCCGCGGGCCAAGGCGTCGTACCCGCACCAGTCGTCGCGGTCGCGGTCCAGGCGGTCGAGGGCGGCCAGCAGCGCGGGGACGTCGGCCACCGTCCCGTGCTCGGTCAGCGTGACCACCGCCGTCCACCACAGCGGATGAGCCGGACTGCGAGCCCACTGCCGAGCGTGTCGCACGGTCCGCGGGCCCAGCTTCGCGAGTGCGCGGACCAGGCCGATCCGCCTCGCGTCCGGGCGGGCCGCCAGCCGGTCGGCGACCTCGAGCAACCGCGGCTCCGGGTCGCGGTGACGCGCGAACTCGTGCAGCACCGCCGAGAGCAGTTCGGGGTGCGCATCCGGATCCGCGAGCAGGCCGAGCAACCCGTCGACCGGCGCGCCGCGATGGGGCAGGCTCGGACACCGCCGGGCGGGAGCCGGTCGGGCGCGCCCGACCAGGACGTCGATCCGGCGGTCCCGGCCCGCCCACGCCGGCCACGGATCCTGACCGGCGAAGACCTCCTCCGGAGCGGCGTCCGCCGCACGGCCGGCCACGATGGGCGCGAGGTCGTCCCACCACTCGCCGGGCCAGGCGCCGGCCACGGCCTGCAGGACCTCGATCCATTGTTCACCCTCGCCCACGTACCGGCGCAGAGCGTCCTTCGCCGCGGGAACCCCTGTCCGGGCGAGGGCGGCCAGCAGGTCGACGCTTTGACCGAACCGGTTGCCGTCGTAGCCGGAGGTCCGCCCGGTTCGCCAGAGCTGGTCGACGATCGGGTCGACGGGCAGCCCGACGTCGAGGACGAGCCGGACGAGGTAGGTCGTCCGCTCGTCGACCTGCCGGTCCCAGCGGTAGTCGCGGCGCACGCAGTCCAGCACGAGTTCCGGTGCGGCCCCACGGGCCGCGACCCGGGCGCCGGCCGCGCCCTGGCCGCGTTGCAGAGCTCCCCGCAGCGTCGTGGCGGACGCGTAGTGCCAGTGGTCGTCGGCATCCTCGGTCATCGACGGCCAGTGTGCGTGACCGCGCTTCCCGCGGCCAGCGGATTACCGGACGATCAGCTCGGGACCACGAACAAATGCGTCACGGCCGGGATGTGGTTGCCGATCAGGTTCACCTGATCGGCGTCGTAGGCCCCACGGCGGCGACTCCGGTGCGGTTCACGCGTTCCTCCGAGGCGATGGTGGGCGGCACGACGGGCCGCACGGGGCATCCGGGTGTCCCACGGTGAGGGGCCGGCAGCTCACGTGGCTGCCCCGGGACAGCAGTTTGACGACGCGGTAGCCCGGGCCGGCACCGGTGTGCACGGCGACCACCGACGTGGTGGTCCGCACGACGCCGTAGCCGGTGCACCGGCCGCCGGCCAGGACGGTCTGCGGTGACGCCGTCGTGGCGCCGGCGGCCACCGGGGTCACCACTCCGGCGAACAGCGCCGCTCCGGCGGCGACGGTCGCCGAAAGCTTCCTCATCCGTCCTCCTCGGTTCGTCCGTCCGCCGGGGCGGCGATCGACCCGGAGGCCATCTTCGAAGCCGGCCCCATACGTCCCCTACACGGCTGCTACAGCGCATATCCCCCGTTCGGCCCAGCTGAGACCCCGAACGCTCTGCTACGCTGCGTAGTCGTCGGGGCGAGGGGGTGGGAGCCTTGGGGGACACGGCACGGTTCGGGATCCTGGGTCCGCTGCAGGTGACGAACGCCGGACGGCCGCTGAAGCCGGCGGCGCCGCGGCAGCGGGCTCTGCTCGCCGCGCTGCTGCTCCGCACCCCGCAGCCGGTCGGCCTCGGCGCTCTCGTCGACGCGCTGTGGGGCGAACGCCCGCCGGCCTCGGCCGTCGCGAACGTGCACACCTACGTGAGCCGGTTGCGCCGCGACCTCGCCGAGATCGGCCTGACCGACGTGCTCGTCACCGACCGTGGCGGGTACCGCCTGCTGGTCGAACCCGACCAGCAGGACAGCCGGGTCTTCCGGACCACGGCCGAGGAGGCGCGCACGGCGCTGGCCGCGGGTGACGCCGTCAAGGCGGTGGCCATCTGGGAGGAGGCCTGGTCCTGCTGGCGCGGGGAACCGCTGGAGGACGTCCCCTGCGCCGGCTGGCTCGAAACCGAGGTGGTGCGGCTGGAGCAGCTGGCCGCCGCGGCCCGCGAGGACTTCGCCGACGCACGCCTGGCGGCCGGCCAGTACCGCACCCTCGTCCCCGAGCTGGCCGCGCTGGTGCGGCGGCTGCCGTTGCGGGAGGGGCTCTGGCAGCGGCTGATGCTCGCCCAGCACCACGCCGGGCGGCGGGCCGAGGCCCTGGACACCTACCGGGAACTGCGGGGCGTGCTCGTCGAAGCGCTCGGCGTCGAGCCGGGCGAGCCGGTCCGGGAGCTGCACGAAGTGATCCTGCGCGGTACGCCGCCCGAGGCGGGCACCGCGGTGCGGCCGATGCAGCTGCCGCCCGACATCGACGACTTCACCGGACGGGCGGCCGAAGCGGCCGAACTGCGCCGCCTGCTGACCCGGCCGGCCCGCTCGGTGGTCGCGGCCATCACCGGCAAGGCGGGGGTCGGCAAGACGGCACTGGCCGTCCGCGTGGCGCACGACGTCGGCGCGCACTTCGGCGGCGGCCAGCTCTACGTCCGGATGGGCGGCACCGGCTCGTCGCCGCGGGAGCCGTCCGCCGTGCTCGCGACCCTGCTCGTCGCCTTCGGCGTGCACCCGCACGCGGTGCCGGAGGACTTCGAGGCCCGTGCCGCGCTGTACCGGTCGCAGCTGGCGGCCCGGCCGGTGCTGATCGTGCTGGACGACGTCGCGAGCATGGCGCAGGTCCGGCCGCTGCTCCCGGGATCGGCGGGCTCGGCCGTGCTCGTCACCAGCCGCGTGCAGCTGGTGGCCGCGCACACGGTGTGCCTCGACGTGCTCGGCCCGGCGGAATCGGTGCGGCTGCTGTCGTCGATCGCCGGTCCGGCGCGGACGACCGCCGAGCCGGCCGCCGCCGCCGCGGTGGCCCGGTACTGCGGCAACCTCCCGCTGGCGCTGCGCATCGCCGCGTCCCGGCTGGCCCGCCGCGGCCAGTGGACGGTGGGCAGGCTGGCCGAACGGCTCGCCGACGAGGGCACCCGGCTCAACGAACTGCGCATCGACGACCTGGAGGCGCGGGCCAGCCTGGCGTGGAGCTACGAGGCGCTCGACGAGGTGCAGCAGCGGGCGTTCCGCCTGCTGGGCCTGCTCGACGTCGCCGACTTCGCCGCCTGGGTCCTCGCCGCGCTGCTGGAGGTCGAGCTGCCGGTGGCCGAAGACGTCCTCGACAGCCTGGCCGACGTGCACCTGCTGGAGGTCGCCGGCACCGACGCGGCCGGGCAGGTCCGCTACCGCTTCCACGATCTGCTGCGCGTGTTCGCCCGGGAACGCGCCGGTTCCGCCGACTCCCCCGCCGAGCGGACGGCCGCCCTGCGCCGGGCGTTCGGCGCCTGGCGGGACCGGGCCGTGCGCGCGGAAGCCGGTCTGCCGTGCCGGTTCCTCAAGGTGCGGCTCTCCGGGCACGGGCACGACGGCCCGCCGACGGCCGAGCCGCTCGCCTGGCTGGACGCCGAGCGGGACGCCCTCGTCGCCGTGCTCGAACAGGCCCTCCGTCTCGGCATGACCACCCCGGCCTGCGACATCGCCTGCGCCCTGACGACGTTCTTCGACCTGCGCAGCCACTACGACCTGTGGCAGCACACCCACGAACTCGCGCTGGCGGCCGCCGTCGGGGCCGGGGCGCGGCGCAGCCGGGCGATCCTGCACCAGGGCCTCGGCGCGCTGGCGTTCTACCGGGGCCGCTACGACGAAGCGAGCGAGCACTTCGCCCTGGCGCAGGTCCTGTTCGGCGAACTCGGCGAGCACCGGGGGCGCGCGTACGCGAACCTGGGCCTCGGCAGCGTGCACCTGTTCCACGGCGACCTCGAAGAAGCGGCCGCCGCGCTCGAACGGGCCCGGGCGGGCTTCGACGGCTGCGCGGACGCCGGGGGCCGGGCCTTCGCCCTGCAGGGGCTCGGCATCGTCCACCGGGACCGGGGCAGGCTCGAAGAAGCCGCGCGGTGCCTGGACGAGGCGCTCACGACCTTCCGCCGCCTGGGCAGCCGGTACGGCCAGGGCTGCGTGTCGTTCAGCCTCGGGCTGCACCACAAGGCCCGGGGTGACCGCGAAGCGGCCGAGCGGGCCCTGGCCGAAGCCATCGAGCTGTTCGACGCCGCGTCCTGCCCGCGCGACGAAGCGCTGGCCCTGCACGTGCTCGCCGCCACCTGCGCCGAGCAGGGCGACGGGGACCGGGCGTCGACGCTGATGGCGCGGTCGCTGGCGGTCTTCGCGCCCGAAGACGGCAGCGTCGCCGACGCCTGCGCCCAGTACAGCTTCGGCTGGGTGGCTCACCGCAACCGGCGCGCGGACGAAGCCGCCGGCCGCTTCGACCGGGCGTCGCGGCTGTTCGAGCGGTTCGGCATGGCGAAGCACCGGGAACGGGCCGCTGCCGCCCAGCGCCTGCTCGGCCTCAGCGTCCCGGGCCGGTGAAGGTGATCGTGCCGGTCAGGTGGCGTTGCACGAGGACGAAGACCAGCAGGCAGGGCAGCCCGGTGATGGTGGCCATGGACATCGTCTCCGCGGCGGTCAGCCGGCCTGAGTCCAAAGTGGACAATCCGACGGTCAGCGTGCGCATCCGATCGGAGCCCGTGGCCACCAGCGGCCACAGGAAGTCGTTCCAGTGCCACAGGAAGACGAACACGCCGAGCGTGGCGAGCACCGGGCGGCACAGCGGCAGCACGATGCCGAGGTACACCCGCCAGTCCCCCGCCCCGTCGACGCGGGCGGCGTCGAAGACCTCGCCGGGCAGCGCGCGGATGAACTGGCGCAGCAGCAGGACGGCCTGGGCGTTGGCCAGCGTCGGGACGATCAGGCCCCAGTAGGTGTCCGACCAGCCGAGCCGGGAGATCACCACCACCGACGGCATCAGCAGGGCGTGGAAGGGCACCATCACCGTGGACAGCAGCGACCACAGCAGCGCGTCCCGGCCGGCGAAGCGCTTGCGGGCGAACACGTACGCGGCCATCGACGCCGAAACCAGCACGGCCGCGGCCGACACCACCGAGTAGACCACCGTGTTCGCCGTCCAGCGCAGGAAGCTCCCGGTCGAGAGCACCGCGGTGAGGTTGCCGAGGGTGAGCGAGGTGGGCAGCCGGTCCGGCAGCGTCGGGGCGTTGCGCGGCGAGAGCGCCACGAGCAGCATCAGCAGGAACGGGCCGATCGCCACCAGCGAAGCCAGCGCCAGCAGGGCGGCGGGCCCGAGGCGGCGCATCACGGGTTCCGGCCGAAGGCCCGGCGCTGGGTGAGCGACACCAGCAGGACGATGGCCCACACCGCCACCCCGGCCGCCGCGGCGCGGCCGACGTCGAAGTAGCGGAAACCGAAGTCGTACACCGCGTAGCCCAGCGTGTAGCTGGCCCGGACCGGGCCGCCGCCGGTCAGCACGTAGACGGTGTCGAAGACCTGGAGCGCCCCCACGGTTTCCACCACGACCACGAAGAACAAGGCGGGCCGCAGCGCGGGCAGCAGCACGTGCCGGAAGCGCTGCCCGGCGCTCGCGCCGTCGACCTTCGCCGCCTCCAGGCAGTCGGCCGGTGCGTTCCGGATCCCCGCGAACAGGATCAGCATCGCGTAGCCGAATCCCTTCCAGGCGCCCACCACGGCCAAGGCGGGCAGCACCAGCGACGGCTGCTCGAGGAAGCCGGTGGGTTCGAGCACCCACCGCCAGACGACGGCGGAGAGCACCAGGCTGGTGGCGTAGGGCGCGAACAACGCGGCGCGGAAGAGACCGCGGCCGCGCGGCACGGCGTGCAGCAGCAACGCCGTGCCCAGCGCGACCACCACGGTCAGCGGCACGTAGACGGCGGCGTAGCCGAGCGTGGTGCGCAGGCTGCCCAGGAAGACGGCGTCCCGGGCGAGGCTGCGGTAGTTCTCCGCGCCCACGAACCGCCAGTCCCCGCCGAGGTGGTAGTCGGTCAGGCTCAGCCCCACCGCGCCCAGCATCGGCACGAACCGGAACATCGCGAACAGCACGAGCACCGGGAGCAGGAAGACGAGCACGGTCAGCGGCTCGCGCCACCGCCTCATCGGCCGCTGCCGAGCAGGGCGTCGGCCTCTCCGGCGGCGTCGGCGAGCGCCTGCTCCGGGGTCGCGCGGCCCAGGAGCGCGGCCTGCACGTGCGGTGCGAGCAGGCCCATCACCTTGCGCGCCTGGGGGTGGTTGTCCCCGGCGGAGGCGAACGGGAGCGCCTGGGCGAAGTCCCGGTCCACCTGGTCGGCCGGCGGCGAGGAGCCGTCCCAGGGCGGGAAGTAGCCGGATTCGGCGCACAGTTCGCCGACCACGGACGGCGACATGAGGTAGGCGAGCAGTTTCCGCGCCGCGTCCGGGTTCTTGGCCCGGCGCAGCAGGGACAGCCCGCCGGGCGTCCCGAAGGTCACCCGCGACCGGCCCCGCAACGGCAGCCCGATCGCGACGTTCTGCGCGCCGAACGCGGCGATGACCCCGCGCGCCGCGGACTCGGTCATGGCGTGGGCCATCGCCGCCCGGCCCGTCGCCACGGCGTCGCCGGCCACCGCCGTGCGCTTGGTCGCGGCGTCCGGCGGCAGGCCGTGCACCTTCTCGAGGTCGGCCAGGAACCGCAGCGCCGCAACACCTTCCGGGGAGGCGAACGCGCTTTTCCGGCCGTCCGGGGTGAACACGCGACCGCCCGCCTGCCACAGCAGCGGGTAGAAGGTGAGGTTGAGCGTTTCCTCGGTGGACCCCGCGTAGTCGAGCACCGGGATGCCGTGGGCGGCGAGCTTCGGCGCGGCCGCCTCCACCTCGTCCCACGTCCGCGGCAGGTCCGTGATCCCCGCTTCCGCGAACAGCTTCCGGTTGTAGACGGTCGTCGTCACGGTCCGGTACAGCGGCACGCCGTAGGCCTGCCCGTCGACCGTGAGCGCCTCGACCACCCGCGGCGGGAACGGGCGCCGGCCGCCCGCGAGCACATCGGTTACCGGCAGCAGCACGTTTTCCCCGACGTACTGGGGGATCATGTCCGGCTGCAGCAGGACGACGTCGGGGCCGGTGCCCGCCACCAGGGCGGCACCCAGCTTTTCCTGCCGGCTCGCCCACGGCTGCAGCTCGACGTCCAGGTCGATCCCGGACTCGCGTTCGAAGCCGGTTTCGACCCGGTGCCAGAAGGCCACGCTCCGGGCCTGGTCGGTGATGACCGGGTACATCCACAGCGTCACCGCGCCGCTGTCGCCGGAGCCGCACGCCACGACGGCGGCCGCGATCAGCACGGCGGTCATGAGCAGCGCCGGCGTCCTCACGCGGTGGCTCCCGGTCCGATGCCGAAGAGGCGGGCCGCGTTGCGCCACATCACGTGCTCGTACTCCTCGTCGGTCAGGTCGGCCTCCAGCACCACGCCCATCGCGATCGCGGGGTCGACCAGGGTGCTGTCCGTGCCGAACAGCAGCTGCGCGAGGGGGATCCGGTCGAGTGCGTACCGGAACCGGCCACGATCGGTGATCGAGCAGCACGGTTCCAGGTAGAGCCTATCGCTGCGGCCGGCCGCTTCGACCGCCGCCCGCCACGCCGGGCCGCCCATGTGGCCGGCGATCACCCGCAGCCGCGGGAGCCGCTCCAGCACGTCGACCAGGCCCAGCACGCTTTCGTCCCAGGTGTGCACGAGCACCGGCAGCCCGGCGTCGGCGGCCAGCGCCAGCGCGTCCCGGACCGCCCCCGACAGCAGCGGCTGCCCCGAGTAGGTCGTGTGCACCTTGACCCCGACGAACCGGCCGGAGGGCCGGTACTTCTCCAGTTCCCGCGCGGCGGCGGCGAGGTCGTTGGGGTTGACCACGACGTAGCCGAGCAGCCGCGGCTGGGTCCGGAGCACCTCCGCCAGCCACCGGTTGCCGGCCACCACGTCGTAGGTGACCGCCTCGGACGCGGAGACGATCTGCCGGTCGATGCCGTAGCGGTCCATCAGGGCGAGGTTCAGCTCGACGCTCCCCACGTCGGTGCTGAAGAACCACGGCCCGGCGTGGCCGTGCACGTCGATGATCACGCCGGGTCCGCCAGCCACGCCGTGGCGGTGCCGCCCGCCACCTGCCGCCACGCCTGCTCGTCGAGCCCGGCGGTGCGCAGCCGCAGCGCCGAGGACCAGACGTCGTTCAGCGGCGCCCGCGACCCGTAGGCGAGGTGGTGCGCGCCGACCTCGCCCGCGATCCGCTCGATGGAGTCGGGGCCGCACAACACCCGCGTCGAGGCCACGAACCCAGGTTCGCGGCGGGCGAGCACGACGAAGTCCGCCACCCGGTAGGCGTGGACGTCGAGGAAGCAGACCCGCGCGCCCCGGCCGGCGAACGGCCGCCAGAACCGGCTGAAGTCCCCGCTGGTGAGCAGCACCATCCCGTGCGCGACCGCGACGTCCACGACGTGCGCGAGGCCGGGAGAGTCCGGTTCGATCCACTGCTCGGGTGGGAAGAGCCGCAGCAGCCGCACCCCGGCGGCGGCCAGCCGCCCGATCTCGGTCTCGGCGGTCAGCGCGTCGCGCACGTCGACGGCACCGACCGGGACGAGGCCCGCGCGTTCGCCGGCTTTGCGCGTTTCGTCGTTGCCGGAGCAGGCGTCGAACAACGCCCCCCGCAGCGAGCAGACCAGCCCCCGCCGGATCCGGTGTTTGGCGTGCAACGCGGCCGCCGCGTCGAGCGACGCGTCGAGCTGCCGGCTCGGCACCGCCCCGAACAGCACGTCGACGTCGACGTCGATGTCCTCCCGCCCGGCCGGCACCGGCGGTAAAGGTGACCTGCTCACGTCCCTCCCCGTCCTCCACGGATGGGGGAAGCGTGCTGGCCGGTGCTACACGATCGCTACATGAGCAGTGCGCCCCACGGGGTCCGCCGCGCGGTCATCCGGCGAAGGGGACCGCGGCCGCGAACTCCCACGGGCCGCCGACGTACCGCCAGACGGTCAGGCCGGTCGCGGTCGCCGTCGGTGGCCCCGGATCGCGCCGCACCTGCCGGAGGGTCTCCGCCGCCGTCTCGGGAGCGACCTTGTTCTGGACCGTCACGTGCGGCTTCAGCGGCTGGGCGTCCTGCGCCGTCAGCCACGACGACCAGCGCGTCCGCAAGGCCGCGTGCAGCCGCACCAGCGCCGGCGACACGACGTCGAGCGCGACGCCGCGGCCGAGTGACCGCACGCCGGCCACCGTCAGCTCGAACGGCGCCGTGCCGCCCGCCACTTCCGCGCTGCCGGTGAGGATCGCCGCCAGGTGCTCGCCCGGGAGCGCGTGGAACAGCGTCAAGTGGGCGTCGACGTGCAGCCGCTCCGGCGGGAACCACCGGCGGCGCAGGGCGTTCCAGGCGGTCTGGGCCCGCTCGTCGACCGCCAGGGTCACCACCAGCGGCTCCGGTTTCCCCGCCGTCACGACCCCGCCAAGGCGTCTTCGACCGCCGCCCTGCGCTCGAATTCGCGCCGGTAGTGGCGGTTCGGCCACAGGCCCGCGACCGTCTGCCGGTTGCCCGCCTCCTCCATCAGGGAAGCCCAGGCCTCGCGGGAGGCGGCGCCGGGCGGGAGACGGGACTGCTCGACCATTCGCGGCTCGCGATCGTTCGGTGCGTCGGATGGAGCCCCGTTCGCCTCCCGCGTCAGGCCGCTTCGATCGCCTCGGCGAAGCGCTGCGGCAGCAGGCGGATGACGCGCAGCGCCCGGCTGCCGGGGTCGACCCGGACGGTGCAGGCGATGCCGCGCTCGAGGGCGAGCAGGTAGCCGTGCTCGACCGCCGCCAGGCCCGTCGCGCTGAGGAACTGCACGCCGCGCAGGTCGATCACCAGGTGGGTGAGGGCGTTGGTGGTCTGGGCGACGAGCAGTTCGCGCAACCGCGGGGCGGTGGCGAGGTCCAGCTCCCCGGCGACTTCGACGACGGCGGTGCCCGGCTCGGGCCGGTGGGTGGCGAGGCGGAGCATGTCCGGCGACTCGACCGCGGGCAGCGTGGAGGGAGAGGTGGTCATGGTGGCCTGCTTTCGTCGGCCACACCCTAGGTACAACGCTGAAGTGGAACCGCGGAACAGGCCGCGCGACAACTGATGCCCCGAGCGCAGGGGAAAAACCGTTCCGGCCGTCGGCTTGACCGTTGCCCCCAGCATAGGGCATCCGGCGTCCCGGGAACAGGACCCGGGATTGCTTGCCCAAGCAACCGGATCGCGGTAGAAGTGGCAACAGGACCGATCGCGTCCGTTCACTTTTCAGGGGAGAAGCAATGCCACTCGGGTTCACCCTTCCGGTCTTCGGCAAAGCGGCAGCCACACCGGGCGGGATCGCGCGGTACGCGCGCGAAGCGGAACGGGCCGGCGCGGCCGGTCTCTGGGTCGGCGACCGGTTGCTGTCGCCGGTCGCCCCGGTCGTGTCGTACCCGGGCTACGAGACCATGCCCGAGGAGTTCCACACGGCGCAGGACCCGTTCACCGCGCTGGCCATCGCCGCCGCCGTGACCGAGACCGCGGTGCTCGGCTCCAGCACCATCAACGCGACCCAGTACCAGCCCGCGAACTTCGCCAGGCTGCTGACCAGCATCGACGTCGCCAGCAACGGCCGGCTCCTCCCCGGGCTGGGCATCGGCTGGTCGCCGGACGAGTACGACGCCGTCGGCGTGCCGATGGCCGAGCGCGGCAAGCGGCTCGACGACCTGCTGGACCTGCTCGAGAAGTGGTGGTCCGAGGACACCGTGGCCCACGAGGGCGTCGGCTACACCGTCGCGGAGTCCCACGTGGGCCTGAAGCCGGTGCGCAAGCCGCCGATCCACCTGGCGGGCTTCAGCGAGCGGTCACTGCGCCGCGTCGCCGAGCGGGCCGACGGCTGGCTCCCGGTGTGGTCGGTGCCCGAACAGTTCCCCGCGGACGTGCTCACCTCGACCTTGGCCAAGCTCCGCGCCGACGCCGAGCGCGCCGGCCGCGACCCGCAGGCACTCGGCGTCGCCCTGCGCGTGAACGCCGCCCCCGGCACCAAGGCGGAGGAGATCGCCGAGTCGGTCAACCGGATCGTCGAACTGGTGGCGCCGGACCACACGTTCGTGGACCTGGCGTACCTGACCGACAGCATCGAGGGCCAGCTCGACCTCACCGGCCGGCTGCTCGAGCTGAGCGCCAAGGGTTGAGCGCTCCGGCGCGGGAACCCCTGGGCGGAAAGGGTTCCCGCGCCGAGACCCGCCCGAGCCGTCAGGCGATCGCGCGGACCCTGCTCGTGGCGTCCCTCCCGCAGGGCTACGACACGATGCCGAGCCGGATCTTCTTCGGCGGCGAGACCACCGGCGTCACCCTTTCCGGCGACGGGGTTGTTCGGCGTGCAGGCCGGTGGTTACCGGGAGCGGGCCGCCCGGACCGGGCGGGCGGACGAGCCGTCGCCGGCTTGACTCATGTCAGGATCCTGACATACGGTGGGCGTGTCAGGAACCTGACACGAAAGGAGCTCCACCGTGCCCGTCACCGGCCCCGACTTCATCTCCCTCCAAGCGAGTGACCTCGCCGCGTCGCAGGCGTTCTACGAGCAGTACCTCGGTCTCGTCCGCGCACCGGCCGGACCGCCGCACGCCGTCGTCTTCGAGACGAAGCCGATCGCGTTCGCCCTGCGGGACGTCGTTCCCGGCACCGACCTCGCTTCCGCACCCCAGCCCGGCATCGGGGCCGCCATCTGGCTGCACGCCACGGACGTCCAGGCCATCCACGACGCGCTGGCCGCCGACGGTCACCCCATCGTTTCCGCGCCGATCGACGGTCCCTTCGGCCGGACGTTCACCTTCGCCGACCCCGACGGCTACCGGATCACCCTCCACGACCGCGGCTGACCGGCCGGAAAACGAAAGTTTCGGCGGGAAATCCGTTCTTTTCGAAACCGGAACCGTTTCACGCGGACGACGGGGAATAACCACAAAACCTTTCCGGTGATTGGTTGAAGTTTGTCCGGATCGGGGATAGGCTGCGGACATCCTGGGAGCGCTCCCACATGAACCACCACCGCTCGTTCATTCCGAGAACGGAGGCTCATCCATGCGCAAGCGCACCTTCTCCGGCGCCGGTCGGCGGGGGCTCGTCGCCCTCGTCGCCGCCGGGCTGGCCTGCCTGTTCGCCGGCGTCCCCACCGCCTCGGCGCACGGGACCATCGTCGACCCCGCCACCCGGGCCTACCAGTGCTGGCGGGACTGGGGCAGCCAGCACACGAACCCGGCCATGCAGCAGCAGGATCCCATGTGCTACCAGGCTTTCCAGGCCAACGCCGACACCATGTGGAACTGGATGAGCGCCCTGCGGGACGGGCTGCACGGCAACTTCCAGGGCGCGACGCCCGACGGGCAGCTGTGCAGCAACGGCCTGGCGCGCAACAACTCCCTGAACACGCCGGGCGCGTGGCGGGCCACCAGCATCGGCAGCACGTTCTCGATGCACCTGTACGACCAGGCCAGCCACGGCGCCGACTTCATCCGGGTCTACGTCAGCAAGAACGGCTACGACCCCACCACCCAGCGCCTCGGCTGGGGCAACCTCGACCAGGTCACGCAGACCGGCCGCTACGCCCCGGCGAAGGACATCAACTTCACCGTCCAGACGTCCGGCGCCTACCGGGGCCACCACGTCATCTTCACGATCTGGCAGGCTTCGCACCAGGACCAGACGTACATGTGGTGCAGTGACGTGAACTTCGGCTGACCGCGGGAACACGTGCCGCATTGAACAGAACCCTTCTGTTCAATGCGGCACGTGTTCTTTCCTGACCGATCCTGAGCGTTTCGCTTCGGAACCCTGGCCGGTTCCCCCGCGAGGGTGTTACCAGTGTGTCCAAGCTGCGCAGGGATCCGGGAAGGAACGAACCGATGAGACCGACCCACTCCGTGTTCCGCAGGACGCTGGCGAAAGCGTTCCGGCTGGTGGCGCTGGCCACGCTCGCGGCCGGCCTGCTGAGCGCCGTCCCGCCGCAGGCCCAGGCGTCCACCGCCGCGTTCAAGGGCGTCAACTGGGCCGACCCGCGGGACAACTTCGTCAACGGCGTGCTCTACGTGTCCGGGCTCGGCGCCTCGGACACCTACGCCTCGGCCGCCACGACGGCGAACCAGGTCGTGGGCCAGCTGTACTCGATCACCGGCGCCGACACCGTCCGGATGCCGGTCAACGAACCGACCGTCTCCGGTTACTGGGGTACCTACACCGGGGCGATCGACACCGCGCTCGCCAAGGGCAAGGTCATCCTGGCGTACTGGGCCTACACCGGCGGGAAGCCGCCGGACACGGCCCGCTTCCAGCAGATGTGGGACACGATCGTCGCCAAGTACGGCAGCAACCCGAACGCCTACTTCGAAGTCATCAACGAGCCGTACGCCTACAGCGCGGGCGCCCTGAACGACTTCTACACCGCCTGGCTGGCGCGCTACCCCGGGGTGCCGCGCGGCCGGGTGATCCTCGACGGCACCGGGTACGCCCAGAACGTCCCCGCGGTCGGCGGTGACCGGCGGCTCGACGGGACGCTGCTGGCCGCCCACGACTACTCCTTCTTCGCGGGCTACGAAAGCGAAACCGAGTGGGCCGACCACCTCGGCGGCTACATCGGCGGGTACGCCGACCGGACCGTCGTCACCGAGTGGGGCGGGCCGATGTCCCCCGGCAGCAAGAACGGCGTGCACTACGACACCATCGACTACAGCGTCCCGAGCGGGTCGTTCTTCGCCGACTACATCCGGGGCGTCAGCGCGAAACTGCGCAGCCTCGGCGCCGGCAGCGTGTACTGGCCGGGCCTGCGCGACGGCGACTGGTACAGCCTGACGACCAAGGCCGGGACCGGGGACGGCATCCGGCTCACGCTGTCGAACCCCAGCGGGCTGACCCGGCTGCGGTACGCGTGGGGCCTCGGCACCGGGGGCGGCACCTACGTGCGGATCGTCAACGCCGCCACCGGTCTCTGCGTCGACGGCCTGGGGCGCACCGCCGGCGGCTCCGCGGCCGGCCAGGCGAGCGGCGACCCCGCCCGGTTCGACCAGCAGTGGGTCATCGAGAACTCCGGCAACCGGGTGCGCATCAGGAACCGCGCCACCGGCCTGTACCTCGACGGCGCCGGCCGGACCACCAGCGGCGCCGCGGTGGGTCAGTACGCCGGGAGCGGCAGCGCCAACCAGCAGTGGTCGGTGGTGACGGACGCGAACAACGTCCGCATCCGCAACGGCGCCACCGGGGAGTACCTCGACGGCATGGGCCGCACCGGCAGCGGAGCCGACCTCGCCCAGTACGGGGACAGCAGCAGCGCCAACCAGCGGTGGCGCATCGTCGCCGCGGGCTGAACCGCACCGGGCGGGGCCGCGCTCCCGGCCTCGCCCGGCCGTTCCGCACCCGATCGCCGGATTTGCCCGGTCTTCTTGCGCGCATGCATGTTTTGCCGAACGCAAGAGCGTCTAATCCTGGGCGAGCGGTCCGACGGCCACGCCGTCGCGTCGTGGGAAGGAGCGGAGCAATGCGAGCACTGACCGTCGTGCCGGAACAGCAGGGGTCCCTGCGGGTCGACACGGTCCCCGATCCGCGGCCGGCGCAGGGCGAACTGCTCGTGCGGGGTCTCGCCCTCGGCGTGTGCGGCACGGACAAGGAGATCGCCCGCGGCGAATACGGCTGGGCGCCGCCCGGCCGGGACCGCCTGGTGCTGGGCCACGAATCACTCGGGCAGGTGCTCGCCGCCGCCGGGGACTTCGCCGAGGGCGACCTCGTCGTCGGGGTCGTCCGGCGCCCCGACCCCGTGCCGTGCGGCGCGTGCGCGGCCGGGGAGTTCGACATGTGCCGCAACGGCCGCTACACCGAGCGCGGCATCAAGCAGCTCGACGGCTACGGCAGCGAACTGTGGACCGTCGAGGCGGACTACGCGGTCCGTCTCGATCCGCGCCTGCGGGACGTCGGCGTGCTGATGGAACCCACGACGGTGGTCGCGAAGGCCTGGGAGCAGATCCAGCGGGTGGGGGAACGCGCCTGGTTCGAGCCGCGGCGGGTGCTGGTGACCGGCGCGGGCCCGATCGGGCTGCTCGGCGCGTTGCTGGGCGTGCAGCGCGGTCTCGACGTCCACGTGCTCGACCGCGTCACCGACGGGCCCAAGCCCCGGCTGGTCGAGGCGCTCGGCGCGACCTACCACCACGACCCGGCCGACAAGGTGCTGTCCGCGCTCGAACCCGACATCGTCCTGGAGGCCACCGGCGTCGGCTCGCTGGTGTTCGACGCGATGGCGGGCACCGGCCCGTACGGGATCGTCTGCCTCACCGGCGTCTCCCCCACCGGCCGGAACCTCACCGTGGACGCCGGGACCATCAACCGCGAGATCGTCCTGGAGAACAACGCCGTCATCGGGTCGGTGAACGCCAACCTCCGCCACTACCGGGCCGCCGCCGACGCGCTCGGCCGCGCGGACCTGGACTGGCTGGGCGGACTCGTCACCCGGCGGGTGCCCCTGGCCAGGGCCGCCGACGCCTTCAAAGCCTCCGAAGCCTCCGAAGCCTCCGACGACGACGTCAAGGTCGTCATCGACCTCGAAGGGGCGCACTGAGATGGCCCTGATCGAGGACTACGCCCTGCTGGGTGACCTGCACACGGCCGCCCTGCTGTCGCGCGAGGGCGCGATCGACTGGCTCTGCCTGCCGCGCTTCGACTCCCCGGCCTGCTTCGCCGCGCTGCTGGCCGACGAGCACGCCGGCACCTGGCGGCTCGCGCCGGCGAGCGGCGGCCCCGCGACCCGGCGCTCGTACCGCGGTGATTCGCTCATCATGTCGACCGAGTGGGACACCCCGGACGGCACGGTCCGCATCCTGGACTTCATGCCCCCGCGCGGGGAAGCCGCCGACGTCGTCCGGATCGTCGAGGGCGTGTCCGGGCGGGTGCCGATGCGCATGCTGCTGCGGCTGCGGCTCGACTACGGCTCCGTCATCCCGTGGGTGCGGAACGAGGACGGCGAGTTCGTGGCGATCGCCGGTCCCGACGCGATCCGGGTCCGCACCCCGGTGCCGCTGCACGGCGAAGACCTGGCCACGCACGCCGAGTTCACCGTCTCCGCCGGGGAGCGCGTCCCGTTCGTCCTCACCCACAGCGCCTCCTACCGGCCGCGCCCGCGGTTCGCCGACGCCGAAACCGCGCTGGCCGACACGGAACGCTTCTGGGCGGACTGGATCGGCCGGTGCCGCTACGACGGGCAGTGGCCGCCGGCGGTCCGGCGCGCCCTGATCACCCTCAAGGCCCTCACCCACGCCCCGACCGGCGGGATCGTCGCCGCGGCGACGACGTCCCTGCCGGAACAGCTCGGTGGGCCGCGCAACTGGGACTACCGCTACTGCTGGCTGCGCGACTCGACCTTCACGCTGCAGGCCCTGATCGGCACCGGCTACCACGAGGAAGCCAAGGCGTGGCGCGAATGGCTCGTCCGCGCCGTCGCGGGCGACCCCGCCGACCTGCAGATCATGTACGGCCTGGACGGCACCCGGCGGCTGGCGGAATCGACGCTCGACTGGCTGTCCGGCTACGAAGGCTCCACGCCGGTCCGGGTCGGCAACGCCGCGGCCGGCCAGTTCCAGCTCGACGTCTGGGGCGAGGTCCTCGACGGGCTGCACCTGGTCCGCGAAGCCGGGCTCCCGACGTTCCACCCGGCTTGGGACCTGCAGCGCGGGCTGCTCGACTTCCTCGAAAGCCACTGGGACCAGCCGGACAACAGCCTGTGGGAGGTCCGCGGGTCGCGCCGGCACTTCGTGCACTCCAAGGTGATGGCCTGGGCCGGCGTCGACCGCGCGGTGCACACGGTGCAGGCCCACGGCCTCGACGGGCCGGTCGCGGACTGGCGGGCCCTGCGCGAGAAGATCCACCAGGACGTCTGCGCCCACGGGTACGACGCCGACCGCGCCACGTTCACCCAGTTCTACGGTTCCCGCGGCCTCGACGCGGCGCTGCTGCTCATCCCCCGCGTCGGCTTCCTGCCCGCCGAGGACCCCCGGGTCCGCGGCACGGTGGACGCGGTCCGGGCGGAGCTGGCCCACGACGGGTTCGTCCGGCGCTACGACGCCGACGCCGACGGCGGCGTCGACGGGCTGCCCGGCGGCGAAGGCAGCTTCCTGGCGTGCAGCTTCTGGCTCGCCGACGCCCTCCACGCGACCGGTCGCACGGCCGAAGCGCGCGGGCTGTTCGAGCAGCTGCTGGGGCTGCGCAACGACGTCGGGCTGCTGGCGGAGGAGTACGACACCGAGGCGGGCCGCCAGGTGGGCAACACGCCCCAGGCGTTCAGCATGGTCGGGCTGGTCAACACCGCGCGGCAGCTCTCGGGTTCCGACACCGGCACCAACGCCCCGGGCGAGCACCAGCGCGCCTAGCCCGGCGCCTGGGCCCGGCGCCTGGGCCCGGGGCCGTCGATCGGCCGCAGCCGGTCGTGAGCGCCGGCCGCTAGGGAGCTTCGGCTTTGCCGAAGGCGCGCAGGAACGTGTCGACGATGACGTCGGCCGCCTGGGCGTCGCTCAGGTCCGGGAGTTCCCGCGTGGACAGGTGCACCAGGGAGCCGAGCACGTTGCCCGGCCAGCGGGCGGGCAGGTCCGGCCGCAGGAAGCCCTCGTCCGTGGCCCGCCGGAGGAACCGGTCCACCTCCTCGACCGCCCGCAGGCGGCGGGCCCAGATCTCCGGGTCCGAGCGCATCCTGCTGATCTCGGCCGGCCAGGTGCGGTTGACCCCGACGATGCCCTCGACGTACCGGTGCAGGGCCACCGGCACCGGCGCCTCCCGCAGGCGGGCCGCCTCGATCGCCGCTTCGATCGCGGCCAGGCGGGCCTGGTAGACGGCCGCCAGCAGCTCCTCGCGGCCGGTGAACCGGCGGTACACCGTGCGCCGGTCCACCCCCGCTTCCGCCGCGATCGCCGCGATGCTCGTGGCCGGGTCTTCGGCGAGCATGCGGGCGCCCGTGGTCAGCAGCAGTTCGAGGTTGCGCGCGGCGTCGGCTCTCACTCCCCCACCATACCGCCACAGCACTGAGACATTCCCGGGAACTACCGCCCCTGTGCAGTGACTCACAGGTGCGCTCATTGACCGTTGTAAGTGCTACTTTGATGTGGCAGATACTCATCGGGAGGCACCCAGTGATCACCTACGAAGAACTGTTCATCGGCGGCACGTGGACGGGCCCGAGCAGTCCCGAGCTGCTGGACATCCGCTCCCCGCACGACAACGCGGTCATCGGCCGCGCCGTGCAGGCGCTGCCCGCAGACGTCGACCGGGCCGTCGCCGCCGCGCGCCAGGCCTTCGACGACGGTCCGTGGCCACACACTCCGCCCGCCGAGCGGATCGCCGTCGTCCGGAAGCTGGCCGCGCTGCGCGAAAAGCGCGCCGACGAGATCGCGGCCCTCATCTCCGCCGAGAACGGGTCCGCCCTCTGGTTCACCAAGGCCGGCCAGCCGAGCCTGACCCGGCAGGTCGACGCCTACCTCAAGGCGGCCGAGGAGTTCGGCTGGGAAGAGACCCTCGAACCGGTGGACCCCGCCGCGCCGTTCCGGTCCGTCGTGCGCCGCGAGGCGATCGGCGTGGTCGCCGCGATCATCCCGTGGAACTCGCCGTTCTCCTCGGCGTCGGCCAAGATCGTCCCCGCGCTGCTCGCCGGCAACACCGTCGTCCTCAAGGTTTCGCCCGAGAACACGCTGAGCATGAACCTCCTCGCCGAACTGCTCGCCGACGCCGGCCTGCCCGAAGGCGTCATCAGCGTCCTGCCCGCCGACCGCGAGACCAGCGAGTACCTGGTCAAGCACGCCGACGTCGACAAGATCGCCTTCACCGGGTCCACCCGCGCCGGGCGCCGCATCGCGGCACTGGCCGGGGAGCAGCTCAAGCGCGTCAGCCTCGAACTCGGCGGCAAGTCGGCCGCGATCATCCTCCCCGACGCCGACTTGGGCGCGGCGGTCCAGGGCCTGAAGTTCGGTTCCCTGCTCAACAACGCCGAGTCGTGCATCGCGCAGACCCGCGTCCTCGCGCCGCGCAGCCGCTACGAAGAGGTGGTCGCCGGCCTGAAGGACCTGATCGAGTCCCTGGGCGTCGGCGACCCGGCCGACGACGGCACGTTCATCGGCCCGATGATCCGCCGCGACCAGCAGGAGCGCGTCCGCGGCTACATCCGCACCGGCATCGAAGAGGGCGCGCGGCTCGTCACCGGCGGGCCGGAAGTGCCGGCCGGGCTGGAAGCCGGCAACTACGTCACGCCGACGCTCTTCGCCGACGTCGACAACGCGATGCGCATCGCGCAGGAGGAGATCTTCGGCCCGGTCCTGGTCGTCATCGCCTACGACGACGAGGACGACGCCGTCCGCATCGCCAATGACTCCGAATACGGCCTGTCCGGCGGGGTGTGGTCGGCGGACCCGGCGCACGCGCTCGCCGTCGCGCGCCGCGTGCGGACCGGCACCGTGACGATCAACGGCGCGCCGATCGGCTTCGACGGCCCCTTCGGCGGGTTCAAGGCCAGCGGCCTCGGGCGCGAGTACGGCGCCGTCGGGCTCGGCACCTACACCGAGTACAAGACCATCACCGTCCCGGCCACCCGATGACTCCCGACCGCGCAACTCGCGCTGATCGGGTACTTCGCCGTCACCGGCGCAGAACGCGGTGCCGTCGGCCGACCTCGGGGCGGCCAGCACGGTGGTCACCTTCGCCCGGTCGATCGGCGCCGCGTCCGGGGTGGCCGTGTTCGGCAGCCTGCTCGGCGAGGACGTGGCCGGGCGCATCGGCGGGGCGTGCTCGGCACGGTCCTCGCCGCGCTGATCGGGCGGGCTCAGCCGCGGTCGGCCATGGCGGCGAACATCCCGGCCTCGTAGGAACCGCCCTTCTGGTGCACGATCACGGCGAGCCGGTTGGCCGCGTTGATCAGGGCGACCAGCGCGACCAGCGCGGCGACCTGCTCGTCGTCGTAGTGCTCGCGCACGCGGGCCCAGGTCTCGTCGGAGACGCCTCCGGCGGCGTCGGCGAGCCGGGTGCCCTCCTCGGCCAGCGCGAGCCCGGCCCGCTCGGCCTCGCTGAACACGGTCGACTCCCGCCAGGCGGCGACGAGCGCGAGCCGGACGGCCGACTCGCCGGCCGCGGCGGCCTCCTTGGCGTGCATGTCGAGGCACCAGCCGCACCCGTTGATCTGGCTGGCCCGCAGGCTGACCAGCTCCCGGGTCCGCGCCGGCAGCGGCGACCGGTCGATGACCTGCCCGAGGCTCGCGAGCCGCTTGGCCAGCCGGGCGCCGGTGTCGGTGGTGAACAGGTCGAGGCGGGTGTCCATGGCTTCGTCCTCACTGTGTCGTCGGAGGGGGAACGCCCTCGAGACACCGGTGGGGCCGACGTTGTGACAGCCGGTTCCGCGAAGGTCAACCCGGTGTTCGTCAAGGCGGTCGTGAGGACGAACGGTTCGGGCGGCTCGACGACCTGACCACCCCGTGCCACTGGTGACCGGGCTGTACCATCACTGCCGATGAGCTGGGCGGGGTGGAAAGTGCGGTTGCGGGAGGTCCGCCCGGCGGACCGGCGCACCCTGATCGGGTTCGACCGCGCCTCCGACCGGCAAATCGGCGGCTACCGCCACTGGGCGACGCACCGCGACACGGCGGGCGACGACTTCCACTTCGCGATCGAGACCCTGCACAACCGGACGCTCGTCGGGTCGATCTGGATCCAGGCCGACCCGGCCACCGGCCACTTCAGCTACGGGATCGGGATCGGGCCGCAGTACCGCCGCTGCGGGTACGCCGCCGACGCCGTCACGGTCCTGCTGGCGTTCATGTTCGAGCTGCGGCGGTACCGCAAATGCGAGGTCAGCATCAACGGCAGCAACTTCGCGTCGCTGGCGCTGCACGGCGAGCTGGGCTTCCGCGAGGAGGGCCGCCCCCGCGACACCGAGCTGCGCCGCGGCGAGGTCCGCTACCCGGTGCTGATGGGCCTCACGGCCGACGCGTTCGCGGCGCACCGGCCGGCGTTCGACGCGGCCCGCGGCCCGGCCCGCCCGTTGCGGGGCCGCCACTGGCGGGAGCCGCGGCGGGGCCGCCACTGGCGCGCCGAGCACCTGCGGCCGGCCCGCTGAGCAGCAGCCGGTGGGCACCGGGAGGCCCCGCGCGGGAGCCTCCCGGTGACCCGGTCAGCCGTCCGATTCCGCGGACGGGAGGAACGCGCCCGGCACCTGCTCCGGGGCGTACACCTGGTTCTCCCCCGGGTAGGGCAGCCGCCACCCGTGCGTCTGGTACCACGTGAAGTGGTTCATCTGCGCGGGGTTGGCGTAGTCGGCGACGGCGTCCGGACCGGTGAGGCGCTGGTGCGTCGTCCACTCCTGCCACTGCGCCGCCACGGGCTGCTTGTCCGACGGCACCGCCGACGACGGCACCGGGGCCGCGGCCGGGTTCGCCGCCGCCGGGGTGTCGGGGCCGCAGGACGGCGGGGTCTTCAGGCCGTCCGTCAGGGACGTCCGGTTCGGCAGCGCGGTGAACGGCGTGAAGTCGGGCTTCTGCTGGAACGCCGCGCTCATCGGCGTCGCCGCGCTGTCCTTCTGGTTCATCGGCTTGACCCCGAGGATCTGCTCGATCGTCCGGATCATCGTGATCTGCGAGTAGTAGTGGCTGTCGACGACGCCGTGGCGGGCGTACGGGCTGATGATCTGCACCGGCGCCCGGTGGCCGTCGACGTGGTCCAGCCCGGCCTGCGAGTCGTCCTCGACGACGAAGATCGCCGAGTCCTTCCAGTACGGGCTGTGCGAGATCGTGTCGACGATCCGGCCGACCGCGAGGTCGTTGTCGGCGACCTGGGCGGCCGCGTTCGGCGGGCCGCCGGTGTGGTCGCTGGACAGCCAGAACATGTTCAGGTTGGCCGGCCCGTGCTTTTCGAAGTCGTCCTTCCAGATCTGGTAGCGGTAGACGTCCGGCACCGACGTGTCGAACTTCGGGAAGCCCGGCACCGAAACGTCGTTGAGCGACGGGATCGGCGACGACGACACCAGCGGGTACGCCGTCGGCTCGCCGGTGGCGGCCATGTTCCTGGCGTCGCAGTACAGGTTCTGCCAGCTCGCCCCGGCCGGCTTGGTCAGGAACTGCTGGAACTCACCGAAGTCCCGCACCGACTTCCCGGCCGCCTGCGCCCCGGTCCAGAGGAACCCGGAGCTCTGGTGGCCGAGCGCGTCGTCCTCGGTGTCGTAGCTGCGCAGGTACTCCCCCGCCGACGACTCGGTGTACTCCGGGTTGTCGGCCTGCATCAGCCAGTTGTGGCCTTCGGCGGAGTTCGTGCCGATGTCGTAGGTGTTGTCGTACAGGCCGAACTGCCGCTCGAGGGCGTGCTGGTTCGGCGTGACGTTCTCGCCGAACTGCGTCACCGACGGGTCGCCGTTGCCGCGGGCGTCGTCGCCGAACACCTGGTCGTAGGTGCGGTTTTCCTTCACCAGCAGGAAGACATGCTTGATCGTGGACGGGTCGCCGAGCCGCGCCGGGACCGGCACCGGGTTGCGGTGGCCGTTGTCGTGGGCCACCTGGACCGAACCGGGTGTCCAGCCGTTCTGCCGGAACACCTTCGCCGTGTACCCGCGGATCGCCGGGTCGGGCGGCAGCCGGAACTTCTGCAGGCTGGACGTCGTGTCGTGGGTGCCGTGCCCGGCCGCGGTGGTCGGGCGGCGGGCGTCGATCCCGCGGGTGTTGGAGACCAATACGTCCGGGCCCACGGTGGCGATCGCCGTCGGGAAGTAGTCCGTCGGCAGCAGGCCGACGTAGCTCACCGGCTCCTGCGCCCGGTGGTAGCGGTAGACAGCGACGGCGTTGGCGCGCCCGAGCGTCACCAGCAGGTGGCCGTCGGCGGTGAGGGTGACGCCGTCCGGCTCGTACCCGACCGTCGCTTCCGGCCACGGCTGGGTCGCGATGGTCTGGACGACCTGGTCGCGGCCGGTGTCGACGACCGAAACCGTGTTGCTCGCGGTGTTCGTGACGAACAGCGCGCCGTCCTTGGCGTACACGGCGGTCGGGTGCAGGCCGACGTCGATGCTCTTCGGTGCGGCGCCCGCGTTCGCCAGGTCGATCACGCTGACCGTGCCGCTCGTGGTGGCGCCGGTGAACCGGCTGGCCGGCACCTGGGTGTTGTAGGAGTTCAGCGTCGGTTCGCCGGGCCGCGCCGGGCGCCCGCCTTCGTTGCTGACGTACAGCTTGCTGCCCACGCGGACCAGGTCGCGCGGCGCGTTGCCGACGGCCCAGCTCTGCTTGATCGCCCCGGTCGCCGCGTCGAGTGCGACCACCCGGTTCTGGCCGTTGACCGCGGAGTACACAGTGGACCCGTCGGCCGAGAAGACGGCCTGGGCCACCAGCGCGTGCTTCGCGCCGTCCGCCGGGATCTTGACCGGCACCGGGGCCGCCACGCTGCCGTCCGGGTTCACCGTGAACTTGGTGTAGCCGTCGGTCTGGGCCAGCCACAGGGTTTTGCCGTCCGGCGAGTACGACGGGCCTTCCTGGCCGACGTCGTTGCCGGTGATGCGCAGGTTCGCCGTCGCCGAGTTGCCGACGAGCTGCTGCACCTTCCAGCTCTTCAGGTCGACGACGGTGAGCGCGATCCCGCCGTCGGTGGTCAGGGCGGCCAGGTGACTGCCGTCGGGGCTGACCGAGGACGCCATGATCTTGCCGTTGTCGACGACCAGCCGGTCGCCGATCGGGTCGAGGTACTGGTCGGCGGCGACGACCTGGCCCTGGTCGGTGACCTGGCCGACCTGGTCCTCGCCGAACTGCCGCGTGGACGCGACGCCGACGCCGGTGCCGGCGGCGACCAGCGCGAGCGTGATCGACCCCGCTGTCGCGAACCGGAACCGGCGGCCGGTTCCGCCCTTCCTGGTCTGCCGCCTGCGGCGGGTTACCTGCATCGGTTATCCCTTCGTGGTGGGAAGCAGCTCGACGTTGGCGTCGAACTGCCAGAGCGGGTTGGGCTGGTCCCCGTCAGGGGTCCGCACCTGGAAGTAGCCGTTGACCTCCTTCGGCCCGTCGCCGTCGGCGACGTACCGCCCGTCCGCGGTGACGTCCAGCTGGTAGATCGCGGTCCCGGTGGCCGCGACGCCGGGCAGGTGCCAGGAGACGACGCAGCGCCAGTCGTTGCCGGGCCCGGCGGATTCGACGAGGCCGTCGCCCTTGGTGCAGGCGGCCGTGGCCGCCAGCTGCGCTTCGGTGACGTCGGGACGGTGCAGCTGCCCGGCCTGCAGGCGGTAGAGGTGCGCGAACGCCGTGGCGACCGACTGCTGCACCTTCTCCTGGGTGATCCCGGAGCCCAGCGCGGGCGTCGCCGCGGCGATGATCCCGGCGGTGACGGCGAAGAGGGCGGCCAGGGGCAGCACGGCGAGCGCCCGGCGCCCCGAGCCCTCGTGGGCGGCGTTGGTGAAGTCGCGGCGGACGAACAGCCGGTACGCCAGCGCCGTCGCGGCCACCGCCCACGCCAGGCTGACACCGGTCGCGATGAGCAGCGGCCCGAGCTGCGCGGGGTCGGTGAACAGGCCGTTCCACGCGATGAAGGCGTAGCTGGGCAGGGCCAGGCGGACGGCGACGGGCAGCGGCAGCAGCTGGGCGAGCGCCATCGCGAGGGCGACGACGGCGGGCAGGAGCAGCCCCATCGGCGACCGTCCCCAGAGGACGGACCCGAGCAGCCCGATCGCGGCCAGCGCGAGGGTCGGGGCGAGCACGCTCACCCAGGCGAGCAGGACGCGCCCGGCGGCGTCGCCCGGGGTGAGCAGGTGCCCGTCGAAGCCGACGAGGGCCCGGTTCCCGGCGGTGAGGAGGCCGCCGACGGTGCCGGAGACGGCCATCCCGGCGACGAGCACGACGAGGACGGTGAGGCTGGCCAGCGCTTTCGCGGCGAAGAGCCGGCTCGCGGACCGGACGGCGACCAGCAGGTGCCGCCAGGTCCCGAGCCGGTCTTCGGCGGCGAACACGTCCCCGGCGACGACGGAGGTGAGCAGCGGCAGGGCGTAGGTCCCGGCGAAGCCGAGCATGACGAGCGGCCCGGCCCACCCGGTGGCGTTCATCCAGCGGCCGAAGAGCGTGTCGACGGGCAGCGAGCTCTGTTCGCTGACGGCGGCCACGAAGACGGCCGGAGCCAGCCAGCAGGCGAGCACGAGCAGCCGGATGCGCCAGGCGGCGAAGAGCTTGACGAGCTCGAACCGGTAGGCCCGCGCGAGCGGCACGGGCCGCGCCGGAGCGGCGGTGAGGGTCGCGGTCATCGGAGGGCCTCCTGCGGCTGGGCGGGGAGAAGCGGCGAGGCGGCTTCGCGGCGGAGAGGGCGAGCGAGGGCGGTCATCGAGGCCTCGGCGGCAAAGCCCTTTCCACCGCCGGAAGCCCAGGCAAGCGCGGTCATCGAAGCCTCGGCGGCAAAGCCCTTTCCACCGCCGCAAGCCCAGGCAAGCGCGGTCATCGAAGCCTCGGCGGCAAAGCCCTTTCCACCGCCGCAAGCCCAGGCAAGCGCGGTCATCGAAACCTCGGCGGCAAAGCCCGTTCCACTGCGGGAAGAGCGGGCGAGCGCGGTCATCGGCCGCCCTCCTCGGTCAGTGCGAGGAACGCCGCTTCCAGCGGCGACACCACCGGGGCCAGCTCGCGGACCGCGATTCCGTCCCGGCCCAGCCGCAGGACCAGTTCGTCCAGCGCGGGCACGAGCGCGCGCACCACCGCCACCCCATCGGCCTCGCGCGGGGCCTCGACCGGCCGGATTCCGCGCGTGTCCGCGATCACCCGGCGGGCGGCGGCCGGATCCGAGGTGCGGAGGCGGTACTCCAGCTCGCCGTTCTCCGCCGAGAGCTTCGCGAGCGGGCCGGTGAAGACCACGCGGCCGGTCGACAAGATGGTCACCTCCGCGCACAGCGCCTCGAGGTCGTCCATCCGGTGGCTGGACAGCACCACCGCCGTGCCGTCCGCCGCCAGGCGCTCCAGCACCCCGTGGACGTGCTTCTTGCCCGCCGGGTCCAGGCCGTTGGCCGGCTCGTCGAGCACCAGCAGCCGCGGTGCGGTGAGCAGCGCCGCCGCGAGGCCGAGCCGCTGGCGCATGCCGAGGGAGAACCCGCGCACCCGGTCGTCGGCGACGTCGGCGAGCCCCACCTCCTCCAGGACGGTGCCGACGCGGTGGCCGCCCAGCCTGGCCAGTGCGGCGAGGTTCTGCCGCGCCGTGAGCGACGGGTAGAGCCCGGGCCCGTCCACGAACCCGGCGACCCCGGCGGCCGCGGCGAGCGCCCGGCCGACGGGCGTCCCGAGGATTTCCAGCCGCCCTTCGTCGGCGACGGCCAGGCTCAGCAGCAGGCCGAGCAGCGTCGTCTTGCCGGCGCCGTTCGGGCCGGCCAGGCCGTGGATCCGCCCCGGGGCCACGTCGAAGTCGATGCCGTCGAGGGCGACGACGTCTCCGAAGCACTTGGTGATCCCGCGGGCTCTCACTGCCAAGGGTGCGTCCACGCGGAGAAACTTAGGCACCGCAAATGAAGGCGGCGGGCGCGCGAAGTGAACGCTGCGGGAACGCGAGCCGACCGGCCGTCGCCGCGGCGGTGAAATGTCCGAGTTAACCGCCCGCTTGCCTTCGCGACCAGCGCCACCCCGGGAAAACTCCTACCGAAATCATCGCCGACTCCCATTCCCGGCCATTCCGGAATTGGAGGCCACGGAATCTCCACGAAACATCCACAACAGACCGGCACTCGCGGCCGTCACACCGGGCACACTGTCGGGGTGCTGACCGCGGAGCAAGTGAAAACCCATTGGTGGCGCGGCGCATTCGTGGTGGCGGCGATCGCTATCGCGGTGTTCGCGCGGAACGACCCGTTCGCCGGGGTGTTCGGCCTGCTCCCGATCCTCGTCTGGAGCACGGCCGCGCGGCCGGACCGCGTCGGGGTGGCCACCGGGCTGGTCCTGCTCGGGCTGCTGGCGTGGTTCGTCCTGCCACGCGAACTGGGCCTCGTCGGACCGTGGGTCCCGGCGGCGATCGAGGTCTACTGGCTGCACACGACGGTGGCGGCGGTGGTCTGCGCGGCCGGCGCCCGCCGGCGCGGGCCGTTGCTGCTGGTGCTCGCCGGGTTCGTCGTCACCGGCGGCGTGCTGGTCGAGGGCTGGCAGCAGGCGCCCGGCGACGAAGGCGTCCTGCCCGCTCCGGCGCAGCTGCGCAACACCAAGGACATCGCCTGCGGTTCCGGCGGCTGCTGGCGGGTCGTGGAATCCCGCGGCGCCCACGCCGCCGAAGTGTGGCAGGACCACCTGCTGGCCCGGAACTTCACCCCCGCGCCGGAAATCGACGGGGAACCGCGCTTCTGCCGGGTCACCGGACTGCTGGTGACCCACCGGGCGTGCGTGCGGATCCGGCCGCCCGCCGCGGACTCGGTCCGCGTGGAGTGGTACGTCGAGTAGGAGGTGGCGCGGCGGGGTGCAACCGCCGCGCCACCGCCCGCCTCAGCCCGGGGCGACCGCCCGCCCCGTCTGCGGCGAGATCATCCCGGCGCAGAGGCCGCGGCTCGCCAGTGTCTGCGCGATGCGCGGGATGGCCGACAGCGTGTTGGCCGGCCACTCGTGCATCAGGATGACCTGGCCGTTCGTGAGCCGGGCGTTGGCCGCGACGATCGCGTCCACGCTCGCGTTGTTCCAGTCACCCGAGTCGACGTCCCAGATGATCTGGCGCAGGCCGTACTTGGCCTCGACCGCCTGGACCGTCGCGTTCGTTTCCCCGTACGGCGGGCGGAACAGCCGCGGCGTGCCACCGCCGGCGGCCGCGATCGCCTGCTGGGTCCGGGAAATCTCCGAGTCCACCTGTGCCTGGCTCTGCTGGGTCAGGTGCGGGTGCGTGTAACTGTGGTTGCCCACCCACATCCCCGCGCTCACCTCGGCGCGGACCTGGGCCGGGTACGCGGCCGCGTACTGGCCCTCGTTGAACATCGTGGCCCGCAACCCGTTCTGCCGCAACGCGTTCAGGATGGCCGGGGTGTGGGCGTTCGACGGCCCGTCGTCGAAGGTCAGGCCGACGTACCCGCCGCACGCGGCGGCCTGCGCCGGCGCGCCCACGGCGATCGTACTCGCCACGGCGATGGCCGCCGTGGCCAGGAAAGTGCTCAGCCGACGCATGGTCACCCCACGTTGATGTTCGAGTTGCCGCTGCTCTGGTAGCCCTCGGTCGCGAGGATCATGTAGTAGTTGAAGCTGCCCATCGGCATGCCGGCGCGGGCCCACGCGTCGAAGTGGTTGCCGGTGGTGATGCTGCCGCCGGTCCGCCGCTGCTGCCGGACGCTCCAGTACTGGTTGAACGTCTTGTTGCCCTCGACGGACGGCGCGTTGTAGCGGGTCGTCTCGTAGATGTCGTACGTACCGCCGTCGCTGGTCACGGTGCCCTTGTACGTCCCGGTCGGGCGCCAGCTGCCCCAGTTGTCGACGATGTAGTACTCGACGAGCGGGTTGGACGTCCAGCCGTAGAGCGACAGGTAGCTGTTGCCGGAGGGGTTGAAGCTGCCGGAGTAGTTCACCGTCCGCCGGCTGCCGTTGCCCCAGCCCTTGCCGGCGACGAAGTTGTTGACGTTGCTCCAGTTCGTCCGGTAGTTCCCGCCGGAACCGAGCGTCATGGAGACCGAGCCGCCGCCGGCGGTCCAGAACGAGTAGTAATATCCGTTGTTGTAGCCGGTCTGGTTGGACGTGACGACCGTGTCGGCCCAGGCGGTGCCGGGCAGGAATGCGGCGATCAGCGCAAGGACGGCGCCGCCGGCGAACATCCTGCTGCGGCCGCGTTTCTTGGTGAGCATGCTTCCTCCTCGTCGAGGCTGGCAGGCGAGCCAGGATGGCAAAAGCATGCGAGCGGCCCCCGTGGTGGGGCAATAACTTTCGGAAAGTTTCGATACCCCGCGGCGCATTCGCCAGTCGGTTCCCGGAAACTTTCCCGGTTTCGGAAAACGGGTGCGGGGTGGGCGGGCCCACCCCGCACGCGCTATTCGCGCAGACCGATCGCGTCGATCGGCCGGGCTCGCAGCGCCACCGACGTCGCCACCCCGATCGCCACCATCCCGAGCGCGGCCGCACCGGCGATGATTCCGATGTAGACAACCGGCGAGCCGGCGGGGACCGGGCTGCCCCGGAGCCCGAAGTTCAGCAGCGCCAACGGAACCACCGCGACCAGTGTCCCCATGACCACCGCGATCCCCACCGTGGTCAGGGCTTCGAGCCGCATCATGCGGGTCACCTGGCGGCGGGTCGTGCCCACCAGCCGCAGCAGCGCGAACTCGCGGCCGCGCTGCGCGGTCGTGAGGACCAGCGTGTTGGCCACCGAAATCGCCAGGTACCCGACGATCACGCCGGCCGCCACCAGGTTGAGGTAGAACTGCGCCTGCTGTTCCCCGCCTTCCCCGTGCGCGGCGGCCGCCGCCGGCGCCACCACCAAACCGGGGTACTGCAGGGCGTTCAGCGCCGAAGCCACCGCGCCCGCGTCGGCGCCGGGCTGCCGCCGGACCAGCACCGAGTCGTCGAGCCGGCCGCCGACGTGCTCGCGGGCCAGCGCGACCGGCAGCACGAAGTCGCCGAAGGCCAGGTCGCGCGTGTAGGTGGCGACCACCCGCAGTTTCGCCGGGACGCCGTCGCCGAAGTAGAACTCCACTTCGTCGCCGAGCTTCTTGTCCAGCCAGTCCGCTTCGGAGCGGCTCAGCGCGACGGTGTCCCCGGTCAGGTCGGTGAGCCGGCCGGCGTCGACACCCAGCTCGAGGGCGGCGCCGGCCTGGTCGCCCGCCAGCCCCTGCGCGGGCGTCCGCTGGACCTCCACGCTGTCGCTCACCTTCGTCGCGGTGATCGCGGACGTGCGGACCACCGGCGTCGCCGCCGCGACCCCGGGCACCCGGCCGGCCGCCGCGGCGACCTCCGGCGGGACACCGCCCGGCGCGGTCAGCACGTAGTCGGCGGTCGTCGACCGCGCCGACTCCTGCTGCGCCGCCGCCGTCATGGCCGTCGGCCCGTAGAACGTGGCGAGCGCGAACGCCACCGCCAGCATCAGCGGGGTCACGGCCGCGGCGACGCGCCGGGCGTTGGCGTGGGCGTTCGCGCCCGCGAGGTACCCGCTGATCCGCCAGGTCCGGGCGAGCACGGGCACCAGGAACCGGGTCGCCAGCCCGATCACCTGCGGACCCACCACGGCCAGCCCGATGACGACGACCAGGGTGGACATCGTCGAGACCGCGGCGGCGATCTCGCCGCGCACGAAGAGCGGGACGAGCGCACCGCCGGTGCCGGCCAGCACCAGGCCCCAGCCGGTCAGCAGGCGCCCCCGGCCGAGCTCACGGCGTTCCACCGCGGCCTCGCCCAGTGCTTCGACCGGCCGGATCGACGACGGCCGCCGAGCCGCCGCCCAGGCCGCCAGCCGGGCCGCGCCCAGGCCGAGCAGGACCGCGGCCGCCGGCGGGAGCGGGCTGATCGCCAGCCCGAAGTCGGCCGGGATGACGCCGATCGCGGCGAACGCGTCCCGCAGCCCGGACGCCACCGACAGCCCGAGCACGCTCCCCAGCACGCCGGCGACGAGCGCGACCAGCGTCGTCTCGGTGCCGATGAGCTTGCGGATCTGCCGCGGGGTGGCCGCGACCGCACGCAGCAACGCGAACTCCCGGCGCCGCTGGTTGATCGTCAGTGCCAGCGTGCTCGCCACCACGAACACCGCGACGAGCAGCGCGAACCCGCCGAACGAGCCGGCGATGGCCAGCAGCAGCACCCGCGTCTGGCCGACGTCGAGGAATTCGACGCTGCTGCGTTCGACGCCGGTGGCCACCTCGGCGTCGCCGGTCACCGCACGCACCCGCTCGGCGAGGGTCTCCGGCGTGACGCCGGGATCGGCGAGGACACCGATCGCGTGGACCTGATCCGGCCGGCCGGCCAGCTCCGCGGCCCGGCCGGCGGTGAAGAACATCGCCGACTGGCGCGAGAGGCCGTCGACGATGCCGCTGACCTTGAACGGCACCGGACCCGACCGGGTGGTGATCCGCACCTGCCCGCCGATGCCGACGTCGGCCCGGCGGGCCAGGTCGGCGTCCAGCACGACCTCGCCGGCGGCCGCGGGTGCGGTGCCGCCGCGCAGGGTGAACGGGGCCAGCACGGCCGCGTCCCAGTTGTGCCCCAGCGACTCCCGGTCGGCGAGCACCTGCCCGGCGCGGGTCACGACGTGGGCGGGGAAGCTCTGCTCCGCCACCGCCGCGCGCACGCCGGGCACCGCGGCGATCCGCCCGGCCAGCGCCGCCGGGACCGGCGGCTGCTCGCCGACCTGCTCGGTCGACAGCGCGTCGGCCCCGGGCGGGTGCACCGACCGCGCCCCGCCGACGACGACGGCCGCGGCCGCGTACCGCTCGGTGGGGACGCCGGCCCGCAGGCCGGACTCCATGAGGACGCCGCAGGCGGCCACCAGTGCGGTGCCGCACAGGATCGCGATGAAGGCACCGGCGAACCCGCCGAGCCGGCTGCGGATGGTCTGCCAGGCGAGGGTCAGCACGTTCACCACTCCCCGAGGTGCGTCATGCGGTCCGCCACCCGTTCGGGTGTGGGGTGCGGCAGGTGCCCGGCCAGCTTGCCGTCGGCCAGGAAGAGGACGCCGTGCGCGGCCGACGCCGCGACCGGGTCGTGGGTCACCATCAGCACGGTTTGGCCCATCTGCTCGACGATCGCCCGGAGCAGGTCCAGCACCTGCCGCCCGGTGCGCGTGTCGAGGGCGCCGGTCGGCTCGTCGGCCAGCACCACCTCGGGCCGGGTGACGAGCGCCCGCGCGATCGCCACGCGCTGCTGCTGGCCACCGGACAGCTCCGCCGGGCGGTGTTCCAGCCGCTTCGCGATCCCGACGCCTTCGACGATCTCCCGCAGCCACTGCGGGTCCGGCTTCTGCCCGGCCAGCCGCAGCGGCAGCGTGATGTTCTGCAGCACGTTCAGCGACGGCAGCAGGTTGTAGGCCTGGAAGACGAATCCGATCCGGGTGCGCCGCAGCCGCGTCAGCTCGGCTTCCTTGAGGCGGCCGATCTCCGTGCCGCCGAGCAGCACCCGTCCCGACGTCGGCCGGTCGAGGCCGGCCGCGCAGTGCAGGAAGGTGCTCTTGCCCGAGCCGGACGGGCCCATCACGGCGGTGAACGTCCCCCGCGCCACCCCGGTGGACACCCCGTCCAGCGCGGTGACGGCGCCGTCGCCGGAGCCGTACACCTTCCGCACCCCGGTCAGCTCCAGCGCGTACGCGCTCGCTGTGGTCATCTCACTGTCCCCTTAAGACTGTTTCTTGCGTCTGGAGGAAACCTAGGTCGGCGGGGCCGTCCGTTCGATCCCGTGGAGAGGTGGATCGGGGGTAGCGCCAGCACCACCACCGTGGTGGGGTGGGACGTGGGGTGAGACGTGGGGTGAGACGTGGGGTGAGACACTGTCGGCGTGACGACCCGCCTGCGTCAGTGCTGGTCGGCGGTTCGCTACCTGGTGGTCGGCGCCGGCACCTCGATGCTTTCGCTGTTCGCCCTCTTCGGGCTGTTCGCCGTGCTGTTGCTGTGCCCGTTCGGCGTCGGGATCCCGTCGGTGGTGCCGATGATCCGGCTGTCGCGGTGGCCGGTGCGGGCCGAGCGCCGCCGGGCCGCGCGCAAGCTCGGCGAGCCGATCCCCGAGCCCTACCGCGACGGCTCGCCGCTGAAGGACCCGGCCACCCGCCGCGACCTCGCGTGGCTCGCGCTCCACGCGGCGACCGGGACGATCATCGGCGTGCTCGCGTTCGGCCTGCCGCTGGGCGCGGTCCAGCAGGTCATCACGTCCTTCGTCTGGCCGCTGGTCCCCGGCGGGATCGAAGGCTCGGTCGGGATCGTGGTGAACTCCTGGCCGCGAGCCGGGCTGGACCTCCTGGTGGCCGCCGCCATGGTCGCGGCGACCCTGCAGCTGCCGCGCGTGGCCCGGTGGCAGGCCCGCACCGCGCGGAAGCTGCTCGCGCCCGCTCCCGGCGTCGTGCTGGCGGACCGGGTCGCCGAGCTGACCGCGACCCGGGCCGCGGCGCTGGAAGCGCACGGCGCCGAGCTGCGGCGCATCGAGCGTGACCTGCACGACGGCACGCAGGCGCGGATCGCGGCGGTCGTGCTCCAGCTGGGGATCGCCGGTCAGCTGTACGACCGCGACCCGGCCACCGCGCGCGACCTGCTGGTCAAGGCCCAGGACACGGCGACCGACGCGCTGGCCGAGCTGCGCACGGTCGTCCGCAGCATCTACCCGCCGCTGCTGAGCGAGCGCGGGCTGGCCGGGGCGGTGCGCGCGCTCGCCGAGCGCAGCCCGGTCCCGGTCGCCGTCGACGTCGAATACGAGCCGGGCCGCCCGGCCGCGGTCGAGGCCGCCGCGTACTTCGTCGTCGCCGAGGCGCTGGCCAACGTCACCAAGCACGCCGACGCGTCCCGGGTGGACATCACCCTCGGCGGCACGGCGTCGCTGCTGCGCCTGGAAATCCGCGACGACGGCCGCGGCGGTGCGGACGAGTACCGCGGCAGCGGGCTGGCCGGCATCCGGCGCCGGGCGGAGGCGTTCGACGGAACCCTGACCCTGACCAGCCCACCCGGTGGGCCGACCGTGCTGCGAGTGGAGCTGCCATGCGGGTCGTGATCGCCGAGGACGACGCGTTGCTGCGCGAAGGCCTCGCCCTGCTGCTGAAGACGGCGGGTATCGAAGTGGCGACGGCGGTCGACAACGCCGAGGACTTCCTGGCGTTCATCGAACAGGACCGCCCGGACGCGGTGGTGATGGACGTGCGCATGCCGCCGACCCACCGCGACGAGGGGCTGCGCGCGGCCGTCCGCGCCCGCGAGATCCACCCGGCGCTGCCGGTGCTGGTGCTGTCGGCGCACGTCGAGACCAGCTACGCGGTCGAGCTGCTCGCCGACGGCGTCGGCGGGGTCGGTTACCTGCTCAAGGAGCGCGTCGGGAAGGTCGAGCGGTTCCTCGACGCCCTCCAGCGGGTCGCGAAGGGCGGCACGGCGATGGACCCCGAGGTGATCGGCCAGCTGATGGCCCGCCGCCGTGCCGCGGATCCCCTGGCGGCGCTGACCGCCCGGGAGCGCGAAGTGCTCGCGCTGATGGCCGAGGGCTACAACAACAGCACGATCGCCGAGCTCCTGGTCGTCAGCGACGGCGCCGTGCTCAAGCACATCCGGAACATCTTCGCGAAGCTGGGACTGCCGTCCGACGAAGGCGCCGGGCACCGCCGGGTGCTGGCGGTGCTGGCGTACCTGGGCCGGGACGCGGGGTAGCGCAGGCACCACCCCGCATCCGGGTGCGCACGGCATTCTCGCCGGCCAGGACGGGCTTTAGCGTTCCGGACATGAACAACGACAACGTTTCCACGCGTTCTTCGAGCCCGGTCCTCCTCTGGCTGGTCCTGGTGGTCAGCGGCGCGGTCAACGCGGCCGGCCCGCTGGTGGGCCTGGGGACGCCGGTGCGGATGGTCGCCGGCGCCGTCGCGGTGGTGGCCATCGGGCTGCTGATCGCCCACTACGTCCGGCGCAGGCAGGCGTAGGCCGTGAGCGCCCCCGCGACCAGGGCCGCGGCGGGCCAGAACGGGTTCGCCACCGCCCCGGCGAGCACGGGACCGGCCGTGGCGCCGGCGTTGAGCGCCGCGGTCGCGTAGGCCCCCTTCATCGTCGGGGCGTCCTCGCCCAGCCGCAGGATCCGGGCGATCACTGTGCCGCCGACGGCGAAGGACAACGCGCCTTGGGTGACGGCGAGCGTCACGAGCACCGCCGGGACGTGCGCGGCCAGCGCCGCCGCGACCCACCCGGCGAGCAGCAGCGGGCCGCCGAGGGCGACGACCCGGCCGGGCCACCGGTCGGCGAGCCGCCCGGCCGCGGTGAACCCGGCGAAGCACCCGGCACCGAAGGCGCCGAGCACCACCGGCGCCAGGCAGGTGAAGACGCCGAAGGTGGCGGCGTTGACGAGCGCGCGCCGGTCAGGAGCACCCCGGCCAGGGGCCGCAGCACCGCGACTTCGGCCCGCAGGCCGGTGGGCCGGGGGCCCGCGGCGGTGGCGGGGATCCACCAGAGCGCGGCGAACGCGGGCAGGCACAGCAGCGCGACCACCCGGAACGCCGGCCGCCACCCCAGCAACGCCCCACCCGGGATGCCGACGGCGCACGCCACGGTCGAGCCGCCCAGCAGGACGGCGAGCGCCCGGCCGGGCCGCCCGAACGCGGTCGCGGTGCCCAGCGCGACGGCGAGGAACCCGGCGTCGGCGACGCCGGCCACCAGGCGCGTCCCGATCAGGAGAGCGAACAAGGTCGTGAGCGCCGCGACGACGTGCATCGCGACGAAGACGGCGAGGAAGCACCGGAGTGCGGTCCGCCGCCGCCAGGACCGGGCGAGCGCGGCCATCAGCGGCGCTCCGGCGACCATCCCGGCGGCGAAGGCGGAGGTGAGGTACCCCGCCTGCGCCACCGGGACGGCGAAGGCGCCGGCGATGCCGGGCACGAGCCCGGCGAGCAGGAATTCGGACGTGCCGATGGCGAACACGGCCAGGGCGAGCAGGTACAGCGGCACGGAAGCTCCAGGGATCACGAGATCGGCAGGACGATTTCGTGGTCACCCGGTGACCCGGGAACGGGGAGGTTATCGGGCCACCGGGACGACCGGCAGCCCGGTCCTGGACGCTTCGGGGCTCGACACGGGGTCGAGGTTAACCGATCTCCGGCGTGCTGTCCTGCGGGTTCCCGGCCGGATCCGCGTCTTCCGCGACGGGCATGTGCCGGATGCTGTCGGCGCCCTTGTGGTCGTGGGCGCGGTCGTAGCGGGAATCCAGCACCCGCACCAGCTTGTGCGCCGCCCCGGCGTAGGCGTCGTCCACAGTGGCCGCGTGGTGGGTGACCGCCACCGGCTGCTTGCCGCCGGGGCGCGCCTCGATGACGCACTTCTTGTCTTCCGGCCCGGCCCCGCCGTCCTCGCTGAGGTGCACCTCCACCCGGGTCAGCCACGTGCCGAACCGGGACAGGCTCTGTTCCAGGTCGGTGGACACGTAGCTGGCCAGCCGTTCGCCACCGTGGACGTTGTGGTCGGTGTTGACCTGGATCTGCACGAGCACCCTCCAAGAGCGGGACAGCGTTGGTCCCGGTCAATACCACGGCGGCGGCGAAGTCAAACGCCGGCCGCGGCCGGAGTCCACTAAGGACGGAGGCTGCGCAGCATCAGGTCCGCGAAGTGCTTCCCCACCTGCTCCCCCGACAGCTCGCCTTCGGCGTGGTACCACATGCCGAGCCGGTGGACGGCGCCGAAGTGGTAGTTGATCACCAGGTCGGCCGGGACGTCGGCGCGGAAGATCCCGGCCCGCTGGCCCTCGGCGACCAGGTCGCGCACCCGCTCGTGGTAGGTCCGCCGCTCCGCGCGCACCTGGACCTGCTTGGACTTCTCCAGCAGCGGGAACGACTGGAAGAACACCGTCGCCGCGTCGAGGTCGGCGATGCTCGTGACGACGACGTCGGCGATGATCGCGTGCAGCCGCTCCGGCAGCGGCAGGTCCGACTCGGCGATCGTCACCATCCGCCGCGTCTGCATCCGCAGCATCGCGGCGTAGATCTCGAAGAGCAGGTCGTCCTTGGACTCGAAGTAGTGGTACAGCCCGCCCTTGGTGACGCCGGCCTCCTCGACGATCTCGCGGACCGTCGTCGCCTCGAAGCCCTTCTCGGCGAACAGCCGCACGGCCGCCCGGACGACCTTCTCCCTGACACTCATGTCGCCACCCTATGTGAGCGGCCGGGCCGGCCCGCGGCGCCCACGAGCCGGCCCGATCGTCACTTGCCCACCAGGTTCACCTGCTCCGGAGTGACGCGCTCACCGGAGTACGGGGTGATCGCGCCGGTGCCACGGTCGGTGACGGCGGGTGGCTGGATCACCGTCGTCGTGACGTCCGGGTTGATCTTGAACACGTACGCGCCCGTGTAGCCGGCGTGCGAGTCCTTCGAGAACCCGAACGGCGTCAGACCGGGGCCCTTCAGCGCGCCGGAGCTCATCGCGTCGACGACCTTCTGCCGCGTCGGGTCCGGCCCGGCCGCCTTCAGCGCCTGCCCGAACGTGTACGCCTGCACCATGCCGAAGAGGACGGTGTTGGTGAACGGTTCCTTCGCGATGTACTTGTCGTGGATGCCCTTGAAGTAGGCGACCCACGGGTCCGACGTCTGGGCGACGTCCGGCAGGTAGCCGGTGCCGATCAGGCCGGCCAGCAGCTGCCCGCTCGAGACGCTGGCGCCACCGCGCTTGGCGAAGTCCTGCAGCAGCCCGGACAGCGTCGCCGGGTCCGCGCCGATGCTGCTGACCACGAACTGCGGGTGGTAGCCGATCTTCGCCGCGGCCAGGATGGCCAGTGCGGTGAACGCCGGGATGCAGGCGCAGACGACGACGTCGGCGCCGGCGCCCTTCAGCGCGGACAGCTGGGGCGTGACGTCGGTGTTCGCGCTGTCGTAGCCCTGCCGCACGACGACCTGGTCCTTGACGAACTGGTCGAGCCCGGCCTGGGTGTCGCGGCCGACGTCGTCGTTCTGCGTGAAGTAGCCGACCTTCTTGCCGGCGAAGGTGTCCTTGACGTACTTGCCCTGGATCTTGCCTTCCCGCGTGTAGTCCACCTGGTACCCGAAGGTCATCGGGTCCTTCCGCGGGTTGTCCCAGGCGAGCGCGCCCGAGGAGACCAGCAGGTCCGGCACGCCTTCGGCGTTCAGGTAGTCGACGACCTTCGAGTGCGTCGGCGTGCCCAGCCCGCCGACGATCGCGAACACCTTGTCCTGCAGGACGAGTTTCTTGACGACCTCGACGGTCTTCGTCGGGTTGTAGCCGTCGTCCTCGACCTTGTAGTCGATCTTGCGGCCGTTGATCCCGCCGCCGTCGTTGATCGCCTGGTACACCGCGCGGGCGCCGACGGAGATCTTGCTGTACCCGGGCGCGGCCGGGCCGGTGAGCGGCTGGTGGGTGCCGATGACGACGGTGTCCTTCGTGACGCCGACGGCCGAATCGGCGGCCTGCTGCCCGCCGCCGTCGCTCTCCCCCGCGCCGCCGCACGCGGTCAGCGCCAAGGCGAGGGCGAGCAACCCCGCGCCGTACCTAGTGGTTCTCATGGTTCTCCTTTTTCTCGGCGGGCTTACGGAGAAGTGCGCGGAGCCGCTGGAAACCGCCCTGGATGCCGCGCGGGAAGGCGAGCACGACGACGATGAGGATCACGCCGTACACCGCGAGCGGGAGGTTGTTGGCCACGTCGGTGTTCAGGTGCAGCACGTCGGCGAGGTCCTCCGACCACGCCTGGAAGTAGACGAGCGCGACCGCGCCCCACAGCGCGCCCCACAGGGACCCGAGGCCGCCCAGCACCACCGCGGCCAGCAGGCTCAGCGACAGCGCGGGCGTGAACGAGCCCGGTGCGGCGGTGCCGAGCAGGAACGCCTGCAGGCCGCCGGCCAGGCCACCGCACACGGCGCTGATCAGGAACGCGAGGATCTTCGTGCGCCCGACGGCGATCCCGCTCAGTGAAGCGGCGACCTCGTCGTCGCGGACCGCGCGGAAGTCGCGCCCGAGCCGGCCGCGGACGACGTTCACCACCAGCACCAGGGCCAGCAGCACGCTGAGCCAGACGATCCACGTCTGCCAGCGCAGTTCCGGGACGCCCACCCCGGCCGGTCTGCTGTGGACGGTGAAGCTGAGCCCGTTGCTGCCGCCCAGGAAGTCGGGGAACTTCCGGGTCAGCGCGGGCAGCCCGACGGCCAGGGCCAGCGTCGCCCCGGCGAGGTACGGGCCGCGCAGGCGGGCCGCCGCCGCACCCGCCAGCAGCCCGGCGAACCCGCCGGCGGCCGAGGCCAGCAGCAGGTCGGCCCACAGCGGGAACGCCGGGACGTGCTTGACCAGCAGCGCCACCGTGTAGGCGCCGATGAACATGAACGCGCCGTGCCCCAGGGAAACCTGGCCGGTGAGGCCGGTCAGCAGGGTCAGCCCGGCCACCGCGACGAGGTAGTAGCCGATGGTCGCGATGCGCAGGTTGGTGAACTCGTCGGTGACGAGGGTCAGCAGCACGACCACCGCGAGGGCGCCCAGCGCGGCGAGCGCGTGGACGAGCAGGGGCGGCAGCGTGCGGCGCTGCTTCACCGGCGTCTCCCGGGTGGCCGCCGGTTTCGTGCGCACGGTCATACCCGCCTCACCTTGGCCCGGCCGAACAGCCCGCTGGGCCGCAGCGTCAGCACGACCACCAGGATGGCGAGCGCGGCGATCGTCACCATCTCCGGTCCCAAGTAGCCGGACACATAGGACAGTCCCACGCCGAGGACGAACCCGCCGGCGATGGTGCCCAAGGGGTTGTCGAGGCCGCCGAGCACCGCCGCGGTGAGCGCGTAGACGAAGACGCCGTCCAGCACGTTCGGGAAGAGGAACGGCGGGGTGGCGAGCAACCCGGCCAGGGACCCGACGGCGGCGGCCAGTCCCCAGCCGGCGGTGAGCATCAGCCCGACCCGGACCCCGAGCGTCCGCGCGACTTCGGGGGCGAACGCGGCCGCCCGCATCCGCAGGCCCAGCGGCGTGTACTTGAACAGCACCAGCACGAGGGCGGCGATGGCGAGCACGACGAGGACCACGAACAGGTCGTTGGCGGAGAACCGGCCGCGGAAGTCGAAGGCGTACGGGAACGCCAGCGGCTCGTTGGACCAGATCATGCCCGCGACCGCCTGCAGCACCAGCAGGAGCCCGAGGGTGACGATGATGGAGCTGAGCTCGGAGCGGTGCCGCAGCGGCCGGATGAGCAGCCGTTCGGTGGCGACGCCCAGCACGGTCCCGGCGCCGATCGCGACGGCGAAGCCGAGCCAGTAGCTGCCCGTCGCCTTCGTCACCGAGTACGCGAGGTAGGTCGAGATCAGCGCGAGGGCGGGTTGCGCGAAGTTCACCACCCGGGTGGCCCGGTAGATGATGACCAGGGCGAGCCCGAGCGCCGCGTACACCGCGCCGGCCGAGATCCCGCCGAGGGTCAGGTCGAAGAAGTCCTGCATACCGGACCGTTCACCTCCATTTTGGACGGTCAGAAACCGAGGTAGGCGTGGCGGAGGCCGTCGTCGGCCAGCAGTTCCGCCGCGGTGTCGACGGCCACGACCCGGCCGAGCGCGAGGACGTACCCGCGGTCGGCGATGGACAGCGCGGAGTGCGCGTTCTGCTCGACGAGCACGACGGTGAGCCCTGTACGAGCCCGCAGGTCGCGCAGGATGCCCATGATCCGCGCGGTGATCAGCGGCGCGAGGCCCAGCGACGGTTCGTCGAGCAGCAGCAGCGACGGCCGGCTCATCAGCGCCCGGCCGATGGCGAGCATCTGCCGCTCGCCGCCGGAGAGCGTGGCGGCGGGTTTCGCCGACCGTTCGGCCAGTGCGGGGAAGAGCTCGTACATTTCGTTCCGCGCGGCGGCCCGATCGGCGCGGTCGCGCCGCCACAACGCGCCCAGCCGCAGGTTCTCGTCGACGGTCAGTTCGGTGATGACCCCGCCGCCTTCGGGCACGTGGGCCACCCCGCCGCGCGCGATCCGGTCCGGGGCGAGCCCGGTGAGGTCCCGCCCGGCCCAGGTGATCCGCCCACCGCGGGCGGGTTGCAGCCCGCTGATGGTGCGCAGGAGGGTGGTCTTCCCGGCCCCGTTCGCCCCGAGCACGGCGGTGATCCCCCCGCGTTCGACGGTGATGTCGACCCCGTCCAGCGCCCGGACGGCGCCGTAGGCCACGGACAGTTCTTCGATCTCAAGCACCGGGCGCCTCCTCGGCGGGGTCGCCGAGGTAGGCCTCGGCCACGCGGGGGTCGGCCTGGATCTGCGCCGGGGTGCCCGTCGCGATCACCTCGCCGAAGTTGAGGACGACCACGCGGTCGCAGACCTGCATCACCAGGTCCATGTGGTGCTCGACCAGCACCACCGCCATGTGGCGGCGCAGCGAGCGGATCAACGTCGACAGCTCGGCCAGTTCCGCCGACGACAGCCCGCTCGCGGGTTCGTCGAGCAGCAGCAGGTCCGGTTCCGCCACCAGGGCCCGGGCCAGCGCCACGCGTTTGCGGACGCCGTAGGGCAGGACGCCCGGCAGCCGGCCGGCCAGGTCGGCGATCCCGAGCTCGCCCAGGGTGTCCCGGGCCCGGCCGGCCAGCTCGGCTTCGTCGCGGGCGGACCGCCCGGCGCCGACCAGGGCCGGGAGCGCGCCGGTCCGGGCGTGGCGGCCCGCGCCGGCCATCACGTTCTCCAGGACCGTCAGCCCGGGGAAGAGCCCGAGGCCCTGCAGCGTCCGGACGATCCCGAGCCGGGCCAGGTGTTCCGGGCGGTGCCGGACGAGCGGCTGTCCCCGCCACAGCACGCGGCCCGCCTGGGGCCGGACGAAGCCGCAGACGACGTTGAACAGCGTCGTCTTGCCCGCGCCGTTCGGTCCGATGACCCCGACGACGGTGCCGGCGTCGACGCTCAGGTGGACGTCGTGCAGGGCGGTGAGCCCACCGAAGCGCACGGTGAGCCCGTCCACCACGAGCAGGTCTTCACCCTGAAGCGTCATCGATGACTCTCCTATCCCACCATGTGGACCGGACCGTACCGCGCGGTCGGTATGAAGAGGGTGGGCTGCGGCGGCGGTCGTGTCAAGGTGCGAATCACCGAAACCGGACCCGGGGCCGCCGGTCTGAAAATTTCGGAAACCGCTTCGGTTCAGGGAACTTCCGGCGGCACGAGAAAGGGCGGGCACGCCCAGCGCGCCCGCCCTTCACCCGCTCCGGCCGGCCTCAGCCGGTACCGGTCTGCGGGGCGATCATCGACGACGCGTCGATCCTCGTCTGGACCACGCCGAGCTGCTGCAGCAGGTCCGGCACCCGCTGGATGCGGCGGGCGTCCAGGTTGGACCCGAAGGTCGGCATCACCATCAGGCTGGCGATGTCCTGGTCGACCTTGGCGTTGCGGACGACGAGCGGTTCGATCCGGGCCCGGTCGACCGCGGCCCGCGTGGCGTTGAGCATCGCGCGCTGGAACGCCTGCATCGTCTTCGGGTGGTCCTGGACCCACTTCGCGGTGGCGCCGTAGCCGGTGAGGGGGAAGTTCTGGGTGCTGCCGCTGGCCGCGTCGATGACCGGGTAGGCGCCGGCCGTCCGGGCGGCCTGGGTCAGGAACGGTTCCGGCTGGTACGCCGCGTCCACTCGGCCCTGCGCCAGCGCGGCGCTCATCTCCGGCAGCGGCATCGGCACCCACTGCACCTTGCCGGGGTCGACGCCGTGGTCGCGCATCACCGACCGGGTCAGCACGTCCGACGCGGCGTTCTTCGAGCTGATGGCGATCCGCTTGCCCGGGAGGTCGCTCACCGTCTTCACCGGCGAGTTGGGCACGGTGACGACCTCGTTGCTGCGCGGGCTCGCCGACGTGCCGTCGGTCACCAGCTTCACGTCGGCGGAACCGCTGCTCTTGGCCAGGAAGAACAGCGTGTACGTCGACAGCGCGAGGTCGTCCTGGCCGCTGGTCATCCGGGCCAGCGTCTCCTGGCCGCTGGCCCCGACGTCGGTCTGCACCTCGAGACCCTCCGCCTTGAAGTAGCCGCCTTCCTGGGCGAGCCACAGCGGGGCGAGGTCGACGGTGGTCAGGACGGCCACCCGGATCGACGGCTTTTCGACGGCGCCGGCGGTGGTGGAGCCCTTGAGCTGGCTGCACCCGGTCAGCAGGACGGCGACCAGGGCGAGCACGGCGAGCCGGCGTGTCGAGGCGCGATGAAGCATGCCACTCCTCGGAGAAGATTCTGGGGATCACGGAATACGGCTCGTTCGGCCGTGATCAGCGGGACTGTAGATGACGATTTCCCGGGTCGCAAACACGTTGCCGAGAAATATGTCACGCCAAGTTCACGCGAAAGAGTGACAAGAGGGTCAACGGGTAACCCACTCACAGGGCCGCCGCACCCGAGGGAAAGAAACCTACGCACGATTCAGAGGTTTCGTGATCTTGCCACCGCAGGTAGTGCCCGTTGCGACGGCTTCAGCCCGGGTGATCCGCGACCCCGTCCCGGCGGCGCTCACCTGGATGCCGGAATCGCCGAATCGTGCGCTTTTCGTTCACGTTCGGTCACGAAGCGAAGGGACTGATTCCCGTTCCATTTGTGAGAACCGGGGATAACTTCATTTTGAAATCACTCGACGGTTGGCTTCGGCTCATTCGTGAGCGGAAAAACGAGTGCCGGAATTCCCGGGTCGCGACGATCGTCCGGCAGGGCCGAACGGCGCAACGCACTACAGGCCGATCGGCTCATCCACGGAAACCACCTGCAGGACAACGAATGGCGGTCCCGATGGTCCTTCGCCGCCGCCGCGGATCCCGGCCGAGGTGAACGGACAGCCACGGCTTCTCCCGTCCCGGCCGCGCGAATTCGACGAAATCGAAGGCGGCTGCCGAGAATCAGCTCGCGGCGGTCCCCGCGGGGGTACGGAACCGGCGCAGGCCGGGCGTGGCCGCGCCGACCACCGCGACCGCCGCCACGCACAGCAGGCCGCCGCTCACCAGCGCGAACGCACCCGAAGTCGCGCCGGCGACCAAGCCGCCGCGCAGGTTGCCGATGTCGGGGCCCGCCTGGCCGACGATCTGCTCGGCCGCCGCCACCCGGCCGAGCAGGGCGTCCGGGGTCGCCAGCTGGACCAGCGCACCGCGCGAGACGACCGAAACCGTGTCGGCCGCCCCCGCGAGGATCAGGCAGGCGAGGCCCAGCCACGGGTCCGGCACCAGGCCGAACGCCGTCAGCGCGGCACCCCAGGCCGCCGAGCCCGCGAGCATGACCCGGCCCGGCCGCGCCCGCCGGGTGAACGTCCCGGAGAAGACCGACGCCACGACCCCGCCGACCGCGACGGCCGAGAGGAACAGGCCGAGCGTGCGCGGGTCACCGCCGAAACGCTCGGCGTTGACCAGCGGGAACAGGCTGACGGGCATGGAGAGCACGGTGGCGGCCAGGTCGGTGAGCAGCGCACCGCGGACGACGGGCGTGCGGACGAGGAAGGCGAGCCCGTCGAGCACGCCGTGCAGCCCCGGCCGCGACGGTTCGCCGCCGGGGCGCATCGCCGGGAGGCCGAAGACGCCGTAGAACGCCAGGCAGAAGGTGAGCGCGTCGACGAGGTAGCAGCCGCCGACGCCGAACCGCCCGAGGACGAGCCCGGCCACCGCCGGGCCGAGCAGCATCGAGCCCTGGAAGGCGATCCGGTTCAGCGCGAGCCCGGCGGACAACTGCGCCGGCGGCAGGAGCCGCGGGATGAAGGTGCGTGCGGCGGGCCCGCCGCACGCGACGAAGCAGGACTGGACGGCCACCAGCCCCAGCACCGCGACCACCGGCACGTCACCGAGAAACCCTTGCACGGCAAGCAGCACCGAGCAGACAGCCTGTCCGGTCGTGGCGACGAGGGCGACCTTCCGCCGGTCGACGCGATCGACGAGCGAACCGGCGAACAGCCCGAACACGACGACGGGAAGCGCCTGCGCGAGCCCGACGGCCCCGGTCCACACGGTGCTGCGGGTCTGCTCCCAGACCTGGAACATCACGGCGACGAGCGTCATCTGGCTGCCGAAGCCGGAGAAGACGCGGCCGAGCCACAGCCGCCGGAACGGCCGCGAGGTGCGCAGCGGGGCGACGTCGACGAAGGCGTGGGTCAAGGACATGGCCGGCTCACGCCCGAATTGTAACAGCGCTTATGGATTCGGGTTGCGTGCTGGCACCGGTCCGGTCGAGGTCGTGCGTTACGCCCCGGCCGGCTTCGGCGCCGGTCCCTGTCCCGCCAGTGCGGTGATCAGGTGGGCCGACCGCAGGACGGCGTCCCGCAGCAGGGCGGCGTTGTCCCGCGCCCGCGCCGGCGTCAGCACGAACCCGGCGCTCGTGTGCTCCCCCCAGCCGGTCATCGCGTGCGGCTCGCCGAACCCGCGGATGGGGCACGGCAGCGGCGGCGCCACCGGCAGGTGCGCGTCGCTGGCGAGCAGGCTGACGTCGGCGCGTTCCGCCTGCTCCGGCACCGCCCGCGCGGCCCGGTCCGGCGGCGCCTGGTGCGCCACGACGAGTGCCCGCGAGACCCCCAGTCCCGCGGCCACCCGTCGCTGGGCCAGCCGGTAGGCGACCAGGGCGCCGAGCCCCGCGCCGAACAGCACGTGCGGGCTCTCGAGCACCCCGGCCAGTTCCGCGGCCAGGGCCTCGACCAGCAGCCACATGTCCCGGTACGGGTGCTCGTCCCGGCGTTCGCCCCGGCCGGGCAGCTCCACGACCTGCACGGCGATCCGCGGATCGCGCCAGGCCCGGTAGCGCCCGGCGGCTTCCCCGGCGTCCGGGAAGCAGACGAACAACAGACGCTCGACGTCGTCTCGGTCCACCCGTGGCCCCCTTCGGCCTGCCCACCGTTGCCGATCCGGCCGAAAGCAGGCGGAAGCGAACCGGAGCCGACCGCTCACCGGCACCTTGTTCCGCCGTGACTGCCGGTCGGATCGGCAACCACCGGCACAGTAGGGTCCGGCACGGCACTTCTGTTTCGCTTCGGTCCGCCTTCGGGGGCATCACGTGCGCTACCGCCTGCTCGGGCCGGTCACGATCCTCGGCGACCGGGGCCCGGTCCGGCCCGGTGGCCAGAAGCAGACGTCGGTGCTGGCCGCGCTGCTGCTGAACCCCAACCGGGTGGTCACCGAAGACCGGCTCATCGACCTGACCTGGGGCGAGAACGCGCCGCCGAGCGTGCGCGGGCGGCTGCAGGTGCACATCTCCGAACTGCGGAAGCTGCTCGGCCGGGACGTGATCGTGCGGCGCGCGCCCGGCTATCTCGTCGAAGTCGCACCGGGCGATCGGGACCTCGACGTCTTCGACGAGGAGGTCGCCAAGGCCAGGGCGACCTCCGGGGCGGCCGCCGTCGCGCACCTGCGGGCGGCGCTCGCGCTGTGGGAAGGGACCCCGCTCGGCGGCGTCAGCGAGGCGCTGGCGGAGTACGAGGGCCCGGCGCTGGCCGAACGCCGGCTCGTCGCGCTGGAAGAACTGTACGAGCAGGAACTCGGCTGCGGCCGGCACGGCGAGGTGGTCGGGGAACTGCGGCGGCTCGTCGACGAGCACCCGTTCCGCGAGCGCCTGCGGGCCGCGCTGATGCTCGCGCTGCACCGCTGCGGCCGCACCCGGGAAGCCCTCGAAACGTACACGCAGGCACGCGATCTGCTGGTCGACGAGCTGGGCATCGAACCCGGCCAGGCGCTGCAGGACCTGCGGCTGCGGATCCTGCGCGGCGAAGACGAGCCGGCTCCGCCCGCGGCCGCTCCGGCCACCCCGCGGCCCGCCGAGCTGCCCCTGGACGTCCGCGGGTTCGCGGGCCGGGCGCCCGAACTGGCCGCGCTCGACCAACCCGGGGACGTCTGGGTGATCACCGGCACCGCCGGCGTCGGCAAGACCGCGCTGGCCGTGCACTGGGCCCACACCGCGCGGGCGCGCTACCCGGACGGCCAGCTGTACGTGAACCTGCGCGGCTTCGACGCCGACGACGAGCCGCTCACCCCCGCCGCCGCGCTCGCGCAGCTGCTGCGGACCCTCGGCGTCGACCTGCGGGACGTGCCGCCGGGCCTGGACGACCGGAGCAAGCTCTACCGGTCGCTGCTGGCCGACCGGCAGGCACTGGTGGTGCTGGACAACGCCCGCGACACCGCCCAGGTGCTGCCGCTGCTGCCCTCGTCCGGGCGGGTGCTGGTGACCAGCCGGCACCGGCTCGACGAGCTCGTCGCCCGCGTCGGCGCGCGGTCGCTGGGGCTGGCGCAGCTGCGCGAGGAGGACTCCCGGGCGCTGCTGACCGCCCTGCTCGGCGACCGGGCGGCCGCCGAACCGGAGGCGGCCGCCGAGCTGGCCCGGCTCTGCGGCCACCACCCGCTGGCCCTGCGGATCGCCGCGGCGAACACCGGTGTCGCCAGCATCGGCGAGCTGGTCGACGAGCTGCGCGGCGATCCACTGGCCCACCTCGGCTTCGACGGCGAGAGCGCCGTCGCCAAGGCGTTTTCCGTGTCGTACCAGGCCCTGCCGCCCGCGTTGCGGCAGGCGTTCCGGCTGCTCGCGCTGGTGCCGGGGGCCGACTTCACGGCGGTCGACGCGGCGGCGCTGCTCGACGTGCCGGCCGGGGAGGCGACCCGCCGGCTGCGCGGGCTGACCGCGGCGAACCTCCTCGAGGCGCACGCGCCCCGCCGCTTCCGGTTCCACGACCTCGCCCGCCGCTACGCCGAGCAGTGCGTCCGCGCCGACGAGGACGAGCCCGCGCGCGAGGAGGCGTGGGAGCGGCTGTTCACCGGCTACTGCGCGGCGGCGGACGCGGCGGTCGCGCTGCTGGGCGCGCGGATCGTGGCGCTGCCCCGCGAGGACGCGCCGTCGGCGCCGAGCCCGGTCGTCTTCGCCGACGCCGCCGCGGCCGTGGCGTGGCTGGACGTCGAGGTGCCGAACCTGTCGGCGGCGCTGCGGCAGGCCGCGGCGCGCGGGCCGTACCCGGGCGCCTGGTACCTCGCCGACGCGCTGCGGCGGTTCTTCCACGACCACGGCCGCCGCGCGGAGTGGCTCGAGCTCGCCCCGATCGTGCTGCGCGCGGCGCAGGACCACGGCGCCCGGCCCGCGGAGGCACTGGTCCAGCTGTCCATCGGCGGCGCGTACTTCCGCGAAGGGCAGCACGAAGCGGGCATCCGGCATTCGGAGAAGGCGGTGCTGGCCAGCCGGGCGTGCGGCTGGCGGCAGTGCGAGGCGACGGCGGTGGAGAACCTCGGGGCGATGCTCGAGTGGACGGGCCGGCTCTCGGAGGCCGTCGAGCACAGCCGGCGCGCGATCCAGCTGTTCCGCGAGCTGGGCAACCGGTCGGGCGAGGCACTGGCGCTGAACTCCCTGAGCTGCCACTACCGGCAGCTGGGCCGGCTGGAGCAGGCGGAGGACTGCCTGGTCGAGGCGATCGCGCTGGCCCGCAAGGAGGACCTGGCGTTCTGGGAGGCGGCCAACCTCGCCGACCTCGGGTCGATCCTGCTCGCCACGGGCCGGCTGGCCGAGTCCGGGGAGGTCCTCGACCAGGCGTTGGAGGTGTTCCGCGAGCTCGGGTCGAGCTTCGGCGAGGCGACGGCGCTGAACGTGGTGAGCGCCCTGCAGATCGCCCGCGGCGACGCGGCGGCGGCGGCCACGGCGGAGGCGGCCCTGGCCTGCGTCCGCCGCGACGGCGACCGCCAGGTGGAGGCGGCGGCCCTGATCGCGCTGGGCCGCGCGGAGGAGGCCCGCGGCGACCTCGGCGCGGCGGAACGCGTCCTGCGCGAGGCCCGGTCGCTGACGGCGGAATCGGGCCTGCGCGGCCAGCTGGCGGAAGCGGCGGCGACGCTGGCCCGGGTCCTGGCCGCGGACGGCCGCGCGGCCGAGGCGGGTGAACACGCCCGGACGGCACTGGACGCGGCCCGGGCGGGCGGCTTCCGGGTGGTGGAGGCGGAGGCGCTGCTGGGACTGGCGGCGGTCCAGGCCGCGGCGGGCCGCTCGATGCTGGCGGAGGGCACGGCCCGGGAGTCGGAGGCGCTGTACGGGGCGGTGGGCCACGTGACGGGCCAGGCGGTCGCGGCGGAGTTCCTGACCAGGCTGAACGACCGCGCCACGGGCTGAGCGACCGTGGCACCGGGCGCGTGATCCGCCGTACCCCCGGACCCGCCGGGTGTTACCTCCTCGGCCGCCGCGAGACATACTGAAGCCATGCCCCGTCCGAAACACGTTCCCGCGAGCGATCTGCGCCTCCCGGACGCGCTGCAGCCGGGGCGGCCGAAGGGCGACCAGCTGCGGGAAATCCTGGAAAGCGTCGCCACCGAGGCCGGGCCCGGGCGGCTGATGCCGTCCGAACGGTTCCTCGCCGAGCACTTCGGCGTCGCCCGCGGCACCGTGCGGCAGGAAGTCAACCGGCTGGTCGCGGACGGCGTCCTGTACCGCCAGCACGGCACCGCGACCTTCACCGCGCAGCGGCAGGCGGCGCACATCGACATGCTGACCTCGTTCACCGAGGACATGCAGGCCCGCGGCGTCGTCCCGAAGACCAAGGTGCTGCACGCCGAGGTCGAGAGCGCCGGCCCGCGCATCGCCGGACGGCTGAACGTGCCGCCCGGCGCCCGGGTCTTCCGGCTCGAGCGGCTCCGGTACGTCGAGGACGAGCCGTTCGCGGTGGAGCGCACCAACCTGTCCGTCGACCGCTTCCCGGACATCGAGCTGTTCGACTGGGAAACCCAGTCCCTGCACCGCACGATCGAGGAACGCTGGGGCGTGCGCCCGGAGTGGAACGACACCGCGATCTCCGCGGTCCTGCCGAACAGCCACGACGCCGCCCTGCTCGGCATCGAAGCCACCCAGCCGTGCCTGATCATCGAGGGCACCCTGCACGACCAGAGCGGCGGCGTCATCGAAGCGGGCCGGTCGCTGTACCGGGCGGACCGCTACACGGTCTTCACGCAGGCGCGGCGCAGCCCGGCGTCCTGAGCGGGGCAACCCCCGGCGCCCGGCCCGCGTGGTAGCGGAAACGGCGCGAGGGGGTCCGGTGGCGACGCGAAGAACCAAGACCCGGCGACGGCTGGCCCTCACCGCCTTGGTCGCCGTTTCGGTGGCGGTCACGGCCGCGTCCGCTCGCCGGCCGCGGGTGCGAACGCCTCGGGCGCCGGGGGCGGTACCGAAACCGCGGCCCGCCGCGCAGGCGCCGAGGAAGCAGCCGGTGACCCCACGGATGAGGCTCCACCGGCGGCTGACCCTGGCCGCGTTCTTCACGGTGGCCGCGGTGCTCGCCGTCCTGTCCGCGCACGAGGACCAGCACGCCGGGGCGTTCGGGCTCTCGGCGCTCGGCGTGGTCGGCAGCACGCTGGGGCTGATGGCGGTTTCCTGGTGGGGCGGCTGGACCTCGGAGGAGCTCTACTACTTCCCCTTCCTGACCGCCATGCTCGGCGTGTCCTGCCTGCTCTTCGGCGGACCGGCCGTGGTGACCGAGGTGATCCTGGCCCATCGCGGCCTGCCGGTCACGGTCGAAGTCGCGCGGGCGGACTACGCCGAGGGCGGGCGCGGCACCTACCGGTTCGTCCTGCCCGGCGGCTCGACGCTGCTGCCCGGCGACCTGGACACCGCGGCCGAGTTCGCCGTGGGCGAGCGGTTCACCATCCTCGTCGACCGCGGCGGGTTCGTCCGGCCCATGCTGCCCGAAGAGGTCGACCCGGCGGTCCCGGCCGCCTTCGTGCTCGGCGGCGCCGGGATCCTGGGTGTCACGGTGCTCCGCTTCGGCTACCCGCTCCGCCGGCTCAGCAGCGGCTGACCTGGTGGGCGCGCAGCACCTTCAGGCAGTGCTCCACCAGCTCGTCCGCCGCCTCCGGGCCGAACAGCGTCACGTACGACTCGTAGATCCCGTCGCGGTGGCCCGCCGCGTCCGGCAGGTAGCCCAGGTACCCGTCCGTGTAGCCGATCACCCGGGTGTGGCGGAACGGGCTGCCCTGCCGGATGCGCAGGCCCAAGGACGCGAACAGCTCGAACGGCGTGTGCAGCCACGCGATCTCGCCCAGCGACACCACGCTGACCGGCACCTCCGCGCAGCCCATCGGCCGCCCGCCCGCCGCCATCGTCGCCAGCATCGCGCAGCCCTCGTAGCGGGTCTGCGCGATCCGGACGGCCGGGTGGTCCTCGCCGTGGTGGGCCAGCTCGCGCTGCCACTCCGCCTCCGCCGTCTGCCGCAGCTGGAGGCTGTCCTCCAGCGACGGGATCTCGCGGTACGGCAGGTGCAGCGTCGAGCGCGTGAGCCGGACCGGACCGGCCGTCGCGGGCGGGGCCGACACCGTCGCCAGCGTGCGCGCGATCGACGTCGCCAGGTGGCCGCCGAGCGTGCGGACCTCGGCGTGGTCGCGGCCGCGGCGGACGAACCGCGAGCTCGCGTCGCCCGCCGCGCCCTGGAGGAACGCCGCCACCGGCTGGCCGACCAGCGTGGCCAGCTCGCGGCGGGTCGCGCCCGGCCAGTCCGCCGACCACGCGAGGTTGTCGGGGCCGAGGACCGTGGGGTGGCTGGCGTAGTCGAACAGCAGCGCGGCCGGCGTGCCGTCGTCGCGGCGCAGCTCGAGCACGCCGAACGACGTGTCGTGCGGCCCGTCCGGCCGGTAGCGGTTGCCGCCGACGGCTTCCGTCGAACCCGCGTGCCAGCGGGCCCGGACGCGGCCGCGGCCGGCGCGCAGCCGCAGCGCGGCGCCGGTGACCTTCTCCGCCATGCCGCCGACCAGCCCGGCGTCCCGCTGCCCCGGCAGGCCGGGGTGCAGCTGGCCGGTCCAGCCCTCGGGCCCGGAGTGCGTGTGCGACGCGCAGACGAGCACCCGGTCCGGGTCGATGCCCACCGCCGCGGCGACCGCGTCGGCCAGGGTGCGGGTCAGGCCGGCGTCGACGGCGAGGGCGTCCAGCGCCACCCACACCACGCCGGGGTCGTCCTCGGTCGACAGCCAGATCAGCGACGCCTCGAGGTCGTCGTGCGTGCCGGTCGCGACGCCGTGCCGGGCCAGGTAGCCGCCGAGCGGGTGCCCGGGCCCCGGCGTGATCCGGACGTCCTGCGCGGCGAGCAGGAGCGCGGCGGTCACCAGGCCGATTCCAGGACGTCGACGACACCGTCGCGGCCGGCGGCGCGGGCCACCCCGGCGAGCTCGGTGACGTCGTCGGTCGTGTGCAGCAGGACTTCCAGCAGCATCGGCAGGTTCAGCCCGGACACCAGCTGGAGGCGCGGGTGCCCGGCCGCGAGCGTGCGGACGGCGTTGAACGGCGAGCCGCCGTGCAGGTCGGCGAGCACCAGCACGCCCTCGGCGTCGCCGGCCAGCGCGAGCACGCGGGCGCCGAACTCCTCCGGGCTGTCGCGCGGGCTCAGCTCGCAGACCTTCAGCCGCGCCTGCGGGCCGAGGATCATCTCGGCGGCTTCCCCGACGCCGGAGGGCAGGCTGCCGTGGCCGGCGAGGATGACGGGAACGGACATGGCGGACTCCTAACTCTTCGCCGGGGCCGATGGCGCGAACCAGCCGAGCCACCCCAGGACGACCCCGGCCACGACGACGATGCCGATGACCCAGACCGGCCGCAGCCGCGCCTTGACCGTCAGCAGGTACACCCCGGCGGTGACGAGCACCGGGAGCAGGAACGGCAGCAGCTCGTCGAGCCGGTCCTGGATCGCCACCGACTGCGTCACCGGCTGCCCCTGGACCGTGGTGGTCTGCCGGTAGGTCAGCGTGGTGACGACCTTGACGATCGACGGGATGAACCCGCCGAGCACGACGAACCCGAGCACGGTCGCCCCCTGGGCGACGCGGGCGAGCGCCCCGGCGGCGAGGTGGCCGGCCAGCCGCTTGCCCTCGCGGTAGGCGAAGGAGAACTGCCAGCGCCGCACCAGCGCGTACGGCACGAGCACCATGACGGCGGCGAACGCCGGGCCGAGCCAGTTGCCCTGCAGCGCCCACGAAGCACCCATGGTGAAGACGATGCTGTTGTAGAGCGCGAAGACGACGGTGTCGCCGATGCCGGCCATCGGCCCCATCAGCGCGACCTTGGTGCTCGCCGCCGACTTCGGCGTCCCGGCTTCTTCCAGGGCGACGCTGGACCCGAGGATCAGCGGGCCGCCGACGAGCACCGAGGTGTTGAAGAACTGCAGGTGCCGCTGCAGGCCGGCGACGTAGTCGGTCTTCTCGGGGTAGAGCCGGCGCAGCACCGGCTCGATCGAGTACGCGAACCCGAGCGCCTGCATCCGCTCGTAGTTCCAGGAGATCTGGCTCGACCAGAAGTACCGGCGGAACACCCGGCGCAGGTCCTGCCGGGTGAGCCTGGAGTCCACAATCGAGTCAACAACGGGGTCCACAACGGAGTCCACAGCGGACTCCTCGGCGGCCGCCTCGGGGACGGCGAGCACCGGTTCGTCGCGCTTGAGCGTCACGAACAGCATCGCGACCGCGACGCCGATCAGCGCGATGCCCAGCACCGGCAGGTGCAGGTAGGCGAACCCGACGAACCCGATGAGCAGCAGGTACCAGTACCGCGACAGCTCCATCATGCCGAGCAGCAGCGCGAAGCCGACCGCCGGCAGCAGCGAGCCGGCCAGCGTCATGCCGTGGACGAACCCGGCCGGGATGCTCGCGGTGATGTCCTTGACCAGGCCGCCGGACGCGGCGAGCGCGGCGAGGAACGTCGGGATCGCGCGCACCGCCACCCACGGGACGAGGCTGACCCAGTGGATCATCGCCAGGCCGCGCGCGTTGCCGTCGGCGGCGTAGCCGTCGGCCCGGTGCACCAGCGCGGTGGTGACCATCTTGCCGACCGGGTCCAGCGCCGAAAGCAGGATGGCCGCCGGCAGCCCGACGCCGATGCCGATCGCGGCCTGCGCGGCCGCGTCCCCGGCGGCGCCCGCGGCCAGCGCGGTGCCGACGATCGCGCCGGTCTGGTAGTCCGGGATCGTCGCGCCGCCGTAGGTGTAGACGCCGAGGGCGGCCAGCTCCAGCGTGGCGCCGACGAGCAGGCCGAGCAGCGGGTGCCCGACGATCAGCCCGGCGACCGAGCCGGCGATGAGCGGGCGCTGGGCGTAGATCAGGAACGGGCCGAGCCCGTCGTAGGTGCAGTAGATCGCCCACAGGGTCAGGGCCAACGCGACGAGCATGCTGGAGCTAGAGCCCTTTCCGGTCGAGCAACGGGACGAAATCGGCGGGCTTGTCCTGCGGCAGCAGCTGCGTGACCAGCGGGACGCCCGCGGCGGCGAGCTTGCGGTAGGCGTCGGCCTCGTCGGCGGTGACCGCCACCGAGCGGGTGACCATCGTGTACGCCGCGCCCGGCCGGGGCGCGACGTTGCCGACGTTGACGACCTCGGGCCGGAGCCCGCCCTCGACGAGGCGGAAGGCGTCCCCGGGGTCCTTGGCGATGATCATCACGTCCGCTCCGGCTTCCGCGGCCAGCGTGGCTTCGACCGACAGCACGTCCGTGGGCAGCCCGCGGGCGGCCTGCGGGAGCAGCACCCGCTGGAGGTCGTCGGCGGCGACGTCGTCGTTGCAGACGACCAGCCGGCGCACGCCGAGGCGGCGGGTCCACGCGACGGTGACCTGCCCGTGGACCAGCCGGTTGTCGATGCGGAGATGCACCCCCGTCATGGTTCTCCTCCCGGCCGGCAGAAGTCATACTGGTTCGTACCAGTATCTGTGTCAACACGGCCGGTGACCGGGCCTTCGCGCGGCCGACGGACGGACCCCTCAGACCTTCCGTCGGCCCACGAGCGCGAAGTCCCCCTGGATTTTTCTCCCGGACCCTCCCATAAAGGTATATACCAGTATGGACGGTCGTGATCGACTGTCAAGACCTTCGGGCGCAGAGAATCCGAGAAATTCTCGACCGGTCAGCCGACCGAAATGGGCGGAAACATTCCGCGGGAATCCCCGCAACCTGTCCCGGTCACCGTCGTTAACCGCAGCGTCCGTCCAGGGGAGGAAAGCATGCCGGCCGTCAGATCGAACATCGTCCCGCTCCGGCACGCGCGGCCCGGAGTCGTGGCGTACGTGAAGAGCCCGGCCGAGTGGTTCGTCGCGAACAGCGGCTGGATCCAGGGCACCGAAGGCGTCGCGCTGGTCGACACCTGCGGCACCGAGCAGGCGACCCTGGAACTGCTGCGCGACGTCCGCAAGTACGCGGGAGAGCAGGAACTGACGGTCGTGATCACGCACGCGCACGGCGAGCACCACAACGGCGTCGGCGTCGCCCTGCGCGACGGCGGCACCGCGCTGGCCGCCCCGGGCAGCCTCGACCTGGTCAAGGCCGGGCCGCAGACGTACGGCAACGTCTTCACCTGCACGCGCTGGGGCGCGCTGGAGCCGCCGCAGCCGGAGGCGGTCCGCCCGGTGCCCGGCTGGCACGAACTCGACCTGGGCGGCGCGACGATCGACGTCGTGGCGGTGCCGGGCGTCGCGCACACGGCCGGCGACCTGGTGGTGCACGAGCCGCGGTCGGGCACGCTGTTCACCGGCGACCTGGTGTACATCGGCGACACCCCGATCACCGTGCACGGCTCGATCCCCGGCTGGCTCGACGCGCTCGACTGGCTCCAGGACACGTTCCGCCCCCGCACCCTGGTCCCCGGCCACGGCCCGGTGGCGACGCCCGCGCACACGGCGTTCCACGCGATGCGCGTCTACCTGGAGTGGCTGCTGGAGGCGACGGTGCGCCAGTCCAACTTCGCGAAGCTGGCGAAGCAGGCGTCCCTGCGGTGGCCGTCGTGGCGCAACCCGGAGCGGCACATCGGCAACCTGATGCGCGCGTACGCGGACCAGCACGGCCGCAAGCTCGACGTCGACCTGGCGATCGACGCGGTCCTGGCCGCCGCGGGCGGCCGCATCGACCTCGATTCCCTCCTGGACAGCGAACCGGTCCGTCAGATCTCCTAGCCCGCCCCGTCCCAAGCGCCCCAAGGCGGCCTTGGTTGCGTCTCACGCACCCAAGGCGGCCTTCGGTGCGTCTTACGCACCGAAGGCCACATTGGGGCGCTTCAGGAACCGGCGCCGCCCAGGCTCTCCAGGAGCGTTCGCAGCGTCGCGGCCAGTTCCGCCCGCTCCCCCGCGTCCAGTGCCGCCAGGATCCGGTGCTCGGTCTCGACGTGCTCGGGCAGCGCCCGGTCGATCAGGTCCCCGCCCGCCTCGGTCAGCCGCACCCGCACCCCGCGGCCGTCCGCCTCGTTCGGCGTGCGCTCGACCAGGCCCCGCGCCTCCATCTTGTCCAGCCGCTGGGTGATCGCCCCGGACGTCACCATGGCCGAGCGCATCAGCTCCGTCGGGGTCAGCCGGTACGGCGGCCCGCTGCGGCGCAAGGTCGCCAGGACGTCGAACGTCGCACGGTCGAGCCCGTGGCGGGCGAAGGTGCGGCGCAGTTCCGCGTCGACCAGGGCGCTCAGCCGGGACAGCCGGCCGATCACCGCCATCGGGGACACGTCGAGGTCGGGGCGCTCGGCGTGCCACTGGGCGAGCACCCGGTCCACGTGGTCGGCCATCGCCCCAGCGTAGCCGCTGCCTTAGCGGTAAGTGAACGCGTAGCCAGTTACCTTAGCGCTGAGGTAATCTGCCTTAGTGCTAAACAAACAGCTGCTCCTCACCGCCCTCGCCCCGGCCATCTGGGGCACCACCTACCTCGTCACCACCGAGTTCCTGCCGCCGGACCGGCCGCTGCTCGCCGCGGTCATCCGGGCGCTGCCCGCCGGGCTGCTGCTGGTCGCGCTCACCCGGCGGCTGCCGCAGGGAGAGTGGTGGTGGCGGTCGCTCGTGCTCGGGACGCTGAACATCGGCGCGTTCCTCGCCCTGCTGTTCGTCGCCGCCTACCGGCTGCCCGGCGGGGTCGCCGCCACCCTCGGCGCCCTGCAGCCGCTGCTGGTCGCGGGCCTGTCCACCGGTCTGCTCGGCGAACGCCTGACCCGGCGGACCGTGCTCGCGGGCGTCGCGGGGGTCGCCGGCGTCAGCCTGCTGGTCCTGCAGTCCTCCGCGCGACTCGACGCGATCGGCGTCGCCGCCGCGGCGGGCGGTGCGGTCGTGATGGCCACCGGCGTCGTGCTGAGCAAGCGCTGGATGTCGCCCGCTCCCCTGCTGGCGACGACCGGCTGGCAGCTCGTCGCGGGCGGGCTGGTGCTCGTGCCGGTCGCGCTGGCCATCGAAGGCGCGCCGCCCGCGTCGCTGTCCGGCGCGAACCTCGCGGGTTACGCCTACCTCGCGCTGGTCGGCGCCGCGTTCGCGTACGCCCTGTGGTTCCGCGGGATCCGCGCCCTGTCCGCCACGCAGGTGACGTTCCTCGGGCTGCTGAGCCCGGTGGTCGCCACCCTGCTCGGCTGGCTCGTCCTCGGTCAGCGGCTGACGGCGTGGCAGCTGCTGGGCGCCGCCGTCGTGCTGGCCGCCGTCGTGGCCGCCCAGCGGCGTCCGGCGACCGGCGCCACCGGCGTGTCCCCGAGCAACGCGCACCCCGGCGCACGGGTGCTCGACGGCACCGGCACCGCCCGCCCCCGCACCTCCACCACCGGCTGCCCGTGAGCGACCAGTCCCGCCACGAGCACCGGCACGACGAGCAGCACCCGCATCCGCATGACCGGCTCACCCCGTCTCCACCACGCCCACCGGGCACACGACGGGCGCCACCGGCCCGGTTCAGGTATTTCCCGCGCTCTCACCGGATCGGCTGAGCGGGGGGAAGACGCGAAGGAGTCCCCCGATGGCGTACGGGTCCGAAGGGCTGCTCTTGGCTAGGCTGAGCGGGTCAAGCGGAGGTGAAGTGGACACCACGACCCTGCTGGAGGCGGCCGCGCGCGGCGACCAGGCGGCCTGGGACGCCCTGGTCGACCGGTACGCCAGCCTGCTCTGGTCGGTCGCCCGCGCCCACCGGCTGTCCGACGCCGACGCGGCCGACGTCGTCCAGACGACGTGGCTGAAGCTCGTCGAGAACCTCGGGCGGATCAAGGAGCCGGAGCGGCTGCCCGGCTGGCTGGCCACCACCGCCCGGCACGAGTGCCTGCGCCAGCTGCGCCGCACCGACCGGGAGCGGCCGGCCGACGAGCAGGTCTGGCAGAGCGAGCCGGCGCCCGGCCCGGCCGTCGACGCGGCCCTGCTGCTCGGCGAGCGCGACGCCGCGCTCTGGCGGGCCCTGGAGAAGCTGCCGGACCAGTGCCGCCGGTTGCTGCGGGTGCTCATGGCGACGCCCCCGCCGTCGTACGCGGAGGTGGCGGACGCCCTGGACATGCCGGTCGGCAGCATCGGCCCGACCCGGCAACGCTGTCTCGGCCGGCTGCGCGAGCGGGCCGGCCAGGCCGGCCTCGGGACGGAGGACCGGGCATGACCGCCGACGACGAGCTCATGGACATCCTGCGCGCGGCCGCGGAGCGGGCGGACCCGGTGCCGGACCTCGTGCTCCGCCAGGCCCGCGCGGCGCTGACCACCCGCGACCTCGACGCCGAGCTCGCGGACCTGACCTTCGATTCGGACCTGGCGGCGGCGGGCACGGTCCGCGCCGAGGGCGACGACGTCCGGTTGCTGTCGTTCGAGTCGGCGCGGGTGTCGGTGGAGCTGCAGGTGGAGTACGCCGGCGGCCGGGTCTCGCTGCGCGGCCTGATCACCGGCGCGACCGGCGAGGCGGTGATCGAGGTGGCGGGCGAGCGCCGCACGAGCCCGATCGGCGCGGAAGGCTGGTTCACGGCGAAGGGCCTGCCCCGGGGCGCGACCCGGGTGACGGTGACCGCCGCGGACGGCACGGCGGTCACCACCGGCTGGGCGAGTCTCTAGTTCCCCTGGACGTGCGGCACTTCGCTGTTGCCGTTCACGTCGGACACGGTGATCCGGCCGGCGGCCTCGAGCACTTCGCCGGCCGCGTCCCGGGCGCTCCTGCCGGTCGCCATCACCGCGGCGATCCGGCCGGTGACGATCGCGGCCGAGAACGAGGTGCCGCTCCAGACCGCGTAGCCGTTGAACTTCGGTTCTTCCTCCGGCGGCTGCACCGGGTAGCCCGGGTGGAAGTACGGGCCGACCACGTCGACCCCGTCGGCGTAGGCCGCGATCCACGGGCCGAAGTTGCTGAAGTCGGCGACGCGGGGCGTGCGCGAGGAGTCGGCCGAGCCGACCGGCAGCACCAGCGCGTGCTTGTCGTCGACCTGGCCGGGGACCGTGGGCGCCAGCTTGATCCCGGCCGGGTAGACCCGCTGCCGCATCCCCCGGTTCCCCGCGGAGGCGACCACGACGGTGTCCGGGGAAAGCCGCCGCAGCGCGGCCTCGATCGCCTTCGGCGGCGTGTCCTCGAAGGTCTGGCCCGAGAACGACAGGTTGATCAGCGTGACGCCCTCCTCGCGCAGGTCGTCGAGCGCGTTCGCCACCGCGAGGTCTTCCGCGTCGCCGCTCTGCTCGTCGACGACGCCCTTCATCCGGACGCCCACGTCCGGCCCGGCCTGCTTCAGCACCACTCCCGCGACGAACGTCCCGTGCCCGGCGGAACCGGCGGGGTTCCCGTCTTCGCCGCGGACGACCCGGACCGTGTCCTCCGGGTCGTAGTGGACGCGTTCGCCGAGGAACTCGTGCGGGCGGCGCTCCCGGAGCACGATCCCGGTGTCGATCACCCCGGCCCAGTGCCGGATGTCGCCCGCCGGCACCGGGGTCAGGTGGTCGGTCGTGGGTCTCGGGCGCAGGTCGCCCCAGATGATGCGGTCGAGGCCGAACAGGAGGTGCGGGCCCGCGCCCCGGCGGCCCAGCGCGGCGAGCACGTCCGGGACCGGGCGGGTGCCGGTGAAGCGGCGCACCCCACCGGTGTCCCCGGCCGGGTGGTAGCCGAACCCTGCCAGCCCGGCAGCGAGCGCGGCACAATCGTCGGCATGGACCAGCAGTTCGCCGGCTCGGTGGCGGTATCGGGTCATGTGTCCCCCTCCGGGACCGGTCATGGGTGACCGGGTCGGCAACCCGATCGGCGGACCAATCCAGGAAATACACACCTCCCGGACCGGGCACAAGCGGTGACGACCGGCGCCCTCGCCAAGGCCGTCGCCGCGGCGGACCTCGCCTTCACCGCGCCCGCCGAGGCGCGGGCGCTCGCCGGGGCCGCGCTCGCGGAAGCCGGCGGCCACGCCGAGGCCGCCGCGGTCGCCGAGCACGCCCTCGGCCTCGCCGGGGTGTCCACGGGCCGGCTCGCCGACGCCGAAACCCGGCTCCGGGCCGCGGTCCGGCTGGCCGACGGCGCCGGGCTGCGCCAGCGGGCCGCCCAGACCCGCGGGGTGCTCGGCTACGTGCTGACGCTCACCGGGCGCACCGCCGAGGCGCTGCGGGAGCTGGACCGCGCGCGGCCGGAGCTGACCGGGACGGCGGCGGCGCGGCTGCGCATGCAGCGGGCCGTCGTGCTCACCGAAATCAGCCGGTTCGGTGACGCCGCCGCGGAGTTCGCGGCCGCGCTGGACGCCCTGCGCGCGGCGGGCGGGGACGCCTTGATCGAAGCCACCATCCGCACCAACCGCAGCATCGTGCTCGCCCGGCTGGGCGACTGGCGGGGCGCCGAGGACGACCTGCGCCGGGCCGAGCGCGGGTTCGCCGAGACCGGCCACCTCGGCCGCACGGCGATGGTGTGGCAGAACCGCGGGCTCGCCGCCACCGTCCGGGGCGACATCCCGGCCGCGCTCACCGCTTACGACGAAGCCGCTTCGCGCTACGAAGCGGCCGGCACCGACCCGGGGCTGCTGCCGATCGAACGCGCCGAAACGCTCCTTTCCGTCCGGCTGATCGCCGAAGCCCGCGAAGCCGCGACAGCCGCCGTCGCGGACTACGAACGGCGACGCAACGCCGTCGACCTCGTCCAGGCGCGGCTGCTGCTGGCCAAGGTCGCGCTGCTCGACGCCGACCCGGAAACGGCGTGGCGCGAAGCCTCCGCGGCCCGGCGGTCCGCGGCCCGGCAGCACCGGCCGGGCTGGGCCGCGCTCGGCGGCTACCTGGCCCTGCGGGCCCGCCGTGACAGCGGGCTCCGGACGACGGCGATGCTCCGGTCCGGGCAGCGCACGGTGGCGGCGCTGACCGCCGCGGGCTGGGTGGTCCCGGCGCTGGACGCGCGGCTGATCGTCGCGTCACTGGCGCTGGAGCTGGGACGTCCGGCGCTCGCGGAGGCGGAGCTGACGGTCGTCGGCCGGGCCGGGCGCGGCGGCCCGGCCGAGCTGCGGGCCCGCGCCTGGCACGCGACGGCGTTGCTGCGGCTGGTCCACGGCGACCGCCGGGGAGCCGCCGCCGCGGTGCGCGCCGGGGTCCGGGTGGTCGGCCGGTTCCGGGCCGGCCTGGGCGCGAGCGAACTGCGCGCCCACGCGTCCGGCCACGCGAGCGAGCTGACCGGGCTGGGGCTGCGGCTCGCCGTCGAAGCGGGCCACCCGGAAGCCGTGCTGCGCTGGGCGGAGCACCGGCACGCCGGCGCGTTGCGGCTGCGGCCCGCCCGGCCGCCGGACGACGAAGGACTGGCCGCGGACCTCGCCGCCCTCCGCCAGACCGCCGTCGACCTCGCCGAAGGCACCGGGCAGACGCCGGCCCTGCTGCGCCGGCAAGCCCGGCTCGAGAAGGCGGTGCGCGACCGCGCCCGGCACGCTCCCGGAGTGTCCACTTCGGACACGACGATCCCCTCCCGCGCCGAGCTCGCCGCGGCGCTGGGCCCGGCGACCCTGGTGGAGTACCTCGAACTCGACGGGCGGCTGACGGCGCTCGTCCTCGCCGGCGGCCGGCTGCGGCGCTGCGAGCTCGGCTCGGCGGCCGAAGCCGCGGACCGCCTGGAGGAACTGCGGTTCGCCCTGCGGCGGACGGCGTTCGGCCTCGGTTCCTTCGCCGCCCTCGCCGCGCGGACGGCCCGCCGGCTCGACGATCTCCTGCTGGGCCCGCTGGCCCTGGGCGACGGCCCGCTGGTGCTCGTGCCGACCGGGCGGCTGCACGAACTGCCGTGGCCGGCGCTGCCGAACTGCCACGGGCGGCCGGTGTCGCTGGCGCCGTCGGCGGCGCTGTGGCACCGCGCGGCGACCGCACCGCGGTGCTCCGGCGGCGACCACGTCGTCGTGGCCGGTCCCGGACTGCCGCACGCCGCCGCGGAAGCCGCCGCGCTCGCCCGCCGCTACCCGGGCGCCCGGCGGTTCACCGGCCGCACGGCCCGGGTCGAGCCGGTGCTCGCCGCGCTCGACGGCGCCGCGCTCGGCCACATCGCGGCGCACGGGGAGTTCCGCACGGACAACCCGCTGTTTTCGGCGCTGCGGCTCGCCGACGGCCCGCTGACGGTGTACGACCTCGAACGGCTGGCCCGCCCGCCGCGTCAGGTGGTGCTGTCGGGCTGCGACTCGGGCCGCTCGGCGATCCACGCGGGCGACGAGCTGCTCGGCCTGGCTTCGGCCCTGCTGGCCCTGGGCACGACGAGCCTGGTGGCCACGGTCCTCCCGATCCCCGACGACGCCGGACGCGCCCTGATGCTCCGCCACCACCGCCACCTGGCCTCGGGCCTCACCCCGGCCGCCGCACTGGCCCGCGCCCGTTCCGAGCTCCCGGACTCCCCCGCAGCCTCCGGTTACGTCTGCTACGGCGCCGGCTGACCCGCGCGCGCAACGAGGCATAACGCGTGTTGACTCTCCAGTCACGCGTGATGACCCTGCAATCACGCGTGATGACTCTCCAGTCACGCGTGATGACCCTGCAATCACGCGTGATGACTCTCCAGTCACGCGTGATGACTCTCCAGTCACGCGTGATGACTCTCCAGTCACGGGTGATGCCCCGCCGGCGGGGCATCATGGAGGGGTGCGGATCACGGCTTGGTGGGGCGGGCTCAGCCCGCGGCGGCGGCTGATGCTGAGCGGCGTCGCCGCCGTCGCCGCCGCGGTCGTCGTGGTCACCGTGATCGCCTCCGCCGGGGCGAAAGCCGCGCCCGACGCCGGGACGCCGGACCAGAACAGGCCCGGTCCCGTCCTGCTCGTGCCCGGTTACGGCGGTGGCCGGGACGCACTGGACACCCTTGCCGAGCGGATCCGGCAGGCCACCGGCCGGCCCGCCGAAGTCGTCGCACTGGCCGGCGACGGCACCGGCGACCTCGTCGAGCAGGCCGCCGTCCTCGCCGAAGCCGTCGAGAAGGCCTACGAACAGGGCGCGCCTTCGGTCGACGTCGTCGGGTACTCCGCGGGCGGGGTCGTGGCCCGGCTGTGGGTCGACCGCGAGGGCGGCGACCACCAGGCCCGCCGGGTCGTGACGCTCGGCGCGCCGATGCACGGCACCGGCCTCGCGACGGCGGGCGGCGCCCTGGTGCCGGGCGGCTGTCCCACCGCCTGCGTCCAGCTCGCGCCGGGCAGCAGCCTCCTGCAGGAGCTCGCCAAGCAGCCGCTCCCGCCGGGCCTGCCGTGGCTGTCGCTGTGGACCGACCACGACGAGACCGTGACCCCGCCGGACTCCGCCCGCCTCGACGGCGCCGTCAACGTCTCCCTCCAGCAGGTCTGCCCCGGCAACCCGGCCGGCCACGGCGACCTGCCCACCGACCCCGCCGTCACCGAGATCGTGCTGCAGGCCCTCGGCACCACCCCGCTCGAAGCGCCCGCGGAGTGCCTCAGCTCGTGACGTCCTTCGTCGCGAAGTTCGCCCACGCGGCCCCGAAGAACACGACGATGTAGCCGGCCTGCAGCAGCAGCCCGTGGTCGATGTTGTGCCACAGCACCGGATCGCGGAAGAAGTCGATCCAGGACAGCCAGTAGTGCGTCGGCAGGTAGGGCCGCACGGAGGCGGCCGCGTCCAGGGTCTCCAGCACCGTGCTGGTGATGAGCACGGCCAGCCCGCCCAGCGCGGCCCCCAGCGCCGAGTCGGACACCGTCGAGAGGAACACGGTGATCGCGGCGAACCCCAGCATCGACACGACGATGTAGGACACCGCACCCAGCAGCCGCAGGCCCAGCGCGGAGGAACTGAGCGACTGCCCCGACAACGACGTCACGCCGGTCGGCTGCCCGCCCGGCCCGGCCACGCCGGGGCTGCCGCCGGTGCCGAACAGGATCACCCCGAGCACCAGCGACGTCAGCACGACGATGACGATCGCCGCGGTGACGTACACGGCCAGTGCCACCATCTTCGCGCCCAGCAACCGCGTCCGGCCGACCGGCCGCACCAGCAGGTAGCGCAGCGTGCCGGTGGCCGCCTCCCCCGCGATCGCGTCACCCGCGGCCACGGCGACCGCGATCGGCAGGAACAGCGGCAGCACCAGCGCGAGCGCGGCGGCCGGGTACAGCGCGCCGTCGTTGACGACCGCCGAGAGGAACGCCCCGCCCTGCCCCGGCGGCGGCGCGAAGTCGGCCGTGGCCAGGAAGACGCCGACGATCGCGGGCAGCAGGCACAGCAGCAGCACGCTGAACCAGACCCGGGGCCGCAGCGCGAGCTTCCGCAGTTCGACGCCGATCACCGCGCCGCCCCGAACCGGTCCGACCCCGGACCCGTCACGTCGAGGACGACCTGTTCCAGCGTCCGCTGTTCGGCCTGGATCGACGTCACGCGCACCCCCGCCTCGACGAGCAGCGCGTTCAGCGCCGCCGGGTCGCCGTGCCGGATGACCAGCCGGTCGCCGTCACGGGCTTCGAGCTGCCCGTCGAGGACGGCGGCCGCCTCGGCCGGGTCCGGCGTGCCCACCAGGACCCGGCCGGTGGCCGCCCGCAGCGTGGCCAGGTCCTCCTCCAGCACCAGCCGGCCGCGGTCGACGACGCCGACGCGCGTGCACAGCTGTTCCACCTCGGCCAGCAGGTGACTGGAGAGGAACACCGTGGTGCCGCCCGCGTTCAGCGCCACCAGCAGCTCCCGGATCTCCTTGATGCCCTGCGGGTCCAGCCCGTTGGTCGGTTCGTCGAGGATCAGCAGCCGCGGCCGCCGCAGCAGGGCGCCGGCGAGCCCGAGCCGTTGCCGCATCCCGAGCGAGTACGCCTTCACCGGCCGCTGGTCGACACCGCCCAGGCCGACCTGTTCGAGCGCTTCGCCGACACGACGGCGTCGCGTGCGACGGCCACCGCCGCGGCCGGCGGCGTCGAGCAGCGCCAGGTTCCGGCGCCCGGACAGGTGCGGGTAGGCGGCCGGGCCCTCGACGAGCGCGCCGACGTCCGGCAGCACCTCGGCGACCCGCTTCGGCACCGGCTTCCCGAGCACCTCGATCTCCCCGGCCGTCGCGTAGACCAGGCCGAGCAGCATCCGGACGAGCGTGGTCTTGCCCGAGCCGTTGGGGCCCAGGAAGCCGTAGCGGTCGCCCTCGCGGACGTCGAGGTCGACTCCGTCGACGGCCACCGTGCGGCCGTAGCGCTTGGTCAGCGCGCGCGTGACGATCACGGGCCGCTCCGGCGCAGCCGGGACAGCTCGTCGGCCACGGACTTCAGGACGGCGGGCGTCACCGTCCCCGCCAGCAGGTAGGAGCGCCGGGACACCGAAGACCGCACGATGCCCAGTGACAGCGGCGTGATCGACAGCTGCACGACGCTGCCCGCGGCCAGCTTGACCTGCACCGCACCGGCCTTCCCGGCGGCGTCGCCCGCCGCGTTGGCCACGGTCCGCGGCACGGCGATCACGGCGAAGGCCGCCAGCCCGCGGCCGTAGAGGGCCGCGCCCTGCACGCCGCCGAAGTTCGACGACACGACCGGCCGCCCGGCCAGCGACGACGGCAGCGGGACCTGGCCGAACGCGCCGAGCGTGTCGGCGACGTCCGGTGCGCTCGTCACGCCGAACCCGGACCCGAGCACCGGCCGCGGGGCCTCGACGACCGGTGTCGTCTGGTCGAGCTGCTGGAACCCGGTGACCAGGATCGGCGCTTCCTGCCCGCGGGCGGTCACCTCGACGCGGACCGCGACGCCGGTCGCCGGATCGGCCCAGACGTCGACGCGCCCGATGGTCGTGTCCGGATCGGCGGGGACGAGCCGCAGGCCGGACGCGGCGACCCCGGCGACGTTCCGGCCCGGCAGCCCACTCACCGCGTCGCCGCCGGCCGCGCGCAGGACCCGCCGCGCGAGCTCGGGCGGCAGCAGGTCTCCGGCCCGCGGCAGCCGCAGGCCGGGCTCGCCGATCAGCTCGGTCAGCGCGTTGTCGCCGTAATCCCAGGTGTACTCGCCGTCGGGGAGGCGGTAGACGTCGTGCTCGCCGGCGGTGCCGAGGATGTCGACGCGGTAGCGGTCGGGCCCGGCGTACCAGGCGCGCATCGGCGTCCGCATGGAGAAGAGCGCGGTGACGGCGGCGAGGTTCGGCAGCTCCGGCAGGGCGAGCGAGCCGACGCTTTCGGCGTAACCCTGGTACGGCCGTCCGGCGGAGTCCAGGACGAGGGCCCGCAGCCGTTCCGGGTCGGCCGCGGCCCCGGCCGGCGCGAGCGCGGCGACGACCGAGGGCGCGGAAACGAGCACCGCGGCCACGACGGCGACGACCGCCCATCGGCGCCGCTTCTCGTGCCGCACCACCGAGGGCGTCATCCGGCATCACCTCTTCGTCCTTTGTACGCCATGGCCCGCGGTCGACCGCTAGCGTCGACGGGGTGACTCCCGTTCACGCTGCGGTCCTGAGCTAGCTGCCGCTCCGGTCATTCGCACCCCCCGCACCCTTCGCGGGTTCCTCGACGTGCCCGCAGCAAGAACGGAACCGCCTGTCGGCCGACGCCGCCCTTCGCACGATGTCCGACGGCGTCGCCCTGCTCTGGTGCGGCGACTACCCGGCCGCCCGCCGTCTGCTCGGCGCCGTCGACCGGCGGATCCCGTCGCCTCCGCCGGGCGACTACCCCCGTTACCGCGCGGACCAGGCCCGCCGGGCGCGACTGCTTTCCCGGTCGAGCTGGTCACGGAAGCGCCGTTGCCGGGCATGGACCTGGCGTTCGACATCGGCACCGGGACGGGTGTGCTGGCGGCCGTTCTCGCCCACCGCGGGTGCGACGGGTGCGGGACAGGGCCGCGGAAGTCATCTCGCTCTGGCGACTCGGTCCACAGTAGACGGATAACGGCAGCAGCTGGTCCGTCCGAAGTGGACGTACCCGCTAACCGGGGTCCTTCGGCAGCAGGGCGGTCGCGGGGTCGGGCGCGGCGACCGCCCGGGGACGGCGGTCGCGGAACAGCCAGCCGCCGATGATGCCGCCGGCGAAGCCGAACAGGTGGCCCTGCCAGCTGACCCCTTCCTGGGTCGGCAGCAGCGACGTGAACTGGTAGGCGAAGCACAACGCCATCACCAGCCCGATGACGATGTCGATCAGGTGCCGGTCGAACAGCCCGCGCACCATGATGTAGCCGAAGTAGCCGAACACCAGGCCGCTGGCGCCGACCGTGACCGAGTTCGACGGCGAGATGAACCAGACGCCCAGCCCGCTGGCGACGATGATCAGCAGGCTGACCCCGAGCCACTTCTTCACCCCGCGGTAGGCGGCGAGGAACCCGAACACGAACAGCGGCCCGGAGTTGCCTTCGATGTGACCCCAGCTGTAGTGCAGGAAGGGCGAGCTGAGGATCTCCGGCAGCGACGCCGGGTCGCGCGCCTCGATGCCGAACTCGCGGCTCAGGTCGTAGCCGCTCGGGGCGTTGACCAGCTGGACCACCCACAGCACGGCCAGCAGGCCGACCATCACCCACAGCGCCTTCTTGGCCTCCGCGACCATCGCTTCGGCGTCGCCGCGGGCCGGTTCCTCGCTCATCTTCGCCCCCCTGATCGGTTCGTGCCCGAGGATAACCGGCCCGGGGCGCGGACGCGGCGTTCCGGACCGGGCCGTGACCTGGCAGGGTTGGGCGCATGACGTCACACCGGCCGGAGGTGGTCTTCCGGGGCCGTCGCATGCCCGGCGACCGCGCCCTGGTCATGGCCATCGTGAACCGCACGCCCGACTCGTTCTACGACAAGGGCGCGACCTTCGCCGACACCGCGGCCCTCGCCGCGGTGGACCGCGCCGTCGCCGCGGGCGCCGACATCGTCGACATCGGCGGGGTGAAGGCGGGCGAGGGCCCCGAGGTCGGCGTCGACGAGGAGAGCCGGCGGGTGGTGCCGTTCGTCGCCGAGGTGCGCCGCCGCCACCCGGGGCTGGTCATCAGCGTCGACACCTGGCGCCACGAGGTCGGCCGCCAGGTCTGCCAGGCGGGCGCCGACCTGCTCAACGACACCTGGGCCGGCGCCGACCCGAAGCTGGTCGAGGTGGCCGCGGAGTTCGGCGCGGGGTACGTGTGCTCGCACGTCGGGGGCATGCCGCTGCGCACCGACCCGTACCCGGCGCCGACCCCGGAGCGGCCGTTCTGGCCCCGCTACGACGACGTCGTCGCGGACGTGGTCGCCGAGCTGACGGCGGCGGCCGAGCGGACGGTCGCCGCGGGGGTGCCACGCGGCGGCGTGCTCATCGACCCGACGTTCGACTTCGGCAAGAGCACCCGCCACGGCCTGCAGCTGCTGCGCCACTTCGACCGGCTGGTGGCGACCGGCTGGCCGGTGCTGGTCGCGCTGTCGAACAAGGACCTCATCGGCGAGACACTGGCCGTCGAAGCCCACGACCGCCTGGCGGGCACCCTGGCGGCGACGGCCATCGCGGCGCACGCGGGTGCCGCGGTGTTCCGCGCCCACAACGTCCGGGAGACCCGCGAGGCCGTGGAAACGGTCGCCGCGTTCGCGTCCGCCGCGGGCTGAGCCGCCGGGGCGGCGGCCTCCTCAGCAGGGCGGCTCGAACTCCGCCTCCACGACGATCCACACGTACCGGCCGACCAGCAGCCGCGGCGCCCGGATGCCGAGCGGCGCCCGGTCCAGCCTCGCCGTCGCCCGCACCCGGGTGCCGGTGACCGGCTCGACCAGCAGCGTCAGCGGGCACGAAGTCCCGCGCAGGCGCAGCTCGCCGGGCACCTCCCAGCCCGTGTCCCGCCGCCGGACGTCGTCGGCCGCGAACGTCATCTCCGGGCGGGCGCCGCTGTCCAGCAGCTTCGGCTTGCGCAGGTCCGCGTCGCGGCGCTCGTGCCGCGTGTCCAGGCCGCGGAGGTCCAGCACGGCCCGGACGGCGGTGACCGCGCCGTCGCGGACCTCGACCGCGCCCGTGCGGACCGGGATCGTGCCGCGCACCCGGTTGACGCCGAAGTTGCGGATCCCGAAGCTCGCCGTCGTCCGTCCACTGCGGACGGTCCACGTCCCGGCGCGCAGCGCGGGGACGGTGTGCGGGCTCATCGCGCACCCGCCGGTGCCGGCAGGGCCGCGTGCGCCACGCGGTGCAGGTCGACCCGGTCCGGGCCGGGCAGCAGCGCCGGGTCCTCGCCGGGCAGCAGCTCGGTGCCCATGATCGCCTCCTGGACGGCTTCCACCGTCGCCAGCGACGCGGTGAACGCCACGACGACCAGCGACCGGTCTTCGGCGAGGAGGGCGTACGTCGTGCCGACGCCGTCGATGCCCCGCACGGCGGGCCAGATGCGTTCGCGGCCCGCGCGCTGCTCGGCCGCCGACTGCTCGGCGCCGCGCGGCCCGTCGAACCAGGTGATCTGGGCGTAGGCGGCCGCGTCGGACGCCGAATGCACGTCGGCGACCCGGTAGCCGCCGGTGTCGAGCCAGGTGGTCCCGGCGGGGCGCCGGGCCGCGGCCGCCTCCGCGGCCGGGGCGTCCGGCCAGAAGGTGACGACGGCGCCGGCCTGGCCGCCGAGCTGGGTGAGCGTCGCGGCGCCGAGGGCGCCCGCCCCGAGGTCGTGAGTCCCCAGGGGACTCCGGAACCGGTGGATCGCGGCGTGCATGACGTGCTCCTTTTCGCTGGTCAGTACGTTGGGAGCCACTTTCGCCGCCGACACGGTCCCGGACATCAGTGCCAGTACGGAGACCGACGCGGAAACCGGACGCGGAGGGGATACTGCTCGGGTGGCGCGCAGCGAACCGTTCGTCGGGCGGGCCGGTGCCGTGGCCGGCCTGCGCGGGTGGCTCGCGGCGGCGGACGGCGGCACCGGCGCGCTGGTGCTCGTCGGCGGCCCGGCGGGAATCGGCAAGACCCGCCTGGCCGAGGCGGTCGCCGGCCCGGCCGCGGTCTGGGGCCGCTGCGTCGACGACCCGGGCGCCCCGCCGCTGTGGCCGTGGCGGCGGGTGCTCCGCGCGCTGCCGGAAGCCGGTGCCGAGGTCGGCCGCGCCCTCGCCGACCTCGACGACGGCACCGGGCTCGACGGGGCCGACCTCGTCGCGGCCCGGTTCCGGTTCGTGGCGGTGGCCGCGGACGCGCTCGTCGCGGCGGCCGCGCCGGCCGGGCTCGTCGTCGTCCTCGAGGACGTGCACTGGGCCGACGAGGCGTCCCTGCGGCTACTGCGGCACCTGGCCGGGGAGATCCGCCGGTCGCGGCTCGCCGTCGTCGCGACCTACCGGGACACCGGCGTGGCGGGCCCGCTGTTCGAGGCCCTGCCCGAGCTGCTGGCCCGTCCGGGGACGGAAAGCCTGCGCCTGGACCCGCTGACCGAGCCGGACGTCCGCGCCTACCTGGCCGAGGTGGGCCGGGCGGACGCCGACGCCGCGGACGCGCTGCGGCGCTCGGGCGGGAACCCGCTCTACCTCAAGGCGGTCGCCCGGTCCTCGGCGACCGCCGGCGGCGAAGCCGAGCTGCGGCACCTCGTCCGCACCACCGTCGCCGGGCTGGACGCCGGAGCGCGGGAGCTGCTGGCGATCGCCTCCGTCCTCGGCGAGGAGGTCGACGCGCACGTCGTCGCCGAAGTGGCCGCACAGCCGCTCGACGACGTCGTCGCGGCGCTCGACCGGGCGGTGCGCGCCGGGGTCCTGCGGCCCGCCGTCGCCGGCTTCCGGCGGTTCGCCCACGCCGTCGTGCGCGACGGGATCCACGCGGACCTCGACCAAGGCGTCCGCGAAGAGCTGCACGCCCGGACGGCGGCCGCGCTGGAGCACCGGGCCGAGCCGGGGGTGGTGGCCGGGCACTGGCTGCGGGCCGCGGCGACGCCCGAGGCCCTCGCCCGGGCGGCGGACTGGGCCGAAACGGCGGCGCGGGACGCCACCCGCTCCCTCGCCTTCACCGAAGCGGCCCGCTTCCTGGGCCTCGCGCTCGACTGCCGCCGCCGCGCGGGCACCCGCGACGGGCTGGCTCCCCTGCTCGTCGACCTCGCGACCGCGGAGTACCGGGCCGGGCGGTTCGCGCGCAGCCTCGGCCACGCACGCGAAGCCGCGGAGCTGACGTCGGACCCGGCGCTCGTGGCGGCCGCGGCGCTCGTCGTCCGGGACACCTCGGCACCCGACCTGCTGCCGGAGATGGCCGGGCTCACGGCGTCGGCGCTGGCGGCCACCGGCCCGGACGCCGACCCGGCGGTGCGCGCGAAACTCCTGGCCCAGTCGGCGGCCGTGACCGCCGACTACGGGCGCGCGACCGAGGCCGTCGAAGCCGCCGACGAAGCGCTGGCGCTGGCCGAACGCTCCGGCGACCAGGAGGCGCTGCTCGACGCCGTCCGCGCCCGGATGAAGATCCGGCCGTTCGAGCTGCCCCTGACCGAGCGGCTGCGGCTCGGCGCGCTCGCCGTCGCCCTCGGTGGCACGGGACGGCCACTGGTGGCGCTGTGGGGGCACAAGTGGCGGCTGGACGCGGCGTTCGAGGTCGGCACCGTGCCCGTCGTCGACGCCGAACTGGCCGCGATCTCGGCGCTGGCCGCGACGACCCGGCTGCCGCTCGTCCGCTGGCACGAACTGCGGCTGCGGGCCTCGGTCGCGGCCTACCGCGGCGCGTTCACCGAGGCCCGCACGCAGAACCGGCTCGCATTGGAGCTCGCCGAGGCGGAGCTGGCCGAGGACCGGTCCGCGGCCGGGATGTCGTTCGCCTTCGCGCAGCAGCTGGCGGACGTGGTCGGCGACCCGGCCGAGCTGCCCGGCGGCTACGACGAACTGCTGGCGAGCGCCCCGCCGCTGCCCATCACGGTCATCTCCCGGCCGCTGTGCGCCCTGGTCACCGGGCGCCGCGAGCAGGCACGGGCCGAGTACGACGCCCTGCGTCCCCGGTTGCGCGACCCCGACTTCATCGGGCAGGCCCCGGGGATCGGGCCGAACCTCCTGCCGCTGCTGGAAGCGTTCGAGGACCGCGAAACCGCGGACTGGCTCGCCACGCGGCTGGCGGGTGCGCCGCCGGTCGGCTCGAGCGGCGCGGGCACCTTCTGCAGCGACTGCTCCAGCAGCTGGGCGGGCCGGCTGGCCGCGCTCCTCGGCCGGCACACCGAGGCCGTGCCGCTGTTCGAGGCGGCGATCGCCTGGGACACCCGGCTCGGCGCCCGCCCCTACGTCGTCCACAACGCCTTCGCCTGGCGGTCGAACTGGCGGCGCTCAGCGAGTTTCCGCGCGCGGAAACCCTGGCCCGGCAGGCCGCCGACGAGGCCCGGCGGCTCGGCATGCCCGGCCGGCTGCGGGACGCCACCGCGCTGCTCGAGCGCGTGCGGACCGAAGCCGACCCGCTGACCGGCCGGGAGCGGGAGATCGCGACGCTGGTGGCCGGCGCGCTGAGCAACCGGCAGATCGCCCACCGGCTGGTGCTGTCGGAGCGCACGGTGGAAAGCCACGTCCGCAGCGTGCTGGCCAAGCTCGGGCTGGCGAACCGGACCGAAGTGGCCGCCTGGGCGCACCGCCGGGGTCTCACGCCGCCCCGGTGAACCGGCCGCGTGGCGCCGGGTGCTGTGCGGCGCTGTGAAGTCACTATGAGAGCGCTGTGCATCGGGCTCCGCACACTGCGGATCCGGCGCCGCTGTGGTGATCTGGAGTGGTGGCGATCAAGTTTCCCCGCACCGCGCTGACGACCGCGGCGGCGCTGCTGGTCATGGGGACCGGGCTGGTCCTCGGCACCGGCACGACCGCCGACGACGCCTACGCCGCGGGCACGCCGGCCCCGATCACCACCGCGGCACCCGCCCCCGCTGCTTCGGCCGCCGCGGCCGCTCCGGTCACCACCGCGGCGCCCGCACCCGCTGCTTCGGCCGCCGCGGCCGCTCCGGTCACCACCGCGGCGCCCGCACCCGCTGCTTCGGCTGTCGCGGCCCCTCCGGCACCCTCCGCCGCGTCCGCGGTCGGGGCGTTGTTCGCGGGCGGGAGCCACTACTGCTCGGCGAGCGTCGTGCACTCCGCCGCGGGCGACCTCGTGCTGACCGCCGCGCACTGCGTCAAGGACGGCATGAGCTTCGTCCCCGGCTACCACGACGGCGTCTCGCCGTTCGGGACGTGGACGGTGACCTCGGTGGCCGTCGCCGACGGCTGGAAGTCTTCGGCGGACCCGGATCTCGATTTCGCGTTCCTGACCGTCCGGCAGGCCGGAAGCACGGCGTCGCTGGAAAGCCGCACCGGCGCGAACGTGCTCGGCACGAATCGCGGGTTCGAGCACCGGATCACCCTCACGGGCTACCCCGACACGGCCGATTCCCCGGTGGTGTGCGACGGGAACACCACGCAATCCGGCCCCTATCAACTGCGCGTGGCGTGCCCCGGTTTCCCGGACGGGACGAGCGGCGGGCCGTGGGTGACCGACGGCGCGGTCATCGGCGTGATCGGCGGTTACCAGCTCGGCGGCGACACCCCGGACGTTTCCTACAGCGCCTATTTCGACGACGACATCGCGAAGCTGTACGCCTCGGTGACGGGCTAGATGACGGGCTGGGTCCCGGAAACGCGGAACCGGGCCCGTGTCCCTGGCGGAGGACCCGAGCCCGGTTCGCCTCTCGCGACCCTCAGCAGGTCACGACGAGCCCGGTGAGCGCCGAGCACGTCTTCGACGCACTGTCGTTGGCGGGGTTGGGATCCGACGGCGAACTCGCCGTCCGCTTCGCCGTCGTGGTGTACGAACCGAGCGCGAGCAGGCCGCCGTTCACCGAGAACTTCGGCGTCGCCGACGCGCCGCTGGCCAGCGAAGCGACGTCACAGTTCACGGTCCGGGTGCCGCTGACGGGGGTGCAGCCGGAGCCGCTCGCGAACGACAGTCCCGCCGGATACGTGGCCACGACCCGGATCCCGCTCGCGGCGGACGGGCCGGAGTTCGTCACGGTCACCGCGTAGTCGATGCGCGCGTTCAGCCCGCCGTGCCCGTTGGCGCCCAGTGCGACCTTGACGTCGGCCTGCGTCACGGGGTTCGCGATGGTGATCACCGGGCCGTCGAGGATGTCGAAGGCGTAGTTGTCACCGACGAACTGGTGCTGCAGCGTGAACTGCCCCGGTGCCGCGGTGTCCTTGACGCGCAGGGTCCACACCGTCGTCTTCGTGCCGCCCGCCTCGAGATCCCCGAACGCGGCGCGGTAGCTGCTGCCGGCCTGGAAGCAGCCGACCGCCGTCGTGTTGGTGCAGGACACGATGTCGACGACATCGGTGATCGCGGTCGGCGTGCCGTAAATGGCACCCTTCGCGAAAGTCACCGTGAAATCGGTGGGGTTGTGAATGGTTTGCGTGACCGTGAAAGTCTGCCCCGGCAGCACCGTTGCCGGGCTGACTTCGACGGAACTGGTGGGCGTGTCCGCCTGGGCGGCGGGGGCGATTGCGATGAACGCCGTGGCCAGTGCGGCCACCGAAGACAGGATCGTGGTCCGTCGCCAGCTTCTCTGCATAGTCGTCATCTCGCTGTTCCGGTCCGGGGAATGCCGCTCTGACAGATCTTGCGTAGGTCTTTTTTGGACAGCCGACGCTGATCAGTCGTCGCGCCAGGAGAATTCGTTACCTCCATCCGGACGCGCCGCGGCACCCCCGTCAGGAGGGACGCCAGCGGCCGTTCATCTCACCCGGGCGCGGCGGCGGCCCCGGCAGATCCGGGCCGTGGGCCGACAGGCCTTCGACGAGCAGCGCCAGGTACCGGCTGCGCAGCTGGGCGGTGCGCTCCTCGTCGTCGACACGGATGGCGGCGCAGCACTCGAGGATCATGCCGATGTCTTCGGCGACGGCGTCCGGGCGCAGGCGCCCGGTTTCCCGCGCCCGCTCGACCAGCTGCTTCGTCAGCTCGCCCGCCCGCCGCGCGTCCCGGCCCATCTCGGGGGTCGGGGTGAACGTGCCGGCGAGGTGGACGGTCAGCGAGTGCACGTCGAGGTCGACCACCCGCTCGAGGAACTTGGTCAACGCCACCCAGCCGTCCGGCTCCTCCGCGGCGAACTCGGCTTCGCCGATGTACATGAGGAGCCCGTCGTGGCAGATGCGGCAGAGCAGGGCCTCCTTGCTCGGGTAGCGGCGGTACAGGGCGCTGATGCCGACGCCGGCGCGCTCGGCGACCTGGGAGATCGGCGCCTTGGGATCGCCGAGGAAGACGTGGCGGGCGGCGTCGAGGATGACGATGTTGTTGCGGGCGGCCTGGCCGCGGCGGCCGGGCAGGGCGGTCTCCGGCGGGGCTGACTCGGGCATGGGACGAGATTAGCACTGGAACGGATCATTCCGGTCTGCTAATCTTCGGAACGAAGCATTCCGTTCCCGATCGAAGGAGCTCGTCATGTCGGTCCCCCTTCTCCGCCCGTTCCGCGCCGAGATCCCGCAGCGCGCCCTCGACGACCTGGAGAACCGCCTGCGCGGGGCGCGGTGGCCGGAGGAGCTGCCCGCCGAGTACGGCGTCACGAACGAGCGGGTCCGCGCGCTGGCCGAGTACTGGCTGGAGAAGTTCGACTGGCGGGCGTTCGAGGCGCGGCTGAACGCGTACCCGCAGTTCCTGACCGAGATCGACGGCGAGACGATCCACTTCCTGCACGTCCGCTCGTCGCGGGCGGACGCGACCCCGCTGGTGCTGACGCACGGCTGGCCGGGGTCGATCGTCGAGTACCTCGACGTGATCGGCCCGCTGACCGAGCCGGGATCGGCGGACGAGCCGACGTTCCACCTGGTCATCCCGTCGCTGCCCGGATTCGGTTTCTCGGGGCCGACCCGGTCGGCGGGCTGGGGCACGCACCGCACGGCGGCGGCGTGGGCCGAGCTGATGAGCCGCCTGGGCTACGAGTCCTACGGCGCGGTGGGCAACGACGCGGGGTCGATGATCTCGCCGGAGATCGGCAGGCTCGCGCCGGAGAAGGTGGTCGGCGTGCACGTCACGCAGCTGTTCTCGTTCCCGACCGGCGACCCGGCCGAGCTGGCGGACCTGAGCGAAGCCGACCAGGCCGCGCTGGCGCACCTGCAGTGGTTCATGGACAACATGTTCTCCTTCAACGTCCTGCACAGCCAGCAGCCGCACACGCTGGCGTTCGCGCTCGCGGACTCGCCGCTGGGCCTGCTGGCGTGGAACGCCCAGCTGTTCGGCGAGCACCTGGCTCCGGAGTTCGTGCTGGCGAACGTGGCGCTGTACTGGCTGACCCGCACGGCGGGTTCGTCGATCCGCTTCTACTACGAGGATGCGCACGCGAAGCCGCGTCCGGCGGGCCCGACGACGGTCCCGACGGCCCTGGCGATGTTCGCGGGGGACTTCCGGTCGATCAGGCGGTTCGCCGAGCGCGACCACGCGAACATCGTCAGCTGGAACAGCTACGACACGGCAGCGGCCTCCGGCGGTCCCCGCGACGCGGCGGGCCACTACGCGGCCCACGAGGCCACCGACGTCCTGGTGGGCGACATCCGCCGCTTCTTCGCGAGCCGGGCGAGCGGCTCACCCTGGCCGGTGCTGGCGTCGGCCCACGAAGCGCTGCGATCGGCGATCGCGGGCGTGCGCGACTGGACGGCCCCGACCCCGTGCACGGAGTGGAACGTGACGCAGGTCCTCCAGCACGCGGCGGGCGACCAGCTGGGCTACGCGGCAGCGATCACGGGTTCGGGCGGCCCCGACTTCAACCCGTTCGCCCCGTCGGGTTCCCTGCCGGCCGCACCCGCGGAGTTCCTGGAGCCAACCCTGACCGCGGCGGCGGCGGCATTCGCAACGGTGCCGCTTGACGCAACGGAGGTCCCGACGCCGTTGCCGCAGGGAGCCCTCCCGGCCCCACTGGCCGCAGGAGCGGCCGCACTCGACGCGGCGGTGCACGCGTGGGACATCGCGAAGGCCACGGGCCAGAAGTCCCCGCTGACGCCGAAGCTGGCCGAGCAGCTCCTCCCGGTGGCCCACCAGCTGGCCGACCCCCTGCGCGGCTTCGCGTACGCACCGGCCTTGCCGGAGTCACCCGACGACAACGCGGTGGCGAGCCTGCTGCGCTACCTGGGCCGCGATCCCGAGTGGACGGCTTGAGGGATGCGGCGGTTCCCCGGGGTTCCGGGCCGCGGCGGCGGTCTGGGCGATTACGGCCCCCGCAGCGATCCCGGGCCGGGCGCTCCCCCGGCCGCGGGTTCCGAGGCAGACGAATTCGGGGCGAGGCGATTCCGACGGCAACGGCGGGTGCCAGCGGCAGACGAGTTCGACCGCAGACGGTTCCGACAGCAGCGGGACCACCCGCCCAGGCCGTGGAACCAACAATCAACTCCTCCCGTCCGTCCATTCGCCGCGTTACGGTGGCCGCACGATGCGGACAGTCGCCGCGCTGAAGCTGCCGGAGAAGACCCTCAAGGCCATCGAGCCCCGGCTCGGCTGAGCCCGAGGGAACGAATCCGGCCGCGAGATAGTTGAGCGTTGTATGAAACTCGGCATCTACAGCTTCGGCGACCGTGCGCCGGACCCGCGCACCGGCGAGCAGCCCACCGTCGCGCAGACGCTGGCCAACACCCTCGAGCGGATCAAGCTCGCCGACGAGCTGGGCCTCGGCTTCTACGGCCTCGGCGAGCACCACCTCGACCAGTACGCGATCTCCAACCCGGGCACCGTGCTGGCCGCCGCCGCGAGTGTCACCAACCAGATCACCCTGAGCTCCGCCGTCACCGTGCTGAGCACCGAGGACCCGGTCCGCCTCTACCAGCAGTTCACCACGCTCGACCAGCTCAGCCACGGCCGCGCCGAGCTGCTCGCCGGGCGCGGGTCGTTCACCGAGTCGTTCCCGCTCTTCGGCCACGACCTCGGCGACTACGACGAACTCTTCGAGGAGAAGCTCGCCCTGCTCCTGCGCATCGACCGCGAAGACCCGCTGACCTGGTCGGGCAAGTTCCGCCCGCCGCTGGAGAACGCGCGGATCCTGCCGCGGCCCTACGGCAGGCGCCTGCGCATCTCGGTCGGCACCGGCGGCAACCCGGAGTCGTCGATCCGCGCCGGGCTGCTCGGCCTGCCCGTGGTGTACGCCGTGATCGGTGGACAGCCCGAGCGGTTCGCCCCGCTGGTCGACCTCTACCGCCGGGCCGGCGAGGCCGGCGAACAGGACCCCGCCGACCTGCACGTCACCATGGGCGCGATCGGCTTCATCGCCGAGAAGTCGCAGGAAGCCAAGGAAACCTTCTACCCGTACTGGCTCGAGACCATGAAGTACGGCGCCCGCGCCCGCGGCTGGGCGGTCCCGAGCCGCGCGGAGTACGACGAATACACCCGCGACGCGAACGCGCTGTTCGTCGGCAGCCCGCAGGAGATCGCCGAGCGGCTGATCGCGGTCGGCAAGCTCACCGGCGCGGACCGGTACGCGATGCAGATGGACTGGTCCGGCGTCCCGCACGCCGAGGTCATGCGCGCGATCGAACTGCTCGGCACCGAAGTGCTCCCGCTGGTGGAAAAGGAGTTCTAGACGTCGTTTCCGGCGATGTACCCGAACGTCATCGCCGGGCCGATGGTCGAGCCCGCGCCGGCGTAGCTGTGGCCCATCACCGCCGCGCTGGCGTTGCCCGCCGCGTACAGGCCGGGGATCACCGAGCCGTCCGGGCGCAGCACCCGCGCCCGGGCGTCCGTGCGCATGCCGCCCTTCGTGCCGAGGTCGCCGGGGACCAGCCGCAGTGCGTAGTACGGCGCCGCCCACAGCGGCGCCAGGCAGGAGTTCGGCGTCACCGCCGGGTCCGTGTAGTAGTGGTCGTACGCACTCGCGCCGCGGCGGAAGTCACTGTCCACACCGGACCGGGCGAACCCGTTGAAGCGATCCACAGTGGACTTCAGAGCGGCGGGCGGGACGCCGATCTGCGTGCCGAGGCCCTGGATCGTCGACGCCTTGAAGACGGCGCCGGCGGCGTACCAGGCGTCCGGGAACGGCAGCAGCGGCGCGATGTCGCGGAACAGGTACCGGTTGCGGTAGTTCTGGTCGACGATCAGCCACGCCGGGATGTCCGGCGCCGACGGGTTCCTGTCGTACATGGTGTGCACGACATCGCTGTAGGGCGCGGCCTCGTCGACGAACCGCTGCCCGGCCTGGTTCACGATCAGCCCGCCGGGCAGGGTCCGTTCGGCCAGGCAGAAGTACGGGTCGCCGGGGGTCGGGATGGCCGGGCCCCACCAGGCGTCGTCCATCAGGTCGAAGGCCGCGCCGGCGCGCTGCCCGGCGCGGTGGCCGTCGCCGGTGTTCTCCTTCGCGCCGACCGTCCAGTCGGTGCCGATGGGCTGCCGCTGGTACTGCGCGCGCATCGCGGCGTTGTGCTCGAAGCCACCCGAGCCGACGATCACCCCGCGCCGCGCCCGCACCAGACCGTTCGGCGTCACAACCCCGGTGACCGCGCCGTTTTCGACGTTCAGGTCGACGAGCGGGGTGCTCAGCAGCACCGGGACGTTCGCCCGCTGCAGGCCGACGCGCAGCCCGGCGGCGAGCGACTGTCCCATGGTGAGCGGCTTCTGCCCGGCCACCGCGGCGGCCGTGCCGCGGGCGAGGCACTCGGCGGCGACCGCGGCCCCCTTGGCGTTCACCAGGGCGAGGTTCAGCCACTTGTAGTCGGCGCTGAAGACGACGAGCCCGGGCGGTGTGGCGAGGTAGGGCGGGTTGAGGTGGGCGAGCTCGGCGCCGAGCAGGTTGCCGTCGAACTGGTCCGGCTCGATCGACCGGCCGTTCGGCAGGCCGCCCGGCAGTTCCGGGTAGTAGTCGCTGTAGCCCGCCATGAACCGGAACCGCAGCGGGCTGTTGGCCAGGACGAAGTCGATCATGGCGGGGCCGTGGCGCAGGAACGCCTCCTGCCGCGCGGCCGGGACATCCGGCCCGACGACGGCGGCGAGGTACTGCGCGGCTTTCGCGGGGGTGTCCGGCACGCCGGCGGCGAGCAGCACGCGGTTGTTGGGGATCCAGATCCCGGCCCCGGACCGGGCCGCGGACCCGCCGAAGGTCGGCGCCTTCTCGAGCACGACGACGCTCAGCCCCCGCTTGGCCGCGGTCAGCGCGGCGGTCATGCCCGCCGCGCCCGACCCGACCACGACCACGTCGTACTCGCCGGCCGGTGCGGCCGCGGCGGGGGCCGCCGGCCCGGCGGTGACGGCGAGCCCCACACCGGCGGCACCGCCGCGCAGGAGCTGACGGCGGGTCAGGTCGGCATCCATGGCGTACTCCTCGCTCGCGGAACAGCGAGGGCCATGGTCTCCGCACCGGCGCAGAACTGGAACAGGTTCTACCCGCTTGGAGCAGCGTCGCCAGCCGCGGCTCGGCCGGTGGCGCCAACGCGCACGGGCGTTCGGCGCAGGCTCACACCGACCAGGTCACCGGCACCTCCTCCGGCCCGCGCACCGACAACGGCGGTCGCCAGGCGATCGACTCCGCCGGTACCGCCAGGTCCAGTCCCGGCAGGCGGTCCACCAGGGCACGCAGGGCGATCTCGCCCTCCAGCCGGGCCAGTGCCGCCCCGAGGCAGAAGTGGATCCCGTGCCCGAAGCCCAGCTGCGGAGCGTCTTTCCGGCGGATGTCGAACTCCGCCGCCGACCGGAACACGTTCTCGTCCCGGTTCGCCGCTCCGACGTGCGCCAGCACCGCCACTCCCCGACGCACCAGCACCCCGCCCAGCGGCACGTCCTCGAGCGCCACGCGCAGCAGCGACGAGTCCACCGGCCCGTCGTACCGCATGATCTCCTCGACCGCGCCCGGCGTCAGCGACGAATCGGCCCGCAACGCCGCCAGCTGCTCCGGGTGCCCGCAGAGCAGGACGATCCCGCACCCGATCAGGCTCACCGTCGTCTCGTGGCCGGCGAGCAGCAGCTGGGTGGCGAGGTCGATCAGCTCCGGCTCGGTGAGGCGGTCGCCGTCTTCGTCGCGGGCGTGCACCAGCGCGCTCAGGAAGTCCTCCGCCGGGCGCGCCCGCTTCTCCGCCACCAGTGCGGCCATGTCCTCGGCGCCGTCGCGCCGGGCCTGCTCGACGTCGGCGGGCTCGTGCTGCATCGGCGTCACGATCACCCGCGACCACTGCCGGAACCGCTCGCGGCCGGCGAACGGGACGCCGAGCAGCTCGCACATCACCGCGGTCGGCAGCGGGAAGGCGAACTCCTCGACCAGGTTCGCGGGCGGCCCGTGCGCGACCATCGCCGCCAGCAGCCCGTCCGCGATCTCCTGGATCCGGGGCCGCAGCGCCGCGATCCGGCGGACGGTGAACGCCTGCGCCGACAGCCGCCGCAGGCGGGTGTGGTCGGGCGGGTCCATGTTGAGGATGCTGTGCTCGCCGGTCGAGAAGTCGCCCGGCTCGATCAGGCACGGCGCGCCCGGGTACAGCAGGTTGCGGCTGAACCGCGGGTCGGAAAAGACCGTGCGGACGTCGTCGTAGCGCGTCACCAGCCAGCCTTCGTGCCCGCTGGGGAACACGATCCGGGACATCGGCGGGTGCCCGGCGTAGAGCGCCCCCATCGGGACGGCGGGATGGTCCTTCTCGGCGGGATAGGCAGCGGTCATGCCGCCGATGATGAGCGCCGCTCCCGGCGTGACGGAAGGCCCGTGACCACGGGAAACCCGTCCGGACGCCGGAAACCGCCCGGACGGCCTCACCCGGACGACGTCCATTGTGGACACAGAACAAGTTGACGGCTTGCTCAACTTGGGGATAAGTTGAGGAGACACTCAAGTTCAGGAGGTTCCGTGTCGAAAGTGCTCGCCGTCCTGGGGGTCGGCCCCGGACTCGGTCTGTCGATCGCCCACCGCTTCGGCCGCGAAGGCTTCACGACCGCGCTGGTTTCCCGCACCGACACCCGGCACGGCACTTACCGCGCGTCACTGGCCGGGATCGACGCCCGCACCTACACGGCCGACGTCACCGACGAACCGCAGCTCCGTGCCGTGCTCGCCCGCATCAAGGCCGACGCCGGCGAGCTCGACGCCGTGTACTTCGGGCCGGCCGACGCCACTTCCGGCCCGGGCATCACGCCGCTGCCCGAAGCCGGCGCCGCCGCGCTGGGAGCGTCGTTCGCCTCCGTCGTGCTCCCGGCGGCGAACCTGGTCCAGGCCGTGCTGCCGGACCTGCTGGCCCGCGGTTCGGGTTCCCTGCTGTTCGCCGGCGGCCTGAGCGGCAAGTACCCGATGCCGATGCTCGGCAGCCTCGCCCCGGCGTCGGCGGCGCTGCGGATGTACGTGCTGACGCTGCACGCCGCCCTGCGGGAGCAGGGTGTCCACGCCGGGATCCTCACCATCGGCGGCCTCATCGAGCGCGGCGACATCCACCGCGTGTTCACCGCGCAGGACCACGGCTTCACCGTGGGCACGCTCGATCCGGACGCCATCGCCGACCGGGCGTGGCGGCTCTACGTCGAGCGGGAAGCCGAAGCGGAGTTCAACGCGATGGCGGTGCCTCAAGCGAGGTAGGCGAGTTCCGGGTGCGCGGCGACGTAGGCGTCGAGCAGCCGCCGCGCGACCGGCACCGAGCCGACCAGCGGGTGCAGCGCGAACGCCCGCAGCGCCGCCGCCCGCGAACCCGTCGCCGCCGCTTCGAGCACCGCCCGCTCGACGGCCTTGACCGTCGTCACCAGGCCCAGCGCGTGGCCGGCCAGCGGCGCGGCGGCGAGCGGGCGGGCGCCCTCGGCGTCGACCGTGCACGGCACCTCGACGACGGCGTCGCCCGGCACGCCCGGGAGCGCGGAACCGTTGCGGACGTTGAGGATCAACGTCGTGCGCTCGCCGTGCGCGAGGGCGCGCATCAAGGCCAGCGCGACCTTCTCGTAGCCGCCGCCCTCGAGGTCGTCACGCTCCCCTTCGCGCGTCTCGGCCATGTACGTCGCTTCGCGTTCCAGGCGCGTGCGTTCCCACGACGCCAGCGAAGGTTCGGCGTAGAAACCGCGTTGCTGCTCCAGCAGGAAAGCCCCGCGTGACGCGGAGCCGGCGGCCTCGCGGGCGAAGTAGAAATAGTGCAGGTATTCGTTCGGGATCGCGCCGAGGGTGCGCAGCCAGTCCGCGCCGAAGAGCCTTCCCTCCTCGAACGACTCGCACGCGCCGGTGTCGGCCAGCAGCCGCGGCAGGACGTCCTCGCCGCCGACGCGGACCGAGCGGAGCCAGCCGAGGTGGTTGAGTCCCGCGTAGTCGAACTTCGCCGTCGCCGCGTCGATCCCGAGGGCGCGGGCGACGCGGCGGCACAACCCGACCGGGGAGTCGCAGATGCCGATCACCCGGCCGCCGAGGTGCGCGGCCATCGCCTCGGTGACCATCCCGGCGGGGTTGGTGAAGTTGATGACCCACGCGCGCGGCGCCAGCTCCCCGATCAGCCGCGCGAGGGCGACCGCGACCGGGACCGTCCGCAACCCGTAGGCGATCCCACCCGCACCGACGGTTTCCTGGCCCAGCACGCCTTCCGCGTGCGCGATCCGCTCGTCCAGCCGCCGGCCGCGCAGGCCGCCGACCCGGACGGCCGAGAACACGAAGTCCACATCGGACACCGCGGCGGCGAGGTCGGTGGTGGTCCGGACCCGCGGCGCGCCGGCCGCGCCGGCGGCCTGCTCGGCCAGGACGCGTTCGATCGCGGCGAGGCGGCCGGCGTCGACGTCGTGCAGGACCAGTTCGGTGACTTCGCCGCCGGCCAGCAGCGCCCCGTGCACCAGCGGCACGCGGAACCCGCCGCCGCCGAGGATCGCCAGCCTCATCGCCCGGCACCGATCGGGTGACTGTCCCGGGTTTTCGAGGGTGCGGGTGGCAGCGCCCCCGGCTCGGGGCGTGGCGCCGGATGACACAGGCCCGGATGACCCAGGCCCGGACGACACAGCCTTTCCGGGGGACCGGGTGGCGGCGCCCCCGGCCCGGAGCGCAGCTCCGAATGACTGCAGTGCCGCATCCGGCGACCCTAGCAGCCGGAATTCCGCATGCCGTGGCCGAAGCCGCACCCCTCTTGCGAATCACGCGCCGCTGACGCAGGCTCGGGCCGACCGCTGCCTGACCGACGTGGAGGCGCCCGTGCCGGCCGAGCCCGCACCCGACATCGATGTCTTCCTGTCCGGCCTGCTGTTCTTCGACCTGGTGTTCACCGGGCTCGAACACCCGCCGGCGCCGGGCACCGAGGTGTGGACGGGCGGCATGGGCTCGGGGCCGGGCGGGATCGCGAACTTCGCCGTCGCGCTGAGCCGCCTCGGCCTGCGGACGTCGCTGGCGGCGGCGTTCGGCACCGACGTCTACGGGCGCTACTGCTGGGACGTGCTGGCCCGCCAGGAGCACATCGACCTGTCGCGGTCGCGGCAGTTCCCGGAGTGGCACTCGCCGGTGACGGTCTCCCTGGCCTACGCGGGCGACCGCGCGATGGTCACCCACGGCCACCCGCCGCCCGTGCCGGTCGCGGAGCTGGCCGGTTCGCCGCCGCCGAGCCGGGCGACGGTCGCGCACATCGGCCTCGACACGGCCGAGTGGGTCCACACCGCGCACCAGTCGGGCAGCCTCGTGTTCGCCGACGTCGGCTGGGACCCGTCGGAGGCCTGGTCGGCGGCGCTGCTGGACCAGCTGGCGTGCTGCCACGCGTTCCTGCCGAACGAGATCGAAGCGATGCGCTACACCCGCACGGACACGCCGGAAGCGGCGCTGAGCAGGCTGGCGGAGCTGGTCCCCCTCGCGGTGATCACCCGCGGCGGCGCGGGAGTGCTGGCGGTGGACGGGACGACCGGCGAGACGGCGGCGGTCCCGGCGCTGCCGGTGGACGTGCTGGACGCGACGGGCGCGGGTGACGTGTTCGGCGCGGGTTTCGTGGCCGCGACCCTGACCGGCTGGCCGCTGGTGGAGCGCCTCCGGTTCGCCTGCCTGACGGCGAGCCTGTCGGTCCAGCACTTCGGCGGCGCGCTGGCCGCCCCGGGCTGGCACGAGATCGCCCAGTGGCACGCGCGCACCCGCAGCCCGGACTACGCGTTCCTGGACGAGGTGCTGCCGTCGGAGACGGTGGCGGGCACCCGCCGCGGCCCGGTGACCCTCGGCTTCGGCGAGGACAGCTGGCGCTAGGGCTCGTCCTCGAAGTGGTGGTGTTGGTGACGCGCTTCGATCTTCGGTCGTGGTGGCGGCGGACCCACCACCAAGATCCACCTGGGCTGCGACGGCCACGATCGCTGCTTCACCCGACTCAAGCAGTTCCGGACGTACATCCACTGTGGATCGACGCCGGCCGCGCTCGCTCAGCGGGCGCGGAGTTCCCGTCCACCGCGTTCGCCGCCGGGAAGCCCTACGAGCGCGCCGGCCCGGTGGTCAACGGGCGTCCCGGTCAACGGGCAGCACGCGGCCGAGGAAACCCCGGATGTACCCGGCGATCGCGTCCAGGTGCGTTTCCAGGGCGAAGTGGCCGGAGTCGAGCAGGTGGATCTCGGCGTCCGGCAGGTCGCGGGCGTAGGCGCGGGCGCCGTCGGCGACGAAGATCTCGTCGTTGCCGCCCCAGACGGCCAGCAGGGGCACCCGGCTGGTCCGGAAGTACTCGTGGAACTCCGGGTACCGGCCGATGTTGTGGTGGTAGTCCGCGAGCAGGGCCTGCTGGATCGCCGCGGCGCCGGGCCGGTCCAGCAGCGCCTGGTCGTGGATCCAGACGTCCGGGCTGACCAGCGACGGGTCGGGCACGCCGTCGAGGTACTGCGCCTTGGTGGCCTCGAGGGTGACCATGCCGCGCAGGTCGTCCTCGGTCAGCGTGCCGGCGGCGAGCTTCTGCGGCAGGCCGACGCCCAGTCCGTCGACGTAGGCGTTGCCGTTCTGCGTGACGATCGCCGTCACTCGATCGGGGTTCCCGGCGGCGATGCGGAGGCCCACCGGCGCGCCGAAGTCCTGGATGTAGAGAGCGAAGCGGTCCAGGCCGATTTCGTCGAGCAGGCCGCGGGTGAGTTCGGCGAGCGCGTCGAAGGTGTAGGTGAACTCGCCGGTGGGCGGCGCGTCGGAGGCGCCCGCGCCGAGGTAGTCCGGCGCGACGACGTGGTAGCGGTCGGCCAGCGCGGGGATGAGGTGCCGGAACATGTGCGAGCTCGTCGGGAAGCCGTGGAGCAGCACGATCGTGGGCGCGCCGACGGGACCGGCCTCCCGGTAGAAGAGCCGGTGCCCGGCGACGGTGGCGTAGCGGTGGTGCACGGTGACCACGGTGGTCTCCTCTCATGGTTATTTGCCCATTTATCCATGAGTCGGCGTAGGCTGTCAACGCGCCGGGGAAACTGGGCACGGACTTCGGGAGGCGGACATGGTCACGGCGGCACCCGGCGAGGACCGCTCGCCCGCGCTGGCACTGGTCAACACCCGGCGCCTGACACCGGCCGGCGAGACCGACGACCTCGCCGCACCCGCCGGCGCGGCCGCGTGGCTGCGCGAGCACGGACTGGCTGTCGCCGACGTCGATCTGCGCCGATTGACGGACCTGCGCGCGGCGGTCCGCGAGCTGCTGGCCACGTTGACGCAAGGCGGCCATCCAGCCGCGACGGCGGTGGAGACGGTGAACGCGGCCGCGCAGGCGGACGCCGCCGCACCCCGCCTGACGTGGGAGGACGGGCCATCGCGCGAGTGGCACAGCACGCGGCCGGGCAGCTTCGACGCGGCGTTGGCGGCCTTGGCCCGTGACGCGATCGAGGTGGTGACCGGCGAGCTCGGATCCCTGGTGCGCCCATGCGAGGCCCACGGCTGCGTCCGCTACTACTTCCGCGAGCACGCCCGCCGCCGCTGGTGCTCCACGACCTGCGGCGACCGCGTCCGGGCGGCCCGGCACCAGCGGCTGGTGGTCGAGCAACGCGACGGGACTCGCTGACGTCGGGCGCCCGTCAGTCCACCAGGGCGCCGCAGCTGATGTTGACCGTGGCCGCCGTCATCGTGCGGGCGTGGTCCGAGGCCACGAAGGCCGCCACCGCGCCCACGTCGGTCAGGGTGGCCGTGCGGCCCAGCATCGTCTTGCCCGCGATCGTCTCCTCGATCGCCTCGCGGCCCGGGAAGTCCGCCGGGAGCGTTTCGGGGATGCCGCCCGTCCGGAGCGTCACCGTGCGGATTCCGTGCGGGCCCAGCTCCGCCGCGAGCTGGCGGCGCATCGCCTCCAGGGCGTGGAACGCCACCTGCAGCCCGCCGACCGCGAACTCGCGCACCGGCTCGGCCGCGCCGCCGAAGAACAGGATCGCCCCGGAGCGCCGTCCGATCATGTGGCGGGCCGCCGCGCGGGCGGTCAGGAACTGGGTGCGCACCGCCGTGACCACCGGGCGCTCGTAGTCCGCGAGCGCCATCTCCACCAGCGGCGTCCCTTGCACATCGCCGTGGCCGATGAGGTTGACGGAGACGTCGATGCCGCCCTCGGCGGCCACCGCGGCCGCGTGCTCGTCGACCGCGCGCTCGTCGAGGGCGTCGACCACCGCCGCCTCGGCGCGCCCGCCCGCCGCGCGGATGCCGCCGGCCAGCTCGTCCAGCCGGGACCGGGTCCGGCCGGTCACGAACACCCGCGCGCCTTCCGCGGCGAACGCGGTGGCGACGGCCGTGCCGATCCGCCCCGCGGCGCCGTAGACGATCGCGTTCTTGCCTTCGAGCAGCGCCATGGAGTCCTCCGAAGTCCGGGTGCGTTCACCGGTGCGTCGAACGACCGGGCCCGGAATCGACGGCTCAGGGCCGCGGGACCCCCATCGGGTTCGGCACCGGGACGACGCCGCGGTCGATCACCGCCCGGCTCAGCGGCACCGCCAGCGCCAGCAGGCGCTCGACGTCGGGGCCGAGCGCGGCCACCGGCGCCGCCGCGAGACGGTCCGTGTCCTCCTCGATCCGGCGGCGCAGCGCGCGCCCCGCTTCGGTGAGCACGCCGTCCGCGTCGAGGAGCCCGCGGTCGCGCAGGCGGGCCGCCGCCGCCTCCCACTGCGCCTCCGACCAGCCGCGGTGGGGCTGGATGTCCCCGCGGCCGAGCACTCCGTCCCCGATGTGGGTGAGCGTCGTCTCCAAGCCGCTCAGCCCGGCGTGGACGGCGGCCAGGACGTGACCGTCGCCGCGGTGCTCACGCAGGATGGTCGCCGCCAGCCACAACCGCGCCAGTGGGTCCGCCGGTTCCGGCACCGCCGCCCACGCCGCCGCGAGCGGCCGCCCGCCGAACTCGCACGCGGCCACCGCCCGCCACAGCAGCGCGCTCAGTTCCGAGACGTCACCCGCCACCCGGCTCAGCGCCGACGAGACTGCCTCGAGCCGGGACCGGACGACCGCCTCGGGCGAGGCGAACGACCACGCGTCCGGCAACGCCCGCGCCACCATCGCCGGTGCGAAGCCGAACAGCACCGCGGCCGCCGGCCCGGGACCGACCGGGCCCAGCGGCGCCAGCCGGCCCGCGAAGTACCCCATCCAGTAGCCGCGCAAGCCGACCGCCTTCGCCGCTTCGGCCGTCTCGGGCGCGAAGTAGACGACGGCGTGCAACGGTTCCACGGCCGCCCAGAGCCGGCGTGCGGGCATCGGCTTCACGCGGTCACCGTAATCCCCAGGCCACCGGCAGCTCCCGGACCCCGTACACCAGCGTGTTGTGCTTGTACTCGAGCTGCTCCCGCGGCACCGCGAGCCGCAGATCCGGGACCCGGCGGAACAACCCCGTCAACGCCTCCTGCAGCTCCACGCGCGCCAGCTGCTGGCCGACGCACTGGTGCGCCCCGAACCCGAAGGCCACGTGCGTCCGCGGCGATTCGCGGCCGAAGTCGAGCTCGTCCGCGCGCGGGAACACCGACTCGTCGCGGTTGGCCGAGTTCAACGCCGCCACGACCCACTCCCCCGCCCGGACCGCCCGCGAGCCGACCCGGGCGTCCGAGGTCGCGTACCTCAGCACGCCGAACTGGACCACCGACAGGTACCGCAGCAGCTCCTCCACCGCCCGCTCCGGCGAGGCCAGCACCTCCGCACGCTGCTCCGGGTGCTCCAGCAGCACCAGCGTACTCAGCGCGATCATGTTGGCCGTCGTCTCGTGCCCGGCCACCAGGAGGCTCAGCCCGAGCACGACCAGCTCTTCCATCGTCAGGGAGTCCTCGGCGGCAGCCAGCCTGCTGAACAGGTCGTCCTGCGGGTTCCGCTGCTTCGCCACGAACAACTCGGCCAGGTAGCCCGAAAGCGCGTCGTAGGCCTGCTCGCTTTCCTCCCGTGTCGCGTCCGTGCTGACCAGCGTCGTGCTCTGCCGCTGGAAGTGCGCCCGGTCGGCGTACGGGACGCCGAGCAGCTCGCAGATCACCAGCGACGGGATCGGCAACGCGAAGTGCTGCACCAGATCGGCCGGCGCCCCCTGCGCGAGCAGCGCGTCGAGGTGGCTGTCCACCAGCTGCCGGACGTACCCGCGCAGCGCCTCCACGCGCCGCACGGTGAACTCCGCGATCACCTTCTTGCGCAGCCGCGCGTGGGCGTCGCCGTCGAGCTGGATGATCGACCCCGGGCTGACCTCGAAGTCCAGGTCCGCGTTCGGGTGCACGTGCACCGAAGACGCGCCGCGCGAGCTCATCGTGCGGTCGGCGAGGACCGCGCGGACGTCGGCGTACCGCGTCACGAGGTGCGCGTCCATGCCCGCCGGGCAGCGCACCGTCGACGTGGGCGCGGTCTCCCGGAGGTTCGCGTACTCGCCGGGCGGGTCGAACGGGCAGCCGGCCGGCCGGGTCGTCGGGAGGGCCGGGGTTGCGGGAGCGGCCGTCACGGCGGATCACCTCTCTCTTCCGGTGGTCTGGACACTTCCACCATGGAGAGGACCGCGGCCGCCGTGGGGCGGCCGCGCCACTTGCGACCCGGATGGCCTAGCGGGCGCCGTAGGCCCCGCCGTTCACGTGGACGACCTGGCCCGTCAGGTGCGCGGCTTCCGGAGCCGCCAGGAACGCGACGGTGCCGGCGATCTCGTCCGGACGGCCGGCCCGCCGGTTGACGGCCACCGAAACCCGGGCCTCGAGCCACTCTTCGGTCACCGTGCCGTGGAAGAACTCCGTGTCGAGGACTACGCCGGGCGCGACGACGTTCGCCGTCCCGCCGGCCCCCAGCTGCCGCGCGAGGTCGGTGTTCCACGCCTCGATCGCCGCCTTCGCCGCGCCGTACGAGCCGGAACCCTGCTTCGCCGCGATGGAGCCGAGAGTCACAACGCGCACGTTGTCGGCGAAGCGCGGCTTCAGCGCCGCGGTGACGAGCACGGCGGAAAGCACGTTGGCCTCGAAGTTCGCCTGCCACGCGTCGGCGAGGCCCTTCAGGTCACCCGGTGCGGGTGCCTCGCGGACCCGGTCGGTGTTGCCGCCGGCGTTGTTGACCAGGACGTCCACCCGCGGCGGCAGGTCCGCCAGCGCGGCCTGCACGGCCGCCGGGTCGCTCGCGTCGAACGCCACCGCCCGCGCGCCGATCTTCGCCGCGGCCGCTTCGAGGACGTCCGGGCGCCGCCCGGTGACGGTCACCCGCTCGCCCGCCGCCGCGAACCGGGCGGCGATCGCCAGCCCGATGCCGGTGCCGCCCCCGGTGACCACGATTTCCCGCTGTTCGCTCATGCCGCCATCTTCACCGAGTGACCCGCCGGCGCACCGGGTTTTCCCGCCGAGCGGGACGGGAACCCGTGTTTGTTAGGAAACTTTACGAATAGGTCTTGACGGGCCGCCGCCGTCCGGCGAACCTGGAGCGACGCCGCAGTCATCGTCCGCCCAGTCCTCCCGGAGGCAGCATGACCCGGCGCGCGCTCGTGCTCGTCGTGACCCTGTTCCTCGCCCTCGCCGCCGCCCTCACCGGTGCGGCCACGGCGAACGCGGCCACCACCCAGCCGACTTTCCTCACCTTCTACGGCTGGTGGGACAACACCCCGCCCGGCGGGGACATCTCCTACCCGCAGATCCACGGCACGGCCGGCGGCAAGGGCACCTACGCCGACCCGGTCACCTTCGCCACCAGCAGCGACGAACTCAAGCCCGGCACCAAGGTCTGGGTCCCGCGGGTGAAGAAGTACTTCATCATGGAGGACGGCTGCGACGAGTGTTCCGACGACTGGAACAGCAAGGGTCCCAACGGCGGGCCCGGCCTGCGCCACATCGACCTCTGGCTCGGCGGCAAGGGCGGCAGCGCCTTCGACGCGATCGACTGCGAAGACGCTCTCACGCACTACAACCCCGACAACACGCCGGTGATGGAACCGGTCGTCGTCGATCCGCCGTCGAACGAGCCCTACGACGCGACGCCGATCTTCGACACCGGCACGGGCGAGTGCTACGGCGGCGCCCGGCCGAACACCACGGTCGGCCAGTACAGGAACAACTTCACCGGCACCTGCCTCGACGCCCCGGCCAGCGGCACGACGCTGAAAGTGGCCGTGTGCACCGGGAGCGCCGCGCAGCGGTTCACCTTCCACGGCGCCTTCCTCGTCATCGACGGCAAGTGCGCCGGCCTCTCCGGCAGTTCGATCGTGCTGCAGACCTGCACCGGCGGCCCGGCCCAGCAGTGGTCGATCAACCCCGACGGCACCATCTCCGACATCCAGACCAGCAGCAAGTGCTTCCGCGCGTCGGGCAGCACCCTCACCGCAGGAAGCTGCTCCGGCACCGCCGCCCGCTGGACGTTCACCGCGGCGGGCACCTCGGGCCTCAGCGTGACGCCGTCGTGGTTGTCGGTCGCGCCGGGCGCTTCGGCGACGGCGACCGTCACCTCCGCCGACGCCGGCACGCTGTCGGCGAGCGGCGCGCCCGCGGGCGTCACCGTGGCCTTTTCGCCGGCGTCGGTGCCCGCCGGCGGGACCTCGACGGTCACGGTCGCCGCCGCGGTCACGGCGGCGCCCGGCTCGGCGACGGTCACGCTCACCGGCGGCACGAAGACGACGTCGCTCGGGGTCACGGTGACCGCGAGCGGCGGCCAGGAAACCCTGCTGTCGCAGGGCAAACCCGCGACGGCGTCGTCGGCCGAGTCGTCGTCCTACCCGGCGGGCGCGGCCTTCGACGGCAACCTGACGAGCACGCGCTGGGCGTCCAAGGAGGGCAGCGACACCGAATGGCTGCGGGTCGACCTGGGCGCCGCCGCTTCGATCACCCACGTCAAGCTGACCTGGGAAGCCGCGTTCGGGAAGGCGTACAGCATCCAGACGTCCGCCGACGGCTCGACCTGGACGACGGTCTACCGCACCACGACCGGCGACGGCGGCACGGACGACCTCACCGGCCTCTCGGGCACCGGGCGGTACGTGCGGATGAACGGGGTCACGCGCGGCACGTCGTACGGCTACTCGCTGTACGAGCTGCAGGTGTACGGCACCGCTTAGTTGCCATTCCGGCAACGTGGTTTGCCTTCTCAGGGACGTCCGCCGCATGCTCGGGGGACGTCCTTGAGGAGGAACCATGCCCCACGACCACCCGATGACCGTCGACGCCATGCTCAAGCAGGACTTCTGGGAAGCGATGTACCAGCGTGACGAGCACCGGATCTGGAGCGGGAACGTCAACGTGAACCTGCGCACCGAGGTCGAAGGCCGGGAACCCGGGCACGCCCTCGACCTCGGCAGCGGCGAGGGCGGCGACGCGATCTGGCTCGCGAAGCAGGGCTGGACGGTCGACGGTGTCGACATCTCGACCACCGCGCTCACCCGCGCGGAAGAAGCCGCCGCCGAGGCGGGCGTGACGGTGAACTGGCTGCACCGCAACATCCTCGAGTGGCAGCCGGAAGCGCAGTACGACCTGGTCTCGGCGCAGTACATGCACCTGCCGCCGGACCTGCGCCGCCAGGTGTTCACCGCGGCCGCGAGGGCGATCCGGCCCGGCGGTTCGCTCCTGGTCGTCGGGCACTCGCCGAAGGCGATGCGGGAGTTCGACGGCCAGAAGCCGCCGGAGGAGCTGTACTTCGAGCCCGAGGAGATCACCGGCTACCTCGGCGACCCGTGGCGGTGGGTGGTCGAGACGTGCGAGACGCGCGGCGAGGGCCACCACACCGACGCCGTCTACCGCGCCCGCCGCCTCGAGGCGTGAGAAAGCGAAGGCCCGCTCACCGGCCCCGACGGCGGTGAGCGGGCCTTCGCGCGGCTCAGGCGAGCTCGAGGCCGTAGGCCTGCAGCTCGCGGGTGAGCGGGTAGAAGTAGCTGGTCACGGTGTCGCCGCCGGAGAGCGTGCCCAGGCCCGTGGAGCCGTCGTACGCCGGGCCGCCGGAGTCGCCGTGGTCGGTGTGCGCGGTGGTGCCGAACTCGTGGTTGAGCACGCCGACGTCGAAGTTGACCGACTCGTCGACCGAGGTCACCTCACCGCTGCCGCCGCCGGTGGTCGAGCCCTGCTTCTCGATCTGCTCGCCGACGGTCGGGGCCGCCGCGCTCGTGATCGGCTGGCCGGTGTTGATCTCGCCGGGTCCGGTGCCGTTCGGGCGGGTCAGCAGGCCGGAGTCGGCGCCCGGGCAGTCGCTTTCGACGACCTGGGCGCCCGAGACGTCACCGCCGGCCCAGGTGCCGCCGAGGTTGGTGCAGTGGCCCGCGGTGAGCAGGAACGGCGCACCGCCGCGCGTCACGTTGAAGCCGAGCGAGCAGCGGCCCTGGCTGTTCTGGATGGCGTCGCCGTCGGCGATGTACAGCGACAGCTTGCCGGCGCGGTGCTCGACGCGGACGCTGTCGCCGTACTTCGCGGCAGCCGCGGTGACCTTGCCGGCGGTCTCCTTGCTGGCCGCGTCGTAGACCTTCACCACGACCTGGTTGGTCTTCGTGTCGATGCCCCACGCGGTCTGCGGCACGTCCTTCACCGCGTCCAGCTGGTCCTTGACGCTCGTGAGCGCGGCGAAGGTGTGCTTGACCTTCTTCGCGGTGAGCCCGGCGGCCTGCACGCGCTGGAGTGCGGCGTCGTCGACGACGTTCACGACCGCCTTGCCGTTTTCCAGGTAGACGCCGCCCGACGCGGCGCCGAGGGCGTCCGCCACCTGGGTGGCGCCGGTGATCGCGCGGGCCTGCAGTGCCGCGAAGGCCAAGGGGGACGCGGTGGCCGCCGAGGCACAAACACCGCTGGTCAGCGCGGCGGCCGACAAGACGGCCAGGGTCTTGAGGGCGGTCTTCCGGGGAGTCATCAGCTTCCTCCAGGGTGGGCGTTCGAAGCCTGTGCCGACACTTTCGTTGCCAGGCAACCAACGCACTACCGACGAAGGTTGGTTAATAACCAAAGGAACCGGACATACCACTCAGATCACCCGGACGGCCCAACGCTTGTAGCGCTTCCGGCCTACTCGCGCGGCCAGCGGACGTGGTCCTCGTAGCCCGGGTTCTTCCGCAGGTACCCGGCGATGAACGGGCAGACCGGCACGATCGTCCGGCCGTGGGCCACGGCGTCGTCGAGCGCGCCCGCCGCCAGCACCTTGCCCAGGCCCTGCCCGGAGAACGCGTCGTCGACCTCGGTGTGGGTGAACACCGTGAGGTCGCCGCGCCGGTCGTACTGCGCGATCCCGGCCAGCTTCTCCCCCGCCCACAGCTCGTAGCGGTCTTCGTCCGGGTTGTCGACCACCCGGTTCTCGTCGGTCATCTGCTCTCCTCGCTCGGGGACTTCCCCCATCGTGCGACGGCCCGCCACCACGTGCCGATCGGACCCCGGACACGCTGGGCCGGCCGGGGGAAGTGCCCGTCACGTTCGTGTGCTTCCCGGCTGTTCCCCTTGGCGGACACCGCGGCCGGCTGGTTGCCTCGCGGTGTGCCCGAGCAGCCGTTCGTCCTCCCCGAGTTCTACATGCCCCACCCGGCGCGGCTGAACCCGCACCTGGACCGGGCCCGCGAGCACAGCAAGGCGTGGGCGCGCGAGCTCGACATGATCGACGTGCCGCAGCACGGCACGGTGATCTGGACCGAGCAGGACCTCGACTCCCACGACTACGCGCTGCTCTGCGCGTACACCCACCCCGACGCCGGCGCCGAAGAGCTGGACCTGATCACCGACTGGTACGTCTGGGTCTTCTACTTCGACGACCACTTCCTCGAGCTGTACAAGCGCACCGGCGACATCGACAGCGCGCGCGGCTACCTCGACCGGCTCGAACTGTTCATGCCGACCGAAGGCGAGATCACCGCGACGCCGGAGAACCCGGTCGAGCGCGGGCTCGCCGACCTGTGGAACCGGACGGTCCCGCACCGGTCGGCGGGCTGGCGGCGCCGGTTCGCCGACAGCACGAAGGCGCTGCTCGACGAGTCGCTGTGGGAGCTGGCCAACATCAACGAAGGCCGCCTGGCGAACCCGATCGAGTACGTCGAGATGCGGCGGAAGGTCGGCGGCGCGCCGTGGTCGGCGAACCTCGTCGAGCACTCGGTGCACGCCGAGGTCCCGGCCGGGATCGCCGCGTCCCGGCCGATGGAGGTCCTGCGCGACTGCTTCGCCGACAGCGTCCACCTGCGCAACGACCTGTTCTCCTACCAGCGGGAAGTCCAGGACGAAGGCGAGCTGTCCAACGGCGTGCTGGTGTTCGAGAAGTTCCTCGGGCTGAGCACCCAGCAGGCGGCCGACGCGGTCAACGACCTGATCACCTCGCGGCTGCACCAGTTCGAGCACACGGCGCTCACCGAAGTGCCCGCGCTGCTGGACGACCACTGCGTCGACCCGGCCGCGCGCGCGGCGACCTTCGCCTACGTCAAGGGCCTGCAGGACTGGCAGTCCGGCGGGCACGAATGGCACCTGCGGTCCAGCCGGTACATGAACGAAGGCGCCCTGGCCGGCCGCGGCGGCCCGGATCTCGGGGGCGCTGGGGGCTTGGGCACCTCCGCGGCCCGGATCTTCGCGTCGGTGCTCGCCACCGCACCGCAACGGCTGCGGGCCCACAGCTCGACGCCGTTCCGCCCGGTGGACGTGCCCCGGCCGTCGGTGGACCTGCCGTTCGCCCTGCGGCTCAGCCCGCACCTGGACGCGTGCCGGGTGCGCAACGTCGACTGGGCGCGGCAGCGGGGCTTCCTCGACGGCGTGGTGTGGGACGAGCGGAAGCTGCGGGCCGCCGACCTGCCGCTGTGCGCGGCGGGCATCCACCCGGACGCCACCGCCGACGAGCTCGACGTCACCAGCGACTGGCTGACCTGGGGCACCTACGCCGACGACTACTACCCGGCGGTGTTCGGCCCGACCCGCGACCTCACCGCGGCGAAGGCGGCCAATGCGCGGCTGTCGGCGTTCATGCCGGTCCACGGCCTGCCGACGCCCACGCCGGCGAACCCCCTGGAGGCGGGGCTGGCCGACCTCTGGCCGCGGACCACGGCGGACATGAGCCCGGAGAACCGGCAGTCGGTGCGTCAGGCGGTCGAGACGATGACGTCGAGCTGGCTCTGGGAGCTGGCGAACCAGGCGCAGAACCGCATCCCGGACCCGATCGACTACGTCGAGATGCGGCGCCGGACCTTCGGCTCGGACCTGACGATGAGCCTCTCGCGGTTGTCGCACGGGCCCTCGGTGCCGCCCGAGCTGTACCGCACGCGGCCGGTGCAGACGATCGAGCACTCGGCGACGGACGTCGCCTGCCTGATCAACGACCTGTACTCCTACCGCAAGGAGATCCAGTACGAAGGCGAGCTGCACAACGCGGTGCTGGTGGTGCAGAACTTCCTCGACTGCCCCGAAGGCCGCGCGTTCGAGGTGGTCACCGACCTGGTGCACGCCCGCCTGGCGGAGTTCGAGCACGCGGCGGCGATCGAGCTGCCCGCCCTGTTCCGCGACCACGCCGTCGAGCCGGACGTGCAGCAGGCGCTGCTCGGGTACGTCGAGGAGTTCCGCGACTGGCTGGCCGGCATCCTGCACTGGCACGAGAACGTGGGCCGCTACACCGAACCGGAGCTGGGCTACCACCCGATGGCGACCTCGACGCCCGCACCGGTGTTCGGCGGCCCGACCGGCATCGGCACGTCCTCGCTCCGCATCTCGGCCCTGCTCCCCGCCGGCCACTGACCGATCCCGTGCGCGAGCGGTCGACACACGTGATTCCCGAGTCAACACGCGTGATCCCGGAGTCGACACGCCGGCCGACCCAGCCCCTCGCCGTGTCGACCCTCTGATCACGCGTGTCGACCCTCTGATCACACGTGTCGACCCTCTGATCACACGTGTCGACCTTCTGATCACGTGAGTCGACCCTTCGGTCACACGGCGGCGTTGCCCTGGCCACTCCGCCGGGCGTTCGGGGCCCGCGGATGTGATACTCGGGGCGTGCGTGGCTTCAGTCTTCGGTTCCTCGGCCACGCGACCGTCCGCCTGGAACTCGGCGGCCGGGTCATGTGGGGCCACCCCGCGCCGGCGAGTGCCGGCGCCCCGGTTTCGGAGGTGGTTTCGTGAGGCTGCTGCGGGAACTGCCACTGGGCACGCGAGTCGTGGTGCGCTACCGCATCGAGGGCGGCTTCACCGACGCGCTCGGCGATCTCGTCGCCCGCGACGAAACGACGTGCACGGTGGACACGAGGCGTGGCCCGGTCGTGGTGGCGTTCGCGGCCGTGGCCCTCGCCAAGCCCGTCCCGCCGCCGCCGGCGCGGAAATCCGGTGGCGGCCCACCGCCGGCTTTGTGACCATCGGGGCATGTTCGACGAGCTGGTGGCCGAGGCCGACGCGGTGTCCGTCGACGGCTGGGACTTCTCCTGGCTCGACGGCCGGGCCACCGAAGCCCGCCCGTCGTGGGGCTACCAGCGGCTGCTGGGCGAACGCCTGCGCGCCGCGCGGGCGGCACTCGACCTCGAGACCGGCGGCGGCGAGGTCCTCGACGGCTGCCCGTCCCTGCCGCCGCTGACGGTGGCGACCGAGTCCTGGCCGCCGAACACCGCGCGCGCGGCGGCCCGGCTGCAGCCGCGCGGGGTCACCGTCGTGGCGACCACGGGCTTTCCCTTCGCGGACAACGGGTTCGACCTCGTCAGCAGCCGTCACCCGGTGACGACCGACTGGCCTGAGATCGCCCGCGTCCTGCGCCCGGGCGGGAGCTACTTCTCCCAGCAGGTCGGCCCGGCGAGCGTGTTCGAGCTGGTCGAGTTCTTCCTCGGCCCACAACCCGAAGAGGGCCGCAACAGCCGCCACCCGGACCACGCCGTGGCCGCGGCGACCCGCGCGGGCCTGGCGGTCGTCGACCTGCGCTCGGAGGTGCTGCGCACCGAGTTCTTCGACGTCGGCGCGGTGGTCTACTTCCTGCGCAAGGTGATCTGGCTGGTCCCGGGCTTCACCGTCGAGCAGTACCACGGCAAGCTGCGGGAGCTGCACGAGCTGATCGAGCGCGACGGCCCCTTCGTCGCCCACGCGGCGAGGTTCCTCATCGAGGCTCGGAAGCCTTGACGATCGCCGCTTCGACGCCGTCCAGCAGCAGCTCCAGGCCGGCCTCGAACGACAGCCGCGCTTCGCGCTCCAAGTAGGGCTCCTCGGACGGTTCGTAGGCGCCTTCGGCCCCCAGCCGGGCCACCGTCGGGAACCGCGCCGCGAGGTCCGGGACCAGTTCCTCCAGCAGGGCCGAGCGCGCGTACCACCAGTCCTCTTCGGACAGTCCCGTCTCGCGCGCCGCCTGGCGGGACTCCGCCGCCGCCTGAACCGAGCCGCGGACGACGTTGAACAGCGCCGCCACCACCCACCGCACCCGCGGCAACGGCAGCCCGGTCGGCGCCAGGACCGCCAGCAGCGTCTCCTGGACGTGGAACTCCCCCGGCCCGAGCACCGGGCGCGCCGGCGAGACCTGCAGCAGCCACGGGTGCCGCAGGTGCAGGTCCCACAACGCTTCGGCCAGCGACAGCGCCGCCGAGCGCCAGCCCGCGGCGTCCGGGTACGACGAAGGCAGCTCGCCCAGCGTCCGGTCGTACATGAGGTCGACGAGCTCGGTCTTGCCCGGCACGTACGTGTACAGCGCCATCGCGGTGCGGCCGAGGCGTTCCCCCACCGCGCGCATGGACAGCGCCACCATGCCCTCGGCGTCCGCGATGTCGATCGCCGCCGCCACGATCGCCTCGACGGACAGCCCCGGTTTGGGCCCGGGGCCCGTGCGCGGGGCCACCACGCGCGGCCCCCACAGCAGCTCCATGGACCGCCGGGCGTCGCCCTGACCCGCGAAGACGACCACCTTGCCGACTCCTTACACCCTAAAGTAATGTGACCCGAACCATCACTTTACAGCCTAAAGTATCGAGAAGGACGGTATGACCTCACCCAGGCGGGCCGCCGACACCCACGACGTGATCCAGGTCCGGGGCGCCCGGGAGAACAACCTGACCGGCGTCGACCTGGACATCCCGAAGCGACGGCTGACGGTGTTCACGGGCGTCTCCGGCTCCGGCAAGTCGTCGCTGGTCTTCGGCACCATCGCGGCCGAGTCGCAGCGGCTGATCAACGAGACCTACAGCGCCTTCCTCCAGTCGTTCATGCCGAGCCTCTCGCGCCCGGACGTCGACCTGCTGGAGAACCTGAGCGCCGCCATCGTCGTCGACCAGGAGCGGATGGGCGCCAACTCGCGTTCCACGGTCGGCACCGCGACCGACGCCTACGCGATGCTGCGGATCGCCTTTTCGCGGCTCGGCGAGCCGTACGTCGGCACGTCCGGGGCGTTCAGCTTCAACCTGCCCGAAGGCATGTGCCCGGCCTGCGAAGGCCTGGGCCGGGTGTCCGACCTCGACGTCCGCGCCCTGCTCGACTTCGACCGCTCACTGAACGAAGGCGCCGTTCTGGTCCCCGGCTGGGCGCCGGACAACTGGTACGTGCAGATCTACGCGTCCTCCGGCTTCTTCGACCCGGACGCGAAGATCCGCGACTACACCCCCGAGCAGCTCGACGACCTGCTGCACAAGGGCCCGTGCAAGGTGAAGGTCGGCAAGCAGAACCTCACCTACGAGGGCCTGGCCGTGAAGGTCAAGCGGCTCTACCTGCAGAAGGACACCGATTCGCTGCAGTCGCACCTGCGCGCGTTCGTCGAGAAGGCCGCCACCTTCGCCACCTGCGGCGAGTGCGGTGGCGCGCGGCTGAACCAGGCCGCGCTGTCGGCGAAGATCGACGGCCGCAACATCGCCGACTGCGCCGCCATGCAGATCAGCGACCTCGCCGAGTTCGTGCGGAACCTCGACGCGCCGTCGATCCGGCCGCTGCTGGGCAACCTGCGCGACACGCTCGACTCGCTCGTCGAGATCGGCCTCGGCTACCTCTCGCTCGACCGCGAATCCGCGACGCTCTCGGGCGGCGAGGCCCAGCGCGTGAAGATGGTGCGGCACCTGGGCTCCAGCCTCACCGACGTCACCTACGTCTTCGACGAGCCGACCGTCGGGCTGCACCCGCACGACATCGAGCGGATGAACAACCTCCTGTTGTGCCTGCGGGACAAGGGGAACACGATCCTGGTCGTCGAGCACAAGCCGGAGACGATCCGGATCGCCGACCACGTCGTCGACCTCGGTCCGGGAGCGGGTACCGACGGCGGGCGGCTCTGCTACACCGGCGACGTCGACGGCCTGCGCGCGTCCGGCACGCTCACCGGGCGCCACCTCGACCACCGGGTCACGCTGCGGGACGAGGTGCGCACGCCGACCGGGCACGTTTCCATCACCGGCGCGAAACTGCACAACCTGCGGGACGTCAGCGTCGACGTCCCGCTCGGTGTCCTGACCGTCGTCACCGGCGTCGCCGGGTCCGGGAAGTCGTCGCTGATCCACGGCTCCCTGGCCCACCGCGACGACGTCGTCGTGGTCGACCAGTCGGCGATCCGCGGGTCCCGCCGGTCCAACCCGGCGACCTACACCGGCCTGCTCGATCCGATCCGCACGGCGTTCGCCAAGGCCAACGGGGTCAAGGCGAGCCTGTTCAGCGCCAACTCCGAAGGCGCCTGCCCGAAGTGCAAGGGCCTCGGCGTGATCTACACCGACCTGGCGATGATGGCCGGGGTCGCGTCCGTGTGCGAGGAGTGCGAGGGCCGGCGGTTCACGCCGAAGGTGCTGACCTACGAGCTGCGCGGCAAGAACATCAGCGAAGTCCTGGCGATGTCCGTCGCCGAGGCACGCGAGTTCTTCGCCGGCGGCAACGCGCGGACGGTCCTCGACCGGCTCGCCGACGTAGGCCTGGGCTACCTGACGCTCGGGCAGCCGCTGACGACGCTGTCCGGCGGCGAGCGGCAGCGGCTCAAGCTGGCGATCCGGATGGCCGAGCGGGGCTCGACCTACATCCTCGACGAGCCGACGACCGGCCTGCACCTCGCCGACGTTGACCAGCTGCTGGCGTTGCTCGACCGGATCGTCGACGCGGGCAACACGGTGGTCGTGATCGAGCACCACCAGGCCGTGATGGCGCACGCCGACTGGCTGATCGACCTCGGGCCCGGCGCCGGCCACGACGGCGGCCGGGTCGTCTTCGAAGGCACGCCGGCGGCGCTGGTGGCCGACGCGACCACGCTCACCGCCCGCCACCTGCGCGAATACCTGGGGAAGCCGTGAACCCGACCGGTCTGCTCGAAGTGACGGCGGTCCGCCGGGTGACGCCGCGCGTGGTGCGCGTGACCTTCACCGGCGACGGGCTGGCGGAGCTGGCGCCGTGGCCGGACCAGCAGCTCAAGCTCCTGTTCCCGCCACCGGGCCACCCGGTCCGGCTGCCGTCGCCCGAGGACGACGTCATGCGCTGGTACCAGGCGTACCTGGCGATCCCGGCCGAGGAACGCCCGGTCATGCGCAGCTACACCGTGCGCGGCCGGACGCGGGAGACCATCGACGTCGACTTCGTGCTGCACCCGGGGCCGGCGGGACCGGCCACGGCGTGGGCGTTCCAGGCTGCCCCGGGGGACGTCCTCGGCCGGTACGGGCCGGACCCGGCCTACCGCCGTCCACTGTCCACAGCAGACACGCTGCTGTGCGCGGGCGACGAGACGGCCATCCCCGCGATCGCCTCTCTACTGTCCGAAGTGGACAATGCCGTGGTCTTCGTCGAGGTCGCGGACGCGGCCGAGGAACAACCGCTGCCGGGGGTGCGGTGGGTGCACCGGGACGGCGCCGAGCACGGCACCCGGCTGCTGGCGGCGGTGCGCGAGGTACCGCTGCCGGCGGGGTCGGCGGCGTGGCTGGCCGGGGAGGCGTCGACGGTCCGCGCGGTGCGCCGCCACCTCCTGGAACGCGGCCTGGCCAAGAGCGACATCGAGTTCACCGGTTACTGGCGGCGCAGGCTGACCCAGGACGACGCCCCGACGCCGGAAGACCTGGCCGACGCGGCGGAAAAGCTGGGAGACTCGGCCGGGTGGAGGGGCAACTGAGGGCATCGGGCATCGACCCGGCTTCGGTGGTGGCGGCCGAGGACCTGGGCGGCGGAACGTACAACCGGGCGATCCGGCTGCGCCTGGCGGACGGACGGCGGCTGGTGCTCAAGATCGCGCCGTCCGCGCCCGGCCTGACGTACGAGCACGACCTGCTGGCGACGGAGGCGGAGTACTACCGCCTGGCGTCCGGGCCGCTGCCGTCGGTGGTGGGCACGGGACCGGGGTTCCTGCTGATGACGGAGGTGCCGGGGAGGCCGTGGTCCGAGGTGCCCGGCACCGGCCCGCACCTGCGCACGGAGCTGGGCCGGATCGTGGCGGCCCTGCACGAGACGACCGGCGACGGGTTCGGCTACCTCCAGGACCCGCTGCACCCGACGTGGTTTTCCGCGTTCACGGCGATGGTGGACGCGATCCTGGCCGACGCCGTCCGGTACGGAGTGCGCCTGCCGCGCCCGGCGGCGGAGATCGCGCACCTCGTGCGTCGCCACGAGCCGCTGCTGGAGCCGGTCACCACGCCGGTCCTGGTCCACTTCGACCTGTGGCGGGGCAACATCCTGGTGGACGGCGACCGCATCTCGGGCATCGTCGACGCCGAGCGGGCGTTCTGGGGCGACCCGGTGGCGGAGTTCGTTTCGCTGACGCTGTTCCGCGACTTGGACGAGCCCCTGCTCGCGGGGTACGGGCGAGCCCGCTTCGACGCCCCCGCCCGCCGCCGGCTCACGTTGTACCGGGTGTACCTGGGCTTGATCATGCTGGTGGAGATGGTGCCGCGGCAGGACACGGACGCGGAGCGGGCCCGTCGCGTCTCGGGGTGGCTGGCGGAGCACCTGGACGCGGCCCGGCAGGCGGGGTGATCACCAGGTGACGGGCAGGCTGTGCACGCCGTACACCAGCATGTCGTCCTTGAACGCCAGCTCCGCCATCGGCACCGCGAGCCGCAGTCCCGGAATCCGGCGGTACAGCGTTCCGTACACCACCTGGAGCTCGACCCGCGCCAGCGTCTGGCCGAGGCACTGGTGCACGCCGTACCCGAAGGCCACGTGGTGGCGGGCCTCGCGCGTCACGTCGAGGCGGTCCGGGTCCTCGAACACCGTCTCGTCGCGGTTGGCCGCGTCGCCGGCCGCGATGATGCCTTCGCCCGCGCGGATGGTCTCGCCGCCCAGCTCGATGTCCGCGGTCGCCACGCGACGGCGGCCCGTGTGCGTGATGTTGAGGTAGCGCAACAGCTCTTCGACCGCGCGGCGCAGCAGGTCCGCGTCACCCGAGCGCACCAGCTCCAGCTGGTCCGGGTGCGCCAGCAGGGCCACCGTGCCGAGGGCGATCATGTTCGCCGTCGTCTCGTGGCCGGCCACCAGGAGCAGCTGGCCGGTCGACGCCACCTCTTCGGCGGTCATCTTCCCGGTGGCGTACTGCGTGCGCGCCAGCTTGCTCAGCACGTCGTCACCCGGAGCGGACACCTTGCGCTCGACCAGGCCGCCGAGGTACGCCAGCAGGTCTTCGGTGGCCCGCACCGCCTCCTCCGGCGTCGCGGTCCGGGACACCATCACCTTCGTGATGTCCTGGAACAGGTCGCGGTCTTCGTACGGCACGCCCAGCAGTTCGCAGATCACCAGCGACGGCACCGGCAAGGCGAACGCCGGCACCAGGTCGACCGGCTTGGGGCCGGCCAGCAGGCCGTCGACCAGGTCGTCGACGATCCGCTGGATCGCCGGGCGCAGCGCCTCCATCTTCTTCACCAGGAAGTCGCCGGTCAGCAGCTTGCGCCGGCCGGCGTGCTCGGCGCCGTCCATCGTGATGAACGACTTCGCGCGGTGCCGGCGGGCCGCCGAAGCCGCGCTCTGGTGCGGGTAGCCCGGGTGGTCGGAGTCGGCGCTGACGCGCGGATCCCGCAGCAGCGCGCGGACGTCGGCGTACCGGGTCACCAGCCACGGCGTGCTGTCGTTCCACAGGCGCACCCGGGACACCCGGGGCAGCTCGCGCAGTTCGGCGGGCGGGTCGAAGGGACACCGCCGGGTCATCGGAAACGCGGGCACGCCGTCCACCGGACACCTCCCGGAGTCGCCGGAATTTACGTAGCAATGCTAAGCATTCCGGCGACCACGCCACAGGGCCGATCAGGCGAACACGAGTGACACGAGCTCGTCGACGAACGGCGCCACCAGCTCGGCCCCGGTCCGGTTCAGCGCGCTGTGGAACAGCGCGACCCGCCCGTGCGCGCCGACGAACACGACCGCCGCCGCGCGGCCCGGCGTCACGCGCAGCCGGTGACCCGCCTCGACACAGCGCTCGAACCCCGCCGTCAGCCGGTCGATGACGTCCAGGAGCGGGCCTTCCGGGCGGCTGCCGGGCTCCAGTTCGGACGCGCCGTTCGCGAGCATCAGCCGGTAATGCCCCGGATTCCGCATCGCGAACGCGCAGTACGCGTGAATCTGCGCCCGTACCCGGCCGACGGGGTCGGTTTCCCCGATTGCCTCCTCCGCCGCGCGCATCGAATCGGCCAGCCGGGCGTATTCGTGGTCGAGCAAACCGCGGACCAATTCCGCACGGTCGGAGAAATGCTGGTAGATGCTCGCCGGGGCGATGCCGACGGCGCGGGCGACGCCGCGGATCGTCAGGCCGTCCTCGCCGCCGAGCTCGGCGAGCAACCGGCCGGCCGCGGCCAGGATCTCACCGCGCAACCGTTCGCCTTCACCCCAGCGGTTCCTCGTTCGGCCCATTCCCGCTTTTACGCGTTCCGCCACCCGTCCATTCATACGCCCGCGGGTGCGCCCCCGGTATTCCGGGGTCGAGAAAACGCCTTCAGGAAACCAGCGCCGGGTACAACGCGGTCACGTCGCCGGAGAGCCCGGCCCGCACGTTCCGGCTGACGTCGTCGGCGAGCACCTCGAACCGTCCTTCCTCGACACCGTCCAGAGCCAGCCGCGCGACGACCGCCGGGTCGATCTTCGGGCCGTCCACGTCCTTGGCCATGTCGGTGTCCATGTACCCGACGTGCAGCGCCGTCACCTGCGTCTTCTGCGACGCCAGTTCCAGGCGCAGCGCGTTGGTCAGCGACCAGGCCGCCGCCTTCGCCGCGGAGTACGCCGCGACCCTCGGGGCGGTGAACCAGGAAAGCACCGACAGCACGTTGAGCACCGCGCCGCCGCCGTTGCGCGCGAGGACCGGCGCGAACTCGCGTGTGACGGCCAGCGTGCCGAAGTAGTGCGTGTCCATTTCCAGGCGGATGTCCTCGACGGACCCGCCGAGCAGGGACGCGCCGGTGGACGAACCGGCGTTGTTCACCAGCAGCGTGACGTCGCCGGCGACCCGGGCGGCTGCCCGGATCGACTCCGGATCGGTCACGTCGAGCCGCAACGGGACGACTCCCGGCAGGTCGATCGACTCCGGGTTCCGCGCGGCCGCGTAGACCTTCGCCGCCCCCCGCTCCAGCAACTCCGCGGCGAAGCGCCGCCCGAGGCCCCGGTTCGCTCCGGTGACCAGCGCCACCGCACCCGTGATGTCCATGACGAATCTCCTCTCGCACCTGGCTTGCATTTTGCAAGCTAGCTGCCGACGACGGTACGGCGTAAACTTGCTTCGAGCAAGCCAGGTGGAAGGGATCACAGATGAGCCGACGCATCACGTGGGCGGACGCCGCCTGCCCGATCGCCCGCGCCGCCGACGTCCTCGGCGAGCCGTGGACGTTGCTGATCCTGCGCAACGCCACCGCGGGCACCACCCGGTTCGAGGACTTCCGCGCCCAGCTCGGCATCGCCGACAACGTGCTGACGACCCGGCTGGCCAAGCTCGTCGACCGCGGGCTGCTGACCAAGCTCCCCTACCGTGACGGCGGCCGGACCCGCCACGAGTACCGCCTGACGCAGGCCGGCTCGGACGCGTTGCCGGTGCTGCACGCCCTCGGCACGTGGGGGCACAGCCACACTGCGTCGGAAGCCGCCCCGAGCCCGACGACGCTGGTCCACACCCGCTGCGGGCAGGTCACCCGGCCGGACGCGAAGTGCGACGCCTGCGGGAAACCACTGGTCAGAAGCGATCTCGCGTGGCGCGGTTCGTGGCTCGACGAGGGGGAGATCCCGCTGGCCGAGCCGGTCGGCTGAGCGACCCACGGCTACGAAGCCACGATGCCGGACAAGCAAGGCCGGGCATGACCCGTGATCGGAGGGTCATCACCCGTGATTGGAGGGTCATCACCCGTGATTGGAGGGTCATCACGCGTGATGCCTTGCGGATCACGGGTGATGCCCTCCCCGGCACGGGTGATGCCCCGGCCGCGGTTAAGTTCTGGGGATGCTCACCACGCTGGCCGTCGCGAACTACCGCTCGCTGCGCGACCTGGTGCTGCCGCTGGCCGGCCTGACCGTCGTCACCGGGCCCAACGGCAGCGGCAAGTCGAGCCTCTACCGGGCCCTGCGGCTGCTGGCGGACGCGTCCCGCAACGGCGCCGTGGCGGCGCTGGCGCGGGAGGGCGGGCTGCCGTCGACGCTGTGGGCCGGCCCGGAGAACGGCGTGCGGCGGGGCACCACCCGGGTCGAGGGCAAGGTCCACACGAAGGCCGTCGGGCTGCGGCTCGGCTTCGCGGGCGACGAGTTCGGCTACGCGCTCGACCTCGGACTGCCGGTGCCGGGCAAGCGGACGGCGTTCAACCTCGACCCGGAGTTCAAGCGGGAAGCGGTGTGGTCGGGGCCGGCCCTGCGGCCGTCGACCCTGCTGGCGGACCGCGCCGGCCCGTCGGTCCGCACGCGCGTCGCCTCGGGCGCCTGGGGTGACGAGCGGTTCAAGATCCGGCTGACGGACAGCATGCTGAGCGAGTTCTCGGACCCACGCGCGTGCCCGGAGCTGGTGGTGCTGCGCGAGCGCATCCGGTCGTGGCGGTTCTACGACCAGTTCCGCACGGACGCCGACGCCCCGGCCCGACAGGCCCGCATCGGCACCCGCACGCCCGTGCTGTCCCACGACGGCGCCGACCTGGCGGCGGCCCTGCAGACGATCATCGAGATCGGCCGCGCGGCGGACCTCGCCGAGGTGGTCGACGCGGCCTTCCCGGGTTCGACCGTGGAAGCGACTTCGCAGGACGGCGTGCTCTCGGTTTCGTTCCACCAGCACGGCTTGCTGCGCCCGTTGTCGGCGGCGGAGCTCTCGGACGGCACCCTGCGCTTCCTGCTGTGGGTGGCGGCCCTGCTGACCCCGCGCCCGCCGGAACTGCTGGTGCTGAACGAGCCGGAGACGAGCCTCCACCCGGACCTCCTGCCGGCCCTGGCCACGCTGATCGCGACGGCCGCGGAGGACACCCAGCTGGTGGTGGTCTCCCACGCCCGCCCGCTGATCCGCGCGCTCGAGGAGGTGGCCGACGTGCGCACGGTGGAGCTGGCGAAGGAGTACGGCGAGACGAAGGTCGCCGGCCAGGGCCTGTTGGACCGCCCGTCCTGGCACTGGCCCGGCCGCTGACCCCAGGGTCAGCGGCCGCAGGTGCTTTCGCGGACTTCCAGTGCGAACGGGGTCTGGATGTCCTGCGGCGGTGCCGTCGTGTCCCCGGTGATCCGCCGGTGCACGAGGTCGACCGCCGCCTCGGCCAACGCCGTTTTGTCCGGCGCGATCGTGGTCAGGGAGGGCAGCGAGAATGCGCTCTCTTCGTTGTTGTCGAACCCGACGATCGCCACGTCCTCCGGCACCCGCAGGCCCAGCTCGGCCACCGCGCGCAGCGCGCCGATGGCCAGCAGGTCGTTGAAGCAGAAGACCGCGTCCGGCGGGGAAGGCAGCGCCAGCAACGCCTTCATCGCCGCCGCGCCCACCGAGCGGTGCCACTTCTCCGCCGGGGCCACCAAAGCGTCCGAATAGGACAAACCGGCCTCGGCCAGCGCCGACCGGTAGCCCGCGAGCCGCTGCGACGACGTCCCGCGCGCCGGGTTGCGCCCGATCGCCGCGATCCGCTTCCGCCCCAGCGAAGCCAGGTGCGCCACCGCCGTGCGCGCCGCCAGGACGTTGTCGATCGCCACGTGGTCGATCGGCACGTCCACCGCGTGCTCGCCCAGCATGACCAGCGGGATCCCGCCCGGGTCGGCCGGGAAGTCCGCCGCCTCCAGGGCTTCCGGGTGCACCAGGGCCCCGTCGACCAGGTGCGGCCCGAGCGACGAAAGCGTGTCCCGCTCCCGGGACCGCGTGCCCTGCGTCTGTTCGATCAGGACGCTCCAGCCGCGCTGCTGCGCCGCCGTGATCACCAGGCCGGCCAGCTCGCCGAAGTACGGGATGGACAGCTCCGGCACCATCAGCGCCAGGAACCCGGTGCGGCCGCGGCGGAGGTTGCGGGCCCCGACGTTCGGCCGGTAGCCGGTCGCCGCGAGGGCTTCCTCGACGCGCCGGCGGTTCTCCGGCTTGACGAAGGCGTAGCCGTTCACGACGTTCGACACCGTCTTCACCGACACTCCGGCGAGCGTGGCGACGTCCTTGAGCGTCACGGTCACGGGCGGTCCCTTCAGAGAGTGAGCACGAAGTGTAGCGAGCCGCGGCCGGTTTACAACGTTGTTCCAACGATGTAAAAAGTACCCCAAGGCTCCCGTGGTGACCCCGATCACCCCGGCGAGCGGGTCACCGACGACGCTGCCCGAGGAGTCACCGTGCTCTTGTCCTCCCGCCCCCGACTGGTCCTGGTCACCGCGGCCGCTGCCGCGCTGACCCTCACCGCCTGCACCAGCAGGGAAGAATCCCCCGCGGCCCCGTCGAGCGGCGGCGGGCCGGCCGCCAGCGCCCAGTCCGCCGCGCCGTCCGCCGACGGCTGCACGCTCGGCAAGACCGGTTACCCCAAGGTCGACCTGAAGACCGCGGTGGTGGGTTTCTCCCAGTCCGAAAAGGAGGCCAACCCCTTCCGGATCGCCGAGACGCAGTCCATTCGCGACGAAGCCGCCAAGCTCGGCATCGCGAGCGACAAGCTGCTCGTGACCAACGCCCAGAGCGACCTGAACCGACAGATCAGCGACATCAAGTCGATGCTCGACCGCGGCGCCCAGCTGCTCGTCGTCGCGCCGCTCAACTCCGACGGCCTGCAGCCCGCCCTCGACGCGGCGAAGGCCAAGAAGGTCCCGGTCGTCACCATCGACCGCAAGGTGACGTCGCAGCCGTGCACCGACTACCTGACCTTCATCGGCTCGAACTTCGTCGAGCAGGGCAAGCGCGCCGCGCAGGAGACCGCCCGGGTCACCGGCGGCACCGGCAAGGTGGCGATCCTGCTCGGCTCGTCGGGCAACAACGTCACCACCGACCGCACCAAGGGCTTCAAGGACGAGCTCGCGAAGACCCCCGGCCTGTCCGTGGTCGCCGAGCAGACCGGCGAGTTCGACCGGTCCAAGGGCCAGGCCGTGATGGAACAGCTCATCCAGAGCCACCCGGACATCACCGCCGTCTACGCCGAGAACGACGAAATGGGCGTCGGCGCGGTCAACGCGCTGAAGACGGCGGGCAAGACGCCGGGCAAGGACGTCAAGGTCGTGTCCATCGACGGCACCCGCAACGCCGTGCAGCTCATCGCCGACGGCAGCTACAACGCCGTGATCGAGTCGAACCCGCGCTTCGGCCCGCTGGCCTTCCAGACGCTGCAGAAGTTCGAGAACGGCGAGCCGATCCCGGCGAGCATCGTGATCACCGACGACCAGTACGACGAGACCAACGCGGCCCAGAAGGTCGGGAACGCGTACTGATGACGGCAGCGACCGAAGAGGACGTCGCCATGACGACCGCACCGGTGCTCGAGGTGACCGGGGTGACCAAGCGGTTCCCCGGCACCCTCGCGCTCGACGACGTCAGCTTCGCACTGGCCCCGGGCGAGGTGCACGCCCTGGTCGGCGAGAACGGCGCCGGCAAGTCCACGCTGATCAAGGTGCTCACCGGCGTCTACCAGCCCGACGAGGGCGAGGTGCGCCAGTCCGGCGAGCCGGTGACGTTCAAGCGGCCGATCGACGCGCAGCGCGCCGGGATCTCCACCATCTACCAGGAGGTCAACCTCGTCCCGCTGATGAGCATCGCCGGCAACGTCTTCCTCGGCCGCGAGCCGCGCACCAAGGCCGGGCTCGTCGACTGGCCGAAGATGTACGCCGACGCCCGTGAGCTGCTCAAGGGCTACGGCATCGACGACGACGTCAAGCGCCCGCTGCACACCCTCGGCGTCGGCGCGCAGCAGATGGTCGCCCTCGCCCGCGCGGTGTCGACCGACGCCAAGGTCGTCATCATGGACGAACCGACGTCGTCGCTCGAGCCGCGCGAGGTCGAGACGCTGTTCGAGGTGCTGAACCGGCTGCACGCCGCGGGCATCGCGATCGTCTACGTCAGCCACCGGATGGACGAGCTGTACCGGGTGTGTGACAGCGTCACCGTCCTGCGCGACGGCCGGGTCGTCCACAGCGGACCGCTGAAGCCGCTGCCGCGCATCGAGCTCGTGTCGAAGATGCTCGGCCGGGAGATCAGGCAGATCCGCGAAGAAGGCGTCACGGCGTTCGGCGAGGAGCACGAGGTCGAGCGGGAACCGCTGCTCAAGGCCGAAGGCCTGTCCGGCATGCGGAAGCTGCACGACGTCTCGGTGAGCATCCGGCCCGGCGAGGTCGTCGGCCTGGCCGGGCTGCTCGGCTCGGGCCGCAGCGAGACCGCGCGGGCCATCGTCGGCGCGTTCCCCCTGGACGGCGGCAGCGTGCTGCTGGCCGGGAAACCCCTGAAGCGGGGCCGGATCAAGGCGGCCATGCGGGCCGGGATCGCGCTGCTGGCCGAGGACCGCAAGACCGACGGGATCATCCCGAACCTGTCGGTCCGCGAGAACATCGTGCTGGCCGCGCTGCCGACGCTGTCGCCGTTCGGCCTGGTCAGCCGGGCCAGGCAGGACCGGATCGTCAAGATCTTCATGGAGCGCCTGCGGATCAAGGCGGCCAGTCCCGAGCAGAAGGTGTCCGAGCTCTCGGGCGGCAACCAGCAGAAGGTGCTGCTCGCCCGCTGGCTCGCCACCGGCCCGAAGATCCTGCTGCTCGACGAGCCCACCCGCGGCATCGACGTCGGCGCCAAGGCCGAGGTCCAGGCGCTGATCGACGAACTCGCGCAGGAAGGGCTCGGCGTGCTGCTCATCTCGTCCGAACTGGAGGAACTGATCGACGGCTCCGACCGCGTGGTCGTCCTGCGCGACGGCTCGGTCGCCGGAGAGCTGACCGGCGACCGCATCACCGAGGAGAACGTGCTGACGGCCATCGCCGCCGAGACCACCGAGGGTGACAACGATGTCTAGCGCCACCCTGACGAGAACGCCGGACCGCGCGAAGGTCACGGCGTGGCTGCAGAACTACGGCGTCTACCTGGCCGTCGTCGTGCTGCTGCTGTTCAACGTCCTGTTCACCGAGAACTTCCTGTCCGCGGCCAACTTCCGCACCCAGCTGGTGCAGGCGGCGCCGGTCTGCATCGTCGCGCTCGGCATGGCGCTGGTGATCGGCACCGAGGGCATCGACCTGTCGGTCGGCTCGGTGATGTCGATCGCCGCGGCGCTCATCCCGCTCTACCTCGGCGCCGGCCCGCTGACGGCGATCATCGTCGCCGTCATCGCGGGCGTGGTCTCCGGCTTGTTCAGCGGCTACCTGGTGGCGTACCTGGGGATCCAGCCGATCATCGCGACCCTGGCGCTGCTCGTCGGTGGCCGCGGGCTCGCGTTGGTCATCGCCCACGGCCAGCTCGTCCAGCTGCGCAACCAGGACTTCCTGGCGCTGGGCACCGGGGACCTGCTCGGCGTCCCGATCATGGTGATCGTCGCGGGCGTGCTGGCGGTGCTGACCGGGCTGGTCGTCCAGCGCACGACGTTCGGGCGGCACCTGGTGGCGGTCGGCGGCAACCGCGCCGCGAGCACCCTGGCCGGCCTGCCGGTGAAACGCGTGCTCATCAGCGTCTACGTCATCTCCGGGGCGCTGGCCGCGATCGCCGGTGTGCTGGCGACTTCGCGACTGGCCGCCAGCGACCCGAGCGACGTCGGCCTGCTCATGGAGCTGTCCGCGATCACCGCGGTCGTCGTCGGCGGCACGCCGCTGACCGGTGGCCGGGTCCGCGTGCTCGGCACCGTGTTCGGCGCCCTGCTCATGCAGCTCGTCCAGGCGACCCTGATCAAGCACAACCTGCCGGACTCGACCGCGCAGATGGTCCAGGCGGCCATCATCGTCGTCGCGGTCTACGTCGCGCGCGAGCGGAGCAGCCGGTGACAACCCAGTCCGCCACTCCCATCACGGCGCGCAACGCCGCGCTCGCCGGTGTCCTGCAGCGGCAGGGCGCGGCCGTCGTGCTCGTGCTCGGCCTCGCCGCGTCGTGGTTCGCGTTCCCGCACTTCGGCACCGCGGACAACCTGCGCAGCCTCGTGCTGCAGGGCTCGTTCCTCGCGGTGATCGCGCTCGGCATGACGTTCGTGATCATCTCCGGCGGCATCGACCTGTCGGTCGGCTCGAACTACGCGCTCGGCGGCGTCCTCGCCGCGTACGGCGCGCAGTACGGCCTGGTCGTCGCGATCCTGTTGCCGCTGGCCGTGTGTTCCCTGATCGGGTTCGTCAACGGCCTGCTCATCGCCCGCACCGGGATGGCGCCGTTCATCGTGACGCTGGCGTCGCTGCTGTTCGCCCGCGGACTCCTGCTGGCCCTGACGTCCGAAGGCGCGACGACGTACAAGGTGGACGCCGGCTCGGCGTTCCTCTGGCTGGGCCAGGGCACGATCTTCGGCATCGGCGTCCCGGTCTACCTGACGCTCGTGCTCTTCGCGCTCGGCGGGTTGCTGCTGCGCCGCACGCGGTTCGGCCAGTCCGTGTTCGCCATCGGCGGCGCCGAGCAGTCGGCGTTGCTGATGGGACTGCCGGTGGCCCGCACCAAGATCAGCCTCTACACGCTCAGCGGCGCGCTCGCCGGGTTCGCGGGCATCCTCACCGCCGCGTACCTGCAGTCCGGCGTCACGGTGATCGGCGTCGGCACCGAGCTCGACGCGATCTCCGTCGTCGTCATCGGCGGCACGCTGCTCACCGGCGGCGCCGGCACGATCATCGGCACGCTCGTCGGCGTGCTGCTGCGCACGCTGATCCAGAACGTCATCAACCAGATCGGCACCCTCGACTCCAACTACCAGACCGTCGTGAGCGGGGCCTTCCTGCTCGTCGTCGTGGTCATCCAGCGCCTGCTCGCGCGCTCCCGGACCCGCTGAACCCGCATCCCCTACCAGGAGGTTCAACGATGCTTCACCCTGCCCGAAAATCCCGGAGATGGCTCACCGCGGCCGCCGCGTTCGCGGTCGCGGTGGCCGGCCTCGGCACCGCGCCCGCCGCGAGCGCGGCCGACACCCCGCAGACACCACAGTGGCAGCGGCTCACCCCGCCGCTGTCCACGCCGTGGACCAAGGACGTCTCCCCGACGAACGCCCTCCCCGACTACCCCCGCCCCCAGCTGACCCGCGACAGGTGGCAGAACCTCAACGGCGTCTGGGAATTCGCCAAGGCGACCCCGGGCGAGGCCGCCCCGGTCGGCAAGACGCTGGGAGAGCGCATCCTCGTGCCCTACCCGGTGGAGTCCGCGCTGTCCGGGATCATGCGCCACGAAACGAACATGTGGTACCGCCGCACGTTCGAGGTCCCGAAGAACTGGCAGGTCGGTAAGAACGGGCAGCGGCTCCTGCTGCACTTCCAGGCCGTCGACTACGACACGACGGTGATCGTCAACGGCAAGACCGTCGGCCGCCACACCGGCGGCTACGACGCCTGGTCCGTCGACGTCACCGACGCGCTGACCACGAAGGCCACCCAGGAGGTCGTCGTCGGCGTCGCGGACCCGAACGACCAGGGCGGGCAGCCGCTCGGCAAGCAGCGCTCGCCCGGTGACGGCATCTTCTACACGCCGTCGTCGGGCATCTGGCAGACCGTCTGGCTGGAGCCGGTGGCGTCCGCACGCATCGACCGCCTCGATGTCACGCCGGACCTCGGTTCGGTGACGGTGAAGGCGGTCGTCGGCGGGCCGGTGAAGCAGCGGGTCGAAGCCGTCGCCTACGACCACGGCCGCCCGGTCGGGCGGGTGAGCGGTGACGCGAACCAGCCGCTGAAGCTGAAGGTGGACCGGCCGCACCTGTGGTCGCCGGACGACCCGTTCCTCTACGAGCTGCGCGTGAAGCTCTCGGGTGGCGACGAAGTCGGCTCGTACTTCGGGCTGCGCACGATCGGGCTCGGCAAGACCGCCGACGGCAAGCAGCGGATGCTGCTCAACGGCAAGTTCGTCATGCAGGTCGGCCCGCTGGACCAGGGCTTCTGGCCGGACGGGATCTACACGGCACCGACCGACACGGCGCTGAAGTTCGACCTGGAGCAGGAGAAGGCCCTCGGCTTCAACATGGTGCGCAAGCACATCAAGGTCGAGCCGGACCGCTGGTACTACTACGCCGACAAGCTCGGCCTGCTGGTCTGGCAGGACATGCCGGCGATGAAGGACGACGTCGAGCCGTCCGCGGCCGCGCGCGTCAACTACGAGTCCGAGATGAAGCGGATGATCGACCAGCACCGCAGCTTCCCGTCGATCGTCACGTGGGTGCCGTTCAACGAAGGCTGGGGCGACTACGAAGTCGGCCGCATCGCCGACGAGGTCAAGGCGTGGGATCCATCGCGCCTGGTCAACGCCGAATCCGGCGTCAACTGCTGCCGGTCCGAACCGGACAGCGGCAAGGGTGACATCTACGACGACCACACCTACACCGGTCCCGGGACGCCCGCGCAGACCGGGACGCGCGCGGCGGTCGACGGCGAGTACGGCGGCCTCGGCCTCAAGGTCGCCGGGCACGAGTTCGACGCGTCGGGCAGCTTCGCCTACGAGATGGAGCCCGACAGCGCCACCCTGACGCGGCGCTACGGCGAACTCCAGCAGCGCCTGCTGCTGGTCGCCCAGCGGTGCGGGGTGTCCGCGGGGGTCTACACGCAGACCACCGACGTCGAGAAGGAGGTCAACGGCTTCTTCACCTACGACCGGCAGGTGAAGAAGATGGACTTCGCGGCGGTCCGCGCGGCGAACCTCGCGGTGATCAAGGGCGCCACCGGCGCCCCGGTGTCCGGGCCGTCGGTGCCCGCCGGGACGCCCGGGATCGACGGGATCGCCGCGTACCCGTTCGACGAGAACGCGGGCACGGTGGCGAAGGACGTCGCCGGCAGCCACGACGCCACGCTCGTCGGCGGCGCGTCCTGGACCGCGGGCAAGAGCGGATCGGCGTTGGCCACCAACGGTTCCGGCCAGTTCGCCGACACCGGTGCCGCACTGGTGAACACCGAAGGCAGCTACAGCGCGGCCGCGTGGGTGAAGTTCAACGCGGTGGGTGACGGCTTCCAGACCGTGGTGAGCCAGGACGGCGACGACCACAGCGCCTTCTTCCTGCAGTACTCGGGCGCGGACCACCGGCTGGCGATGAGCTTCGTGGGCACGCGGGCGCTGGCGCCCACGGCTCCGGAAGTGAACCACTGGTACCACGTGGTCGGCGTCCGCGATGCGGCGGCGGGCACGCTCAAGCTGTACGTCGACGGCCAGCTGGCGGCGACGAAGAGCGTCTGCCTCGGCGAAGCGTCGACCGGCCACACGGTGATCGGCCGCGGCAAGTACGGCGGCGGCCCGGTCGACTACCTCAACGGCGCGGTCGACCAGGTGCACGTCTACGACCGGGCGCTGTCCGACGCGGACGTGAGCGCGCTGTATTCCAGCGGGAAGTAGGCAACCGGAACCACCCTCGGTGCGTGTTCGGCCCGGGGGACCGCGCTCGCGGTCCCCCGGGTCTCGCAGTTTCAGGGGGTGAGCCTTTTGGGCTCCGGAAGAGCGAAAGCGGCCACCACCGCCGTCACCGCGGCGTTGCTCGTGGCCGGCACGGCCGTTCCGGCCTCGGCCACGCAGTACACGTCGATCCAGTCGACGTCGTGGTCGTACACCGATTCGGCGCAGCCGAAGCAGAGTTTCGTCAACCCGGCCGGGGACGCGCCGATCGGCGCGAAGGTCACGGCCGACCACAAGAAGCACGTGTCCAAGTCGTACTTCACGTTCGACCTCTCCGGGCTGCGTGGCGCGAAGGTGCTTTCCGCCGAGCTGTCCGGCCGGGAGACCGCGGTCGCCGACTGCTCGGCACCGCGCGGGACCGAGCTGTGGGTCACGGCCCCGGCGCGGAAGGCCCCGACCTGGGACGACCAGCCGCGCGAGCTGACCAAGCTGGCCGGCCCCGGCAGCCTCGACGTCTGCCCCTCGGACTACCTCGACTGGGACGCCGGACCGCCGCTGCAGCAGGCGATCGACGCCGGCCGGACGTCGCTGACGCTCGTGCTGCGCCTGCCGGACGACCAGCAGCACGACCCGCGCTTCGGCCGGACCTACCGGCCGATGCTGTACGTCAGCCTGCAGAAGAACCAGCCGCCGACGACGCCGGTGAACCTGAAGACCGGTCAGCACGCCTGCGCGGAAACCCCGCTGGTCCGGCGCGGGGGCGCCGCGATGTCGGCGACCGTCAGCGACCCGGACGACTACAGCTTCTCCGCCGAGTTCGCCTGGTGGCCGGTCGACCACCCGGACCAGCGCGTGACCGGCATCGATTCCTACGTCAACGGCACGGAAGCGTACTTCGACCCGGACGCGCAGCTCGCCGACGGCGTCACCTACGCCTGGCAGGTCCGCGGGAAGGACTCGCTCGCCACCAGCGCGTGGAGCGCGATCTGCCGGTTCACCACGGACTTCACCCCGCCGGCCACCGCACCGGCGATCACCTCGGCCGACTACGTGTACGAGGTGCCCGGCAAGGGCGGCATCGGCATCCCCGGCGACTTCACCCTCGACGCCGGCGGGGACACCGCGGTCGTCGGCTTCCGGTGGCAGGCCGGGTACGAGGGGAGCGGCGGCTACGTCGCGGCCGACCGGCCCGGCGGCACGGCCACGGTCCGGTACACCCCGGGCAGCGACGGGCCGATGAGCATGTCCGCGTCCGGCGTGGACGCCGCCGGGAACACCGGGCCGTCCGGCGACTACCGGTTCTTCGTGGCGCGCAACGGTCCCTCGATGACCTGCACGCCGGCGCGGGCCTTCCTCGGCGAGACCCGGCAGTGCACGTTCGGCCCGCACGGCACCGACGGCGCCACCGCGTACGTCTACAAGATCGACAACGGGCCCGAGACGACGCTGACCCCGGGCGCGGACGGCACCGCCACGATCACCGTCACGCCCACCGACGTCAGGAAGCAGTACGACGTCACCGTGCGGGCGCGGATGACCAACGGGAACCTGTCCGGCCCCGGAGGTGGCCGGCTCGACATCGACCGGGGGCTGCCGGTGATCGACGTGCCCGCCGACGCCATGGTCGGCAAGCCCGTCGTCTTCACGCTGCACGCCACGCTGCCGGGCTCGACGTCGTTCACCTACGTCTGGGACGACGGCGAACCGGTGTCGGTCCCGGTGGGACCGGACGGCACGGCGCAGGTCAGCATCGTGCCGGAAACGCCGTACAGCCACTACCTCGACGCGTTCACGACGACCGCGGGCGGACTGGTGTCGGCGACGAAGCAGCAATACGTTTCGGTGGCCACGAACGGCCCGGTGGTGACGAGCACCGACTTCCCCGAGTGCTGCGAAGGCGCCTACGTCACCACGCCGGGGACGTTCACGTTCTCGTCCCCCGTCCCGGGCGTCGTGAGCTACACGTACTCGCTGTACCGGGGCGCGTCGGGCACGGTGCCCGCCGGCCCGGACGGCACGGCGAGCGTCTCCCTGACGCCGCTCACCACCGACACGCAGTACCTGACCGTGACGAGCACGTTCGCCGACGGTTCGGTGTCCCAGGCGGGGTACTACTCCTTCTACCCGAAGTCGGCTGCCCCGCCGCTCACCTGCGACCTGACCGGCAACGCCCGGCCCGGCCAGGTGGTGCACTGCACGCTGAAGCCGGTCCAGCCGGGCCTGGCCTCGTACGGCTACGTGATCACCGCGGACGGCGTCACCGGACCGGAGGTGGCGGTCCGGCCGGGCGCGGACGGCACGGGAGCGTTCGAGTTCACCGCACCGGCGACCGGCACGAAGATCTGGCTGAACGTGACGGCCTGGAGCGCCAACGCGGCCGGGCAGCGCACGGACACTTCGTACACCAGCTGCTACGTCGACCCGGCCGCGAGCGCGGGCCCGGCGAAGCAGGCGGTCCGCGCGGTCTGAGCGCGCGTGACGGCCACCCGCGGTGGGTGGCCGTCACGGCTTCACCGCTGCCGGGCGACCAGCCCGGCGAGGAGGTTCGTCAGCCCCTCCGCCAGCTCGAACGCCGGCGGGTCGCCCTGCTCGACGGCCGCCACGGCCGCCGTCGGGTGGGCGGCCGGCCACGAGCCCGACAGCACCACCACCACTGCGTGGGCGAAGTGGCGGGCCGCGCCGGGCGGCAGCTCCGGCACCCGGGCCCGGACCAGCTCGCCCAGCCGCCCGGTGTTCGCGGCGGCCCGGCGTTTGAAGCTGCGGGCGTAGTCCACCGGGATGTTGCGCTCCAGCACCGGCGCCATCGCGCTCAGCAGCTCGCACAGCACCCGGCGCCCGGTGAGGGTCGCCGCGATCGTCCCGGCGATCCGCGCCTCGCGCGCGAAGCCGGGCTCCGCCGGGCCCGGTTCGCCCAGTGCCTCCGCCAGTTCGTCGAGCCACGCCGTCCACAGCCCGTCGAGGACCTCCAGGAAGACCGCCTCGCGGCTGTCGAAGTACCGGAGCACGTTGGACTTCGCCAGCCCGACCCGGCAGCTGAGCTCCCGCAGGCTGATTTCGGCGACCGGGCGCTCGGCGAGCAGCTCCCCCGCGACGGCGAGGATGGCCCGGCGCCGCGCCTCGACCTGCTCGGGGCGGCGGGCGCGCTGGAATCCGGCGCTCATGGCGCCGAGGCTACCGGTCGGTCGACGCCTTCGCGCCGGTCTCGCGGCGCGACTTGACCCGCTGGTAACTCCAGCCCAGCAGCGCGAACAGGATGACCGACGACAGGATCAGGCTCGACCCGGTGCTCCAGCCGCTGAACGGCAGCGACTTCACCGTGCCCCAGACGATGCCCGCCGCCAGCAGCGCCAGCCCGGCCAGCACCGAGCCGGCGATCCGCAGCGGCGAGGACACGCTCTCCTCCGCCGCCTTCATCGCGCGGTCGCGCACCGGGTCGACGTACTTCTCGAGCGCGGGGAACTCCGAGGCCAGGACCAGCAGCCCGGCGAGCACGAGCAGCAGCCCGGGGCCGGGCAGGACCAGCAGCAGCACCCCGACCAGCAGCAGGACGGCCCCCGCCACCGTGATCAGGATCCGCTTCGCCTGTTTGCCGATGCCCACCGGGCGTCTCCCCTCGTCGTGTCCGATTCTTCCGGGTCGCGGCGCCGCGTGCCACTCGCGAGGGCCCGCGCCCTGGCCGTGGCCACGACCAGGCCGGCGAGCGCGACCACGCCGAGCGAGGCCACGAGCCCCGGCCAGACGTGGAGCACCTGGACGTAGGTACCCCGCCGCCCCGCGAATACCCATCCGAGCAGCTGCGGCAGGAACACCAGCGGGACGAGCGGCAGCAGCGGCGGCACGAGCCGCCACCACCGCGGGTTCCGCCGGGCCCGGCGCACGCCGAGCACCGCGAGACCGGCCGCGACCAGGGCCACTGCGCCCAGCACCCGGTCGGCGACCACCCCGGCGGGCAGGCCGGGCTCCGGCGCCCCGCCCTCGAGCAGGTTCGCGAGGTCCCTGGCCAGCAGCTCGGCCTCGTTGTCCAGCGCCATCCCGGTGTTCGCGACCACGGCGACGCCGTACCCGCCGGGCAGCAGCACCTGGGCCGCGGTGTGGGAGAACCAGTCGCCGGTGTGCGACACCCGGCCGTCCCGGACGGTCCAGCCGAGCGCGTAGTCGCGTCCGGGTGCGGGCGTGTGCGCCAGCCGGACCGACGCCGGGGACAGCACGCCACCGCCGTCCTGCTGTGCGCGCAGCCACTTGGCCAGGTCCTCCGCGGTGCTGAGCACGCCGTGGCTGCCGCCGGTGAACCAGTCCGGTTCGGACACCCCGACCGCGATGCCGAAAGCCCGGACGTACCCGTCGGTCCCCGGCGGCGGCATGTCGACGGTGGTGCTCGCCGTCATCCCGAGCGGGGCGAACAGCCTCGTCGTCAGGTACCCGGCGAAGGGCTGCCCGGCCACGACCTCGACGATCCGGGCGGCCACTTCGTAGTTCGGGTTGTGGTAGTGGAACTCCGCGCCGGGCTCGCTCGCCAGCGGCGCGTCCCGCAGCCGGGTGACGGCCTCGGCAAGGGTGTGCGGCTGCGACAGTTTCAGGTCGGGGAAGGCGGAGTCGGCCATCCCGGACGTCTGGTCCAGCAGCATCCGGACGGTGATCTTTCCCCCGCGGGGATCGGCGAGCTGATAGTCCGGGAGGTAGCGCGTCACCGGCTCGTCGAGGTTCAGGCGTCCGGCTTCGGCCAGTTGCAACGCGGCGAAGGCGGTCATGGACTTGCTCAGCGACGCGATCGGGAGGCGGGTCGACGCGGTCATCGGCCCGCCTGCGGCGTCGTGGCCGTACCCGGCGACGCGCACGACGTCCGGGCCGTGGGTGACGGCGACGGCGGCGCCGGGCAGGCCGGTGTGGTCGAGGTAGGCGCGGACGTAACCGTCGATGTCCCGCGGCGGCGCCGCGTGCGCCGGGGTGGCGGTGGCGAGCAGCAGGGCCGCGAGCACGAGGATAAGCCTGGTCATGCCGGGAAAGTAGGCGGCGGGCACCCCCGGCGGCTGCTGCCGGAGGGCGGGCACCACCCCCTACTTTCGACAGGCTTTCCGCGGGGCGCCCGCCCGGCACGAACGGCTACTGCGCCAAGAGCTGTTCGAACGGGACGAAATCCGGCTCCTTCGCCACCGCAACCCGTCCCTCGGCCGCCGAAGCGAGCTCCGCACCGGCCTTCTCGATCCGCCGCTGCAACGCCCCCGACGCCTCGCCACTGCCCCAGTCCGACGAAGCCGCGAACACGCCCGTCGCGACCGGATCCGCCTTCAGGTACCCGAACAGCGGCCGCAGCTGGTAGTCGACCACCAGCGAATGCCGTTCCGTCCCGCCGGTGGCCGCGAGCGCGACCGGCTTGCCCACCAGCGAATCCGTGTCCAGCACGTCGAAGAACGACTTGAACAGCCCGCTGTAGCCGGCCGTGAACACCGGGGTGACCGCGATCACCGCGTCCGCGCCGGTCACCGTTTCGACGGCCGTGCGCAGCGCGGGGCTCGGGAAGCCGGTCAGCAGGTTCTTCGTGACGTCCAAGGCGATGTCGCGCAGTTCCACCACGGACACCTCGACCGGGGACCCGGCCGCGGCGACCGTCGCCGCGGCCAGGCGGTCGGCCAGCAACCGCGTCGAGGACGGCACCGACAGCCCCGCGGTCACCACTGCGAGTTTCATACGGTCGCCTCCACCTGCGCCGCGGCCTTCAGGGACTCGTGGGTCGGCGCGTCCGGGACGTGCGCGGGCCGCAGCGCGTCCAGTTCCTTGCGCAGCACCGGAACGACCTGTTCGCCGAGCAGGTCGAGCTGCTCCAGCACCGTCTTCAGCGGCAGGCCGGCGTGGTCCATCAGGAACAGCTGGCGCTGGTAGTCGCCGAAGTGCTCGCGGAAGGTCAGCGTCTTGTCGATCACTTCCTGCGGGCTGCCGACGGTCAGCGGCGTCTGGTCGGTGAACTCCTCCAGGGACGGGCCGTGCCCGTACACCGGCGCGTTGTCGAAGTACGGCCGGAACTCGTTCCAGGCGTCCTGGGACTTCGGCCGGATGAACGCCTGCCCGCCGAGGCCGACGATCGCCTGGTCGGCCGAGCCGTGGCCGTAGTGCTCGAAGCGCTGGCGGTAGAACGAAATCAGCTGCTGGAAGTGCGAGGTCGGCCAGAAGATGTGGTTGGCGAAGAAGCCGTCACCGTAGTACGCGGCCTGCTCGGCGATCTCCGGGCTGCGGATCGAACCGTGCCAGACGAACGGCGGGACGCCGTCCAGCGGCCGCGGGGTCGACGTGAAGCCCTGGAGCGGGGTGCGGAACTTGCCTTCCCAGTCCACGACGTCCTCGCGCCACAACCGGCGCAGCAGCGCGTAGTTCTCGATGGCCAGCGGGATGCCCTGGCGGATGTCCTGGCCGAACCACGGGTAGACCGGGCCGGTGTTGCCGCGACCCATCATGAGGTCGACGCGGCCGTCGGCGAGGTGCTGCAGCATCGCGAAGTCCTCGGCGATCTTCACCGGGTCGTTCGTGGTGATCAGGGTCGTCGACGTCGACAGGACCAGCTTGGACGTCTGCGCCGCGATGTGGCCCAGCATCGTCGTGGGCGACGACGGGACGAACGGCGGGTTGTGGTGCTCGCCGGTCGCGAAGACGTCGAGGCCGACCTCTTCGGCCTTGAGCGCGATGCGGACCATCGCCTTGATGCGCTCGTGTTCCGTCGGCGTGGTTCCGTTCGTGGGATCGGTCGTGACGTCGCCCACCGTGAAGATTCCGAACTGCATGACCTGCTCCCTTCGCGAGCACCATCTTACATGCGCGTTCAACTACTTCCAAGCAAGAGATATTCCGGCCGTCAGGGCTTCGAGGGGCACCGGCTAAGGTCGGGGGCATGGACGCGGAGCTCGCTCGGCTGGGTTTGGCCGAACGTTCGGTACGACTGCTCGCCGGTCGCGACATCTGGGCCTCGATCACCCCCCTGCTCGCCCCGCGCCGGAACCTGGTGGCCGCCTTCGGCCACGTCGGGCCCGGCGCGGCGGCCCTGCTGCCCCTGCAACCCGGCGACACGCTGATCACGGACGCGAGCCTGGACACGGTGCTGTCCGGGGCGACGAGCCCGCACGCGCTGCTGCACTGGGTCAAGGCGGGCGTGCTCGTGCACTCGCTGCGGGGGCTGAACGCGAAGCTGGTGATCGCCGAGGACGACCCCTCGTTCGTCGTGGTCGGCTCGGCCGACGTCACCGCCGCCGGCCCGCGGCAGCTGTTCGAGGCGGTCACCGTCTCGCACGAGCGGCACACCGTCGAGGAGGCCCAGGAGGCCTGGCTCGAGTGGTGCGACCTGGCGGGTCCCTCGCTGACCGCCGGCGACCTGGAGCCGCTGCTGGAGCAGTACGGCGCCGGCAAACTGGTCACGGCCCGGCCCGCACCGGCCCGGACCGCCGCGGCACCCGCCCGGCCGGTGGTGACCAGCCGTCCGGCGACGCCGGTCCGGCCCGCGGCCGCGACGCCGCCGCCGTCGCCCGTGCGCCCCGCCGCCCCCGCGCCGTCGCCGGTCCGCCCGGCGCCCACACCCCCACCTGCACCCACGCCGTCGCCGGTCCGCCCGGCCGTCGCCGCGGAAGTTCCGGCGGAAGCCGCGGCGCAGCCCGCCGCCCCGGAGCAGCCCGGGACCCCGGACCCGGCCACCACGACCCCCACGGAGGCCCCGGAGGCCACGGCCCCCACGGAGACCACCGGCACCACGGAACCGGTGGCGACCGAGCCGGAAGCCACCGACGTGCCCCGCCCGGCCTGGCCGCGCCCGGCCGAGCTGTACCTGGTCAGCCTCGTCGAAGGCGGCGAACCGAACGCCGAGGCCGCGTACCGGCTCGAGGAGCTGCAGCGCGAATACACCCACCCCGGCGAGGACGGCGAATCGCCGTTCCGGGTCGAACTGCTCTGGGCCGACGACGGCCAGGGCCAGGACCCGCCGCGCACGCTCCGCGCGGGCGTGCACGTGATCCCCGTTTACAGCCAGAAGCAGGGCCGGCCCCTCGTCGGGTCGCGGATCGAGGCCCCCGGTCTCGTCCTCCAGGCCTACATCGACGAATTCGCCTACCCCCGCCGGACGTACTGCTACGTCCTGACCCGGCAGTCGGCCGCGAAACCGGCCTTCGGCGACCTCCGCAAGGCCCTCGCCGCGATCGGCGAAAAGCCGAACTTCCGGAACAGCTTCCAGGTCCCGCGGAAGATCGAAGCCCTGCTGGGCCTGTGGCCCGACCTGGCCTACGACCCCCGCTAGCGCACGGCGCACGCCACTCCGGGGAGGACAGCGCGCGAAAGTTGTCGGGGTCGGCGGATATCCTGCACTACGGTGCAGGCGAGTCCGCACCACCACCAGCACTTTCGCGAGCCACGATCCGGGAGAACGACCCTGTGACTGCCGAGACCTTGTACGGGGCCGACGACCTGACGCATCTCGAGGGTCTCGAAGCCGTCCGCAAACGCCCCGGGATGTACATCGGCTCCACCGACAGCCGGGGCATCAACCACCTCTTCTCGGAGGTGGTGGACAACTCCACGGACGAGGGTGTCGCGGGCCACGCGACGAAGATCGTCGTCACCCTGCACGCCGACGGCAGCGTCCAGGTGGACGACGACGGCCGCGGCATCCCGACCGGCACCCACGCCAAGTCCGGTTTGTCCGGCGTGGAGCTGGTGCTGACGCGGCTGCACGCCGGCGGCAAGTTCGGCGGCTCCGGCTACAAGACCTCGGGCGGCCTGCACGGCGTCGGCGCTTCGGCGGTCAACGCGCTGTCGCACCGCTTCGACGTCACCGTGAAGCAGGACGGCAAGGTCCACCAGATGTCGTTCAAGCACGGCATCCCGGGCACGTTCGACGGGCCGGGCCCGAAGGCGAAGTTCACCCACCGCTCCGGGCTGAACCTCGTCGGCAAGATGAAGCGCGGCGAGCGCAGCGGCACCTCGATCCGCTACTGGTACGACGCGCGCTACTTCGAGTCCGGCGCGGCGCTCGACGTCGACGGGGTGCGCACGAAGCTGCGCAACACCGCGTTCCTCGTCCCGGGCGTCACCTACGTGCTGCGCACCGCGATCGAAGACACGATCAACGAAGAGACCTTCCACTTCCCGAACGGCCTGGTCGACATGGTCGACTTCCTCACGCCGTCGGGCGAGAAGCCGGTCTGCGGCACGCTGCTGATCACCGGCGAAGGCACGTACAAGGAGAACGCGGCCGACGCCGCCGGCGTCATGCAGTCCAATGTGGAGCGTCACGCCGAGGTCGAGGTGGCGCTGCGCTGGGGCACCGGCTACGAGCGCACGGTCGAGTGCTTCACCAACACGATCCGCAACGTCCACGGCGGCACGCACCGCCGCGGCTTCGACCGGGCGATGGCCAAGGCGTTGCAGGACGCCATCTCCAAGACCCGCGGCCTGCTCAAGCCGAAGGAGGACATGCCGACGATCGAGGACGTCCTCGAGGGCATGACCGCCGTGATCCACGTCCGGCTGCCGGAACCGCAGTTCACCTCGCAGACCAAGGACGAGCTGTCCACCGCCGGGATCACCCGGGTCATCCAGGGCATCGTCGACAAGCACGTCAAGGCGTGGACCGAGGACCGCAAGACGAAGTCCGAGGCCAAGGTCGTGCTGCAGAAGGTGGTCGACGCCTCCCGCGTCCGGCTCACCCAGAAGCAGCAGAAGGACGCCGCCCGGCGCAAGACCGCGCTCGAAGGCGCGGCGATGCCGCCGAAGCTGGTCGACTGCCGCACCACCGGCGTCTCCCGCAGCGAGCTGTTCCTGGTCGAGGGCGACAGCGCGCTCGGGTCGGCGCGGATGGCGCGCGTGTCGGAGTACCAGGCGCTGCTGCCGCTGCGCGGCAAGATCCTGAACGTGCAGAAGGCGTCACTGGGCGACACGCTGAAGAACGCCGAGATCGCGTCGATCGTGCAGGTCCTGGGCGCGGGCACCGGGCGCACGTTCGACCTGTCGACCATGCGCTACGGCCGGGTGATCCTGATGGCCGACGCCGACGTCGACGGCTCGCACATCCGCACGCTGCTGATCACGCTGTTCGCGAAGTACATGCGCCCGGTGATCGAGGACGGCCGGCTGTACGCGGCGATGCCGCCGCTGCACAAGCTCGTCACGAAGGGCCGCAACCCGGAGACGCACTTCACCTTCACCCAGCGCGAGATGGAGCAGAAGTTCGCCGAGCTGGAGCGGGCGGGCAAGAGCATCGTCACGCCGGTGCCGCGGTTCAAGGGTCTCGGCGAGATGGACGCCGACGAGCTGTGGGAGACCACGATGAACCCGGCGACCCGTTCGGTGCGCCGCATCACGATGGACGACGCCGAGGCCGCCGAGGCGGCGCTGGAACTGCTGATGGGCGAGAAGGTCGAGCCCCGGCGGAACTGGCTGGTCGCCTCTTCCGACCGGGTCGACCGCGAAGCCATCGACGCCTGATTTTTCGTAGCTACCAAGGAGTTCTGCCGTGGCACGCCGCAAGGGCACCACCACCAAGGTCGATCCCACCGCGTTCGACTCCCCCGGTGCGCACGTCTTCGACAACTCGCTGAAGACCGAGATCGAAGACTCCTACCTGGAGTACGCGTACTCGGTCATCCACTCGCGCGCCCTCCCGGACGCGCGGGACGGCCTGAAGCCGGTCCACCGCCGCATCCTGTACTCGATGAACGAGAACGGCTACCGCCCGACGCACGCGTACGTGAAGTCGTCCCGCGTGGTCGGCGACGTGATGGGCAAGTACCACCCGCACGGCGACGTCGCGATCTACGACGCGATGGTCCGGCTGGCGCAGGACTTCTCGCTGAACGTCCCGCTCATCGACGGGCACGGCAACTTCGGCAGCCCGGACGATGGCCCGGCTGCTTCGCGTTACTGCCTGGTGGGCGACACCCGGATCCGGCTGGCCGACGGGTCCAGTCCACGGATCGCCGACGTGGTGAACCTGCCCGCCGACTCGGAGGCCGACGCCGACTTCGAGGTCCTCGACAAGGACGGCAAGGCCGTCCAGGTCGACAAGGTCTTCAACTCCGGCGTGCACCCTACGATCCGGATCACGACGAAGTCGGGCTTCTCCCTCCGGGGCAGCGAGAACCACCCTGTCTTGTGCCTCGAGGCACCGATGGGCGTACCGATGTTCCAGTGGAAGCAGCTGGACGAGGTGAAGCCGGGCACGATCGTGTGCCTCGCCCGCAACGCGTGGAAGAACGTCGTCCCGACGGCCCGCGAGTACATGTTGGGCGTGCTGGCCGGCGCCTGGGTGTCCGAAGGTTTCGCCAGTGAGACAAGGGCAGGCTTCAACAACACCGACGAGCACTTCTTCGACGAAGTTCTCCACGCGTACGACCAGGTCGTCGGCGGCAAGAGGTACGTCTCCGAGCGCCGCACACGCCAGGACCGCAAGCTCATCCGGGAACTCGATGTCCAGGAGTACGCCGGCGGCATGGATGCCTTCCGGGCGAGCCCGCTCGGTGAGTTCATCGGCCACCGGGCGGCCGACAAAGTCGTCCCGGACTTCGTCTGGAGCGGCGGTGAGGGCACCAAACGGGCCTTCCTGATGGCTGCCTTCGAGGGCGACGGCGGCTGCCGGACGGCCAAGGACGGCTTCACGATCCAGTACACCACCTACAGCGAGCGGCTGGCCGCGGAGCTGCAGGAACTGCTCTCCGAGTTCGGCGTCATCGCCGTTCACCGGCGCTACACGCGGGCGAGTGGCTCCGTGGAACACCGGCTGGTCGTCTCCGGCCTGCGCAACGTGCGTGCGTTCGCCGAGCGGGTCGGGTTCCTGAAGACCAAGCAGGCGAGGCTGCAGGAGCTCGTCCAGCGGTCGGTCCTCCGCCCCCACCGGCTCAGCTCGGATCACGTCCCGTTCGTGGCCGACTACGTCCGCGGAGCCCTCGACTTCGACCGCCGGGGCAGCGGGCGCAAGTGGCTCACCCAGCACAACTTCGACCGCATCGAGCGCTGGGAGACCGAGCGGCTGCGGATCATCGACCGGATCAAGGACACCGAGGTACTGGCCACGATCCTGCCGATCATGGATTCCGGTTACCGGTTCGAAGAGGTCACCGAGGCGGTGACCGCCGCCCCGGCGGAGGTCTACTCCGTCCGCGTCACGACGGATGACCACTCGTTCCTGGCCGGCGGTTTCGTCAACCACAACACCGAAGCCCGCATGTCGCCCGAAGCGATGCAGCTGGTCGGCGAGCTCGGCGAGGACACCGTCGACTTCCGCCCCAACTACGACGGCTCGCTCGAAGAACCCTCCGTGCTCCCCGCCGCGTTCCCGAACCTGCTGGTCAACGGCACCTCCGGGATCGCGGTCGGGATGGCGACCAACATGATCCCGCACAACCTCGGCGAGGTCATCGCCGCGGCGCGGTGGCTGATCACCCACCCGTCCGCCACGCTGGACAAGCTGATGGAGTTCGTGCCCGGCCCCGACCTGCCGACCGGCGGCAAGCTGCTGGGCCTCGACGAGGTCCGCCGCGCCTACGAGACCGGCCGCGGCGTGGTCCGGATGCGGGCGAGCGTCGAAACGGGCCCGCTGGAAGGCAGCCGCGGGCGGCAGGCGATCACCGTCACCGAGCTGCCGTACGGCGTGGGCCCGGAGAAGGTGATCGAGAAGATCACCGACGAGGTCAACAAGTCCAAGCGGCTCACCGGCATCGCCGACGTCAAGGACCTCACCGACCGCGAGAACGGCACGCGGCTGGTCATCGAGTGCAAGGTGGGTGTCAACCCGCAGGCGCTGCTCGCGGACCTCTACCGGCTCACGCCGCTGGAGCAGTCGTTCGGCATCAACAACCTCGTCCTCGTCGACGGCCAGCCGCAGACCCTGGGCCTGAAGGAACTGCTGGAGGTCTTCCTCCGCCACCGCTACGACGTCGTCACGCGGCGCACCAGGTACCGGCGGCGCAAGCGCGAAGAGCGCCTGCACCTGGTCGACGGCCTGCTGATCGCGCTGTTGAACATCGACAAGGTGATCAAGCTGATCCGGGAAAGCGAGAACGCGCAGGCCGCGAAGGACGGCCTGATGACGCGCTTCAAGCTGTCGGAGATCCAGGCGACGTACATCCTCGACACCCCGCTGCGCCGGCTCACCAAGTACGACCGGCTCGAACTGGAGGCGGAGCAGGAGCGGCTGCGCGAGGAGATCGCGGAGCTGACGAAGATCCTCGACGACGAGTCGGTGCTGAAGAAGCTCGTCTCGGCGGAGCTGGCGAAGATCGCGAAGGACTTCACGACCGAGCGCCGCACCGCGCTGATCGACGGCGACCTGAAGGAGGTCCTGGCCGCGTCGAAGCCCTCCGGGCCGCTCGAGGTGGCGGACGACCCGTGCCAGGTGATCCTGTCGGCGACCGGCCTGGTGGCGCGCACGGCCGCGGAGTCCGAAGAAGCGACGGAGACACGCCGCCGCAACGGCCGCGTGAAGCACGACGCCGTCGCGGCCGTGGTCCACACGACCGCCCGCGGGCAGGTGCTGCTGGTGACCAGCCGCGGCCGGGCGTTCAAAACCGACGTGCTGCCGCTGCCGGTGCTGCCCGAGCAGGCCGGCACGGTGTCGCTGCGCGGCGGCATGGCGGCTCGCGAGCTGGTCCCGCTGGAGAAGGGCGAGACGGTCGTCGGCATCGCCCCCCTGGGCGAGCAGGCGGCGGGCTCTCCGGGCCTAGCGCTCGGCACCCGCGGCGGTGTCGTGAAGATCTGTTCGCCGGAGTGGCCGGTCCGCTCGGACGAGTTCGAAGTGATCTCGCTGAAGGACGGCGACGAAGTCGTCGGCGCGACCTGGCTGACGGACGGTTCGGAGACGCTGGCGTTCGTGTCGTCGGAGGCGTCGCTGCTGAAGTACGCGGCCTCCGTCGTCCGCCCACAGGGTCTCAAGGGCGGCGGCATGGCGGGCATGAACGTGGGTGCGGGGTCGGTGGTGTTCTTCGGCGCGGTCCGCACGGACGACGACGAGCACGGCGAGCCGATGGTGATCACCTCGACCGGCCAGAGCGTCAAGGTGACACCGTTCAGCGAGTACCCGGCGAAGGGCCGCGCGACGGGCGGGGTCCGGGCCCAGCGGTTCCTCAAGGGCGAAACGGCGCTGCGGGTGGCGTGGATCGGCCCGCGTCCGGCGGGGTCGGCCCGCAACGGCGACCCGGTGGAGCTGCCGGAGATCGACGTCCGCCGCGACGGTTCGGGGCACGCGCACCCGGGCCCGGACGTGGTGGGCCACCTCATCGAGCGCGACTGACCGCCGGTCGGGAGCAGCAGCGTCACTGACGCTTCTGCTCCCGCCGGATCAGGTAACGCCAGAGGCCCGCGCAGAACAGCCAGGTCACCGCCGCCCGGATCGCCGCGCCGATCAGGTACTCCGTGGAGAAGTCCCACCGGTGCAGACCGGCCTTGGTGAGCAGGTCGACGCCGAACGCGACGACCGCCAGCAGGAGGAACGGCCACCACAGCAGCGTGCGCCCGTAACCGCGCCGCTTGATCTTTTCGACGTCGATCCGCATGCCGGCCACCCGGGCCGGTTCCCCTCGTGTCCCCATGCCCCCATCATCGCCCGCCGAGCCGGGAGACGCAGGGCGCCCGGGACAGCCGCTCCCCCGGGCGCCCGCGGCCACCGCTAGGCGACCTTGAACGACTGAGCGGCGCTGCCGTTGCAGGTCGCCTGGACCAGCTGGACGCTGTCCGCCGTCGACGACCCCGGCACGGTCAGGCACTTGCCGCTGTGGCGGGCGACGAAGTGGTAGTACCCGCCGCCCTCGGACACCGGCTGCCACTGCTGGTTGCCGCCGCCGCTGTAGGACCACAGCTGCAGCCCCGCGTTGTCCGCCGTCGAGACGTCGGTGACGTCGATGACCTCGGCGGCGTTCGTCCGGTTGTTGATCCGGTCGTAGCCGCCGCTCGTCGGGGCGAACTGGTACTGCTGGGCCGTGGTGCCGTTGCAGGTGTACTGCTGGATCACCGTGCCGTTCGCGCTGCCGGCCGCGCGGGCGTCGACGCACTTGCCGGACGCCTTGTTCGTCACCGCGTACCAGGCCGCCGGGTCGATCGTGCCCGGGTCGGTCGGGGTCGTCGAACCGCCGCCGAGCCACTTGAGGCCGTCGAGCACGAACCGGTTCTGGTCGGCGCTCTCGAACGTCGACGACAGCGCGGTGTTCGTGTCGTAGTTCATCGCGTTGTGGCCGAAGTTCGCGTAGAGCATCTTGTAGTTCTTGTTCGTCCACGCGATCGGGTAGTAGCCGCTGTACCAGGTCTGGTTCGGGTCGGTGCCGATCGGGAAGGTGGACTGGTCCATCGAGGCCAGGATGGTGATGTTGCTGTTCTGGCGCAGGTCGTTCTGCCAGGCGTACCACTCCGAAGTCGAGGACCGGATCGTCGCCGGCAGGTTCACCGTCGACGGGTGGGTGCGGTTCTCGATCTTCAGCGTCTCCGGCGTCGGGCCCCACGTGTTGGAGGTGAACCGGCCGGTGCCGAGGAAGTCGTTGTGGAACCAATTGGCGTACGACGGTGTCGAGCTGTCGTTGTAGGCGGTGACGTGGAAGCCGAAGAACCCGCCGCCGTTCTGCATGTAGGTCTGGAAGCCCTGGAACTGCGCGGCCGACTGCGGCTGGTCGTCGAGGAACAGGACGACGTCCGCGGTGGCCTTGGTGAGGCTCGTGAGCCGGTTCCAGTCGGTCGTCGCGGTGTAGGTGAAGCCGTTGGCCGCCGCCTGCTGCGGGAACCAGACGTTGGCCTCTTTCTCGAAGCTGATGTGCGCGGCGTCGTAGGTGCCGCTGTAGAAGGCCAGGACCTTGAACGGCGTGGCGGCCTGCACGGCCGGGCTCCCAGGGAAAGCCCCAAGCAGGCGGCGAAGAAGGCCAGGATTCTGAGGAGGGGACGGCGTGGCATGCGTGAGCCTTTCCGGTGGGGGACGGGGGTCACCAGTGACGCGGGTAGCGCAGGCCGAAGCCGAACGGGAACAGCGCGGGCTTGCCGTCGCCGGCGTTGATCGGCTGCTGGTCGGCGCTGCGCATCCAGGTGACCGGCAGCTTGCCGGTCGGGTTGTAGTCGCCGAAGAGGACGTCGGCCACGCCTTGGCCTTCGCTGCCCGGCAGCCACGACTCGACGAGCCCGGCCCAGTCCGGCAGCTGCGCGGCGATGTCGAGCGGCCGCCCGGACACGAGCACGACCACCGTGGGCACGCCGGAGTCCTTCAGCTTCTGCAGCGTGGCGAGGTCGGTGGCGTCCAGCCCCATCCCCTGCGGCCGGTCGCCCTTGCCTTCGGCGTACGGCGTCTCGCCCACGACCGCGACGGCGACGTCGTAGCTCGAGTCGATCCCGGTGCCGTCCTTGGCGTAGGTCACCTTCGCCGACTTCTGCTGCAGGCCCTGCAGGATGGTCGTGCCCGGGATGACCGGGCCGCTGGTGCCCTGCCAGCCGACCGTCCAGCCGCCGGACTGGTTGCCGAGGTCGTCGGCGTTCTTGCCGGCCACGAAGACCTTGCTGCGCCGGGAAAGCGGCAGGACATGGTGGTCGTTCTTCAGCAGCACCTGGGATTCCCGCACGGCCTGGCGCGCGAGGTCGCGGTGCGGCTTGCTGCCGATCGTGTTCAGGAACCGCCGGTCGGTCAGCGGGTGTTCGAACAGGCCGAGCTCGAACTTCTTGGTCAGGATGCGGCGGTTGGCGTCGTCGATCCGGGCCAGCGGCACGCGGCCGTCCTGGACGAGGGTGCGCAGCGTGTCGATGAACTTCTGCCACTCGTAGGGCACCATCACCATGTCGATGCCGGCGTTGATGGCGGCCTCGACCTCTTCGGGGGTGAACCCGCTCTTGCCGTCGATCTTGTCGACGCCGTTGTAGTCGGAGACGACGATCCCGGTGAAGCCGAGTTCCTTCTTGAGGACGTCGTTGATCAGGTAGGAGCCGGCGTGCATCTTGACGCCGTTCCAGCTGCTGTAGGAGATCATCACCGAGCCGACGCCGCGCTGCACGGCGGCCTTGAACGGCGGCAGGTGGATCGCGCGCAGCTCCTGCTCGCTGATCTCGGTGTTGCCTTCGTTGACCCCGCCGGTGGTGCCGCCGTCGCCGACGTAGTGCTTGGCGGTGGCCATGACCGAGCCCGGCTGGCCGAGCCGGCGCCCCTGCAGGCCGGTGATGATCGACGTCATCTGCGTGGCCAGCTGCGGGACCTCGCCGAAGGACTCGTAGGTGCGGCCCCAGCGGTCGTTGCGGGCGACGCACAGGCAGGGCGCGAAGTCCCAGTCGATGCCGGTGCCGGAAACCTCTTCGGCGGTGGCGCGGCCGATCTTCTCGACGAGCCGCGGGTCGCGCGTCGCGCCGAGGCCGATGTTGTGCGGGAAGACGGTGGCGCCGTAGAGGCCGTTGTGGCCGTGCACGGCGTCGACGCCGTAGATGAGCGGAATGCCCAGCGGCGTGGCGAGCGCGGCCTTCTGGAAGCCGTCGTACATGTCGGCCCAGGTGACGGGCATGTTCGGGGTGGGCTGCGAGCTGCCGCCGGAGAGCAGCGACCCGAGCCGCCCGGTGGTGACGTCGGCCGGGCTCTTCACCCCGAGCCGTTCGGCCTGCATCATCTGGCCGAGCTTGTCGTCGAGGGTCATCCGCGAGAGCAGATCGGCGACCCGCACCTTGACGGGCCGCCAGGAGTCCTTGTAGGCGGGGCCGGTTCCGGCCAGTGCGGGCGTTTCCGGGCCGAGCAGCAACCCGACGGCCAGCGCGCCGATGCCCAGCCTGCGTCCGAGGCGCATGCGGGTCCTCCTCGTCGAGAGACCAAAATTCACGCCTTGGATTAAGACACAGCGGGAGGCAGCTGGTCCAGACCTCTGCCCGAACTCGGTTTCCGCTCAGCGGGACTGCGCGGGCGGCTCCACCAACCGGCCGCGCAGGGCGCGGAGTTCACCGCCGGTGACACCGGCGTCGCGCAGGTACTGCTCGACGTCGAACCCGTCGAGGGTGGCCAGTACGGCACCTTCGGCCGTGGTGCCGTGCTTCGCGAGGGCGGCCCGGATGATCGGCCGCTGGTCGTCGGCGCCCATCGCGGCGTACAGCGCCCCGAGCGCATCGGCCGACATGGCGTAGTCCGCGGCGATCGCGCGGGGTTCGACTCCGGCCAGCGCGAGCAGCAGGAGCGCGATCAGGCCGGTCCGGTCCCGGCCCCCGCCGCAGTGGAACAGGACACCACCGGAACCGGCGTGGGCGATCGCCTTGAGGACCGCGGCGCAGCGGCCGGCCTTCTCCCGGAGGAAGCCGGGGTAGTAGAGCGGGGTGCCGTTGAGCCCCGCCCCGTTGACGTGCCGCCAGAAGTCCACGTCGCCGATGTCGTCGAGCGGGACTTCGAGCCGGTCGATGCCGGCCGGGGTGACCGGCCCCGCGGCGTCCGCGGCGAACTGCGCCGAACCCGCCAGCACGGTCCGGGGTTGCGCCGCGGGCCGGATCTCGTCGGCGTTGCGGAGGTCGACGACGGTGCGCACTCCCGCCTCGCGCGCCCGGGCCCACCCGGCTTCGGTGACGAACCGCAGGTCCGCCGCCCGGAAGAAGGCACCGAACCGGGTCGGCGCCCCGGACTTCGTCGGCAGCCCGCCGAGATCGCGGGTGTTGAAGAAACCGGGCCAGGTGACCACTCTGCGCGCACCCACGGTTTGTCGGTCCCTCCGGGTAGCGTGGAAACGGGGGCTGGTCAGCGATCCGAGCGCAGCGACGCCGGGTCGAACGACTCCCAGTACGCGTCCTCGTCCTCGACACCCGACGCCGGAGCGCTCGACGCAGGAGTACTCGACGCAGGAGCGGCCGGCGTCGCTCCCATCCGCTCGGCCCGCAGCCGCTGGAATTCCTCGACCGTCATCCCCGGGTCGTCGTCCTCCGCGCGGGCCGGCGCCGGGACCCCGGTCATCTGCTCGACCAGGTACGTCAGGTCCTCGCCCAGCAGCAGCGCGACCTTGTTGTAGCCGTCCTGCGTCGCCTCGCGCATGGCCGCCCGCGCGATCTCCACCACCAACGGCCCCAGCCGCTCGCCGAGTTCCACCGCTGTCGGCGCCAGCCACAGCCGCAGCAGCTTCCCCCGCGCGTCGACCGTCACCTCGACCTGGCCGTCGACGTCGTGCGCCGTCCCGGATGCCGAGGCGAGCAGGTCCTCCACCCGGGCCATCGCCTCTTCGCGGGCCCGGGCCTCGGCGATCAGCTGACGAGTGGTGATCACCGCGGTCCCTCTTCGTACGCGTAGGTCTCGGCGTCCGGGTCGTCGTCCGGGATCGGTTCGTAGCCCAGGGTTTCCAGCTGCGCCGCGTCCACCACCGGAGCGAGTGCGTGGTACATCCGGTCGCCCGCCCGCCGGGTCGCGCGCTGGGCGAGCTCGAAGATCCGGTCGGCGAGCACCGCGGATCCCTGCCGCAGCGCCGAGCGGTGGATCGTCAGCCCGGTCAGCAGCCCGCCGGGCGCCACCTGGACGTCGATCCCGTCGGCGGCAGCCTTGCCCACCACCGGACCCGAGCGGGCCAGGCGCGCGGAAACCTCCGCGCCCGCCTGCGCGGCCTGCTCGGCGATCCGCGCGGACGCCAGGTCGATGTCGAGTTCAGCCACAGCTCACCCCGTGGGCCGGTAGAAGCCGATGAACGACTGCCCGGCGTTCGTGGTGCGGATGTTGCTGATGTGCACCGGATCGCCCGCCTCGATCATCTGGCCGTCGCCGATCACCATCGCCACGTGCCCCGACCAGACGACGAGGTCGCCGGGCAGCAACTGGTCGATCGAGGGCACTTCGGCCCCGACCGTCTGCTGCGCCGCCGTCCGCGGCAGCTGCAGGCCCGCGTCCTGGTAGGACGTCATGGTCAGCCCGCTGCAGTCCAGGCCGACACCCCGCGCGGTGCCGCCCCAGACGTACGGCACGCCGAGCTGCGAAAGCGCCGCGCGCACGGCCTTGGCCGCGGTTTCGTTGGGCGCCATGACCTGCTTGCCGCCGGGCAGGTTGATCGCGACGCCGGTGCCGGGCTGCGGCGGGATCGCGACCGGCAGCCGCGGCTTGTGGGCGGCGCCTCCGCCACCACCGCCGCCGCCACCACCGCCACCGCCGTCCGAACCACCGGAATACCCGCTGTTGCTGTTGAACGACGACCCGACCTTCGTCGAGGACGCCGAAGAAGCCGACGTCGACTGCTCTTCGCCGCCGAGCCGGGTGCCGATCGCGGTCAGGTCGTCGATCGTCTGCTCGCTGAACGTCGCGGCCTGGCCGGTGAGCCGGCTGATCTTCGTCTGCAGCTTCATCAGGATGTCGCGCGAAGCGGCGCCGCGGCTTTCCGGCGGCTGGATGGTCTTCACCGCTTCGAGCGCCTTCATCGACGCCGAGATCTCTTTGATGATCTGGTCGCGGACCTGGTCGTTCTTGATCTCGCCGACGTGCAGCGTCTCGGCGGCCTCCGCGACCGCCTTCTCGATTTCGGCGCTCTCGTCGAGGAGGTCCTGGACCTCCTTCTCCAGGCTCTGCGACGTGGCCGTGGCGCGGTCGGTCGTCGCGCCGGAACTGGCGGACGCCAGGTTGACGCGTTGCTCCGACGCGACGTCGCGAGTCCGGCCCACCGAAGTCTGCAGCGCGACGTGCGCGTCACGCGCGCCGCCGATGGCCGCCGGGTCGTGCCGCAGCTTCCGGGCGAACCGGTTCGTCGTGTCCAGGCTGTGCCGGACGAGCTGGTCGGTGTGCTCGGTCACCGGTCGCCACCGAGCCGCCGGATGACGTCGCCGTGTTCGCCCTCGACCGCGGTGTAGTTGCGATCGGTCTGCCGGGCGGCCTCGCCGACCTGCCGCCAGCCGCCGCCGACGCGGTGCAGCTTCTCCTGCAGCGCGCGCATCCGGCCGCTGTAGGCGCCGGCGAAGCCGGACTCGCCGCCCATCTCGGAGAAACCGTGGCCGGCCAGCGTCACGTGCGGGCCGACGTGCCGCTCCGCGGCTCCCTTGACGTCGTCCCCGAGCGGGTCGACTTCACGCGCGTACCGCGTGTACGCGCCGTCATCGACGTGAAACCCCGAACCGTCCACTGGCCCTCCCTGTCACCGACAGGTGCGACGCGCGCGCGGCACCCCCGGTTCCCCTGGTCCGGCCCCAGCCTAGTTCACGAGTCGTCCCCGGGTGGGCGAATTGCCCGGAGTCAGCCGGTGACCTTCTTGAGCCAGTCCGGGTCCTGCCAGGACACGATCGAGCCGTTGGCGGTGACCGTCGGCGTGCCGAACCCGCTCTGCCCGCCGCCGAAGTCCTGCGCCAGCTTCGGGTCGTTCTCGATCTGCTGGAACGCCGTGTTCAGCTGCTGGTCGTAGGTGCCGGCGTTGACGGTCTGCGCGAACGCCGGGTCGGTGATGCCGACGTTCTTGCCGAGCTCGATCAGCTGCGCCTTGTCGTAGCCGCGCTTGCCTTCTTCGGGCTGGTTGGCGAACAGCGCGTCGTGGAACTGGAGGAACTTGCCGGCGTCGGCCGCGGCCAGCGCCGCGTTCGCCGAGTCGAGCGAGTAGCCCGGCGGGCTGGACCGCGTGTTGAGCAGCGGCACCATGTGGTAGCGCACCTGCAGCCTGCCGTCGTTGATGGCCTGTTCGATCTGGCCCTTGTACTCCTTCTCGAACTGGCCGCAGATCGGGCAGAGGAAGTCGGCGTAGACGTCGATCGAGGCCTTGGCGCCGGTCTTGCCCACGGTGACGACCACGCCGTCGCGCTTCTGCGTGACGTCGCCCGCCAGCGAGCTCGTCGGCGCGCCGGGGTCGATGACCCGGCCCTCGGTCTTGTTCCGGTCCGCGATCGTCCAGATCACCCCGCCGATCACGAGCGCGGCCACGACGACCACCGCCGCGATCCCGATGATCCACTTCCGCCGGTCGCCGGAGGCCCCCCGGGCCTGCGCGACCACGTTCGGACCGGCCTGCGCCGCCTGACGACGCTTCCGAGCGGTCCGCTCAGCTCCACCCACTGTGTACTCCACCCACTGTGTATCAGTTCCCTTCCGCGACACCCGAGTAGTCGTGCCCGGGCTCGCCCAAGTTCCCGCGACCTCGCGCCAGCCAGCCGTCGAGTGACAGCCAGGTGCGCGGCCGCGCCAGCAGCCAGACCGCGAGCAGCGCGAACCCCGTGTCGCGGAGAATCTCCTGCGGGTACTCGGTCTGCCCCGCCGCCACCTGGCCGCCGCCGCCGAAGCACCCGCAGTCGATGCTCAGCCCGCGGGCCCACGACTGGGCGATCCCGGCGATGAGCACGACGAGCAGCGCCAGCGCGGCCGCGGCGGCCCACCGGGTCGCCAGGCCCGTGAGCAGCAGCAGCCCGAGCACGAGTTCCACGAGCGGCAGCGCGATGGCCACCACGTTCGCGAGTGCGTCCGGCAGCACCTGGTACGCCTGCACGGCGATCAGCGTCCGACCGGGATCCGCCAGCTTGAGCGCACCGGAAACGAGCCAGACGGCTGCCAGCCCGAGCCGGGCGAGCGTGCCGACGGTGGTCAGCACGGGTTGGGACGGTCGCACCACGCACTTAGGCTAACGGGGGGACCTGAGAACCACGTGAGGCGGAGGGAGCGGCGGAATGCGGTGGCGCGCACTCCTCGGCTCGGCGTTGCTCCTGGTCACGGTCTCGGCGTGCGGTCCGGCCCAGGTTTCGCCCACGGACTCGCTCGTCACCCGGGCGAGTGCGACGGATCACCTGACGATCGGCATCCGGTTCGACGCGCCGGGTCTTTCGGAGCACACCGTCGACGGCCGGTTCGTCGGGTTCGACGTCGATGTGGCGACTTTCGTCGCCGCGGAGCTGGGTGTTGCGGCGAAGGACATCACCTGGCGCGAGACGACGTCGGCGACGCGCGAGACGGACCTCACTTCCGGCGCCGTCGACCTGGTCGTGGCGAGCTACTCGATCACCGACAAGCGCAAGCAGTTCGTGTCGTTCGCCGGCCCGTACTTCACCACCGGGCAGGACCTGCTGGTGCGGCGGACCTCGGCCGACATCGCCGGGCCGGAGGCGCTCAACGGGCGGCGGCTGTGCTCGGTCGCCGGGTCGACACCCGCGCAGCAGGTGAAGGACAAGTACGCCCAGGCCGTCCAGCTCGTCGAGTACCCGCGGTACTCCGACTGCGTGACCGCGCTGCTCGCCGGCCAGATCGACGCCGTCACCACGGACGCGGTGATCCTGGCCGGGTACGTGGCGCGGGACCCGGAACTGCTGAAGATCGTCGGGAAGCCGTTCTCGAAGGAGAACTACGGCATCGGCCTGCGCAAGGGCGACCCCCAGGGCGTGTCCGCGGTCGACGACGCGATCCGGAAGATGATCTCCTCCGGCGAATGGCTGCGCTCGCTCAACGCGAACATCGGCCCGTCCGGCTACCCGCTGCCCCCGCCCCCCGAGGTCACGCCGAAGTGAAGTTCCCCGATCTGCCGGTCCGGTCCGTGCTGCCCGACGTCCTCGCCGCCCTCGAGCACCGTGGTGCCGCGGTGCTCGTCGCCCCGCCCGGCACGGGCAAGACGACGCTGGTACCCCTTGCTCTGGCGTCGGCGGGCGAAGGCCGCGTCGTGGTCGCCGAGCCGCGGCGGCTGGCGGCCCGCGCCGCGGCGGCCCGGATGGCGGCGCTGCTGGGCGAACCGGTGGGCGAGACCGTCGGCTACGCCGTGCGCGGCGACCGGAAGGTGTCCGCGCGGACCCGGATCGAGGTCGTGACGTCGGGGCTGCTGGTGCGGCGCGTGCAGGGCGACCCGGAGCTGCCCGGCGTCTCGACGGTGCTGCTCGACGAGTGCCACGAGCGGCACCTGGACGCGGACCTGCTGCTGGCGCTGCTCCTGGACGTCCGCGCCGGGCTGCGCGAAGACCTGCGGCTGCTGGCGACGTCGGCGACGGTGGCTTCGGGGCGGCTGGCCGCCCTGCTCGGCGACGCCCCGGTGGTCACGGCCACGGCCCGCACGTACCCCGTCGAGTTTTCGTACGTCCCGCCGGCCCGCGGGGAGCGCGTCGAGGCGTGCGTCGCGCGGGCGGTGCGCACGGCGTTGGCCGACGGCGACGGCGACGTGCTGGCTTTCCTGCCGGGCGCCGGGGAGATCGCCCGCACGGCGGCCCTGTTGCGTCTGTCTGAATTGGACACTGTGGACGTGCTCCCGCTGCACGGCAGGCTGTCGGCGGCGCACCAGGACGAGGCGTTGCGGCCGCGCGACCGGCGGCGGGTGGTGCTGGCGACGGCGGTGGCGGAGTCGAGCTTGACGGTGCCGGGCGTGCGAGCGGTGGTGGACTCGGGCCTGGCGCGCGTACCGCGCGTCGACCACCGGCGCGGCCTCCCGGGGCTGGCGACGGTCCGGGTCTCGGCGGCGGTGGCGGCGCAGCGATCCGGCCGCGCGGGCCGTGAGGCGCCGGGCCGGGCGTACCGCTGCTGGGCGGAGCACGAGCAGGCGACGCTGCCGGCGTATCCGGAGCCGGAGATCCGCACCGCCGAACTGGCCCGGTTCGCGTTGGAGCTGGCGTGCTGGTCGACGCCGGACGGCAGCGGGCTGGCCTGGTGGGACCCGCCGGGCGAGGGTGCCCTGGCGGCGGGACGGGCCCTGCTGGTGACGCTGGGCGCGACGGCACCGGACGGAACGGTGACCCCACGCGGGCGGCGGATGGCCGAGCTGGGGCTGCACCCGCGCCTGGCGCGCGCACTGCTGGACGGGGCTTCGGAGGTGGGCCCCCGCAACGCGGCGGAGGTCGTGGCGCTGCTGGACGCGGGCGCGACGCTGACGGACGTGGCCGCCGAGCTACGCCGCCTCCGCTCGGCAGGCGACGAGACGTCACGACGCTGGAAGCGCGAGGTCCACCGGCTGGAGGGGCTGGTTTCGAAGCAGGGACTTGACCGCGGAAGGACCGATCGTTCTTTCTCTCCGCCGACCGGCTCCGCGCCTGCCGGAGGGCGAACAACCGATCGTTCTCCCTCCCCCACATCCCATCCGGGCCGAACCCAGCGCGAAACGACCGATCGTTCTCCCATCCCAGCCGCCCACCGCGCCGACCCGGCCCTGGTCGTGGCCCTCGCCCACCCGGAGCGGCTCGCCAAGCGGCGTCCCGGCGGCGCACCCGTCTACCTCATGGCCGGCGGCACCGCCGCCGAACTGCCACCCGGCAGCGGACTCGACGCCGAGTGGCTGGCGATCGCCGAAGCCACCCGCGACCCCGGCCGCGTCCACGGCACCATCCGCCTCGCCGCGGCCGCCGACGAAACCCTCGCCGTCCGCACCGGCCCGGTGTCCGAAGTGGACGAAGTCACCTGGGACGGCGACGTCGTCGCCCGGCGGGTCCGCAAGCTCGGCGCCATCGTCCTGTCCGAAAAGCCCCTGAAGAACGCCGACGTCCACGACGCCCTCGTCGCCGGCCTGCAGGCCGAAGGACTCGGCCTCCTCAAGTGGACCCAGGACGCGACCCGCCTGCGCGAACGGATGGCCTTCCTGCACCGCGTCCTCGGCCCGCCGTGGCCCCCGGTCGGCGACACCGCCCTGCTGTCCGATGTGGACAGCTGGCTGGACCTCGGCACCGCCCGCCGGAAGGCCGATTTGGCGGCCATCAACGCGGGCACCGCCCTGAGGGCCCTCCTCCCCTGGCCGGAAGCGGCGAAACTCGACGACCTCGCCCCGGACCGCCTCGAAGTGCCGTCGGGGTCGCACATCCGCGTCGACTACCGCGGCGACCAGCCGGTCCTCGCCGTCAAGCTCCAGGAAACCTTCGGCTGGACCGAAACCCCGGTGCTCGCCGGCGTCCCGGTGGTGCTGCACCTGCTCTCCCCCGCCGGCCGGCCCGCGGCGATCACCGCCGACCTCGCGTCCTTCTGGACGTCCGGCTACCCGGCCGTGCGCGCCGACCTGCGCGGCCGCTATCCGAAGCACCCCTGGCCGGAGGACCCGGCGGGCGCGGTCCCGACCCGGCACACCCGCCGCCGCGCCTAGCGGAACCCGACGAAAGTCGGGGGCCGCCCGCGACCGTCGTCCGATGCCCGCGCACCCCCGCGGGCCGCAGACTTCGGCGCATGATCACCCTCAGAGGACTCACCAAGCGCTACGGGGAGAAAACCGTCGTCGACGCGCTCACGTGCGATGTCGCACCGGGCCGGGTGACCGGGTTCCTCGGCCCGAACGGCGCCGGGAAGTCGACGACCATGCGGATGACCGTCGGGCTCGACCACCCGCAGGCGGGCGAAGCCCTGGTCGGCGGACGGCGCTACGGCGACCTGCGGCACCCGCTGCGCGAGGTCGGCGCGCTGCTCGACGCCAAGGCGCTGCACCCGGGCCGCAGCGCGGGGAAGCACCTGCTGGCCATGGCGCGCAGCAACGGCATCGCGACGAGCCGCGTCGAGGAAGTCCTGGCCACCGTCGGGCTTTCCGACGTCGCCGGCCAGCGGGTGGGCCAGTTCTCGCTCGGCATGGGGCAGCGGCTGGGCATCGCGGGCGCACTGCTCGGCGACCCGGGGGTGCTGTTGTTCGACGAGCCGGTCAACGGCCTCGACCCGGACGGCGTCCGCTGGGTCCGGCAGCTGATGCGTTCACTGGCGGCCGAAGGACGGACGGTGTTCGTCTCGAGCCACCTGATGAGCGAAATGCAGCTGACCGCCGACCACCTGGTGGTGATCGGCCGCGGCAAGCTGCTGGCCGACGCCCCGGTGCCGGAGTTCATCGCGGGCAATTCCCGCACGACGGTCTCGGTCCGCATCCCCGCCGATGGCGACCGGTCGGCACTGGCCGCGCGCTTGCGCGCCGAGGGCGCGCCGACGCACCCGGGCGAGCCGGACGAGCTGGTGGTGGACGGCATCGACGTCACCCGCGTCGGCGACCTCGTGCACGAGCTGGGGATCCGCGTGCACGGGCTGGCGGAGCGGACGGCCTCGCTCGAGCAGGCGTATATGGAATTGACGGCGTCTTCGGTGGAGTACGGGGTATCGGCATGACGGCACCGGTCGAGGTCCGCGGCGGCGGGCTCCCGGGCGCGGTGGCCGCGGAGTGGACGAAGTTCTGGTCGGTCCGCGCGACCTGGTGGTGCCTGGTGGCGGGCGCGGCGCTGATGCTGGCCTACGGCACGCTGTCGGCGGTCGCCCAGCGCCTCGGTGACCAGCCGCAGGCAGCCCACACGATCGCCCTGGGCGGCGGTTTCTATTTGACGCAGTTCGCGGTGATCGCACTGGCAACGCTGTTCGTGACGAGCGAGTACGCCGGCGGCGGCATCCGCTCGACCCTGCTGTGGACGCCGGTCCGCGCCCGCGTGGTCCTGGCGAAGGCGGCGGTGCTGGCGCCGGTGCTGTTCGCGTACGGAGTGCTGCTGTCGTGCGCGGGCATGGCGCTGGCCACCGCGGTGATGAACGGCCACGGCCTGCAGACATCGTTCGAAGCGGGCTTCACGACGGCATCGGGCATGGGCGGCTACTTCGCCCTGCTGGGGCTGCTGTGCACGGGAATGGCCTGGGCACTGCGCAGCGCGGCGGGGACGCTGGTGTCGGTGATCGTGCTGCTGGTCCCGTTGCCGCTGATCGTGGCATCGCTGGGCGTACCGGAGGCGGTGCCGTACTTCCCGGGCATGGCGGGGGTGAACGCGATGGTGGAGTCAGGCCGGCCGAACCCGATCACGATGACGGCGGCCCCGTATGCACCGTGGGTGGGGCTGGCAATCTGCGCAGCTTGGACGGCGGCGGCCCTGCTGGTGGGCGCGGCGGTGTTGCGCCGCCGGGACGCCTGACGCGGGGGCTCTCCTCCGGAAGAGCCTGGGCAAAGTGGTGCACGACAGCCCTGCCGCCCTCGGACGGCGGGGCCGACCCACGCCGCGGCGCAGTCCCCAGCCCGCCCCGCCCGCGACGCCGCTGCGCTCAGCACGGAGGACGCTCCCGCAGGAGCCCTACCCACCGCTTCCCGCGATCAGCCACCATGGCCGGGCACCCATTCAGGGCCGCCACCAGCCACCATGGCCGGGCGCCCATTCAGGGCCGCCACCAGCCACCAGTGTTGGGCACCCACCCAGGCGCGCCACCAGCCACCGGAGCCGGTTAACCAGTCAGGCCCCCGGCCAGCCACCGGCGCCGGAAACGAACTGAGGCCCCAACCGCCCACCAAAACCGATCCCCACTCCAGCCCACGGCTGGGCCGAAGACAGCGTCCCCTGGCAGGCGCGGCGTTGTTGCGCCCCAGGACACCCCACACAAAACGGCCCCCACCCTCTCCGGGGGGCGTCCCAAGTCCAGTCTACCGGCAGGGCCCGACAAAGCCGGAAAAATCCCCCCACCCCAACCTAGTTCTCCACATCACGGCGAGGATGTGGACAACCGGGCAGACGTCACCCCAATCCCATACCCGCCAACACTTCCCGGGCGCTCTCCACCAGCTCCCCCAACCCCGGCGGCGCCAGTGACCCCGTCCCCGCCAGCGCACCGAAGATCGTCCCCTCCATCCAGTCCACCACGATCCGAGCGTGCCGCACGGGGTCCGTCGAACCGGCCGCCTCCAGCGCCGCCGTCGCCTGGTGGCGGATCGACAACCCGCCCTCGTCGTACGCCGCGCGCAGCTCCGGGCGCCGGGTTGCCTCCAACGCGAACTCGTAGCGCGCCAGCATCCGCGTCCGGCCGGTGGTGATCGCCTCGAACGCGTACCCCGCGATGAACTCCGCCAACGTCGCCGACGGCCGGGGCGCAGGCTGGTCCAGCGCCACGATCCGGGCGATCGTCAGCTCCAGCAGCGCCGCGCGCGTGCGCGCGTAGTACGACGTCGAGCCCACCGGCAGGGCCGCCGCGCGGTCCACCGCCCGGTGGGTCAGGCCGCGCATGCCCTCCGCCGCGATCACCTCGATCGCTGCGTCGGCAATCACTTCGATCCGTTCCACGACCGACGACTCTACAGGTGTAGAGTCCTCTACACCTGTAGAGGAGGCGACGTGCACGCGATAGTGGTCGGCGGAGGCATCGGCGGACTGGCGGCGGCCGCGGGGCTGCACCGGGTCGGCTGGACGGTCACCGTTCTCGAGAAAGCGCCCGAGTTCGGCGACGTCGGCGCAGGCATCTCCCTCTGGCCGAACGCCCAGCGGTGCCTCGACGAACTCGGCGTGGACCTCGGCGAACACCTGGCCCCGCAGCACGACGGCGGCATCCGCGACCGGCGCGGCCGCCGGATCACCCGCTTCGACGGCGCCGCGTTCGGCCGCCGGCACGGGCGGCCGCTGGGCGCGATCCACCGGCGGGACCTCATCGCCGCCCTCCGGGCCGCCGTCCCGGCCGCAAGCCTGCAGACCGGCACCGAAGTCACCGAAGTCCGCGAAGACGGCCTGGTCCGCCACGGCCACACCGAACTGCGCGCCGACCTCGTCGTCGCGGCCGACGGCATCGACAGCCGGGTCCGCCACGCGCTGTTCCCGCACCACCCGGAACCGGTGTACTCCGGCAGCACGGCGTTCCGCGGCGTCGCGCACCTCCCGGGCACCCGGCTGAGCACCAGTTTCGACCGCGGCACCGAGGTCGGCGTCCTTCCGCTGACCGGCGGTGACGTCTACTGGTGGATCTGTTCCGTCGGCGAACCCGGCCGGAGCGCGGAAAAACCCGAAGCAGCCGGCTGGCACGACCCGATCCCGGCCCTCCTGGCCGCAACCCCGCCGGAGGCCGTCCTGCACCACGACCTCCACCACCTCGGCACCCCGCTCCCCACCTACACCCGCGGCCGCATCGCGCTGCTCGGCGACGCCGCCCACGCCATGCCGCCGTTCCTCGGGCAGGGCGGCTGCCAGGCGCTCGAAGACGCCGTCGTGCTCGCCCACGCGGTGTCCACACAGGACACAGTCGACGCCGCACTGGCGAGCTACGACCGGATCCGGCGGCCCCGCAGCCAAAAGGTCGTCCGGGAGTCGGTCCGGATGGGCAGGCTCGGCCCGCAGCTGACCAACCCGGTCGCGGCCGCACTGCGCACGGCCGTGCTCAAGTGCCTCCCGGCCACGGCGACCGCCCGCGTGGGCGCGGGGATCACGGGGTGGGTGCCGCCGCGTCTCCCCCGACCAGCCCGGCCTCGTACGCCGTGATCGCCGCCTGCACCCGGTTCTTCGCCCCGAGCCGGGTCAGGATCGTGCTCACGTGCGCCTTCACCGTCCCCTCGACGACGAACATCTTCGCCGCGATGTCCGCATTGGACAGTCCGGACCCCACCAGGGTCAGCACTTCCCGTTCTCGCGGGGTCAGGGCGGCGATCCGCTCGCGGGCCGCGGCGGCGCGGGTCAGCTGCCCGCCGGACAGCCGGGCGATCACCCGCTGGGCCACCTTGGGCGAGAGGAACGCGGCCCCGCCGGCGACGGCGTGGATCCCGGACAGCAGCTCGCGCGGGTCGCCCGACTTCAGCAGGAAACCGCCCGCGCCCAGTCCCAGTGCGCGCTCGATGTAGTCGTCTTCGCCGAACGTCGTCAGCATGATCACGCCGGTGGCGGGCCGCAGCCGCCGGATCTCCGCCGCCGCGCCGAGGCCGTCCAGCGCGGGCATGCGGATGTCCAGCAGCACGACGTCGGGGTGGGTGGCGAGGACCTGCGAGACGGCCGCCCGGCCGTCGGCGGCTTCGGCGACGACCTCGATCTCCGCGTCAGCGGCGAGGATTGCGGCGACCCCCGCCCGCATCATCGCCTCGTCGTCGGCCAGCACGACCCTGATCACGGTGCCCCCTCGGTGAACCGGTCCTTGGTGATCAGCTTCCCATCGGCGAAACACAGCCGGTAGGCGGCGTAGTCGTTGTCCAGCCACGACCGTCCGGTGCCGTAGTACTCGCACACCGCGCCGGGCACCGGCGGCAGCGGCGGCTCGTTCCGCACCGGCCGGGCGGCGCGCTGGTTCCCGGGCAGCTGCGGCGCCACCTCGGTGCGCGGCTGCCCGATCCGCAGCCGTTCGTAGCCGTCGGCGGGCAGCTCGGAGGAGTTCCACTGGTAGAGGAACGCGATCCCGGCGATCCCGAGGAGCGCCGCGAAGAGACCCAGCGGAACGGCGACGGCCTGGACCAGGCTGCGCCGCACGTCGCGCCGGGCCAGTTCCAGGGCCCGGGCCGACGACGTCGACGGCTCGGCCTCGTCGTCGGACGGCGTGAACGGCGCGGACGGCGCGGCGCCGTGCGGCAGCGTCGCGGTGACGGCGAACCCGCCCGCGTCGGGGCCGGCCCGCAGCGTGCCGCCGACGAGCCGGACGCGTTCGCGCAGGCCGATCAGCCCGACGTGCCCGGACGCCGCGCCCGGCAGCGGCCCGGCGGGCGGTGGCGCGTTGACCACGCTGACGTCGGTCCGTGCGCCGCTGCTGCGCACCCGGACGGTCACGGCGGCGCCCGGCGCGTGCTTCGCCACGTTCGTCAGGGCTTCCTGCACCACGCGGTACGCGGCACGGGCCACCATCGGGGGCGCCTCCGCTGCGTCCACTGTGGACTTGATCTGCAGGCCGGAGGCCCGCGCCCGCGAGATCAGCTCGCCGAGGTCGCCCTGCACCGGTTCGACCGGCGCGGCGTCCTCGCGCAGCACGCCGATGATTTCGCGCAGCCGCTCGGTCGCCGTCGCGGCGCTGGTCCGCAGCTGCGCGGCCGCGTCGCGCTGGGCGTCGTCGAGACCGCCCGCGACCTCCAGCGCGGCGGCGCGGACGGCGATCAGGCTCAGCTCGTGCCCCAGCGAGTCGTGCATGTCGCTGGCGATCCGCGCGCGCTCGCGCAGCCGCGCCTGCGCGGCGACCAGCTGCTGCCTGCTCTCCATCTCCTCGGCCCGGCGCCAGCCGGTGCGGGCGAGTTCGCCGCGGACCCGGACGTACCGGCCGAGCAGCCACGGCGAAGACGAGGATCGCGACCATCGCCGCCCAGTCGCCGAGGCCGTCCGGGCCGAAGACGAGCGCGACCGGCAGCCCGAGCACCGCGACGGCCGTCCCGGTCAGGATCCCGGGACGGGCCCGCGGCATCCGCAGCCCGGCCTGGTAGCTCATCGCGACCAGGACGAAGATGACCCACACCGGCACGCGATCGCGGTAGGGGAACGGCACGGCCAGCGCCCCGGCCAGCGCGATGCCGAGCGAGACGGCCGGGTACCGCCGGGCGGTGGCGACCGAGCCGGCCACGACCGCGAGACCGCCGGCGAGTTCCCCGTACGACCGGGTGCCCAGCATGCCCGCGACGACGGTGAACGCGAGGAACAGCCCGACGGCGACGTCGAGCACCACCTGCCACCTGCGTTTCGTTGCCGTCCGCACGAAACCGAAGCTACAAGGCGTGCCGGCGGGCGACCACTGCCGAAAGTCAACCCTTCGCCGCCGCCACGGCCGCCCGGCTTCCGTGAGCACTGCTCTCGAAACCGACCAGCGCTCACGGCGGCAAGTGAGCAGTGCTCTCGCTTCGGAGCGCCGCGCCGGAAACCTGCGCGAGCACCGCTCTCGAATGTGAACGCCGCTCGCGGCAGCGTCCCCGGTGTTGCATGATGATCCACCATGGCCGAGCGCACACTCGCCGACCAGTTGGGCGGCTACCTCCCCGAAGGCATCGAGGCCCTCGAAGAGCACGAGCGGCAGGACCTCGCCGACGCGCTGCGCGACGCGCGCAGGCGGCAGGCGAGAGCGCTCGCCGAGGCAGGCGAAGAAGGCCTCCGGTACGTTCCCGCGCTGCTGCGCGGCGCCGTCCGGAAGGCGGTCGGCCTGTGACGGACTACGCGGCCGAAGCCGAGATCCTCAAGCTGGCCCGCGTCCTCGGCGTCGAACCCGCGCGGCTGGCGTACCTCGCCCGCGTCGACGCCGACGACCTGCGGGCCTTTCGCGAGCAGGTCACCGACACGCTGTTCGACGCCAACGCCGCGGCGCTGCAGCGGATGGCCCTGGCCGCGCGGGTCGTGCCCGTCGGGGTGCTCGCCAAGATCGCCGAGAAGGTGTTCGGCCCGCTGCTGTGCGCCCGGATCGCCGGGCTGGTCGACGTCTCCCGCGGCGTCGACGTCGCCAAGCGGCTCAGCCCCCGGTTCCTCGCCGAGGTGGCCGCGGAACTCGATCCGCGGCGCGCGAGCGCGATCATCGGCCGGATTCCCCTGGACACCGTCCTCGCCGTCGCCCGCGAGCTGGCGCGCAAGGAGGACTGGATCACCCTCGGCCGGTTCGTCGGGCACCTGCCCGACCCGACGGTCCGGCGGGCCCTGGAGCAGATCGACGACCCGTCGCTGCTGCGGATCGCCTTCGTGCTCGACGACAAGCGCCGCATCGACCACGTCGTCGGCCTGCTCCCGGCGCACCGGCTCGGCCGGCTGGTCACGGCGGCGAGCGCCGACGAGGACCTCTGGACGCCGGCGCTCGACCTGCTGACCCACCTGGGCGAAGCGCGGCGCGCCACGCTGAAGCCGATGCTCGCCGGCCTGCCCGGCGGCTTCCGGGACCGCGTTCAGGCGACGATCAAGTAGATCCCGTAGCCGACGATCGCCGCGCAGAGCGCGAAGCAGAGGACCGCGCCGGCCAGCGGGCCGGAGCCCGAACCGCCCGCCTCACGGGCCGAGTCGCGCTGCGAAAGCCCGACCACCCCGACCGAGAAGAGGCTGGTCAGCACCACGACCGCGGCCAGCGCGACGACGAAGACGAGACCGAGGGAACCCCAATCGATGTGCACGGCGCTCCTCAGGCGTTGGCCGGCTGGACGGCCGGCTCGGACTCGGTGACGGAGTGGGCGCCGACGGGGTTCCGCTTCGACGCGAGGTAGATGCCCAGCGCGACGACGGCCCCGGCCAGGCCGACCAGCACGGTGCCCCAGGTCCCGAGCGTCGAGACCTCGGCGGCGACGGCGCCGACGATCGCCGCGGCGGGCAGCGTCAGCGCCCACGCGAGGACCATCCGGCCGGCGACACCCCAGCGGACTTCGGCGAGCTTGCGGCCGAGCCCGGAGCCGATGATGCCGCCCGAGCAGACGTGCGTGGTGGACAGGGCGAACCCGAGGTGCGCCGAGGTGAGGATGACCGCCGCGGCGCTCGTCTCGGCCGCGAACCCCTGCGGCGTCTGGATTTCGGTGAGCTTCTTGCCCATCGTCTGGATGATCCGCCAGCCACCGAGGTAGGTGCCGAGCGCGATCGCGGTGCCGGCGGTCAGGATCACCCAGATCGGCGGTCCCGAGTTCGGCGCGAGCGAGCCGGAGGCGATCAGCGTCAGCGTGATGACACCCATGGTCTTCTGCGCGTCGTTCGTGCCGTGCGCGAGCGACACCAGCGAGGCGGAGGCGATCTGGCCGGCCTTGAAGGTGCGGCCCACGGTGTCCTGCTTCGCCCGGGCCGTGATCCGGTAGACGAGGAAGGTGCCCAGCGTCGCGACGACCCCGGCGACGATCGGCGAGGCGAGTGCCGGGATCAGGACCTTCTCGACGACCTTCCCGAAGTGCACGGCGTCGGAGCCGGAGGCGATCCAGGTCGCGCCGATCAGCCCGCCGAAGAGGGCGTGCGAGGAACTCGACGGCAGCCCGATCAGCCAGGTCACCAGGTTCCAGACGATGGCACCGACGAGCCCGGCGAAGATGATCACCGGCGTCACCTTCGTGTCGTCGACGATCCCGCCGGAGATCGTCTTCGCGACCTCGACGGAGAGGAAGGCGCCGACGAGGTTCAGCACGGCCGAAACGGCGACGGCGACCTTCGGTTTGAGCGCCCCGGTGGCGATGGAGGTGGCCATCGCGTTGGCGGTGTCGTGGAAGCCGTTGGTGAAGTCGAAGGCCAGCGCGGCGACGATCACCACCAGCACGATCAGCGAGAAGTCCATGGGCGGCCCACTTTCGTTGCTGTTCGTTAGCAACGCTACTGATCGACGGGGACGGCTCCGATGCCTGTCGCGTGACGGCTTACTGAACTCTGCATGAACCGGGGTGGGGTGCGCCCCACCGCCGGCACGGGGGTTCAGCCCAGTGCACCCGTCCGCGCCGCCTGGAACCCTCGGGACCGAGCGCCGAGGGGGCATGATGGGCATGAGGGGCAAGGTGGGGTGGGCGGTCGTCGCGACCGCGGCGTCGGCCGTGACGTTCTTCTTCGGCACCGGCCTGGATCCGGTGCCCGAGCTCGCCTGGGTGGCGCCCCTGCCGATCCTGCTGCTCGCGCCGCGCGTTCCCGCGGCCGCGGCGATGGCCTGCGCGTTCCTCGCCCACCTCGCGGGCGGCTCCGGGAGCTGGAGCTACTTCTGGCACTCCCAGTCGGTCCCGCGGCCCGCCGCGCTCGCCATCCTCGGCGGCAGCGCAGTGTTGTTCGCGGTGGCCACCGGGCTGTTCCGGGCGCTGGTCCGCCGCGGGCACGGCCTGCTGGCCGCGCTCGCGGCACCCGGGTTTTGGACTGTGGTCCTCTACGGCGTTTCGCTGCTCAACCCGACCGGCGTGATGGACACCCTGATGACGACGCAGGCCGACCGGCCGTCCGTGCTGCGCCTGGCCACGGTGACCGGCGGCTGGGGGATCGAATACCTCGTGCTGTTCGTCCCGGCGGCCGTCGCCGCCGCGCTCGCCCCGCGGGTGCACGGCCTAGCCCGGGTGGCCGGGCTGGTCACCGTCACCGTCACCGTCACCGCCGCCGTGGGCGGGCTCCTCCTGTGGACCACGCCCCCGCCGACCGGCCCGTCGACCCGGCTCGCGCTGGTCGCACCGGGCCGGAACCACTGGGCGCCCGACGTCACCACACCGGACGGCCAGGCCGTCCTGAAGTCCTATGTGGACCAGATCGGGCGGCTGCCGGACGGCGTCCGGGTCGTGGTGCTGCCCGAAGCCGCCTTCGCGGTGGACCAAACCGGCCGTCCGCTGCTCGTCGAAGCCCTCACGGAGGTCGCCCGCAGGCGGAACGTCGACGTCGTCACCGGCGTCGTCGACACGACCCCGGACGGCCGGTTCAACGCCGCACTGGCGATTCCGCCGTCCGGCCCGCCGGTGGAATACCGCAAGTGGCACAACGGGGATTCGCCGAACCTCACCGCGGGCACCGGGCTCGCGCACGTCGGCGGAGCCGGGCTCATGGTGTGCATGGACGTCAACTTCGCCGACCCCAGCGGCGAGTACGGCCGAGCCGGCACGGGCCTGGTCCTCATCCCGGCGTCCGACGAAGACGCCGACGGCTGGGCCCACAGCCGCACGGCGCTGATCCGCGGCGTCGAAAACGGCTTCTCGGTGGCCTGGAGCGCGGCCCGCGGAACGCCGATGCTCGCCGACGCCCAAGGCCACGTGCGGGCCGAGGCCCGCACCGGCGACAGCCCGTTCACGGTCGTCGTCGCCGACGTCCCGATCGGACCGGGGAAGACGCCGTACGCCCGCTTCGGCGACTGGTTCGCGTGGCTCTGCGGGCTGCTCGCCCTGATCGGAGCAGCCGTGACGCTGTTCGGGCGAACCCCGCGGAAGGCGCCCACGCCGGCGGGTCCCGCCACTACGGTCGGGGCATGACCTTGCGGCAACCCGACAGCCCCGGCGGCAGCACGCGCACCATCCGGGCGACCAAGCCCACCATCGCGTACGGACAGGACACCCAGCACTCGGCGTTCCCGGGCGTGACCCGGTTGCCGGACGGCACGCTGTACGTCGTCCATCGCCAGGGCAGCAACCACTACACCAACCGCGACGGCTTCCTGCGGAGCACGACGAGCACCGACAACGGCCGGACGTGGTCGGCGCCGGCCACCGTCGTCGCCGCGTCCGCGGGTACCGACTACCGCGACCCGTCGGTCTCCCTCAGCCGCACCGGCACCACCCTCTACCTGACCTACTTCAAGGGCACCACGTCGGTGGCCGCCGCGGGCTCGTTCTTCCGCTCCTCGGCCGACAACGGCGTGACGTGGAGCGCCGAGACGCGGATCGACGCGAGCCTGCCCTCGTCGGCGATCACCGCGCCCGTCGTGCAGCTGTCCGACAACACCCTCCTGGCCGCGCACTACTCGAAGAGCTCCGGCGACACCTTCGACTCCGTCTGGCTCGCCCGCTCCACCGACGGCGGCGCCACCTGGACGTCGAGCAGGCTCGTCAACGGCCAGGCCGCCGGGCGCGACTACCAGGAGCCCTACCTCGTGCAGCGCGGCAGCGCGCTGTTCCTGACCTTCCGCTGGGGCAACAACGCCTCGATCGGCGCGGCCCTCTCGACCGACAGCGGCACCACCTGGTCCACCCCCGCCGCCGCGTTCACCGGCAGCGGACGGCCGTCCTCGGTCTGGCAGGCCGACGACACGATCGTCGTCGCCTTCCGGGACGGTTCGGGCCGGTTCGCGATGCGGTCCACCCGCGACCGCGGCGCGAGCTGGCTGCCGCCGTCCATCGTCCAGACACCCCCGAAGGGTGGCCAGTCGACGTACGCGTCACTGCTGGAAACCACGCCGGGGCAGGTCTTCACGGTGCTGGCCGCCGAGGACCCGACGAGCACGGAGTCGCGGCTGGCCTTCGCCTACCTCGGCAGCGGCGCCCAGGTGACGCCGCTGGGGTTCGTCCCCGGCGAGCAGGACGCCGCGCGGTCGGGCTACGACCAGCTCGTGCTCGGCACGACGTTCCAGCAGCCGAACGGCGCCTTGCCCATCCCCTGGTGGACCGGCAACGGCGCGGTGACCGTGGTCGACGGCGTCCTGCGCTCGGCCAGCGCCGACAACGTCGCCGACCACGCGGTGCTCGAGACCTCGAGCCCCGACCACCGCGTGGAGGCCGACTTCGCGTGGTCCGGCCAGGCCGGGTTCGGCCTCTTCCTGCGCTACACCGACGCCGGGAACTACCTGCTGTTCACGGCCGAGACCGGCGGGGTGAACCTCCGGCTCTACAAGGCCATCGGCGGCACGCTGACGCAGCTGGTGCTGGCGACCGGCAAGCCGGTCAACGCCGGTGGCTTCCACACGCTCGCCGCGGCGGTCCGGTCCGGCACGGTGACCGCGGCGGTCAACGGCGAGACGATCATCCACTTCGACCTCGCGTCCGCCGACAACTCCGCGCTCACCGGCACGGCCGCCGGCGTGAAGGTCAACGAGCAGGCCGGCGGCACGAACCAGTGCCGCCGGGTGGTCGTCACGACGTGAGCGGGCGCTGCCCGAGGTACCGGCGCCCGTTCTCGGCCGATTCCCGCACGGCGGCGAACCCGTAGTTCACCATCGCGGTCTCGTAGGCCGCCACGGCTTCGAGCAGGGGTGCCCCGGCCAGCGCGGCCGCCAGGGCCGCACCGTCGCGCAACGCGGTGTTGGCGCCCGCGCCGGCCGCCGGGCTCATCGCGTGGATCGCGTCACCGACCAGCGTCACGCGCGACGGCTCCCACCGCCCGATCGGAACGCTCGTGCGGATCGGCTGCGGGAACGTCGCCGGGACGTCCCACCGCTCGACCATCGCGCGGGCCAGCGGGTGCCAGCCGTCCACCAGGCGGAGCGCGACCTTCCGCAGGTCGTCCGGCGCCATCGCGGCCAGCTCCTCCTCCGGGTGGCCGACGACTTCCCAGCGGGCGCCGACCGAGCAGGTCATGTACGGCCGGTCGTCGCGCAACCGCAGGTCCGGGACCAGCCGCGCGCACACCCGGGCCACCGGTTCGGGGTAGTCGACCGGCGCGAAGCCGACCATCGTCCGGTCCGGTCCGAGCATCATCGAGAACACCGCGAACATCTCCGGCTCGAACAGCGCGCGGGTTTCCGGGGTCAGCGGGATCCGGCCGTAGAGGTGCACGAGCCCGGCGTCGACGACCCGGGCGTGCGGGAGGTACTGCCGCCGCACGGCGGAATTGATGCCGTCGGCCCCGACGAGCAGCTCGCCCCGCGCGGACGTCCCGTCGGCGAAGTACGCGGTCACGCCGTCCGCGTCGGTCTCGTAGCGGGTGAACCGCTTGCCGTAGCGGACTTCCTGGCCGTGGAGCAGGATCTGCCGCACGGTGAAGCGGTTGGTGTTGAGGTGGACACCCGGGTCGGCCAGGCGCGTGCGCAGCCGCAGCCGGTCGTCGTAGACGTTGGTGTGCGGCAGCGCCCGGCCCGCGGTGGCGCGGAAGAGTTCGTGCAGTTCGGGGCGCAGCACCTCGCGCAACGCCGTGTCGCCGTCCCCGCCGATGTGCAGGCGGTAGCCCTGCTTGCGCGCCCCGGCCGATTCGTCGCGTTCGTGGACCAGGCACGGGATTCCCGCGCGGCGCAGGCCGTGCGCGAGGCTCAGGCCACCCAGGCCGGCACCGATGATGATCACGGACACAGCTGTCCCTTCGTCACGGATGAGGAAGGGACGCACAGGTAAGCCTGCGTGAGCTGCCCGGACTAACCCATACCGGACTGTGTCTTCGCGCGTCCTCGCCTTCGACGTTAGCGCACGCGCTCGCCCGCGCGCCACACCGCGCGGGTCAGCGGCACGCCCGGGCGATAAGCCAGGTGCGTCACCGAAGGCGCGTCGAGGACGTGGACGTCGGCCCGCGAACCGGGCCGCAGGACGCCCACGTCCTCGCGGCGCAGCGCCTTCGCGCCGCCCGCCGTCGCGGCCCGGACCGCCTCCTCGATCGTCATGCGCATCTGCAGCACGGCCGTCGCGACGCAGAACGCCATCGACGTCGTGTACGAACTGCCCGGGTTGGCGTTGCTGGCCAAAGCCACCGTCGCGCCCGCGTCGAGCAGCCGCCGGGCCGGCGCGAGTGCCTGCCGGGTCGACAAATCACACGCGGGCAGCAGGGTCGCGACCGTCTCGGACGCCGCGAGCGCTTCGACGTCGGAGTCCGACAGGTACGTGCAGTGGTCGACGCTCGCCGCGCCCAGCTCCACCGCCAGCCGCACGCCGGGGCCTTCGCCCAGCTGGTTGCCGTGGACCCGCAGGCCGAGGCCCCGCTCGGCGGCGGCCTTCAGCACCCGCGCCGACTGGGCCTCGTCGAACGCCCCCGTCTCGCAGAACACGTCCGCCCAGCGCACGCTTCCCGCCACGGCGTCGAGCATTTCCCCGCACACCAGGTCCACATAGGACTCCGCGTCGGCCCCGGGCGGCACCAGGTGCGCCCCGAGGAACGTCACCTCGTCGGCGACCTCCGCGGCGATCCGGGCGCTGCGGGCCTCGTCCGCGACGGTCAGCCCGTAGCCCGTCTTCGTCTCCAGGCAGGTCGTCCCCTGCCGGGCCGCCTCGTCCACGTGCTGCCGCAGGTTCGCGGCCAGCTGCTCGTCGGACGCTTCCCGCGTCGCCTCGACCGTGGTCGCGATTCCGCCCGCGGTGTAGGGCTTCCCGGCCATCCTCGCCTCGAACTCCGCGGTGCGGTCGCCGGCGAAGACCAGGTGCGTGTGGCTGTCGACCCAGCCGGGCAGGACCGCCCGGCCTTCGACGTCGACGCGCTCGTCGGCGTCCGGCGCGCTCGCCGCCGGGCCCACCCACGCCACGCGCGGGCCGTCCAGCACCAGAGCCGCGTCGGACAGGCGGCCCAGCGCCGGGTCGTTGGTGGTGAGCTCGCCGATGCCCGTGATCAGGACTGCCACAGTGCCTCGATCTCCTTCGCCAAGACGGTTTCCGGCCGGTCCACGAGCAGGTGCACGCCGTCGCGCACGACCTCGCGACCGGCGACGACGACGTGCCGGACGTCCGCGCCCGACGCGGCGAACAGGACCCCCGACGGCTCGATCCCGGCCGTCCGCACGGTGTCCAGGGCGACGGTGACGAAGTCCGCGGCCGCCCCCTCGGCGAGCGCGCCGACCTCGCCCCACCCGATCGCCGCGTGGTCCGTGCCCGCCGCGAGGAGTTCCGCGGCGCCGAACCGGCCGCGTTCCTCGCTGGCCAGCCGGTCGTCGAGCTCCAGCGCGCGGGTTTCCTCGAAGGCGTCGACGACGGCGTTGCTGTCGCTGCCGATGCTCAGCCGCACCCCGGCGTCCCGCAGCGCGCGGGCCGGGCCGATGCCGTCGCCGAGGTCGCGTTCGGTGGTCGGGCAGAAGCACGCGCCGACCCGGAACTCGCCGAGCCACCGCACGTCCCGGTCGGTGAGGTGGGTCGCGTGGACCACGGTGAGCCGCTCCGCGAGCACGCCGTTGTCCCACAGCAGCCCGGTCGGGGTGAACCCGGTGGCCGCCTCGCACTGCTCGTTTTCCGCCCGCTGCTCGGACAGATGGATGTGCAGCGGCCGGTCCCCCTGCACACCGTCGTCCACTTCGGACAGCTGGTCCTCCGGCACCGCACGCACGGAATGGATCGCCCCGCCGACCCGGAACAGCTCGCCTTCGTCCAGCTCGGCCACCCGCGAGGCCCACGCCGTGGCCGAGCCGTCGGAGAACCGCCGCTGGACCTCGTCCGGTTCGACGCCGATGCCCCCCGCGAGGTAGCACGTGTCGAGCAGCGTCAGCCGGATTCCGGCGTCGGCCGCGGCCTGCCGCAACGCCTGCCCCATCGCGTTCGGGTCGGCGTACGGCTTCCCGCCGGGTGCGTGGTGCAGGTAGTGGAACTCCCCGACGCTCGTGTACCCGCCGAGCACCATCTCGGCGTACACCCCGCGGGCCAGCCGGTAGTACGCCTCGGGATCGAGCCGGGACGCCAGCGCGTACATCCGCTCGCGCCAGGTCCAGAACGTGCCGCGCGCGTGGTGCGTCCGCCCCCGCAACGCCCGGTGGAAGGCGTGCGAGTGCCCGTTCGCGAAGCCCGGCAGGGTGAGCCCGCCGAGGATCGTGCCCGCGCGCGGCGAACCCGGCGTCACCGCGGTGATCCGGCCGCCGTCGACGTCGATCCGCACGCCGGCCGCGATCCCGTCCGGCAGCCAGGCCTGTTCGCACCAGAAAACCGTCGGTGCCGAGCGATAGGCTGGAAACGGGGGGCGCCCCCGCGGGCCGAAGGTCATCGCGCCAGCCGCTCCAGGACCGTGGCCAGCGCCGACGCACCGGCTTCGACGTCCTCGGCCTCGGCGAACTCCTCGGGCGAGTGGCTGACGCCGGTCGGGTTCCGCACGTAGAGCATGCCCGCCGGGACGAACCCGGCGAGGACGGCGGCGTCGTGCCCGGCGCCGGTGGGCAGCTCCGGCGGGCCGCCGAGCCACCCGCCGAGGTCGCGCCGGAGCGTGTCGTCGAACACGACGTCGTCCGAATAGGACTCCCGCGTCACCTCGACGCGGCACCCCTCCTCCGCCGCCGCGGCTTCGGCGGCTCGCGCGATCTCGGAGACCAGCGCCGGGGTCGCGGTGCCCGGCACGCGCGCGTCGAGCCACAGGTCCACTGTGGACGCGATGACGTTCGTGCCGCCCGGGGTCGGCACCAGGCGGCCCACGGTCGCGCGTGCGTCCGGCACCGCGCGGGCCAGCCGCCGGACGGCGGTGACCGTCGCGGCCGCCGGCAGCATCGGGTCGGCCCGGTCGGCCAGCAGCGTCGCCCCGGCGTGGTTCCCCTGCCCCGCGAAGGAGAACCGCCACCGCCCGTGGGCGATCACCGTGCTGCCCACGGCCACCGGCGAGCCGAGGTCGATCAGCCCCCGGCCCTGCTCGACGTGCAGTTCGAGGAACTTCCCGATCCGCCCGAGCCGGTCCGGGTCGGGCCCGACCCGTGCCGGGTCGAAGCCGGATTTCGCGGCGGCTTCGGCGAACGTGACACCGTCGGCGTCCCGCAGCCCGCGGGCCTTGGCGGCGTCGATCGTGCCGGTGAGCAGCCGCGAGCCGAGGCACGGGACGCCGAACCGGCCGCCCTCCTCCTCGGCGAACACGACGACGGCGACCGGCTTCCCGGGCCGGAACCCGCGCTGCTGCAGGGTTTCCACCGCGGCCAAGGCACTCGCGACGCCGAGCGGGCCGTCGAACGCCCCGCCGCCGGGGACCGAGTCGAGGTGGCTGCCGGTGACGACGGCGTCCGGCCCCGGCGGACCCCACCAGGCCCAGATGTTGCCGTTGTGGTCGGTGTCGACGTCGAGCCCGAGGCCCAGCGCGCGCTCGCCGAACCACGCGCGCAGGTCCTGCTCGGGCGCGTCGAAGGCGTGGCGCGAGTAGCCGCCGCGCTTCGGGTCGCGCCCGACGTCCGCGATCTCGGCCAGCAGTCCCGAGGCGCTCACTCGCCCGCCCGCATCGGCACCCGCACGCCGCGCTCGTCCGCCACGTCGGCCGCGCGGTCGTAACCCGCGTCGACGTGCCGGATCACGCCCATGCCCGGGTCGTTGGTGAGCACCCGTTCGAGCTTCTGCGCGGCCAGCGGCGTCCCGTCCGCGACGCTGACCTGGCCGGCGTGGATGGACCGGCCCATGCCGACACCGCCACCGTGGTGGACGGACACCCAGCTGGCGCCGGAGGACGTGTTGACCAGCGCGTTCAGCAGCGGCCAGTCGGCGATCGCGTCCGAGCCGTCGGCCATGCCCTCGGTCTCGCGGTACGGCGAGGCCACACTGCCGGAGTCGAGGTGGTCACGGCCGATCACCACTGGCGCCTTCAGCTCCCCGCCGGCCACCATCTCGTTGAACCGCAGACCGGCCAGGTGGCGTTCGCCGTAGCCGAGCCAGCAGATCCGCGCGGGCAGCCCCTGGAACGCCACCCGCTCGCCGGCCAGCTTGATCCAGCGCGCGAGGGATTCGTTCTCCGGGAACAACTCCAGCATCGCGCGGTCGGTCGCGGCGATGTCCTCGGGGTCACCCGAGAGCGCCGCCCAGCGGAACGGGCCGTTGCCCTCGCAGAACAGCGGGCGGATGTAGGCGGGCACGAAGCCGGGGAAGTCGAACGCGCGCTCGCAGCCCCCGAGCTTGGCCTCGCCACGCAGGGAGTTGCCGTAGTCGAACACCTCGGCGCCGCGGTCGAGGAAGCCGAGCATGGCCTCGACGTGGTCGGCCATCGACTCGCGCGAGCGGTCGGTGAACTCGTCGGGCTTCTTGGCCGCGTAGTCGTGCCAGTCGTCGACGCTGACGCCCTTGGGCAGGTACGAAAGCGGGTCGTGCGCCGACGTCTGGTCGGTGACGATGTCGACCTCGACGTTCCGCCGCAGCAGCTCCGGCAGCACCTCGGCGGCGTTGCCGACGACACCGACCGACAGCGGCCGCTTCTCCCGCTTGGCCTTGGTGACGCGGGCGATGGCGTCGTCGAGGTCGTCGGCCACCTCGTCGAGGTAGCGGGTTTCGACGCGGCGGTGCGCGCGCTGTGGGTCGCACTCGATGACCAGCGCGACGCCGTCGTTCATGGTCACGGCCAGCGGCTGCGCGCCGCCCATGCCACCCAGCCCGGCGGTGACGGTAAGGGTGCCTTTCAGCGAACCGCCGAACTTCTTCTTCGCGACGGCGGCGAAGGTCTCGTAGGTACCCTGCAGGATGCCCTGGGTGCCGATGTAGATCCACGAACCCGCGGTCATCTGGCCGTACATCGTCAGGCCCTGCTGCTCCAGCCGCCGGAACTCCGGCCAGGTCGCCCAGTCACCGACGAGGTTGGAGTTCGCGATCAGCACGCGCGGCGCCCACTCGTGGGTGCGGAAGACGCCGACCGGCTTGCCCGACTGCACCAGCAGCGTCTCGTCGACGTCCAAAGTGGTCAGTTCACGGGTGATGGCGTCGAAGCTGGCCCAGTTGCGGGCGGCCTTGCCGGTGCCGCCGTAGACGACCAGGTCCTCGGGCCGCTCGGCGACGTCGGGGTCGAGGTTGTTGTGGAACATCCGCAGCGCGGCTTCGGTCTGCCACGACTTGGCGGTGAGCTGGGTACCGCGGGCGGCACGGACGACACGGGACATGCTCAGACCTCCAGACGAGCGGCGTCGAGGACGGCGCCGGAGCGGACGAGTTCTTCGGCGGCCGCGATCTCGGGCGCCAGGTGGCGGTCCGGGCCGGGGCCCGCGACCTTCGTGCGGAGCAGGTCCCGGACGCGGCCGGTGACCGGCGACGGCTCCAGCGGCGCCCGGAAGTCCAGCGCCCGGGCCGCCGTCAGCAGTTCGATGGCCAGGACGGTGGTCAGGCCGTCGACGGCCTTGCGCAGCTTCCGCGCGGCCGACCAGCCCATCGAGACGTGGTCCTCCTGCATGGCGCTGCTCGGGATGGAGTCGACCGACGCCGGCACGGCGAGCCGCTTGAGCTCGCTGACCACGGCGGCCTGGGTGTACTGGGCGATCATGTGGCCGGAGTCGACGCCGGGGTCGTCGGCGAGGAACGGCGGCAGGCCGTGCGAGCGCGCCTTGTCGAGCATCCGGTCGGTGCGGCGCTCGGCGATGCTGGCGACGTCGGCGATCGGGATGGCCAGGAAGTCGAGCACGTAGGCGACGGGCGCGCCGTGGAAGTTGCCGTTGGACTCGACGCGGCCGTCGGCGAGGACGACCGGGTTGTCCACTGCGGACATCAGCTCCCGTTCGCCGACGAGCTCGGCGTGGGCGAGGCTGTCGCGCGCGGCGCCGTGGACCTGCGGGGCGCAGCGCAGCGAGTAGGCGTCCTGGACGCGGTTGCAGTCCGGGCCGCGATGGCTCTCGACGATCTTCGAGCCCTGCAGCGCCTGCCACATCCGGGCCGCGGACTTCGCCTGGCCGGGGTGCGGGCGCAGGGCCTGGAGGTCGGCGGCGAACGCGCGGTCGGTGCCGAGGAGGGCTTCGACGCTCATCGCCGCGGTGAGGTCCGCGATGTCGAACAGCTTGCGCAGGTCGGCGGCGGCGAGCAGGAGCATGCCGAGCATGCCGTCGGTGCCGTTGGTGAGCGCCAGGCCCTCCTTCTCGGCGAGCACGACCGGCTCGAGCCCGGCGTGCTTCAGCGCTTCCCCGGCGTTCATGACTTCGCCGCGGTACGTCACTTCGCCCTCGCCCATGAGCGCGAGCGCGACGGCGGCCAGCGGCGCGAGGTCGCCGGAGCACCCGAGCGAGCCGTACTCGTGGACGATCGGGGTGATGTCGGCGTTGAGCAGGGCCGCAAGCGCTTGCGCGGTCCCCGGCCGGACGCCGGTGTACCCGCTGGCGAGGGTGCGCAGCCGCAGCAGCATCAGCGCGCGGACGACCTCGGGCTCGACGGCGGGCCCGGCCCCGGCGGCGTGCGAGCGGATCAGGCTGCGCTGCAGCGCGGTCCGGCTCTCGACCGGGATGTGACGGGTGGCGAGGGCGCCGAAGCCGGTCGAGACGCCGTAGGTGGGCGTGACGGCGTGGGCGAGGTTCTCGATGTGCTGGCGCGTCGCGGCGAGGTTCTTCTCGGCGGCGTCCGTGAGCCCGACGGGCGCGTACCCGCGGACGACGTCGACGACCTGGGCGGCGGTCAGGGGATCCGGGCCCAGGAGCACTTTTTCCGGCATGGGCTCATTGGACCCCCTCGGAACCGCTGGTGGGATGCCCGACGGAGTGGTTCTGTCTGGGATCCCAGACACAGACTACCCTGGCCCCAAGCGCCCCAATGTGGCCTTCGGTGCGTCTCACGCACCGAAGGCCGCCTTGGGTGCGTCTCACGCACCCAAGGCCGCCTTGGGGCGCTTCGAGCGGGAGGTGGGCGGTGGGCGACAGCAGCGAGGTCCCGGCGCTGCGCCGCGGTCTGGCGGTGCTGCGCCTGCTGGCGACGCGGCCCGGCCCGGTCACCGCGGCGGCCATCGCCCGGGAGGCGGGACTCCCCCGCTCGACCACCTACCACCTGCTCAACGAGCTCGAAGCGGCCGGTTTCGTCGTCCACCTGCCCGCGGAACGCCGCTACGGCCTCGGCATCGCGGCCTTCGAGCTGGGCTCGGCCTACCTCCGCCACGATCCTCTGGAACGGCTGGCCGGGCCGTTGCTGCGCAAGCTCGTCGACCGCGTCGGGCACACCGCCCACCTCGGCGTGCTGCACGGGAACGAGTCGCTGTACCTGATCAAGGAGCGCCCGGTCCGGCCGGAGACGCTGGTGACGGAGGTCGGCGTCCGGCTGCCGGCCCAGCTGACCGCGTCCGGCCGCGCGATCCTGCGGCACCTGCCGGCCCCGCACGTCCGCGCGCTCTTCCCTTCGGCGTCGGCGTTCGTGCTCCGCACCGGCCGCGGCCCGCGCACGCTGGCCGAGCTGCGCCGCACGCTCACGGCGGAACGCCGGCTCGGCTGGTCGGTCGAGGACGGCCACGTCACGGCCGGCTTCGCCTCGGTGGCCTGCCCGGTCTTCGACCACGGCGCCCGCCCGCTGGCCGCGATCAGCGTCACCCTGCGCCACCACTGCTCGGCGGAGCCGTGCCCCGAGACGTGGCCGGATCTCGCCGCGGAAGTGGCGGCGACGGCGGCCGAGCTGACCACCCGCATCGGCGGCCACCCGGCCTGACGGCCGTCGCGGGCCGTCCGGGCGCCGGGGCTGCTGCGAACGGGGCAACTGTCACCGAACGGCTCGATTCCACTCCGGTGGGTGATTACCTTGAGGAACCTGCGGTTTCGAGGGGCGCCGATGGATGACGCACGCGTGAAGAAGGCCGGGTTCGGTGCGGTGCTCGCCGTCGCCGAGTTCCGGGCGATGTGGACCGCCGAGCTGCTGTCCGTCTGCGGCGACCAGCTCGCCCGGGTGGCGCTCGCCGTGCTCGTCTTCCAGCGGACGTCTTCGGCCGCGCTGACCGGCCTGACCTACGCGCTGACGTACGTGCCGTCCCTGCTCGGCGGCATCCTGCTGGCCGGCGCGGGCGACCGGTGGCCGCGGCGGGACGTGATGGTCGCGACCGACCTGGCGCGGGCCGCGCTCGTCGCGGTCATCGCGATCCCCGGCGTCCCGCTGTGGGTGCTGTGCGTGCTGGTCGCGGTGATGACGACCCTCGGCGGCCCCTTCAAGGCGGCGCAGCAGGCGCTGCTGCCGACGGTGCTGGACGGTGAGCGGTACCTCGTCGGGATGGCCCTGCGCAACGTGACGATCCAGGGCGCGCAGCTGGCCGGGTTCGCCGGCGGCGGGGCGCTGATCGCCGCGTTCACCCCGTCCGCGGCACTGGCACTGGACGCGGCCACGTTCGTGCTGTCGGCGCTGTTCCTGGTCACCGGCGTCCGGCGGCGAGCGGCGATCGCGCAGGCGGTCCGGCCCGCGTGGCTGGCCACGACCGGCGCGGGGTTCCGGCTGATCTGGCGCGACCCGGCCCTGCGGACGCTGGTCGCGCTCAACTGGCTGGCCGGGTTCTACGTCGTGCCGGAGGCGCTGGCCGCGCCGTACGCGGCGGGGATCGGCGCGGGCGCGACGCTGGTGGGACTGCTCATGGCGGCGGACCCGGCGGGCAGCGTGCTCGGCGGCGTCGTGTTCGGCAAGTGGATCCCGGAGCGGGTGCAGCTGCGCGTGCTCGGCTGGCTCGGGATCGCGGCGGGGCTGCCGCTGGTGGTGTTCGTCTGCCGGCCGGGCCTGGTGCCGTCGGTGGTGCTGCTGGCCGGGTCGGGCCTGCTGGCGACGGGCTACAACATCACCGGCACGGTGTCGTTCATGCGGCGGGTGCCGGACGAGCACCGCGCGCAGTGCGCCGGGGTGAACTCGGCGGGCCTGATCACGGTGCAGGGGGTCGGCGCGGCCGCGGCGGGCGCACTGGCCGACGTGCTGGGCCCGGCGCACACCATCGCCGCGGCCGGGGCGGCGGGTGCCGCGGTGGCCGTGCCGATCGCGAGGGCGTGGCGCCGGGTCGGGGTGGAGGATCGATGACCTCAGTTGTCGCGTCCGCACATGGTGCGCCTCCCTTCGCGACCTCGGGCCGGACCGGCTCCGTCACCGGCCGGACACCATGAGTATGCGGACCGGAGGCGGGATTCCGCGCACCGGGCTGCGTATTCGTGACGTCCTCGTGGCACCGCGGCGCTGGGTGCTGTGGCGCCAGGGCCCGCGGGTGGTCGCCTACTGCCTGGTCAGCGAGGTGGTGGCGGTGGTGCTGACACTGCGCCCGTCCCCGATCGCGGTGGACCGCCGGACGCTGGCGATCCTCGCGGTGCTGCTGGTCCTCGGGGTGGCGCAGTCGGAGACGGGCCGGCGCGTGGAGCGCATCCGCCGTCGCGTGTCGGGGACGCCGCACATCAACATGACGTCGGTCTGGACGTTCGCCGGGGTGCTGCTGCTGCCCCCGCTCCTGCTGGCGGTGCTGGTCGGCGGCCTGTACGCGCACCTGGCGGTCCGCAGCTGGTACCGCCTGCAGCGGGTGCCGGTGTCCCGCACGGTCAGCAACGCGGCGATCATCGTGCTGTCGTGTTACGCGGCCCAGTCGGTGCTGCGGGTCGCGGGTTTCTCCGACGTCCGCTCGACGATGACCCACGGCTGGGCCGGGACGTTCGCGATCGCGGCCGCGGGAGTGACGTTCTTCGCGGTGAACGCCCTGTTGGTGCTTCCGGCGCGGCGCGAAGTCGGCCGGACACCGGAGGCCCTGTTCGGTACGTGGGCGGACAACGGCCTCGAAGTTGCGACGCTTTGCCTGGGTGCGCTGAACGCGCTGGCCATGGCGACGTTGCCGGGTCTGGTGGTGCTGGTGTTCCCGCCGTTGCTGTTGCTGCACCGCACGGTGCTGGTGAAGCAGCTGGAGGTGGCGGCTCACCGGGACGAGAAGACGGGGCTGTACAACACGAGCGGGTGGCACGCGCTGGCGAAGCGAACGCTGGCGGCGGCGGCTCGCCAGCGGACGACGTTCGGGCTGCTGATGCTGGACTTGGACCACTTCAAGCAGGTCAACGACACGTACGGCCACTTGGCGGGCGACGCGGTCCTGAAGGCGGTGGCGCAGTCGATCATCTCGGCGGTCCGCGGCCGGGGGGACGCGGTCGGCCGGTTCGGGGGTGAAGAGTTCGTGGTGCTGCTGCCGGGGATCACCGAGCCGGACATCGGTCCGGTGGCGGAGCGCATCCGGCGGGCGATCAGCGCGCTGAAGGTTCCGGCGGGCCAGTTGTCGATCACGGGCCTGACGGTCTCGATCGGCATCGCGGTCTACCCGTCAGCAGGCGCTTCGCTACAGCGCCTGCTGGACGCCGCGGACACGGCGCTCTACCACGCGAAGGCGACGGGCCGGAACAAGGTGGTCCACGTCGCAGACCTGGTGTGAGGGGTCAGGCGGTCCGCTGCCGCCGCCCGGCGTCGAGCCCGAGCATGGCCAGCAGTTCGGCGCAGTCGTGGACATCGGAGGAGTGACCGGCCACGGTGAGGACGGCACGATCGTTCTGTTCGCCGAGGCGTACCGCCTCTTCAGCCCGGATAACGCCCATCCGGCTGTCTTCGTCATTGGCAAGGGAACTGCCACTACGCCGGGCCCAGGTCATCTGGCCACCTACTTCCGACTCCACGGGTGCGGAGCCATGGTCGGACCCCAAGCATGACACTAACGAGAATTTCACTCACAAGTGGCCCCCACCACAAGCAGCAACCATCCGCCCCGAATCCGATCACCCCAGGTGAGCGCCCACAACCACCCAAGGCCGGCAACCCCGGCGGACGACCAGCCACCCGCCGTCTGGCCCACCACCCAAGGCAACACCCGGAGGTCAAGAGGAGACGAAGCCAGACCCGTCTGGCTCACCACCCAACGCAACCACCCGGGGGGTCCAGGGGGGCGAAGCCCCCTTGGCGGGGGCTTGGGGGTCCGACCCCCAAAGAACACGACAAAACGAAGGGAAGGCCCAGCCCCGAAGGGGCGTGGGCCTTCCCGCGAAGTGCCGTGGAGGTGCCGGGAATTGAACCCGGGTCCTCTGGCGTATCGACAGGACTTCTCCGTGCGCAGTCCGCTACGTCTCTGCTTGGCTCCCTCAGTCACGCGAACAAGCTGAGGTGACGAGCCCAGCCACTGTTTGCTTCACGACTGTTCCCCGTGGCCGGGACAGCCGCTGAGCCTCCTAGCTGATGCCGGTACCCGGGCCGGAGGCGAACCCGGGCCGACAGAGTCGCACTCGCTCAGGCGGCGAGGGCGAACTCGCGCTGACTGGAGTCGGCGCTTATTGGTTTGCGATGACGCTTACGGTGGTCTCTCGCCTGCACCGGCACGCTTCTCCTGACTCAACGTCCAAAGTCGAAACCGTTCACCCCCTTGTCGGGACACAACCTGTTCATCATAACGCCCGGCGCCACCGGTTTGGTCCGGGTGGGGTGGGGTCAGCCCTACCGCGGGGATGCCCGCTCGCACCATGTCGCCGGGGGCGGCGGACCGGCGATGCTGGGGGCCGTGGGAAGGAGCGCGGTCATGGTGCGCGAGAGGCGGGATCCGCCGTTCGGTGGTTCGGTGGTGTTCTTGCTGATGAACCTGCCGCTGGGGGCGGTGGCGTTCGGGTTGCTGACGGCGTTCACGGCGGCCGGGGTGGGGACGGCGGTGGTGTGGGTCGGGGTCGGGCTGCTCGCCGTGCTCGTGCTCGCCGTGCGGGGGGCGGCGCGGGTGGAGCGGGCGCGGGTCTACGCGCTGCTGGACCGGTACATCGATCTGCCCTACCTGCCGCTGCCCGCCGGCAAGCAGGTGGTGCGGTGGAAGGCGCGGCTGAAGGATCCGTCGAGCTGGCGGGACTTCGCGTACTTCGCTCTGCTGTTCCCGGTGGGCCTGGTCGAGTTCGTGCTCGTGACGACGTTCTGGGCGACGAGCCTGGCGCTGGTGGCCCTGCCGGTGTACTTCCGGTGGCTGCCGGGCGGCGAGTACCGGTTCCCGAACTCGGAGGTGCCGTGGCTGACCGTGGGCTCCACGGTGGAGGCGCTACCGTGGGCGGCACTGGGGGTGTTGTTCGTCGCGTTGTCGGTGGCGCTGACCAAGGCGCTGGCCGGGACGCACGCCCGGCTGGCGGAAGGGCTGCTGGGGCCGACGGTCGCGCAGCGCCGCCGGATGGAGCGCTGGTGGGAAGACGCGGAAAAGAAGAATCTGGTGGCGGGATGACCGAGGTGCAACAGCTGGACCACCCGCGGCCGCACCCGGCTCGCACGATCCTCTACATGATCGCCAGCTTCGTCTTCCGGCTCCTGCAGTTCGTGCTGGTCGTGGTCGGTATCGGGGTGGGCGTGTCGACGGCGGTGATCTGGATCGGGTTCCCGATCCTGCTGGCGACGACGAGCTTCGTCCGCTGGTCCGGTGACCGCGAGCGCGGCTGGGCGGGCCGGATGCTGAGCGTGCCGCTGCCGCCGGTGGAGCGCCGGTCGGTCGAGGGGCAGACGCTGCTGCGGCGGTGGGTCACCCGGCTGAGTGACCCGACGACGTGGCGTGACCTGGCCTACCTGATGGCGGCGTTCCCGCTGGCGTGCGCGGAGGTCGCGATCGCGCTGGCGTCGATCGTGCTGCTGCCGATGGCGATCTGGGTGACGCCGTGGCTGGGCTGGCTGCACGGCGAGCTGGCGCTGGCGCTGCTGGGGCCGGACCGCACGAAGCGGCTGGAGCAGAAGGCCGAGCGGCTGCAGGCGTCGCGGGCCCGCGGTGTCGACGCCGCCGAAGCCGAACGCCGCCGGATCGAGCGTGACCTGCACGACGGCGCGCAGCAGCGGCTGGTGGCCGTCGCGATGAGCCTGGGGCGCGCGAAGTCGAAGTTCGACCAGGACCCGCAGGCGGTCCGCGAACTGATCGACGAGGCGCACTCGGACGCGAAGCTCGCCGTGTCGGAGCTGCGGGACCTGGCCCGCGGCATCTACCCGGCCGTCCTCGGCGACCGGGGGCTGGACGCGGCGTTGTCGGCGCAGGCGGCGAAGTCGCCGATCCCGGTGGACGTCTCGGTGGACGTCGAGCCGCGGCCGCCCGCCGCGGTGGAGACGACGGCGTACTTCATCGTCGGCGAGACGCTGACGAACATCGCGAAGCACTCCGGCGCGACCGAAGCCGAGGTGAAGGTGTGGCGGACCGACGACCACGTCGTCGTCGAGATCACCGACAACGGCCACGGCGGCGCGGAGGTGCGTCCCGGCGGCGGGCTGGCCGGCCTGGCCGACCGCGCGGCGACGATCGACGGCGTCATCACCGTGGTCAGCCCGGTGGGCGGGCCGACCGTGATCCGGGCGGACCTGCCCTGCCAGTGGTGAATAGGCTGGACCCCGTTCATCCACGGACTTGGGGGCCGGATGCGGGTAGTCATCGCCGAGGACGCCGTGCTGCTGCGGGCCGGGGTGACCCGCCTGCTCGCCGACGAGGGCATCGAGACGGCCGCGGCCGTCGACAACGGGGACGACCTGCTCGGCGCGGTCAAGGAACACCGTCCCGACCTGGCGATCGTCGACGTCCGGATGCCGCCGACCTTCACCGACGAGGGCCTGCGCGCGGCACTGGCGGCGCGTAAGGAGATCCCGGGGCTCCCGGTGCTGGTGCTCTCGCAGTACGTCGAGGAGTCCTACGCCGTGGAGCTGCTCTCGGGCGGCGCCGGCGGAGTCGGCTACCTGCTGAAGGAGCGCGTGGCGGACGTCGCGGACTTCCTGGACGCGGTCCGCCGCGTGGCGGGCGGTGGCACGGCGATCGACCCGGACGTGATCGCCCAGCTGATGGCCCGCGGCCGCCGCAACCCCCTGGACGCGCTGACGGCCCGCGAATCCGAGGTCCTGGGCCTGATGGCGCAGGGCCTGTCCAACACGGCGATCGCGAACTCGCTGGTCGTTTCGCACGGCGCCGTGGAGAAGCACATCGGCAACATCTTCTCGAAACTCGGCCTCGAGGCGAGCGCGGAGGAACACCGCCGCGTCCGTGCGGTGCTGACGTACCTGGGCCGCTGAGCGACGGACGGTGACCGGATGTCCCGTAAGGTGGACAACGGGTCACCCGTTCCGCGGGCGGCACCGCTGTGAGCGCTCACCTACCATGAGCGGACCCGCCGGCGAGAGGAGCGCGCAGATGTCCGACGAGATCCGCTGCGTCCGCTTCTTCGGCGGCCCGCTCGACGGCCGCGTCCAGGAGCTCGGCGACGCCGAGCCCATCCCCGGGACCGTCATCCGGCACATCCACCTGCACGGCGGCCCGAAGATCGAGACCCGCTACGAACTCGGCCTGACCGGGACCGGCTGGGAGTACCGGGTCGCGGCGGCGCAGCACGAACCCGAGCCGGACGGCTCGAGGTAGGGACAACCCCCCGATCCGCCGGGGAGGTAGGGGTAACCCCCGTATCCCGCGGGGGTGAACAGGACCCCGGAAAGACCGGTCAGCACCGCTGTTTCCCCAGGCCGCACCGGCCAGGCTGAACGGCATGCAGACAAGCCAGGGGGTCGCGAGCGGCGGCCGGGACCGGTTCCTCGACGTCGTCCGGGCGGGGGCCATCCTCGCCGTCATCGCCCAGCACTGGACCATGCCGGTGCTCTCCTACTCCGACGGCCACCTCACCACCGGCAACGCCCTGGCCACGCCGGGCTGGTGGGTCGTCACCTGGTTGTCGCAAGTGATGCCCCTGGTCTTCTTCGCCGGCGGCGCGGCGAACCTGATTTCCTTCCGCCGCGCGGCATCCCCGCGGCAGTGGCTCGCCGCGCGCATCAAGCGGCTGATGGTGCCGGTGCTGCCCTTGCTGGCGGTCTGGCTGATCGTGCCGGACTTCCTGCGCGGCCTGGGCGTGCCACCGCAGCCGGTGCAGGTCGCCAGTGCGATCGCCGCGCAGCTGCTGTGGTTCCTTGCGGTGTACGTGCTCGTCGTGCTCGTCACGCCGCTCATGGTCGCCGCGCACCGGCGCTGGGGCCTGAAGGTGCCGCTCGTCATGGGCGCCGCCGGTGTCCTCGTCGACGTCGCCCGCTTCAACGACTTCGGCTACCTCGGTTACGCCAACGCGATCTTCGTCTGGGTCGCCGTGCACCAGCTGGGCTTCCACTACGTCGAAGGCCGGCTCGGGGCGCTGACCCGCCGCGGCGCGCTGACGCTGTCGGCGGCCGGGTTCGGCGTCACCGCGCTGCTGGTCGCGTTCGGACCGTACCCGGCCAGCATGATCGGCATGCCGGGCGCGCCGGTGTCGAACATGAGCCCGCCGACCGTGCTGCTCGCCTTCCTCGCCGTCGGCCAGATCGGCCTGCTGCTCGCCTTCCGCCCGCAGCTCAACGCCTTCGCGGCGCGCCCGGGCATCGGCGACGCGCTCGGCTGGCTCGGCGCGCGGTTCATGAGCGTCTACCTCTGGCACATGCCGGCGCTGGTCGTCGTGGCGGGCGTGGCGGTCTACGGCCTCGGTTACGAGACCCCGGCGCCGGGCACGGTGTTCTGGCTGGTCATGGCGCCCGCGTGGTTCGCGGCGTGCGGGATGGTGCTGCTCGGCCTGCTGCGGCTGTTCGCCCACTTCGAGCTGCAGCGCGACACGAGCGCCCGCACCGCCAGGACGCCGCAGCTGGTCGCGGCCGGGCTCATGGTCTCCGGTGGCCTGCTCGGCCTGGCGGCGCACGGGTTCGCCCCGCTCTCGGACGGCATCGCGCACGGCCCGGTGCCGTGGGTGCTCCTGGCCACCGCCGGCTTCCTCCTGGCGGGCAAGCAGCTCCCGGTGATCGACCTGCTGGGCCGCGCGGTCGACGTGAGCGAGCGAGCCGCCCTCAAGCGTTGAGCAGCCGCAAGGGTGTGTCGTGCAGGACCGCCCGCAGGAACGGCTCCCCCAGGCGATCGTCGGCTGCCGCCCAGCCGGCGATCGCCTGCAGCTGCGTCACGTACGGGTACGGGATGTTCGGGAAATCCGTGCCGAGCACGACCCGGTCGGCGTACCCGGCCAGCCGCGCGGCCCAGTCCGGCGGCAACGGCGACATCGCCTCGGCGAACGGCACGCCCACCATCGTCGTGTCCAGGTGCACCCGCGGGTACTTCGCCATCAGGTCGAACGCCGCCCCGAACTCCGGCATCGCCGCGTGCGCGAGCACCGCCGTCAGCTTCGGGTGCCGCGCGAGGACCTCGCCGAAGACCGACAACCCGGTGAAGTCGCCCCGCAACGGACCGTGTCCACAGTGGACGACGACCGGGACGCCCGCGTCGGCCAGCGCGCCCCACACCGGGGTCAGCTGCGGGTCCCGCGGGTCGTACGCGCCCACCTGCACGTGTGCTTTGAACACCCGGGCGCCGGCGCGCAGCGCACCGTCCACAGCGGACCCGGCGCCGGGCTCGGGGTAGAACGTCCCGGTCGGTACCGCGTCCGGGACCCGCGCGGCGAAGTCGAGCGCCCAGGAAGTCAGCCACTCCGCCATCCCCGGCTTGTGCGGGTAGACCAGCGGCGCGAAGCGCGTGACACCGAGCGAACGCAGCGTCGCCAGCCGCTCCTCTTCGGACGTCCGGTAGAACACCGGCCACTCGGTGCCGTAGTGCGTCGAGGCCGCGTCGAAGTACGCCCACACCTTGTCCATCACCGGCTTCGGCAGGAAGTGGACGTGCAGGTCGACCAGGCCGGGCAGGCCCAGCGACGCCGTCCACCGCGCGACGTCGGCGTCCGAGGCGGGGCCGGGCGTCACTCCGTGAACCGGCCCTTCAGCGCGCGGCCCATGGCCTTCCTGATGTCCCGGTCCGCGTCGCGCTTGGCGAGCGCCTGCCGCTTGTCGTAGGCCTTCTTGCCCTGGGCCAGCGCGATCTCGACCTTGACCTTGCCGTCCTTGAAGTACATCGACAGCGGGACCAGGGAGAGCCCGCTCTCCTTGGTCTTGCCGATCAGCTTCTCGATCTCGCGCCGGTGCAGCAGCAGCTTCCGGGTGCGCCGGGGCATGTGGTTGGTCCACGTGCCCTGCGTGTACTCCGGGATGTGCACGTTGCGCAGCCACACTTCGCCGTCGTCGACCGTCGCGAACGCGTCCGCCAGCGATGCCTTGCCCTCGCGCAGGCTCTTGACCTCGGTGCCGACGAGCACGAGACCGCACTCGTAGGTGTCGAGGATGGAGTAGTCGTGCCGCGCCTTGCGGTTCGACACGATCACCTTCTGGCCACGTTCCTTGGGCATACGACCACTCTACGTGATTCCGATGGTGACAAGCAGCGGGTTATCTAGTGCCGGACGTACAGCCGCAGCGTGACGTACCCGGTGATGGCGGAGATCACCACGGACACCGCCAGCAGGATCGGCGCGACCGGGAACAGCAGTTCCAGCATGGTGATCTTCGGGAACACGTCCCCGGTGAACACCGAGTCCAGGAAGCCGGCCTTGGTGATGATCAGCATGATGATTCCGAGGATCGCACCGACCGCGCCGGCGACCACCGCCTCGAGGAGGAACGGCAGCTGCGTGTACCACCGCGTGGCGCCGACCAGCCGCATGATGCCGACCTCGGTGCGCCGGGTGAACGCGGACACCTGGATCGTGTTGGCGATCAGCAGCAGCGCGGCGATGGCCATGATGAGCGCGGCGCCGAAGGCCATGTTCCGGACCCCGTTGAAGGCGTTGAAGACGCGGTCGAGGAACTTCTTCTGGTCGTCGACCTTCCGCACGCCCGGCTTGCTCGCGTACTCCTGCACGATCGCGTCGCTGCGGTCCGGGTCCTTCAGCTTCACGTGCAGCGACGCGGGCAGCGACTCGGGGCCGGTGAGCGCGATCAGCTCCGGCTGGCTCTCGAAGATCTTCTTGAACCGGTCGAAGGCCTGGTCGCGGTTTTCGAACACGACCGACTCGACGCCGTTGTTGCTCTGCAGCGAGGTCCGCAGCGACTGGCACAGCGACTGGGTGCAGTTCTTGTCGTTCGCGCTGATGTCGTCGGTGAGGTAGACCGAAACCTCGACGTCGGCGAGGAAGTTGGACTTCATCTTGTCGATCGTCCGCACGGCGAGGAGGCCGCCGCCGAGCATGGCGAGCGACACGGCCGTGGTCAGCATCATCGCGATGGTCATCGTGACGTTCCGGCGCAGGCCGGTGACTACCTCACTGAAGACGAAACTGGCGCGCATGTCGGGTGCAGGTCCTTGGGAGTCGGGGGGCGGTGCGGGGCGGGCGGGTCAGCGGCCGATGCCGTAGACGCCGCGGGCGTCGTCGCGGATCACCCGGCCGAGCTGCAGCTCGACCACTCGGCGCCGCATGGAGTCCACGATGGAGTGATCGTGGGTGGCCATCAGGACGGTCGTGCCGGTGCGGTTGATCCGCTCCAGCAGCAGCATGATGTCCTGGCTCGTGTCGGGGTCCAGGTTCCCGGTCGGTTCGTCGGCGAGCAGCACCAGCGGGCGGTTCACGAACGCGCGGGCGATCGCGACGCGCTGCTGCTCACCACCGGAGAGCTCGTTGGGGAGCCGGTCGGCCTTGCCGTCGAGGCCGACGAGCTCCAGCACCTCGGGAACGACCTTCTTGATGGTCGGGCCGGGCTTGCCGATGACCTCGAGGGCGAACGCGACGTTCTCCGCGACGGTCTTGTTCGCCAGCAGGCGGAAGTCCTGGAAGACGCAGCCGATGGTCTGCCGCAGGCGGGGGACCCGGCGGCGGGCCAGCTTGGCGACGTCGAAGTTGGACACCATCACACGGCCCTTGGTCGGCGTCTCTTCGCGCAGCAGGAGCCGGAGGAAGGTCGACTTCCCCGATCCCGAGGGACCGATCAGGAAGACGAACTCACCCTTTTCGATGTCGACGGACACCCGCTCGAGCGCGGGCCGCGTCGAGGTCTTGTAGACCTTGGAAACCTCTTCGAGCCGGATCACGATTCGGCATACTACCCACCGGTCTCGTGAAGCCCCGGTTGCCCGGTCCACCCGAGTGGAGCAAGGGGCGTTTGCGTACGGTGAGCGGTCGCCCCTTTACTCCCCGGCCGATCAGGCAGTCTGCTTCCGCCAGCGGATGCCGGCGTCGAGGAAGCCGTCGATGTCGCCGTCGAGCACCGCGGTGGGGTTGCCGACCTCGTACTCGGTCCGCAGGTCCTTCACCATCTGGTACGGGTGCAGCACGTAGGAGCGCATCTGGTTGCCCCAGCTGGAGCCGCCGTCCTTGAGCGCGTCCATCTCCTTGCGCTCTTCTTCCTTCTTGCGCTGCAGGAGGCGGGCCTGGAGGACCTTCATCGCGGCCGCCTTGTTCTGCAGCTGCGACTTCTCGTTCTGGCAGGAGACGACGATGTTCGTCGGGAGGTGCGTGATGCGCACCGCACTGTCGGTCGTGTTGACGCTCTGCCCGCCGGGGCCCGACGAGCGGTACACGTCGACCCGGATGTCCTTTTCCGGGATGTCGACGTGGTCGACCTCTTCGACCTCGGGCAGCACCTCGACGTGCGCGAACGACGTCTGGCGGCGGCTCTGGTTGTCGAACGGCGAGATCCGGACGAGCCGGTGGGTGCCCTGCTCGACCGAGAGCGTGCCGTAGACGTAGGGGGCGGTGATCTTGAACGTCGCCGACTTGATCCCGGCCTCTTCGGCGTAGGAGATGTCGTAGACGTCGGTCGGGTAGCTGTGGCGCTCGGCCCAGCGCAGGTACATGCGCAGGAGCATCTCGGCGAAGTCGGCCGCGTCGACGCCGCCGGCCTCGGAGCGGATGGTGACGACGGCGTTGCGGTCGTCGTACTCGCCCGAGAGCAGCGTGCGGACCTCGAGGCCGTCGATGGCCTTGCCGAGGTCGGCGAGCTCGGTCTCGGCCTCGCCCATGCTGCCGGAGTCGCCCTCGGCCTCGGCGAGCTCGTACAGCACGCCCAGGTCGTCGAGCCGCTGGCGCAGGTCGGAGACCCGGCGCAGCTCGCCCTGCCGGTGGGACAGCTGGCTGGTGACCTTCTGCGCCGCCTCCGGGTCGTCCCAGAGGGTGGGGCTGGAGGCCTGCTGCTCCAGGTCGGCCACCTGGGCACGCAGCGCAGCCAGGTCCATCACCGACTCGATCTGCGTCAGCTTGCCGGCCAGGTCCTTCAGTGCCGCGTCGAACTCATCACTCACGTTTGTCAAGGTTACGGCAAAACCCACGACCGGTTGTAGGGACCGGTCGTGGGCGCGCGAACCTCAGGCCGCGGGGATGGCGTCGAGCAGCTTGAGCGCGGCCTTGGCCTGGGCCTGGGCGAACTCGGCGACGGCCTTTTCGTACGGCCCCTCGGCCGCCTTGGTGGCCGCCTTGGCGTCGTCGAGCTGCTGGCTGTAGCTCGCCCGGGCCGAGTCGAGCAGCGACTGGCGCTGCTTCGCCGTCAGCGACCCGGCGTGCACGAGCCGCAGGATGAGCGGGCTGCGCAGGTGGTCGGGGCCGGCTTCGGAGGTCAGCCAGGCCTTGAAGGCCTTCTTGCCGGCGGCGGTGATCAGGTACTGCTGGCTGGAGCGCGGGCCCTGCTTGCCGAGCCGGACGAGGCCTTCCTTGGACAGCGCCGGGAGCTCCCGGTACACCTGGCTGCGGGTGACGCTGAAGAAGGCACCGAACCGCTCTCCGGCTCCGGCGACGAGCTGCCCGCCGGTGGCGGGACCGTCGTGGAGCAGACCGAGCAGGGCGGCGGCTGTTGCATTCAATTCGGACACGCCCCCTAGATTCCCACTTATCGGCCGCTGTGTCCACAGTGGTCAGCGGATCTGTCCATTGTGGCTAGTGAGATCCCCTCGTTCGGCCCAATGCGAGCCGGTCCACTGTGGACGTGAATACGCTCTGCAACCGCTCCCAGGGATTTTTGGTCCAACCAGACGCACGCGAACCGCCCGGCGACGGCCAGGCAGGTGAGTTCGGCGGGCGGCCCTCCCCGGCTTGGCGCACCCCGGACACGCACCGCAACCGCCCCGCCCGGACGTCCACATCACGAGATCCGTAGCGAAAGGCACCAACGACGGGGAATCCAAGGGGACGAAGCCCTCTTGGCGGGGGTTTGGGGGTTCGACCCCCGATACAATGCGAAAGAGGCGTGGTTCGCGCTTTCCGCGAACCACGCCTCTTACCTCTGTAGCGGGGACAGGATTTGAACCTGCGACCTCTGGGTTATGAGCCCAGCGAGCTACCGAGCTGCTCCACCCCGCGCCGTTGTGGTACTTGAATAGATTACACGGGGTGGCCAAGGCCGTTTCACCGGGGTCCCTAAACGCCCTCACCTGCCCTTACGCGGTCTCGAGCCACTGACGGGCTCCACTGAGGACCATGGCCAGGCCGTCCTCGAACCGCGCGTCGGCGTCGCCCAGTACCGCCTCGCCGCCCGACTCCCGGTACCGCTCGTCGAACTCCCCGGGCATCGGCCGGACGGCCTGCTCCTCGATGACGTAGCCGATGACGAAGCAGTAGACGGTGAAGGTGGCCTGGCGCGCCCGCGCCTCGTCCAGCCCGGCCTCGATGCTCCGGCGGAGCGGGTGCGGGCCGATCAATCCGGTGTCCGCAAGGTACGTACCAGCGAAAACCTTGCCGCCGTCCCGATAGGCCAGCATCATCCGCCGCAGCGCCCGGGCGCCGTGCGCGACGCTGTCCCACTCCCCCAGGGACGCCGGCGGTTCGCGGTCCGCGGCGGAATCCCGGTACATCTGCGTGGCCATTTCGTCCAGGAGTTCCTGCTTGTTCTTCAGGTGCCAGTAGAGCGCCGGCGCCTTGACGCCGAGATCACCGGCGATCAGCCGGAGCGTGAGCCCGTTGAGGCCGACGTCGTTGAGCAGCTTGAGTCCGGATCGAGCGATGTCCTGCCTGGTCAGGGCCATGTTGCGCCGTCTCCTCAAGCACCCGGGGTTGACACCTTAACAAGATTAAGGGCATTCTCGGGGGCAGGTCAATTTAACGTTGTTAAGGAGCTGGGGATGCAAGAGCTGACCGCGGAGGTCGTGGTCGCCGGCGCGGGCCCGACGGGCCTGATGCTGGCGAACGAGCTGGCACTGGCCGGAGTGGACGTTCTCGTGCTCGAGCGGATGCACGAGCGAACGGGCTTGTCGAAGGCCTTGAACCTGCAACCGCGCACGGCGGAGATCCTGGATCTGCGCGGGTTGCTGGGTCGCGCGGAGGAGCGCTCGTTCGCGACTGTCGCGGAGGGACACTTCGCGGTGATCCCGGTGAGCTACGCGGGCTGGGACACCCGGCACCCGTACCAGCTGGGCATCCCGCAGGCCGAGGTGGAAGCGACCTTGGAGGAGCGCCTGAACGAGCAGGGCGTCCGCGTCCGGCGAGGCCACGAGCTCACCGGATTCGACCAGCACGAGAACGGCGTGACGGTCACCGCTGGCGATCTACGGATCCGGGCGCAGTACCTGGTGGGCTGCGACGGCGGCCGCAGCACCGTCCGCAAGGCCCTGAAGCTGCCCTTCGAGGGCATCGAGGGCCAGGGCCACGGCGTAGCGGCAGACGTCTTGTTCGGATCGACGCCCCCGGGAGCCCCGACGCAGTGGCGCTCGATGGGCAACATGGTGACTTCGAAAAGCCCGGGCAAGTTCGTCGGCGTGATCCCCCTGGCCGAGCGGAACCTGTACCGCATGACGTTCGGAGACCGCCTGAACCGCCCACCGAACCTCCGAGCAGAGGTAACTCCACAAGAGGTGCGGGACGCAGTGGCCGAGCGCTTCGGCGAGGAGGTCGAGATCGCCGAAATTCGCTGGGCGAGCCGTTTCTCGGACGACAGCCGCTTGGCCGCGCACTACCGGGTGGGCCGGGTCCTGTTGGCGGGCGACGCGGCCCACACGCACTTCCCGGCCGGAGGCCAGGGCCTCAACCTGGGCATCCAGGACGCCATGAACCTGGGCTGGAAACTGGCGGCCGAACTCCGCAACCGCGCCTCCGCGGGACTCCTGGAAACGTACGAAGCGGAGCGCCGCCCAGTAGCCGAACAAGTGTTGGCCAACATAGCGGCCCAAAACGCCCTGATCCCGACCACCCCGAACCAACTGGCCCTACGAGCCCTCTTCCGGGATCTGACCAAGCTCCCCGAAGTCCAGCACCACCTGTCAGGCATGGTCTCCGGCCTGAACATCAAGTACGCGAACGAAGATCCCCACCCAGCGGCAGGAACCCGCCTCCCGGACTTCAAGCTGGAAAACACCCACGCAAGCACCCTGTTCCACAAAGGAAACTGGGTCCTCCTGACAAAAACCCCGGCACCAACCCCCCACCCAGAGGTACTAGTAGCCGAAGTCCCCAACCTCCCCCACCCGGACACAGACAGACTCCTGATCCGCCCGGACGGCTACATAGCAAACACAACAGGAGAGACAAAAGCCTGGCTCAGGTAACAACGCAACCACGCGCAGGGGGGTCCAGGGGCGGCGAAGCCCCCCTGGCGGGGGCCTGGGGGTTCGACCCCCAGAACAAATGCGAAGGAGGGGTGTGCGGACGCATTCCGTCCGCACACCCCTCCCAACCTCTGTAGCGGGGACAGGATTTGAACCTGCGACCTCTGGGTTATGAGCCCAGCGAGCTACCGAGCTGCTCCACCCCGCGTCGTGGCACCTACCTTACGCCCTGGTTTCGCGGGGTGCAAAGCAGGTGCCCGTTGCGTTGCCGACGTCACCCTCCGGGCTGGCTGCTGGGGGGTGGGGTACTGGTGCCGGGTGCGGTGGTTTTGGCGGATTCGTAGGCGCGGGCGGCTGCGTCGAGGGCGGCGAGGGCCGCGCCCTGGTCGGTGAAGTTGCCGGATTGCTGGGCGGCTTTGAGTTTGGCGATGGCCGCTTGGATGTCGGCGACGGCCTTGTCGAGGGCCGCGTTGCCGCCGCCGGTGTTGGGCGGTGGCGTGGCCGGGGTGGTGGGGGTCGTCGGCGTGGTCGGCGTGGTCGGTTGCCCGGCCTGGGGCGGCGTGGTGGTGGCTTCGCCGGTGCCGGCGCCGAAGACCTGGTCGAGGGCTTCCTGGAGGGTGGCGCCGTAGCCGACCTTGGGTCCGTAGGAGACGAGGACGCGGGCCAGCTGCGGGTAGCTGTTCTGGTTGCGCTGCCGGATGTAGACGGGTTCGACGTAGAGGAAGCCGTCGGCGACCGGGAGCGTGATCAGGTTGCCGTAGATGGGGGTGACGTTGGGGTTGTTGAAGAGGGTGCGGTCCTGGGCGACGCGGGAGTCGCTCTGGAACCGGTTCTGGACCTGGACCGGGCCGTCGACCTGGGTGGCTCCGGTGGCCGCGCTGGGTAGCTGGAGGACGCGGATCTTCCCGTAGTCGTTCGGATCGGAGGACACCGACATCCAGGACGCGAGGTACTGGCGCTGGAGGCCGGTGAGCGAGCTGGTGAGCTGGAACGTCGGCTTGGACTGGCCCGGGGTGTCCGCGAGGACGTAGTAGCCGGGCTGGTTGGCCGCGCCGGCCGCGGCCGGGTTCGAGCCGCCTTCGGCGGTCGGGTCCTGCGGGACGCTCCAGAACGCCTGCTGCGAGTAGAACTCCTGCGGGTTGCTGACGTGGTAGCGCGACAGCAGTTCACGCTGGATCTTGAACAGGTCCTCCGGGTAGCGGAAGTGGGACCGCAGGTCCGGCGAGATGTCGGAGCTCGGCTTCACGAGCCCGGGGAAGACCTTCTCCCAGGCGTTGAGGACGGGTTCCTTGTCGTCGATCGAGTACAGGGTCACCGTGCCGTTGAAGGCGTCGACGGTGGCCTTGACCGAGTTGCGGATGTAGTTGATGGAGCTGTTGGCCTGCCGGGCGACGCCGTTGAGGGAGTCGTTGGTGGCCGCGCCGAGCTGGGTCTGCTGGGCGTACGGGAAGTTGTTGAGCGTGGTGTAGCCGTCGATGATCCACTGGATCTTGCCGTCGACGACGGCCGGGTACGGGTCGCCGTCGAGGGTCAGCCACGGCGCGATCTTGCTGACGCGGTCGCGCGGGTCGCGGTTGTACATGATCCGCGACCCGTCGCCGATGGCGTCGGAGAACAGGATGTTGCGCTCGCCGTACTCGGCCGCGAACGCGAGGCGGTTGAACCAGTTGTCGACCGAGACGCCGCCGGACCCCTTGTAGCTGTACCGGTCGGTGGCGGTGTCGTACTCGCCGGGCGCGCCGTTCCCGCCGACGATGGCGTAGTCGGATTCGGCGGCGGACAGCTCGCCGTAGTAGATGCGGGGTTCCCTGACCTCGATGCCGGGCTGGCCGGAGGCGGCCGCCCCGGCCCCCGCCGGGTTCTGCGTGTCGCTGGTGGTGGCGATCGGGTAGCCGCCGTCGGAGTTGGCGTCCTTGACCGCGCGGTCGATCGTGTTGGCCGGCGCGACGACGAAGCCGTTGCCGTGGGTGTAGACGAGGTGCTTGTTGATCCAGCTGGTCTGGTTGCCGGTGAGACCCTCGGTCTTGATCTCCTTGGCCGCGACGATGTAGTCCTGCGTCACGCCGCCGACCGTGTAGCGGTCGATGTCGAGCTTGGCCGGGAAGCCGTAGAAGTTCTCGCGGCCGACGCGCTGGGTGAAGGTGTCGGAGAGGATGTTCGGGTCGAGCAGCCGGATGTTCGCCATCGTCCCGTTGTCGGCCTTGATCTGGTCCGGCGTGGCGTCGGACTTGCCGCTGTAGGGCTGGTACTGGACGTCGGTGAGGCCGTAGGCGCGGCGGGTGGCGTCCATGTTGCGCTGGATGGACGTCGCTTCCTTCTCGTTCGCGTTCGGCTTCACCGAGAACTGGTCGAGGACGGCCGGCCAGGCCACGCCGACGAGGATGCTCGACAGGATCAGCAGCACGAGCGCGATCGCCGGGAGCTGCAGGTTGCGCAGGAAGGCCCCGGCGAAGAAGGCGACCGCGCAGATCACCGAGATGCACAGCAGGATCAGCTTGGCGGGCAGGACCGCGTTCAGGTCGGTGTAGGTGGCGCCGATGAACAGCGGGGCGCCGCGGTCGGACAGCAGCAGGTTGTAGCGGTCGAAGAAGTACTCGACCGCCTTCAGCAGCACGAAAAGCCCGACGGTGATGGCGAGCTGCGCGCGGGTCGGGCCGGCGAGCTGGCCGCCCTTGCCGGCCAGCCGGATGCCGCCGAAGACGTAGTGGGAGATCAGCGCGCCGAAGAAGGAGATGACGACGGTGATGAACAGCCAGCCGAGCAGCCAGTTGTAGAACGGCAGGTCGAAGGCGTAGAAGCCGACGTCGTTGCCGAACTCGGGGTCGGTCTGCCCGAAGGAGGTGCCGTTGAGGAACAGCTGCACGACCTGCCAGTCGCTCTGGGCCGACAGGCCGGCGATGAGGCCGGTGAGCACCGGGATGCCGACGCCGAAGAGGCGGATCCGGGCCACGATCGCCGAGCGGTAGCGCGCCAGCGGGTCGTCGGCGCCGGAGATCGGCACGAACACCGGCCGGGTCCGGTAGGCGATCATCAGGCTGATCGCCAGCGCCCCGCCGACGAGCAGGCCGACGGCGAAGAACAGGATGATCCGGGTCACCACCTGGGTGGTGAACACCGGGCGGGCACCGACTTCACCGAACCACAACCAGTCGACGTACGTGTCGAGCAAGCGGGCTCCGAGCAGGAGCGCCAGCACGATCACCGCGGCGATGATGAGGAGGATCCGGCTCCGCCGGGACAGCTTCGGCAGGCTCACCGGGGGCCGAGTCGCCACGGCACACGCTCCTGTCTTCGTCAATACCTGAGCAGGGGCGCGTGCGCCCCCTGATTCCCTAACTCTACGGATGCCCGGTGAAGTTCCCGGGACCCGCCCAAACCGGACTCGCGGCGTCGCCGCGGCGGCCGACCTGACACGATGGGCGCATGGCAGCGAACGAAGCGCGACAGGCCGGCGTGGCCGCGCTCGCCCGTGAGATCGAGGAGTTCATGGCCGCGGGCGGCTGGGACCAGCCGCCGCAGCTGTTCGCGCTGGTGCCGACGGCGGCGCTGCTGGACGAGCAGCCGGAGCTGGCCGGGCAGCTCGACCGGACGAACCCCCTGACGCCGGTGGCCCAGGAGGCGCTGCCCGAGGGCGACCTGGCCGAGGCGCTGGGCCGGATCGCCTGGCCGGACCTGGTCATCGGGTGCGCGCTGGCCCAGGAGATCATCGTGCTGCCGCCGGGTTCGGAGTCGGAGCTGCCGGACGTCGCCGAGGCGGACGCCGAGAGCCTCCGCCGCGCGGCCGCCGACCACCCGCAGCGCACGGAGGCGCGCCTGGTCGCGGCCGTCCTGCGCGACGGCGAAGGCTCCTGCGTGATGCGGCTGCGCGGGATCGGCACCGACGAGACGATGGACGAGATCGTGGAAAGCCCGGACCTGGCACCGAACCTGGTCGAAGCGCTGAAGGCCACGCTGCTGCCCTAGCAGGCGGCCGTCGGGCGTCCCGCCTTCAGGTTGGCCAGCTGGGCAAGCGCGTCGTCCAGTGTGGACACCTTGATGAGGTTGAGGCCGGCGGGCGCGGTGGTCTTGGCCTCGGCGCAGTTGTGGTCGGGCACCAGGAAGTCGGTGGCGCCCGCTTCGCGAGCGCCGACGACCTTGAACGAGATCCCCCCGATCGGGCCGACCTCGCCGGTCTCGGTGATCTCGCCGGTGCCGGCGATGTGCCGCCCGCTCGCGAGGTCGCCGGGCTGCAGGCGGTCGATGATGGCGAGGGTGAACATCAGCCCGGCGGACGGGCCGCCGACGTCCTGCAGGGAGATGTTGACCGTGAACGGCGCGTCGGCGCGGTCGACCGCGGTGAGGCCGATGAAGCCCTCCTTGCGGTCGGGGCGCGCGGCGAGGGTGAGCGGCACGGTCCGCTCGGGCTGGCCGTCGGACTGGAAGGTGATCTGCACGGTCTGGCCGGGCAGGGTGCCGGCGAGCGCGGCCCGCACGTCGGCGGCCTCGACGATCTTCTTGCCGTTGACGGTGATCAGCTTGTCGCCCGGCGAGAGCACGTGGTCGGCGGGGCTGCCGGAGACGATCTGCTTCGCCAGCACCTTGATCGGGTAGCCGAGCTTGCGGAGGGCGGCGACCTGGGCGTTGGTCTGCGAGTCCTGCAGCTGCTGGATGTTCTCCTGCTTGACCTGCTCGTTCGTCTCGCCCGGCTTGAAGTAGTCCTCGCGCGGCGCGAGCGCGTACCGGCCGCTGGCCCAGAAGCCGAGGCCCTGGAAGAGGGTGACGCCGTCGTGCAGCGAGACGGTCGTCATCCGCAGCTCGCCGGTGGTCTGGACGGTGTCGTGACCGGTGACCTGGATGACCGGGTTGCCCGCCGCGTCGCGACCGAGCGTGTCGTAGGTCGGGCCCGGGCCGATCGCCACGAACGGCACCGGCACGACCGAGCCGAGCACCACGAAGATCAGGAACAGCGAGCCGCTGACCACCAGTGTCCAGCCACGGCGGGTCATCCGGCGGGCCTCGCCGGCCGGCTCCGGCGCCGGTTCCTCGGTGCGCTGCGCGGGGGCGGTCTCCTCGGAGGACTTGGTCACGCCCGACAGCGTACGGTGACCGCGTTCGCTTCCCGGTGAAGGCCACGCTCATGGGCCCGGTTGACGCGCTCGGGGGCCGCCGACCCGCGTACGGTGGACACATGAGCAAACCCCCGTTCGGCTTCGGACCTTCCGATCCCGACAAACGAGGTGAGAACGACCCCTCGGAAGGCGGGCAGCAGTCCGGCGCCGAGGCCTTCAACCAGCTCGGGCAGATGCTGAGCCAGCTGGGCCAGATGCTCAGCCAGGCCGGCACCTCCAGCGGGCCGGTGAACTACGACCTCGCCAAGCAGATCGCCCTGCAGACCCTCGGCAGCGAAGGCAACACCGGCGAGAGCAAGCTCGGCTTCCGCGGCGGGGACGACGCGAACGCGGCGGTCCGCGACGCGGCCCACCTGGCGGAGCTGTGGCTCGACGCGGCGACGGTGTACCCGGCGGGCGCGACGTCGACGGTCGCCTGGTCCCCGCGGTCCTGGGTCGAGAAGACGCTCCCGACGTGGCAGCGGCTGTGCGACCCGGTGGCCCGGCGCGTCTCGGGTGCCTGGATGGAAGCGCTGCCGGAGGAGGCCAAGCAGGCCGCCGGTCCGCTGCTGCAGATGATGGGGCAGATGGGCGGGATGGCCTTCGGCTCCCAGCTCGGCAACGCGCTGGCCCAGCTGGCCTCGGAGATGCTGACGTCGTCGGAGATCGGCCTGCCGCTGGCTCCCGCGGGCACGTCGGCGCTGCTGCCGGCGAACATCGAGAAGTTCGCCGAGGGCCTGGAGCTGCCGAACAGCGAGATCCTGGTGTTCCTGGCCGCGCGCGAGGCCGCGCACCAGCGCCTGTTCACGCACGTGCCGTGGCTGCGCCAGCGGCTGCTGGCGACGGTCGAGGAGTTCGCCCACGGCATCACGGTCGACACGTCGGCCCTGGAGTCCCTGGCCGGCCGGATCGACCCGGCGAACCCGGCGAGCATCGAAGAGGCGATGTCCTCGGGTCTGCTGGAGCCCCAGACGACCGAGGAGCAGAAGGCGGCGCTGAACCGCCTGGAGACGCTGCTCGCCCTGGTCGAGGGCTGGGTGGACGTGGTGGTGGCCGAAGCGGTCGGCGACCGCCTCCCGGGAGCGGAGGCGCTGCGCGAGACGCTGCGCCGCCGCCGCGCCACGGGCGGGCCGGCGGAGCAGACGTTCGCCACGCTGGTCGGCCTGGAGCTGCGGCCGCGTCGCATGCGCGCGGCCTCCTCCCTGTGGAAGCTGGTGGGCGACCGCCACGGCCTCGAGAAGCGCGACGGCCTCTGGTCGCACCCGGACCTGATGCCGACGGCCGAGGACCTGGACGAGCCGATCGACTTCGCGGACCGGGTGGGCGAAGCGGGGTCGATCGACGACCTGGACCCGATGGCCGAGCTGGAGCGCACGGAGCAGGCCGAGCGTGCGGAGGCTGCCGGGTCTTCGGAGGCTGCTGGGTCTTCCGAGGCTGCTGAGTCTCCCGAGAAGGACGAGCCGCCGTCCGAAGAGGGCGGCAAGCAGTCCTGAGCCGAGTTCCGGAAGGCCGGTGCCCCGCGAGAGCGGGTCACCGGCCTTCTGCTTTCCGGCCCCCGGGATCCCCGGAGGCGGCCGGGGCGACCCACCACCGCGGGTCGCCCCGGCCGCTCACCCGCTCAGTCCTCGGTGGAGATCCCCCAGCCGGCCGCGGCCGACAGTCCCTCCAGGTACCCGATGGCCCGTTCGGTCTTCGGGTACCGCTGCACCAGCGCCCAGAAAGCCGCGTCGTGCCCCGGCTCCCGCAGGTGCGCCAGCTCGTGCACCAGGACGTAGTCCAGCACCCACGGCGGGACCTTGCGCAGCCGTTCGCTGACCCGGATGGTCGCGTCGACCGGCGTGCAGGACGCCCACCGCGTGCGCATCGGCGGCACCCAGCGGACGCTCGCCGGCACCGCGGTGCCGCCCAGGTACTTGCCCGACAGCAGCGCGCAGCGCGCCAGCAGGGCTTCGTCCGACGTCTTCGGGGACGCCGGCCGACGTGGCTCCGAGCGCTGCAGTTTGCGCTCCATCTCGGCGACCCAGTGTTTCTCCTCCGCCCTGGTCATCCGCGCGGGGATGAGCACGACGAGCGTGTCGTCGTTCCAATACGCGGTGACCGTCCGGTGCCGGCGCTGGCTGCGCCGCACTTCGACCTTGTGTCCGGGTGTGTCCGACGAGGGGTTCGCTTCCCCCCGGCCTCTCAGTGAGGGCATCCGTGCTTCGACCACCCGACAACGGTACGGCCAGGCACCGACAACTCCGAGCGCCTTGAGGTCACAGACCCGAGTTGTCCACAGGCGGTTCCACTTGTGGACAACTCGGCCGCTCCGGCGGCTTCCCGGGCCTTCCGGCCGGCACCGGGTGCGATGCTGCGGACATGATCCTCGACACCGCGGACATGCCACCGGTCCTCCTGCCGGACCACCCCGCCCTGCTCCCGGGCCTCACCGTGCTCGAACGCGGCCCGCGCGAGATCCAGATCGGCCTCGACCCGCGGCACGGCGTGATCGTCGAAAACCTCTCCCCGCACCTCGCCGCGCGGCTGCGCGCGCTCGACGGCACCAAGCACGTCGAGCGGCTCCTGCTCGCGGAGAGCGAACACCGCGACCAGCTGCGGACCCTGCTGCGGCAGCTGACCGCGCTCGGCCTGGTCACCGACGCCGGCCGGCCCGACGGCCCGGGCTTCCGCGGCGAGCCCGGCCTCTGGTCGCTGCGGGCGAGGCACCACCAGCCGACCATGGCCGAACGGCGGCGCGCCGCCGCGGTCTCGGTGTGCGGCGACGGCCGGGTGGCGGTGGCGGCCGCCGTGCTCCTGGCCAACGCCGGCGTCGGGCACGTCGAGCTGCAGGTGCCCGGGGCGGTGACCGAGCACGACCTCGGCTCGGGCCTCACCGACGCCGACCTCGGCCGTCCCCGGCGGCAAGCCCTCGCCGACCTGCTCCGGCGGGTCGATCCCGAGGTCCGCGTCACCCGCCTGCACGACCGGTACCCGGACCTCGCCCTGCTCACCGACGCCGTCGTACCCGCCCCGGAGGTCGTCGCCGAACTGGTGGAAGACGGCGTCCCGCACCTCGCGGCGCGCGTGCGCGACGGCACGGGCATCGTCGGGCCGCTCGTCATCCCGGGCCGCAGCTCGTGCCTGCGCTGCGCCGACCTGCACCGGACGGAGCTCGACCCGTGCTGGCCGCGCGTCGCCGGACAGCTCGCCGGCCGGCACCAGCGGCCCGATCTCGGCGCGGTCCAGTCCTGCGCATCACTGGCGGTCGCCCAGGCCATGCGGCTGCTCTCCCCCAGCGCCGCGCCGCCGCCGGCGTGGAACGCCACCCTCGAAATCGACGCCTTCGACGGCCGCATCCGCCGCCGTCGCTGGCCGCCGCACCCCCGGTGCCGGTGCGGCGCCCGGGAGGTGATCCTGGAGACGTAGTCCACGAAGACGTCGCTCGCAGGCTGCGCGCCGCCGAGGCCGCAGGGCAGAATCGCCCTTGTGACCGACTTCCGCGACCCAGCCGATCGTGACACCGCGATGCCGCGCAAGGGTGCCGCCCGTACCGCCAAGCTCGCCAGTCTCCCGCTCGGCATCGCCGGCCGGGCCGTCGGCGGCTGGGGCAAGAGGCTCGCGGGCCAGAGCGCGGAACAGGTGAACGCAACGCTGTCGGCGAAGGCCGCCGAGCAGCTGTTCGAGGTGCTCGGCACGCTCAAGGGCGGGGCGATGAAGTTCGGCCAGGCGCTGAGCGTGTTCGAAGCGGCGGTGCCGGACGACATGGCGAAGCCGTACCGCGAGGCGCTGACGAAGCTGCAGGCCGCCGCGCCGCCGATGCCGGTCCGGCAGACCCACCGGGTGCTCGCCGAGCAGCTGGGCCGCACCTGGGCCAGCCGGTTCTCGTCGTTCGACGACGAACCGGCGGCGGCCGCGAGCATCGGCCAGGTGCACCGCGCGGTCTGGCACGACGGCCGCGCGGTCGCGGTCAAGGTGCAGTACCCCGGCGCCGACGAAGCCCTGCGCAGCGACCTGCGGCAGCTGCAGCGGTTCAGCCGGCTGTTCCAGGCCTTCGTGCCCGGCACCGAGGTCAAGCCGCTGCTGGCGGAGCTCGCCGAGCGGATGAACGAGGAGCTCGACTACCAGGCCGAGGCCCAGCACCAGCGCGCCTTCGCGAAGGCCTTCGACGGCGATCCCGGCATCCTGGTGCCGCGGGTGGTGGCCAGCGCGCCGAAGGTCGTCGTGACGGAGTGGGCGAGCGGCACGCCGTTGTCGAAGGTGATCGCGGACGGCGACCGCGAGACCCGGAACCTGGCGGGCCGGCTGCTCGCGGAGTTCCACTACTCGTCACCGGAGCGCGTCCACCTGCTGCACTCGGACCCGCACCCGGGCAACTTCATGATCACCGACGACGACCGGCTGTGCGTCATCGACTTCGGTGGCGTGGCCCGGCTGCCCGACGGCATCCCCCGCCACCTGGGCGAGATGACGAGGCTGGCCCTCGACGGCGAGTCCGCCGAGCTGATGCGCCTGCTGCGCGAAAACCGGTTCATCCGGCCGGACAGCGACCTCAAGGCCGAGGAGGTCCTCGCCTACCTCGCGCCGTTCACCGAGCCGCTGGCGGCGCCGACGTTCCACTTCACCCGCCGCTGGATGCAGAAGCAGGCCGGACGGGTGGGCGACAGCCGCGGCAACGACTTCCGGGTCGGGCGCTCCCTCAACCTGCCGCCCGAGTACCTGATGATCCACCGGGTGACGGCGGGGTCGACGGGCATCCTCTGCCAGCTCGACGCGGAGATCCCGGCCCGCGGCATCGTGGAGCGCTGGCAGCCGGGGTTCGCCGCCTGAGTTGTCCACAGGCGGCGCCACGAACGGGCGGATCCGGCGAAGTTGTCCACAGCCGCGGTGGCGGGGGTTCCACCCGGTTGGCCGAGCCGCCATGCTCGGAGTATGACTGCTACGCAAAGCACTGACCCGCTCGCACTTGGTAATCCCGGCGGCTGCGAGGTGATGGACCTCGAACAGTTGCGCCGGGCCGGGGTGTCCGACCGAAGAACGAGGCGGCTCTGCGGCCCGGGAGGGCCGTGGCGCCGCCTGCACCCCGGGGTCGTCCTGCTCCGCAACACCGCTCCGACGCGGCAGGAGCTGCTGCAGGCCGCGCTCGTGCGGTACGGGCCCGGGGTGGTGATCACCGGCGCCGACGCGCTGCGGGCCCACGGCGTGAAGTACCGGGTGGCGGGCGACATCCGCCTGTTGGTGCCCAGCCAGTGCCGGGTGGTGGCAGCCGAGGGGGTCCGCCTGGCGCGGACGGCGCGATTACCGGAGCCGCTCCAGGTCGACGGGCTGCCGTTCGCCCCACCGGCCCGGGCGGCGCTGGACCTGGCCCGGTGCGAGCCCGACGTGGCCCGCGTCCGCCAGTTGCTGACCCTGCCGCTCTACTGGGGCCTGTGTGACCGGCGGGAGCTCCTGGCGGAGCTCGAAGCGGGCCCCCAGCGCGGCACGGCGGCGGTCCGCAAGGTGCTCCGCGAGATCGAGGAGGGGCCGATCCGGGCCCACGGCCTGGCGGCCCGGGTACTGGACCTGGCCCACCTGCCCCCGCCGAGCTGGGACCAGACGATCTGCGACCGCCGCGGCCGCAGGTTGGGCGAGGCCGACGCGTGGTGGGACGAGTTCGGCCTGGCCTGGCGCTACCGCTGCGCCCCGGGCACCGGCGGCGGCTTCACCCACTTGGCCCTGGCCGCGACGGGCATCGTCCTGGTCCGCTGCACGGTCAGGCAGCTGCGCCAGGTTCCGCAGGAGGTGGCACGAGAGCTGGCCCGGGCGTTCGGCGAAGCGTCCAGGACACCCCGCCCCAAGGTCCGAGCGGTCCCGCAGGCACCGTTCGGAGGCGCCGCCTGACGTCTACCCACTCCCCCTACGACTCAGGACGCCCGGTCCCACCGGCACCTCCACCCCGGCACGACCACCACTCAGGAGGCCGAATTGATCACCAGTACTCGTCAGGCAGCTTGCCCTCGATGTCCCGAACGTGCTGCCGCGCGCAGACCGGGCAAAGCCACCGCAGAGCGCCCCGCTCCCGGCTGGCCACCCACGCGAGCGCCGTAGCCGGACCGTCGTGCCGTCGGCGAAGCGTCAAGGCACCCCGCCCCACGTCCGCGCGGTCCGCAGGCACCGCTCGGAGGCGCCGCCTGACGCCCGCCACCCCCGACACGACCACCACCCAGGAGGCCGTATCACCAGTACTCGTCAGGCAACTTCCCCTCGATGTCCCGCACATGCTGCCGCGCGCAGACCGGGCAAAGCCACCGCAGAGCGCCCCGCTCGCGACTGGCCACCCACGCGAGCGCCGTAGCGGGATCGTCGTCGGCCGCGCGGCTCCGGCCGCAGCGGGTGCACACGACCGGCTCCGGCGCGCTCACCGCAACCGTCCACAGTGGATCGCCTTGGCGCCGAACAGGTACAGGTCGTCCCGGTGGCCGAGGAAGTCCGGGCTCTGCGGGTCGGTCAGCGCGGCGGCCGCGGCGAGGTCGTCGGCGTCGAGCCACTCCCCGGCCGACTCCGCCAGCCACCCGACGCGGTGCACGACGTATTCACGCAGGAGGTCCGAGCCCGGCATGGGGTGATCGATGAGCGCACCGAACGACTCGACGTCCGCGAGGCCGGCCTCGCGGAGCGCGCGGGGCCAGCCGTAGGGCATGCCGACGCTGCCCGGGATCCCGGCACGCATCCGTTCGAACCACGAGGCCCGGGCGGCCAGCAGCCGCTGCTCGAGCCCGGGCCGCCCGACGCCCAGCTCCCACGGCAGGCACCGCATCTCCAGCCCGCCCTCGGCGACGGCGAGCACCCCACCGGGGCGCAGCAGCCCGGCCAGCGTCCGCAGCGCGGCTTGCTGATCACCGACGTGGTGCACGACGCCGGACGCCCACACGAGCTCAGCGGCGGGCACGGCCAGCGCGGGATCGGTGAGATCCCCGAGCAGGCCGACAACGGCGACGGAGTCGCCGGCCGCCTCGCCGACGGCCCGTTCGGCCTCGGCCAGCAGGGTCGGCGTGGCGTCGACGAGCACAACGGTGCCCCCACCGCCCCGGGCCAGCTCACGCGCGAAGAGCACGCTCATCCCCCCGGCCCCACACCCGACATCGACCACGGTCGCCGGCCCCCGAACGGACCCGACGAGTCGCCGGGCCACGGGTTCGAGCGCCTCGGCATCGAGGGCATCGGCCATCCGCAGCTGGGCCAGGCGCTCCGCCCAGTCGATGTCGTGGTGGCTGTGTCCGGACATCACCCCATTCAACACCAGCCCCCCACCCGCAACCGCCACGAAGGAGGACCACCCCTCGAAGGAGACCCAGGCTCCCGGCCCCACCCCAGCGGCACAGCATGCAACCCGGTTCGCGCACGCACCCCAGCAGCCGCGGCAGCTCGACCCCGGGCGCCGCTGCAGCGCCCAGGCGACTCGCGAACGCCCCGCGCGGTCGCGCCCGTCGGCCGGACCGGCGCCACCGCGCACGGCTCGACACGGCCTGACCATTCACGGGCACCACCGCGCGCGACCGCGGCATCATCAGGGCACCCCGCGGAGCGACCCCGTCCGGCGGGCACATCGCGAATCCGGGCGCGCCGCCCGCCTACGCCACGCCGAAGCGTCCCGCACAACGCGCAGGCCCCCGCCACCCCCGAAGGGGCGGCAGGGGCCGGCACTCACCTCTGCTCCTGGTACCGCTCCGCTCGGCGCGCGGCCCACCGAGCCACCCGCGACCAGCGGCGGGCAGCGCGTGCGCCGCCTCGGGACCGCTGGGCGCGGACTCCCTCCTCCAAGTCCCGTATTCGGGCTCTGGACAGTTCTTCGTAAAGCAACATCTCGCTGATCTCCTCGATCTCGGTCTTCGTCAGCTGCAGCTCTTCGCTGCGGGGATGGGCTTCGTAATCCCTCGTGGTGACCGGTTCGACGCTCATGCGGCGGCGCTCCGGTGATCGCCGGCGGCCTTGGCCGCGGCGGGCTCGACCGCTGCGTTCTTGCGCGGGCGGCCGCGGGGCCGCTTGCGCGCGATCACCGCGCCGCGCTCGAAGATCTCGCCGCCCCAAACGCCCCACGGCTCGCGGCGGGCCAGCGCACCGGCCAGGCAGGCCTCGCGGACCGGGCAGTCCGCGCACTGCGCCTTCGCGCGCTCGAGCTCGGCCGGGGACTCCGCGAACCACAGGTCCGCGTCGCCCGAACGGCAGGGCAGCGCGACGTCGGGGACGGCGATCGGGTCGAGCAGGTCGGCGAATATTGCCTCACCCGAGGTGTAGGCGATGGCCGAAGACATGGTGGTTCCTCCTTGTGTCGTACGGGTTTTCGGTTGGGTGCTGGAGCTGGGCAACGCTGGTTCCTCTTGGGTTGTGCAGCCAAAAACACGAAGGCCGCGGATCCGGGTTATCCGGTTCCGCGGCCTTCGTGAGCCTCAGTGTCCTGACTGGGTCAGGAACTTCGCTCCCGTATCGACAACGGAACACGGAACTGCTTGATGGTCGGCAGATCGGCCTGCGGGTACGCGGCGAGCACGCCCTGCGTCCCGAAGACGACGACACCGGTGGCCCAACGACGCTCGACGCGCGAGGCGTGCCGCATGCCACGGATCTCGTTCGCGCTCACGGACACACCAGTGCCCGGGCGCTGAGCAGCCGCAACTTCCGCGGCGCAGGACAGACGGGTGCCCGGGTTCGTGAGCGTCATGTTGATGGTCATTTCACCGGCACCTCCTTCTGTACTCTGCACACGCGGCCGCTGGACGGCGCTTCTCGTAGATCCCCAGTCGAGCCCTTCGGGCTCGGTACTGGCAGGTTATTGCCCCGCACCACACGGGGGCAACTCAATTAACGGGAAAATCCTCGAAGTTACGAAGATCGCCCCTGAGCAGCGGGTTCGCCGCGTCGATCATGGTTCGGACGCGGTCAAGTCTGCGTCGACGCCCGGACGACGCCGAGGATCCCCGAGCCGAAGCGCTCGAGCTTCGTCGCGCCGATGCCGGAGATCGACACCAGTGCCGCCTCGTCGGCCGGCCGCTGCTCGGCGATGGCCATCAGCGTCGCGTCCGTGAACACGACGAAGGCCGGCACCTTGAGCTCGCGCGCCCGGTCGCCGCGCCACGACTTCAGCCGCTCCAGCAGGTCTTCATCCACAGTGGACGGGCAGCGCCCGCAGCGGCCCAGCTTGACGTCGAGGGTCTCCAGCAGCGGCCCGCCGCACACGCGGCAGCGCGTCTTCACCGGCGTCGCCGGCTTCTGCTGGGACCGCGCGACCCTGGCCGCCGGGTGGTCCTCCGGGACCAGGCCGTAGAGGAATCGGCTGCGCCGCCGGTTGCGCCGCGCGCCCGGCGTGCGGGCCAGCGCCCAGGACAGCCACAGGTGCTCGCGGGCCCGGGTGACGCCGACGTAGAACAGCCGCCGTTCCTCCTCGATCGCGGCTTCGTCGTCGCCGGCGTGCAGGATCGGCATCGTGCCCTCGGCGAGGCCGACGAGGAACACCGCGTCCCACTCCAGGCCCTTCGCCGCGTGCAGTGACGCCAGCGTCACGCCCTCGACCGTCGGCGGGTGCTGGGCCGCGGCGCGCTGGTCGAGCTCGGCGCAGAAGCGCGGCAGGTCCGCGTCGGAGACCGTCGAGGCGAGCTCTTCGGCCAGTTCGACGATCGCCAGGAGCGCGTCCCAGCGTTCCTTCGCCGCGCCACCGGCGGGCGGGGACTCGGTGAGGCCGACCCGCGCGAGCACCGAACGCACCGTCGTGACCAGGTCTGAGCTGCCGTCGCCGCTCGCCGCCCGCAGTGCGGACATCGCCTGCCGGACCTCGGTCCGGTTGAAGAACCGCTCGCCGCCGCGGACCAGGTACGGGACGCCGGCGTCGGCCAGCGCCGACTCGTAGGCCTCCGACTGCGCGTTGATCCGGTAGAGGATGGCGATCTCGCTCGCCGAAACGCCGCCGTCGAGCAGCTCGCGCACGCGACGGGCGACGGCGCCGGCCTCGACCGCCTCGTCGTCGAACTCGGCGAACCGCGGCTCCGGCCCCGAGGGCCGCTGGCCGATCAGCTTCAGCCGAGAGCCCGCCGGACGGCCCCGCGCGGCGCCGATCACCCGGTTCGCCAGCGCGACGACCTCGGGCGTCGACCGGTAGTCGCGCTCGAGGCGCACGACCGTGGCGTCCGGGTAGCGCCGGGTGAACTCCAGCAGCGGCCGCGGCGACGCGCCGCCGAAGGAGTAGATGGTCTGGTTCGCGTCACCGACGACGGTCAGGTCGTCGCGGCCGCCGAGCCACGCGTCGAGCAGGCGCTGCTGCAGCGGCGTGACGTCCTGGTACTCGTCGACGACGAAGCAGCGGTAGCGGTCCCGGAACTCCTCGGCGACGACGCCGTGCTCCTCGAGCACCGCCGTCGTGTGCAGCAGCAGGTCGTCGAAGTCGAGCACCTGCGCGGCGTTCTTCAGCTCTTCGTAGTTCCGGTAGACCTCGGCGACCTGCGCCGCCGGGGCGGGGATGTCGCGCTGGGCGCGCGCGGTGACGGCCGGGTAGTCGTCCGGGCTGATCAGCGACGCCTTCGCCCACTCGATCTCGCTCGCCAGGTCACGCAGGACCTCGACCTCGGTGCCGAGCTTGGCCCGGTTCGCGGCCTGGCCGACGTACCGCAGCTTGTTCTCCAGCAGGTCCCACGGCCGGTCGCCGACCACGCGCGGCCAGAAGTAACGCAGCTGGCGGCGGGCGGCGGCGTGGAAGGTCAGCGCCTGCGCCGCTTCGACGCCGAGGCCGCGCAGCCGCGTCCGCATCTCCCCCGCCGCGCGCGTCGTGAACGTGACGGCGAGGACCTGACCGGCGGAAACGTGCCCCGACCGGACGAGGTGGGCGATCCGGTGGGTGATCGTCCGGGTCTTGCCCGTGCCGGCGCCGGCCAGCACGCAGACCGGCCCCCGTGGGGCACTGGCGGCGGCGCGCTGCTCGGGGTCGAGGCCATCGAGCAGACGGTTCAGGCTCCTGGGGGAAAGTACGCCGGTCACGTCCGGCATCCTCGCAGAGGGGGACGGGGAAACGGGGCAGGGGCACGCGGCCGTATCCTGGTCATATGGCGGGACAGCAGGACTCGGGTAAGAACAAGGAAGCGGCCAAGCAGGCCAAGAAGGAGAAGCGCGCGGCGAGCAAGGCCCGCCGCGGCCAGCTCTTCGAGGCCTTCAAGATGCAGCGCAAGGAAGACCCGTGGCTCATCCCCTGGATGGCCGGGGCGATCGTGGTCGTCGCGGGCGTCCTGTTCGGGATCGGCTTCTTCTTCGACGCGCAGTGGGTGCTGCTGCCGCTCGGCCTGATCCTCGGCGCCCTCGTCGCCATGATCATCTTCGGCCGCCGCGTCCAGAAGACGGTCTATTCGAAGGCCGACGGCCAGCCCGGCGCCGCGGCGTGGGCGCTGGAGAACCTGCGCGGCCGCTGGAAGGTGACGCCGACCGTCGCGGCGACCACGCAGCTCGACGCGGTGCACCGGGTCCTCGGCGGCCCCGGCGTCGTGCTGGTCGCCGAAGGCGCGCCGCACCGCGTGAAGAGCCTGCTCGCCCAGGAGAAGAAGCGCGTCTCCCGCCTGATCGGCGACACGCCGATCTACGACGTGACGATCGGCCACGAAGACGGCCAGCTCCCGCTGAAGAAGCTCCAGAGCTACCTGATGAAGCTGCCCCGCAACCTCAAGCCGGCCCAGGTCGACGCCCTCGAGGCGAAGCTGGCCGCCCTCGGCAACCGCGGCGCGGCGCTGCCGAAGGGCCCGATGCCCGCCGGCGCGAAGATGCGCAACGTCCAGCGGACGATCCGCCGCCGCTGACCCTCGCGCAAAGAAAAGGCCCCGTCCGGATCCCGGACGGGGCCTTTCACGTTCGGCAGGGCGCTGGTCGCCGGTTCGGCCACCCCGCCGGGCGACGCCGACCGCAACCGCGGGCGGCCGGGCGCCGGTCAGCGCATCCGGATGACCACCGTGCCGGTCAGCCGATCGAGCCAGCTGCGGCCGTCGGCGTTGCGGACCGCCGCCGGGATGAGCACGAACGTCAGTGCCGCCCGGACCAGCGCGCGCAGCGGGCCGACCAGCGCGGCGCCGTCGAGGCGGGCGACGCGGATGCCGACGGCGGCCATCCCGGGTGTGAAGCCGAAGAAGCCGGCGGAGATGACCGAGATGGCCGCCCACACGCCGCCGGACCAGAGGTTGAACTGCTGCATCGCGGCCGGGTCCTGCAGGCTGGGGTGCAGGAAGATGGCCGTGACCAGGGCCGCGACGACCAGGTCGACGATCAGCCCGAGCAGACGCGCGCCCCCGCTCGCCGCCGAGCCGACGCCCGATTCGGGCAAACCGAACTTCTCGCCCGGCCACCGCGAGCCGTGCTGATCAGTACTCTGACCGCCGTCGCCGGTGCCGGGCAGCCATTCACCCGTCCATCTCGCCACCCGTCCAGGGTATGCCGGTGGCGTGGACCACATCCGACCTGGTCGGATACCCGATATCGACCACCCGTTAACACCGGCGAAACATACGGGTGACGGTCGGGCAACACCGCACTTTTAGCGTGAGCCGAAGAGAGCACTGCCGTACGAGCTCGAACGAGAAGGAGTCACCGAGGGTGCCCACTACTCCAGACGACATCCAGCGCCTCATCGCCGATGAGGACGTCGAGGTCATCGACGTCCAGTTCTGCGACCTGCCCGGCGTGATGCAGCACTTCACGGTTCCCGCGAAGGCTTTCACCGAAGAAGCCTTCGAAGAGGGTCTCGCGTTCGACGGCTCCTCGGTGCGCGGCTTCCAGTCCATCCACGAGTCCGACATGCTGCTGCTGCCGGACGCGGAGACGGCGCGGATCGACCCGTTCCGCAAGGCGAAGACGCTGGCGCTCAACTTCTTCGTGCACGACCCCTTCACGCGTGAGGCGTACAGCCGCGACCCGCGCAACATCGCGCGCAAGGCCGAGCAGTACATCTCCGAGTACGGCGTCGCCGACAACGTCTACTTCGGTCCCGAAGCCGAGTTCTACATCTTCGACTCGATCCGCTTCGACTCCGCCGAGCACGCCTCCTTCCACGAGATCGACTCCGTCGAGGGCTGGTGGAACACCGGCGCCGACGAGGTGGGTGGCAACCTGGGCTACAAGACGAAGTTCAAGGGCGGCTACTTCCCCGTCCCGCCGGTCGACCACTTCGCCGACCTGCGCGACGAGATCGTCCGCAACCTGACGAACATCGGCTTCGAGATCGAGCGCGCGCACCACGAGGTGGGCACCGCCGGCCAGACCGAGATCAACTACAAGTTCAACACGCTGCTCCACGCGGCCGACGACCTGCAGCTGTTCAAGTACATCGTGAAGAACACGGTGTTCGCGGCGGGCAAGACGGCGACGTTCATGCCGAAGCCGCTCGCCGGCGACAACGGCTCGGGCATGCACTGCCACCAGTCGCTGTGGAAGGACGGCCAGCCGCTGTTCCACGACGAGTCGGGCTACGCCGGCCTGTCGGACACCGCGCGCCACTACATCGGCGGCCTGCTCAAGCACGCCCCGAGCCTGCTGGCCTTCACGAACCCGACGGTGAACTCCTACCACCGCCTGGTGCCGGGCTTCGAGGCCCCGGTTTCGCTGGTCTACTCGCAGCGCAACCGTTCGGCGTGCGTCCGCATCCCGATCACGGGCAACAACCCGAAGGCGAAGCGCGCCGAGTTCCGCTGCCCGGACTCCTCGGGCAACCCGTACCTGGCGTTCTCGGCCATGATGATGGCCGGCCTCGACGGCATCCGGAACAAGATCGAGCCGCCGGAGCCGATCGACAAGGACCTCTACGAGCTCCCGCCCGAGGAGGCCAAGGACGTCAAGCTGGTCCCGGGCGACCTCGGCACGGTCCTCGACACGCTGGAAGCCGACCACGAGTACCTGCTCGAGGGCGGCGTGTTCACCCCGGACGTGATCGAGACGTGGATCTCGTACAAGCGCGAGAACGAGATCGACCCGCTGCGCCTGCGCCCGCACCCGTACGAGTTCGCTCTGTACTACGACGTCTGATCGGCGCGGGGCTTTGACCAGGCATTTCACTGGTCCGAGCCCCCACCAGGCCGTCACCAGGCCGTGAAGGTCACCAGGTGACGGCCCACCAGACACGGGACGGCGGTCGAGGGGAACACCCCGACCGCCGTCCCGTTCCTTATATATGTGCCGCCTCACGCGGCGTCCCTTCGGCGAAACACCTCATCGATAGCCCGCCGCGTCCGCTCCGAGCTTGACGGCATCGGGTGCGTGTAGACGCGGAGCGTGAACGCCGGGTCAGCGTGGCCGAGGTACTCGGCGAGTGCCCTGATGCTATTCCCCGCGTCCAGGAGCGCCGAGGCGTAGAAGTGCCGAAGCGCGTGAAAGCCATCCGCCCGGCCTGGCGTCTTCACCCCGGCCTCCCGCAGCGCGGGCTTCCAGGTGTGGTGGTTGAAGGAGTGCCAGTGGAGCTGGTTGCTCTCCCGGGTGTAGATCAGCAGCCGAACCGTCACCGGCTTGCCGTCAGGCACCTCCCACGGCAGCGTCACCGCGAGAGGCGGAAACCGCTCCATGTGTTCCTCGATCGCCGTCCGGACCTCCGTCGACAACGGCACCTCCCGCGTTTTGCGATGCTTGGGCAGCGCGAAGACCATCCGGCCGCGAACGATCTTGAACTGACGCTCCACCCGCAGCATGTCGGAGCCATCGGTGATGTCGTCCGGTGACCAGCCGAACACCTCACCCTGGCGAAGCCCACAGCCAGCGCCGAGCGGGACCATGACGCCGTAGCGATCGCCGAGCGTCCGCCGGACCGCGTGTACCCGCGCCTCCGAACGTCGCACTACTCAAGCCAAGCCCTTACCTCCTGAACCAGGCCGTTGCGGCGCTCGATGTCACTCACCGTGAATCCGTGTTCATCGGCGACTCAACCAGCGACATCGAAGCCGCACAAGCCGCAGGGGTCCGCTTAATCGGATATGCGAACAAGCCCGGTAAGAAGTCCAACCTCAATGCAGCCGGGGCCATCACCGACGCCCTCGCCAGCTTGGCAACCGTACATATGGCCCCTATGGCAAGAGGGTAAGCGACGCCGCATGACGAAGCCGCACTATAGAGAAGTGTCGCCTGTCTAAGGTTGCGATACGAGTAATACCGAGCCGCTCCGCCACCGTTAGGACGCAAGCATCGGCAGTACCAAGGGGTAGATCTGCGTACTGTTCCACTAATTCTGCCGCTCGAACAAAGTCGTCGACATGCATAGACGCCACGATGTACGAACCATCTGCAATATCACAAAGGAAGCTTGCCTCCGCCTTTGGTCCAGCTCTAGTTCCAAGCATATATCCAATCTCTCCAACAATGGCCTCAGGGAGAATTAATTGCTCAGGAGTTTTTGTTAGCAGTTCAGTGCAACGTTCATGATCGTCGTCTCGACGATTGGCCATCGCAACCACCGGGCCAGTGTCGACGATTATCACGCCGTCTTTTCCGAGGTTTTACTGAATTCTTCCCGAGCTATTTCTTTAGCACGCCTACCCAGGTCGGATTCTCCGTCGAAAACGCCGACTGTACGGAATTTCCTGCGCGTTTGGTTGACCTCTTTTGATTCAGTGAGTCCCCGCAGCAAAGCGACAGCGTCAGCTACACGAGAATCCGGGAGAGCGTCCAGCAGACGACGGGCATGCGCACGTTGAGTGTTCCCAGAAGATGGCTTCGATTTCTTATTGCTGCCACGTGCGGTTCCAGATGACTTCGATTCTTTACTGCCGCCACGTGCGTTTACGAATGACTGCGATGCCCCGCCTCTACCACGTATCTGAACGCCGCTCTCACGGAGCACTCGATGCACGAAGCCGTAGGAGCGCCCTGTGGACTCAGCCAATGCCCGGATACTGGCACCCCGCTCGTACTTCTTCTTGAGGTCAGCGACCAGCCGGTCGCGCGGGTCGTGGGTCACACGCGCGCCCCTCTTGAGATCGGCCATACCGCTCTGCCTCCTCGGGTCTGCGTGACTCCAGTCTACGGGGCTTCTCCTCAGCGTCTACCAACGTCGACCACCTCCCACGATGACGCAGCGGCACGGTCATTGCCGAATGTGGCTCTATGGGATCAAGGCACCGCCAGCGGCGGCGCGCTCGTCACCTGCCGTTCGGCGGCCCGCCCGCACGCGTCACGGACGGCCTGCCGCTCCGCTCCGGCCGCCGGCCGCCGGGCAAGCCGCCGGAGCATCCAGTGTGCGGCGCGCCGCCGTGACTACGTTGATGCGAGCGCCACGCGCATACACATTGCCCCGCGTGTCTTCCCGATTGCCGCATCGTCGGGCTTCTACTCTGGCTGCGAAGCCTGCTCCAGTCGCTTCCTCGGACGGCCGTCGAGGAAGCGCCCCTGGCTCTCGACGCTGCCGGGTACATCGCCCGCGCTGTGCCTCAGGGGATGAGGTAGGTGAAGGCCCATGTCACGACGGGGCCGGAAGAACCGGTTCACCGTCAGCATCACCGGCAAGGTGACACTGACGGTGAACCAGGCGGTAACCGTGGTCGTGCTAGTCCTGCTAGGCGTAGGAACCTGGTACCAGCGCTGACCTGCGGCAACTCGTCGTCGGGGCTGTCCTTCAAGACGGCTCCGGCGACGCGTTCCGAATTCCGTATACGGACTCCGGCTGCGTCACTGTAACCCCGGCGGTGTACGTACACCCCACAACTCGCTCGGCATGTTCTGGCCTAACTTGGCTTATTTTGGCTTAACTTGACCTGACTTGTCGTGACTAACGGTCACCGCGTCGGCCGGTCCTCGCTGGCGATCGTTTAACACCAGCCCACCGGCCTCAAGGGCGCCTCCGGCGTCGCTGCGCGATGAGCTGCGCTCCCCCTTGACCCCGGCAGCCGGTGCTAACAGCGGCAGGGGCGAGGAAGACGGGGCGGACTGCCACCTCGGCAGTCCGTCTCCAGGCCGTCAGACGTCCGCCAGGGTTGACCAAGAACGACCAACGACGACCGACAACCAGCAGGTCAGCAGGGGTGTCGACGATCAGCCCGCAAGTAAACGCCTGGTCGTGGCAGACCTACGACGTGTGATCAGGTAGGCCCCCGGACACGCCGGTGGCGAGGAGCGAACAGCCCTCGCCGCCGGCGTTTCTCGTCTTCCGCCTCGCCGCGAAGATCAACCCCGGGTCATCCGCCGCTGTCCGGTTGGTCCAGAATCGCGGTGATCTCCAGCGGAAGGATGCATTGCCATGCGGATCAAGCACGCCCTCGTCGCGGGCGGGACCGCCCTTTGTCTCGTTGCCTGCGGTACGTCGTCGGGGAGCGGTGGCAACGACCGGGCCACTCCGGCTTCGAGCAGCTCTGCCGCGCCCCCCAGTACCGTCGTGCCCAAGGACATCACGGCCGCCGGTGCGGAGCTGAAGCTCGGGCAACGTGCGGTGGTGCCGTGGCAGGACGGCTACCTCGGCGTCACCGTGACCGCCGTCGAAGCGGGGGACGTCGCGAGCTTCCGGCAGAAGTTCGGTTCGAACGCCGACGGGATGGTGCCGTACTACATCCGCCTGACGCTGGAAAACCTGGGCGGCACGAACCTGGCGACCAAGAACCCGCCGCTCGTGCGCGCCGTGCTCGCCGACGGCAGCGGGACCGGCGCCTTCATCACCGGGTCCGTGGACGCCTGCTCGACCAAGCTCACGCCGAAGACCTTCACGACCGTCGGCGCCAAGTTCGACACCTGCCGGCTGGACGCCGCCTCGGCCGGCGAGAAGGTCACGGGGGTCAAGTACGCCGAAGGGCGCGACTACCAGGACAAGCCCGTCCGCTGGACGCGTTGAGCCGAAGGCGCGATCAGTCGTCCGAAGCGGACAGCAGCTTCAGGTCCGCGCCGGCCGCTTCGAACCGGCCGCGCGGGTCCTCCACCAGCTTGCGGCGCTCCAGGTCCATCAGCCCCAGCGTGCAGGTGATCTCCGCCGCCAGCGTCCCGTCGAGCTTGATGATGTCCGAGTTCATCTTGAACGTCTTGCCCGTGCCGAACTTCGCCGCGCACGTCACCTCGACCTCGTCGCCCGCGCGCAGCTCGCGGCGGAACACCACGTGCGTCTCCAGCAGCACCGCGGCAACGCCCTGGAGCCCCTTCAGCGCGCCCGACGCTTCGAGGAGCTCCAGGCGGGAGACCTCTCCGTAGGAGTGGTAGACGGCGTGGTTGAGGTGGCCCAGGGTGTCCAGCTCGTAGTGCCGGACCTTGATCCGGGTCCGGAAGGGCTCGCGATCGGTCACCGGCCCACTGTAGGTCAGGCCTCGTAGAACAGGTGCTCCACCACCGCGTGCGCGCGCCGGGTGATGCGCCGGTACGAGTCGAGGAACTCGCCCGGGTCGTCGCCGGCCGACTGCCCGAGGACCCGGGCCACCGCGGCCAGGTCGCGGCCCGAGCCCGGGACCTGGTCGACCGCCTTGCCCCGCACCAGCATTCCCGCGTTCCGCACCCGGGTGGCCAGCAGCCACGCCTCGGTCAGCGAGTCGGCTTCGGCCTGCTCCGCCAGCCCGGCTTCCGGGAGCACCGCCAGTGCGTCGAGCGTCGACGTCGTCCGCAGGCCTTCGACCTCGTGCGCGTGCTGGAGCTGCAGCAGCTGCACCGTCCACTCGACATCCGCGAGGCCGCCGCGACCCAGTTTCGTGTGCAGCGTCGCGTCGGCGCCTCGCGGCATCCGCTCGGTCTCGACGCGGGCCTTGATGCGGCGGATCTCGCGCGCCTTCGTCGCGTCCAGGCCGCCCTCGGGGTAGCGGATCGGGTCGATCATCGCGATGAAGCGCTCGCCGAGGTCGTCGTCGCCGGCGACGAACCGGGCCCGCAGCAGCGCCTGCGCCTCCCACACCTCGCCCCACCGCGCGTAGTAGGCGCGGTACGACTCCAGCGTCCGGACCAGCGGCCCGCTGCGCCCCTCCGGCCGCAGATCGGCGTCGACCTCCAGCGCCGGGTCCGAACTCGGCGCCCCCAGCATCTTCCGGACGGTCTCCGCGACCGACGAAGCGAACTTCACGGCGTCGGCGTCCGAAACCCCCTCGGCCGGCTCGCACACGAAGAGCACGTCGGCGTCGGAGCCGTAGCCGAGTTCGGCGCCGCCGAGCCGGCCCATCCCGATGACGGCGATGCGCGCCGGCGTCCGGCCGAGCTCGGCCTGCCGCTGGCGGAACGCCGCGGCCAGCGCGCCCTGCAGCACCGCCACCCAGACGCTCGAAAGCGCCTCGCAGATTGCGGGCACGTCGAGCAAGCCGAGCAAATCCGCGCAGGCGACGCGCAGGAGTTCGTGCCGCCGCAGGGAACGCGCGGCGGCGACGGCGGCGTTCAACCCGGGCTGCCGCCGGACGGCGGCGCGCAGCGACGTCGCCACCTCGGCCGGCGTGCGGCCCAGCAGCCGGGCCGGATCGCCGATCAGCTGCAGCACCTCCGGCGCGCGGACCAGCAGGTCGGGCACCAGCCGTGACGTGCCCAGCAGCAACGCCAGGTTCTCCACGACCGTGCCTTCGTCGCGCAGCACCCGCAGGTACCACGGCGTTTCTTCGAGCGCCTCGGACACCTTCCGGTACGACAGCAGGCCACCATCGGGGTCGGGCGTGTCGGCGAAGAGGTCGAGCAGCACCGGCAGCAGCGCCTGCTGGATCGCCGCGCGCCGCGAGACGCCGGCGGTGAGGGCCTTGATGTGCTGCAGCGCGCCGTCGGGGGCGGTGTAGCCGAGCGCGGCCAGGCGGCTGGCGGCCTGCTTGGTCGTCAGGCGCAGCGCCTCGGCCGGCACGTTCGCGACGGACTGCAGCAGCGGCCGGTAGAAGATCTTCTCGTGCAGGCGCCGGATGCCCTGGCCGTGCCGCCGGAACTCCGCGAGCAGGGCCTCGCCCTGTGTCTTGCCGCCGCTGGCCCTGATCCCGCTGGCGCGGGCGAGGATGCGCAGCTCGTCGGTCTCGGCCGGGGCCGGGAACAGGTGGGTCCGGCGCAGCCGCCGCAGCTGCAGCCGGTGCTCGATCATCCGCAGGAATTCGTAGGACGCGCCGAGCTCGGCGGCGTCCTGACGACCGACGTAACCGCCCTCGCCGAGTGCTGCGAGCGCGTCCATCGTGGACGGTGAGCGCAGGTCCGCGTCGACCCGGCCGTGCACGAGCTGCAGCAGCTGCACGGCGAATTCGACGTCGCGCAGGCCGCCGCGGCCCAGCTTCAGCTCGCGGTCGGCGTGCTCGGACGGCACGTGCCCCTCGACCCGGCGGCGCATCTGCTGCACTTCGGCGACGAAGTTCTCGCGGTCGGCCGCCGACCACACCAGCGGCGCCACCATCTCGGCGTACTGGCGGCCGAGCTCGGCGTCGCCCGCCACCGGACGCGCCTTGAGCAGCGCCTGGAACTCCCAGGTCTTGGCCCACTTCTGGTAGTAGCCGTGGTGCCCGTCCAGCGTGCGGACGAGCGCACCGGCCTTGCCCTCGGGCCGCAGTGCCGCGTCGACCTCGAAGCACGCCTTGCCGACGACGCGCATCATCGTGCTCGCCAGCCGCGTCGCGAGACCGAGGTCGCCCTCGCCGACGAAGATGACGTCGACGTCGCTGACGTAGTTGAGCTCCCGGCCCCCGCACTTGCCCATCGCGACGACCGCCAGAGTGCCTTCGGCGGACGCGCCGGCTTCGGCCTCGGCGACGACCAGCCCGGCGGCGAGCGCGGCCTCCGCGAGTTCGGTCAGCTGCGCCGCGACCTCGGCGTAGCTCGGGTGGTCGAGCCCGGCCTCGACGACGTGCCCGAGGTCGGCCGCGGCGATCCCGAGCAGCTGGCCGCGGTAGGCGACCTTGAGCGCCTGCTCGGCTTTGAGCCCGGTGAGCACCGAACCGTCGTCGGCCAGGAGAGCCGTGCGCAGCGCCTCGCGGTAGCAGGCGGAGTCGGTGCACTTGTCCCCGGTGAGCGAGCGCCACTGGTCCGGGTTCGCGGCGAGGAAGTCGCCGAGCGCGCTCGACGTCCCGAGCACGCTGAGGAAGCGGCCGCGGAAGGTCCGGTGGGTGCGCAGCCGCTCTTCGAGGGCGGCCCACCCGGCGGTGTCGGCCTCGCGGATCCGGTCCAGGCCGAGCAGGGCGAGGTCGGGGTCGGCGGTGCGGGACAACGCCGCGAGCACGTCGGCGGCCGTCTCGGCCGGGCCGGCGTCGGTCCACCAGCCGGCCGCGCGCAACTGACCCTCGGCACGGGAATCGGTGAAGCCGTACCTCGCCGCCGAAGCGGTCGTTCGCGCGCGGTCTGCCATCACCGACCACCGTAGCCGGGGAAGGCGGCTCAGGCGGCGAGCCGGCCCGGCTCGGCACCGGCCGGCGTCGGCTCGGGCACGTGGAAGCTGTGCGCGGTGACGGGGTGGCGGCGCGAGAGGAGGTAGATGCCGAGGCCGACCCCGGCGCCGGCGACGCCCACGGCGATCGTGCCGATGGTGCCGAGCGAGGCGATCTTGCCGGAGATCGCGCCGACGACCGCGGCCGCGGGCAGCGTGAACAGCCACGCGACGACCATCCGGCCGGCCATCCGCCAGCGGACCGGCGCGTCCCGGCGGCCGACGCCCGAGCCGACGATCCCACCGGAGCAGACGTGCGTCGTCGAGAGCGGGAAGCCCAGCCGAGAGGAGACGAGGATGACCAGCGCCGAGCTCGTCTGGGCGGCGAAGCCCTGCGGGCCCTCGATGTCGGTCAGGCCCTTGCCGAGGGTGTGGGTGATGCGCCAGCCGCCGAGGTAGGTGCCGAGCGCGAGCGCGCACGCGGCGCTGACGATCACCCAGACCGGCGGCGACGCGCCCGCGGGCAGGCTGCCGGCGGTGACGAGGGTGAGCGTGATGACGCCCATCGTCTTCTGCGCGTCGTTCGTGCCGTGCGCGAGCGAGACCAGCGACGCCGAGACGATCTGCCCGACCTTGAACCCGCGCGTGGCCGGGTGGCCGCGCACCAGGAAGCGGTAGACGCAGTAGGTGGCGGCCATCGCGACGAGCCCGGCGATGACCGGGCTGGCCGCGGCGGGCACCAGGACCTTCTCGACGATCTTTCCGAAGTGGACCGAGTCGGCGCCGGCGGAGATCCAGGTGGCGCCGATCAGGCCGCCGAACAACGCGTGCGAGGAACTCGACGGCAGCCCGACGAACCACGTCACGAGGTTCCAGACGATCGCGCCGATCAGCCCGCCGAAGACGATCGCCGGGCCGATCTTCGTGTCGTCCACCAGGCCGCTGGAGATCGTCTTGGCGACCTCGACCGACAGGAACGCGCCGACCAGGTTCAGCACCGCCGAGATCGCGACGGCGACGCGCGGTTTGAGAGCCCCGGTGGCGATCGACGTGGCCATCGAGTTCGCGGTGTCGTGGAACCCGTTCGTGAAATCGAAAATGAGGGCCGTGACGACGACGACCACGACCAGCAACGAGGGTTGCACCCCGACCTCCGCACCCTTGTGGGGACTCTTTCCGCAAGGTACCTGACGGGTGCGCCCGGCGTTAACACCGTGTTGCTGGTTGTGACTTCCGTCGTTAAGCCAGCGGCAACGTGCGCTGACTCGTGACGGCGGCTTCGAGCTCTCCGGCGGCCAGCTTGACGAACCGGTGCGCGAAGGGCCGCCAGGTCTCCTCGATGTCGGCGTGCACGGTGACCAGGTTGTCGTGCTCGAGGGCACCGGGCCGCGCGAACTCGGCTTCCTCGGGACACTCGGCGGCCCAGCTCTCGACGACCGCGGGCGTCGTCTCGATGTGGAACTGGACACCGTAGGCACACCGCCCGAGCCGGTAGGCCTGGTGGGCGTAGCGCGGCGCGGAGGCGAGGAGTTCGGCGCCGGGCGGGAGCCGGGTGATGGCGTCGGTGTGGAACTGCAGGACGTCCTGCACGAGCGGCAGGTCGGCGAACAGCGGGTCGGTCCAAGCCGCGTCCTTCTTGCTGACGAGGTGCGGACCGACCTCGGGTCCGTCGGGGCCGACCTCGACCCGGCCCCCGGTCGCGACGGCCAGGAGCTGGCCGCCGAGGCAGATCCCCAGCAGCGGCAGGTTCTTCCCGGCCGCCTTGGCCAGCAGCCGCCGGACGTCGGCGAGCCACGGGTGCTCGGCGTCGTCCTCCGCGCCCATGCCGCCGCCGAGGCAGACCACGCCCCGGTAGCCGTCGAGCTCGGCGGGCAGGTCGGCTTCCGGCAGCAGGCGGACGTCGAGTTCCGCGCCGGCCTCGGTCAGCCAGTCACCGAGGGGGCCCACCGGGTCCGACGCGTCCGGCTGGATGATCAGGATTCGGGTCACGTCGTCCAGGGTAGGTCAGCAGGCGCAGCGGATTCCCGGGGCTTTGTCGCCTTCGTACGGGTAGCCGGCGGCGATCCAGCCGGTGATGCCGCCGGAGAGCCGTTTCACCTTGAAGCCGAGCTCGGCGAGCTTGAGCGCGCCCTTGGTGGCAGCGTTGCAGACGGCGCTTTCGCAGTAGCAGACGTAGACGAGGTCCCGGTCGAGGTGTTTCGTGCTGTCCGCCGTCAGGTCCCGGTAGGGCAGGTTGATCGCGCCGGGGATGCGGGAGTGGGCGAAGGCCTCCGGCGCGCGGGTTTCGACGACGACGTAGCCGTCGGTCCGGCCGGCTTCGAGGTCCTGGACGAGGTCGTCGGGATCGACGTCGAAGGCGAGCTCGGCCGCGAAGTACTTCACCGCGGCCTCGGGTGCCGCGGCGGGGAAGGCGAGCGTGCGTGTCATGGGGTAAATCCTGCTGGGGCAGGCGGTTACGGGACAGGGCAGAATCGGCGTGGAAGCCCGGGACGGCCGGGGATTTCCCTGTTGCGGCCCTGCGAACCCGGGAGAGTTGTGGTGGACCACCTCGACGACGTCGACTGGCGCCTGCTGGAGCTCCTGCAGGCCGACGCCCGGCTGAGCTTCACGGAGCTGGGGCGCCGGGTGTCGCTGTCCGGCTCGGCGGTGACGGAGCGCGTCCGCCGTCTCGAGGAGCGCGGCGTGATCACGGGCTACGCGGCGAGGGTGGACACGACGAAGCTGGGGTGGCCGATCGAGGCGTTGGTGCGGGCCCGGGTGCGGAGCCTGGACACGCCCCGGTTCCGCACGACGGTGCTGCCGCTGGCCCAGGTGGTGGCGGCGGACCACGTCACGGGCGAGGAGTGCTGGATCCTGCGGGTGCTGTGCCGGGACACCGCGGAGCTGGAGGAGCTGGTCGAGAAGGTGCAGCGGTACGGGGAGACGACGACGTCGCTGGTGTTGTCGTCCCCGTTGCGGAGCCGCCCGCTGGGCCGGCGGGGGCCGGCTTGAGGCATCACGCGTGACTGCCGGGGCATCACGCGTGACTGCCGGGGCATCACGTGTGACTGGGGAGGCATCACCGCCGCCGAGCGAGTCGTGAATCGCGTGACCCGGGGCGGAACTCGGGTACCGGGCCGGTCGGCGGGCGTGATTGGAGGGTCGGCTCGCGTGTCTGGAGGGTCGACTCGCGTGATTGAAGGGTCGACACGCGTGATTGGGGGGTCGACACGGCTGTGGCCGGAAATGAGGGAAGGGCCTGGGCCGGGAGACTCGTGGTCTCTACCGGGCCCAGGCCCTTCCTCAACGTAAGTTCGGCGGTGTCCTACTCTCCCACAACCCTTCGGTTGCAGTACCATCGGCGCTGTCAGGCTTAGCTTCCGGGTTCGGAATGGGACCGGGCGTTTCCCTGACGCTATAACCACCGAAACACTC
>NZ_JAEBEI010000012.1:0-294655 GCF_046548775.1 Amycolatopsis sp. cmx-4-61 | reverse complement strand
TCAACAACCCCCCATGCGAGAAGTTGTGATATCCGGTATTAGACCTCGTTTCCAAGGCTTATCCCAGAGTGCAGGGCAGATTACCCACGTGTTACTCACCCGTTCGCCACTCATCACCACCCGAAAGTGGATCAGCGTTCGACTTGCATGTGTTAAGCACGCCGCCAGCGTTCGTCCTGAGCCAGGATCAAACTCTCCAACAATGAACAGTTTAATCGAGGCAAGTTAATGCTCTCAAAGGAACCTCATACGAGGTTCAATACATAAGCTCTACTGGCTTAGTTCACTAGCACACTGTTGAGTTCTCAAGCAACACACTTCGGACCGCCGCGCCGCGAGGCGCCTTGGTCTTCGGCTTTTGTTTCAAGCTTTGTTCCAGGGATACCACCCTGGTTCGGGACCACCCACTCTACCACGATCGTGGGAGCTTGGTTCGTGTTCCCGGCGGCCACCCGGTTTCCCTGGCGACTTGGAGAACTTTACATGCCCCCGGAACCCCCTCGCACAGGGGGGTCCCTTTTTTCGCGCCAGGCCGCTGACCTGCACCGATAGCCCCTCAAGCCGGGAGCGGCGAGTCGTGGGTCGCGACGACCGTCAGCGCGACCAGCGCGGCCGCCAGCCCGGCGGCGACGTGGATGGGCGCCGGCGTGAACGAAGCCGCCAGGACGAGCACCGCCGTCACCGGGAAGCCGATGGCGATCGGGCGGCACTCGTTCGTCGGGCCGATGTGCAGCAGCCACACGCTCAGCAGGAACACCGCGACCGGGATCGTGGTCGCGAGGGCCGCGGCGACCCCGCCGACGGGCACCGTCCCGGTGTCGTACCCGACGGCCACCTCGAGCCCCGCACCCACGGCGGCCGCCGAGGCGAAGATCAGGTAGTGGCCGTACCCCCAGCTCATCGACGTGAACATGCCCGGACGGCGGACGAGCCGCGCGTGGCCGGGCTGGTCGAAGTACAGCCACCACATGGCGAACACGAGCACCAGCCCGGCCGCGGCGAGCCCGACGAGGCTCCCGACGTGGTCGGCGTCGGACGTCCCCTCCTTCACCGCGTTGGTCGCGCTCAGGATCGTCTCGCCGAGCACGATCAGGGTGAACAGGCCGTACCGCTCGGCGATGTGGTGCGGGTGCCACGTCGTCCGCGCGCTGCGCTCGGCGACGACCGGCACCGCGAGCTCGCACAGCACGACGGCCACGAACGTCACGCCCGCCGTCGACGCCGGCAGGAACAGCCGGGCGATCCACAGCACCTGGCACAGCGCGATCCCGGCGGCGAACCGCAGCGCCGCGGGCCGGACTTCGGGCGCGGACCGCGCCGCCCGCAGCCACTGCCCGACCAGTGACAGCCGCATCAGGACGTACCCGGCGACGATCAGCCGGAAGTCGCCCTCGAACGCGCTCGACACCCCGGCCACGATGGTCAGCCCGCCGGCGATCTGCACGAGTGTGGCCAGCCGGTACGGGACGTCGTCGGTGTCGAACGCCGAGGCGAACCAACTGAAGTTCAGCCAGCCCCACCAGATCGCGAAGAACACCATCGCGAACGACGTCACGCCGTGGGCGGCGTGCCCCTCGGCGAGCGCATGGTGCAGGGCGGCCGCGGCCTGACCGACGGCGACCACGAAACACAGGTCGAAGAGCAGTTCCAGCGGTGTCGCGACGCGGTGGTGCTCACCGCGGTCGCGGGAGCGCATCGGCCGGTACCAGACCCGGATCCGCGACGGCTGCTCGGTCATGGGACTCCCCGCGTCGGTCTCGGACGGACGCGATCATCCCAGCACGACCACCGCGGACGGGGTCGGCGCGACACGGGGGAAGCAGACGGGCGGGCCCGGTTCCCCCTCCCCCGGGCCCGCCCGCCACCGTCACGCGCCGGCGGACCCCGATGGGCAGCCCTTCCGCGAGTGCCGGACGGTCCCCCGCGGACGCCGACACCCACTGGACGGAAGGTGACCGAGTGTGTCCATTCCCTCGAACTCCGGACGCCTCGATCGCTCGAGCCGGTCACCCCATCCCCGGGTGGCCGACTGATTGCCACTGTCGGTAGCCGAAGCCGCGCAGTGAAGGCTCCAATAGATCTACCCGGTTGCTCTCCGTAGCACCAGTGTCTTTTCGCGTCCGTCACTCGGATGGAGCATCGCGAATCTGCGGAAAGTAGTCTCTCAGCCCAGGTGCACGTCGGCGGCCCGGCGCTCGTCCCGTTCCTCCTCGGCCGCCCGGTGGCGCCGGGCCCGGAGTTCGGCGATCGCCAGGGCGAGCGCGCCGCACGTCAGCAGGGCCGCGCACCCGAGCGCGATGGTGAGCGCCAGTGGGTAACCGCGGCCGACGACCAGGCCGAACACCGACGCGAGGACGGCGGTGCCGATCGCCGTGCCGATCCGCTGCCCGGTCTGCAGCGCGCCGCCGGCGACCCCGGCCATCCGGACCGGCACGCACTCGAGCGTCAACGTCGTGTTCGGCGAGATCACCATCCCGCCGCCGACACCGGCGAACACCAGCGGCAGCACGAAGGCCCAGCCGGACGCCGACGGCGGGACCAGCTCGGCGAGCAGCGCGACGGCCAGCAACCCGACGGCCACCATGGCCAGCCCGGTCACGGTGAGCCGGCGGCCGAACCGCGGCACGAGCCGGCCGGCGACGGCGGCCGAAACCGCCGAGCCGAGCGCGAACGGCGTCACCGACAGGCCCGACTGCAGCGGTGAGTAGCCGAGGCCCTGCTGGAAGTACATCGCGAAGACCAGCCAGATCCCGGCGAACCCGCAGAAGTAGAGCGCACCGACGGCCGCGCCGGCGGCGTAGCCGGGGGTGCCGGTGAACAGGCGGGTGTCCAGCAGCGGCGACCGGCCGCGCCGGACCACCGAACGCTCCCAGCGCACGAACGCGAACCCGAACACCGCCGCGAGGGGGAAGAGCCACCAGAACCGGGCGAAGCCGCCGCTGTCGGCGTCGATGACGGGGAGCAGCACGCCGAGGACGGCGACCGCCAGCAGCGCGATGCCGACGAAGTCGATCTCCGACCGGATCGTGAGCTGCTTCTTCTCACTGCGCGGCAACAGCCGCAGCGCGAGGGCGAACGCGAGGACGCCGATCGGGACGTTGACGTAGAACACCCAGCGCCAGCCGTCCTGTACCCCGAAGAGGGCGAGGATGACCCCGCCGAGGATCGGGCCGACCGCCGTCGAGATCCCGACGACCGCGCCGAACATGCCGAACGCGCGGCCGCGCTCGGCGCCGCGGAAGAGGTCCTGGATCAGGCCGGTGTTCTGCGGGGTCAGCATGCCGGCGGCCAGGCCCTGGGCGAGGCGGGCGAGCACCAGCGTCGTCTCGTTCGGGGCCGCGCCGGCCAGTGCGCTGGTGACGACGAACCCGGCGAGGGCGCCGAGGAACATGTTCCGGCGGCCGAACGCGTCGCCGAGGCGGCCACCGGTCACCAGGACCAGGCCGAACGCCAGGGCGTACCCGGAGACGACCCAGCGGATGCCGCTGCTGCTCGCGTGCAGGCCGGACTGCATCGAGGGGAGGGCGACGTTGACGATGCTGACGTCCAGCAGGCCCATGAACCCGGCCGTGAGCGAGACCGCCAGCGCTTTCCAGCGCCGGGGATCGGGTTCGTACGACATCGAAGAGCTGCCCTCACGCGTGTTCACCGGCCGGGGATACCCCCAATCAGCGAACACGAAAGGCGGGATCCGCGCGCGTTGTGCGCCCGGATCCCGACCCCGTCACGTCGAGGCGGTGATGCCGCGGATGCCCTTCAGCTCGCCGATCAGCATGGAGCTGACCTTGACCGGGTAGTCGTACAGCGCGAAGACCGTCTGGTTCTTGCCCACCAGCTTGAGGTGCACCGGGGTCTCGCCCTTGTGCGCCAGCAGCGTGGACCGCAGTTCGCTGACCACCGACTGGTCGATCTTCTCCGCCGCCGCCAGCAGGACCAGGGGCGGCTCGTCGTCGCCGTTGCCGGTGCCGACCTCGGACAGGTCGAGCGTGGCCAGGCCACCGCCGAAGATCGACATCTTGTCTTCGCGCCAGTTGACCCGGCCCTTGACCAGCACCGCGTTGTCCTCGATCAGCTCACCCGCGAAGAGCGCGTACGACTTCGGGAAGAACAGCACCTCGAGCGAGGCGTCCATGTCCTCGACCGTGCAGATCGCCCAGGGCTCGCCCTTCTTGTTGACCCGCCGCTCGAGCGAGGTGATCAGCCCGGAGATCACCAGCTCGCCTTCCTTCGGCGGATCGTTGAGGATGCTCGCGATCGGCTTCGGGGCGTGCTTGCGCAGGATCCGCTCGGCGCCGTCCAGCGGGTGCGCCGAGACGTACAGGCCGAGCATCTCGCGCTCGTAGGCGAGCAGCTGCTTGCGCGGGTACTCCTCCTCGCCGAACTTCAGGTGCGCGAGCGGGGACGAGGCCACGGTGTCTTCGTCGTCCCCGCCGAAGCCGAACAGGTCGAACTGGCCCATCGCCTCCTGGCGCTTGAGCGGGACGACGGCCTCGACCGCGTCCTCGTGGACCTGGATCATCGACAGTCGCGTGTGGCCGAGGGAGTCGAACGCGCCCGCCTTGATCAGCGACTCGATCACCCGCTTGTTGCAGGCCACGAGCTCGGACTTGTCGAGGAAGTCGGTGAAGGACGCGTACTTGCCCTTCTCCTCGCGGGTCTTGATGATCGACTCGACGACGTTCGCGCCGACGTTGCGGACGGCACCGAGCCCGAAGCGGATGTCGTCCCCGACGGCTGCGAAGCGCATGGCCGATTCGTTGACGTCCGGCGGGAGGACCTTGATGCCGAGGCGACGGCACTCCGACAGGTAGACCGCCGACTTGTCCTTGTTGTCGCCGACCGACGTGAGCAGGGCGGCCATGTACTCGGCCCGGAAGTTCGCCTTGAGGTAGGCGGTCCAGTACGAGATCAGGCCGTACGCGGCCGCGTGGCTCTTGTTGAACGCGTAGCCGGCGAACGGGAGGATCGTGTCCCAGAGCGCCTTGATCGCTTCGGGCGAGAAGCCGCCGGGCCGCAGGTCGCTGGCCCGCATGCCGGCCTCGAAGCCCTCGTACTCCTTGTCGAGGACTTCCTTCTTCTTCTTGCCCATCGCGCGGCGGAGCACGTCCGCGCGGCCCATCGTGTACCCGGCCACCTTCTGGCCGATGTGCATGATCTGCTCTTGGTACACGATCAGGCCGTAGGTGTCGGCCAGGATCTCCCGCAGCGGCTCGTCGAGCTCCGGGTGGATCGGCTTGACCTTCTGCCGGTTGTTCTTGCGGTCGGCGTAGTCGTTGTGCGCGTTCATGCCCATCGGGCCGGGGCGGTACAGCGCGCCGACCGCGACGATGTCGTCGAACACCGTGGGCTCCATGCGGCGCAGCAGGTCGCGCATGGGGCCGCCGTCCAGCTGGAACACGCCGAGCGTGTCGCCGCGGGCGAGCAGCTTGTACGTCTCGGGGTCGTCGACGCCGAGCGTGTCGAGGTCGACGTCGACCCCGCGGTTGGCCTTGATGTTGTCGATCGCGTCACCGATGACGGTGAGGTTGCGCAGGCCGAGGAAGTCCATCTTGAGCAGGCCGATGGCCTCGCACGACGGGTAGTCCCAGCCGGTGATGATCGAGCCGTCGTCGCGCTGCCAGAGCGGGATGGCGTTGGTCAGCGGCTCGCTCGACATGATGACCGCGCAGGCGTGGACGCCGGCGTTGCGGATCAGGCCCTCGAGGCCGCGGGCGGTCTCGAAGATCGTCTTGCACTCGTCGTCGGTCTCGACGAGCGCGCGGACCTCGGCGGCCTCGCCGTAGCGCTCGTGTTTCGAGTCGACGATGCCCGAGAGCGGGATGTCCTTCGCCATGATCGGCGGCGGCAGCGCCTTGGAGATCTTGTCCGCGATCGCGTACCCCGGCTGGCCGAAGTGGACGCGCGCGCTGTCCTTGATCGCCGCCTTGGTCTTGATGGTGCCGAACGTGATGACCTGGGCGACCTTGTCCGCGCCGTACTTTTCGGTGGCGTACCGGATCATCTCGCCGCGCCGGCGGTCGTCGAAGTCGATGTCGATGTCGGGCATCGAGACGCGCTCGGGGTTGAGGAACCGCTCGAACAGCAGCTTCTGCGGGATCGGGTCCAGGTTGGTGATACCCAGGACGTACGCGACCAGCGAACCGGCGGCCGAACCACGGCCGGGGCCGACCCGGATGCCGACGCGGCGGGCGTAGCTGATGAGGTCGGCGACGATGAGGAAGTAGGCCGGGAAGCCCTTGCCGATGATGACGTCGAGTTCGATCTCGATGCGCTCGTTGTAGTACTCGTCCGGCACGCCGTCCGGGAAGCGCCACTTGAGGCCGCGCTGGACCTCTTCGCGCAGCCAGCCGCCCTGGTCGTAGCCCTCCGGAACCTCGAAGAAGGGCAGCCGGTCCTTGTGCGAGTAGACCTCTTCGTAGGACTCGACGCGCTCGGCGATCAGCAGCGTCGTGTCGGCCGCGCCGGGCACCTCCCTATCCCAGTACTCGCGCATTTCCTGCGCCGACTTCAGGTAGTAGCCGTCGCCGTCGAACTTGAACCGGGTCGGGTCGTTGAGGGTCTTGCCCGCCTGGACGCACAGCAGCGCCGAGTGCGTGTCCGCCTGGTCCTTGGTGACGTAGTGCGAGTCGTTGGTGGCGATCGGCTTGAGGTCGAGCAGGCGGCCGATTTCGAGGAGGCCCTCGCGGACCGACCGCTCGATCGGCAGGCCGTGGTCCATCAGCTCGAGGAAGAAGTTGTCGGCGCCGAAGATGTCCTTGTAGTCGGACGCGGCCTGGATGGCCTCCTCGCGCTGGCCCAGGCGCAGCCGGGTCTGCACCTCGCCGGACGGGCAGCCGGTGGTAGCGATGATCCCCGAGCTGTTCTCCGAGATGAGCTCGCGGTCCATCCGGGGCTTGCGGTAGTAGCCCTGCATGCTGGCCAGCGAGGACAGCTTGAAGAGGTTCCGCAGCCCGGTCGCGTTCGACGCGAGCATGGTCATGTGCGTGTACGCACCGCCACCGGAGACGTCGCCGCCCTCACCGAACTCGTCCGAGCCGCGCTGGTTGGCCTGCCCCCAGAACACGGGCTTCTTGTGGAACCGGCTCTCCGGCGCGATGTAGGCCTCGATGCCGATGATCGGCTTGATGCCCACCTTTTTGGACTGCTGGTAGAACTCGTCGCCGCCGTACATGTTGCCGTGGTCGGTCATGCCGACCGCGGGCATGCCGAGGCGCGCCGCCTCCGCGAAGAGGGGAGCGATCTTCGCCGCACCGTCGAGCATCGAGTACTCGGTGTGGACGTGCAGGTGGACGAAAGAATCGTTCGACACCAGCGAAAACCTCCCCTGTCTGGATCGGACCGGCGCGCCCGGGTCCCCCAGCCTATCCCGCACTCGCCGGGCTCGATTGTGCCCCTCTGGACGCCGCGAACGGGGGCGCGACGCGCACCCGTTTCGGGGGGTGACGAGCGCGGCACGGGGTGCGTCCGGCCGGCTCGTCCCCCGTGGCCCACCGGGGCGGTGAGGTGGGCCACAGACGCCGAACCCCGCGTTGACAGCCGCGGCGGCGGGACCGAGCATTCCCGCCATGAACCTGTCTGACAGCCAGACAGCCGGACAAGCCGGCCAGCGTGCTCCTCGCCGGGTGAGCGCCATGGAAGCCGTGCTGGCCCACCTGCGTGCCGCGATCGAACGCGGCGAGTACGCCGTCGGCGGAAAGCTGCCCTCCGAAGCCGCCCTGAGCCGCGAGTTCGAGGTCAGCCGGTCGGTGATCCGGGAGGCGCTGCGCGGTCTCCAGGCGCTCGGCATGACGGAGTCGAAGACCGGCAAGGGCACCTTCGTCACCGCGACCGGGCCGGCCGACAACCCGACCTTCGGGCCCTACTCGGCCCGCGACCTCATCGAGGTGCGCCGGCACGTCGAAATCCCCGTCGCCGGGTACGCCGCGGTGCGGCGCGGCCAGGACGACCTGGACCTGCTTTCGCACCTGCTCGAGCGGATGGAGGCCGAGACCGACAACACCGCCTGGGTCGCCCTCGACTCGCTCTTCCACATCACCGTCGCCCAGGCCTCGGGCAACCCGGTGTTCGGGAAGGTCATCGAGGAGATCCGGGACGCGCTGGCCCGCCAGTCCGCCTTCCTCAACCAGCTCGGCGACCGGCGCCGCCGGTCGAACATCGAGCACCGCGAGATCGTCACGGCGATCGCCGACGGCTCGGAGGCCGGCGCCGTCGCCGCCATGACGGCGCACCTGCAGCACGTCGAAGCCACTCTGACCAGCATCGTGAACGGGGACCAGTGACCGAACAGACCATCCCGGCCACGACCGCCGACACCCCCGACGCGGGTGACGCCGGCTACCACAAGGCCCTCAAGCCCCGGCACGTGAACATGATCGCGATCGGCGGGGCGATCGGCACCGGCCTGTTCCTCGGCGCGGGCGGACGGCTCGCCCAGGCGGGGCCGGCGCTGGCGATCGTCTACGGCATCTGCGGGCTCTTCGCCTTCTTCGTCGTCCGCGCGCTCGGCGAGCTGATCCTGTACCGGCCCTCCAGCGGCGCCTTCGTCTCCTACGCCCGCGAGTTCATGGGCGAGAAGGGCGCGTACGTCGCCGGCTGGATGCACTTCCTCAACTGGTCGACCACCGGCATCGCCGACATCACCGCGATCGCGCTGTACGCGCACTTCTGGTCCTTCTTCTCGCCGATCCCGCAGTGGGTGCTCGCGCTGGTCGCGCTCGCCGTCGTCCTGACGCTGAACATGGTTTCGGTGAAGCTGTTCGGCGAGATGGAGTTCTGGTTCGCCATCATCAAGGTCGCCGCGCTGGTGCTCTTCATGGTGATCGGCATCTTCCTGCTGGTGACGCGGACGCCGGTCGACGGCGTCGCGGGCGGCCCGCGGCTGATCGCCGACCACGGTGGGCTCTTCCCGGCCGGGCTGCTGCCGATGGTGCTGATCGTGCAGGGCGTGGTGTTCGCCTACGCCTCGGTCGAGCTGGTCGGCGTGGCCGCGGGCGAAACGCCGAACCCGGAGAAGATCATGCCGAAGGCGATCAACTCCATCATGTGGCGCATCCTCGTCTTCTACGTCGGCTCGGTCGTCCTGCTGGCGATGCTGCTGCCGTGGAGCTCCTACACCAAGGAGCAGAGCCCGTTCGTCACCGTGCTCTCGCACCTGGGCGTGCCCGCGGCCGACAGCGTGATGAACCTGGTCGTGCTCACCGCGGCGCTGTCCAGCCTGAACTCCGGCCTGTACTCGACCGGCCGCATCCTGCGGTCGATGGCGACGGCCGGTTCGGCACCGAAGTTCACCGGCGTGATGAACCGCAACCACGTGCCCTACGGCGGGATCCTGCTCACCGCGGCCGTCTGCGTGCTCGGCGTCGGGCTCAACTACCTGGTGCCGAAGGAGGCCTTCGACATCGTGCTGAACTTCGCCGCGATCGGCATCCTCGCCACCTGGGCCATCATCGTGCTCTGCCACCTGCTGTTCGTGCGCCGGGCCGAGCGCGACGGCCTCCAGCGGCCGTCGTTCCGGCTGCCGTTTTCGCCGTACACGGAGATCGCGACGCTGGTGTTCCTCGCCGCCGTCGTCGTCCTGATGGGCTTCGACGAGACCGGCCGGATCACCCTGCTGGCGCTCCCGGCCATCGCCGCCGCCCTGGTCGCCGGCTGGTTCGGCGTGCGCAAGCGGATCGACGTGCGCGCGTTCGACGAGGAGGGCCGGTGAGCCACGAACCCCTGGTCGAGCTCGTCCGCGACGGGATGGTCGAGGGCGTCCACCACGGCTCGGCGGTCGTACTCGCGCCGGACGGCTCGACCCGGTTCGCCGCCGGCGACGTCGACACGCCGATGTACCCGCGGTCGACGGCGAAACCGCTGCAGGCCACCGCGATGGCGCGGCTCGGGCTGCGCCTGTCCCCCGCCGGGTTCGCGATCGCCGCGGCCAGCCACTCCGGCGAGCCGAAGCACCTCGACGCCGCGCTCGACGTCCTCGGCGGGCGCTCCCCCGACCTGCTCGGCAACCCGGCGGACTTTCCGTTCGACCCGGTCGAGCGCGACCGCTGGCTCGCCGAGGGCCGGGCACCGTCCCGGCTGGCGCACAACTGCTCCGGCAAGCACGCGGCCATGCTCGCGACCTGCGCGCTGAACGGCTGGGCGGGCGAGGGCTACCTCGACCCGGCGCACCCGCTGCAGCGCGCGATCGCGGCCACCGTGGCGGACCTGACCGGGCGGCCCGTCGCCCGGGTAGCCGTCGACGGCTGCGGCGCGCCGCTCTTCGCGACGACGTTGCGCGGGCTCGCGACGGCGGTGTCGAAGATCGCCACGGCCGTACCCGGCACCCCGGACCACCTGGTCGCCGACGGCATCCGGCGCCACCCCGAGCTGGTCGGCGGCAGCCGCCGGGACGTCACCGCCGTCATGCGCGCGGTGCCCGGGCTGATCGCGAAGGACGGCTTCGAGGCCGTCCAGGTCGCCGCGCTGCCGGACGGCACGGCGATCGCGGTCAAGATCGCCGACGGCGGGGACCGGGCGCGCTACCCGGTGCTGGCCGCGCTGCTCGGACTGTGCGGGGTGGCTGTCGCACCCGGTCCGGAGAACCTGCGTTTCACCGGAAACCTGTCCGTGGGGAGCACCGCATGACCACCCGCCGTGAGCACGACCTGCTGGGCGACAGGGACGTCCCCGCGGACGCGTACTGGGGCGTGCACACCGCCCGCGCCCGCGAGAACTTCCCGATCACCGGCACCACGATCGCCGCCTACCCGCACCTGGTCGAGGCGCTGGCCTCGGTGAAGGAGGCCGCGGCGCGCGCCAACGCCGAACTGGGCCTGCTCCCCGCCGACCTCGCGGACGCGATCTGCGCGGCCTGCCGGGAGATCCGCGAGGGCGCGCTGCACGGCGAGTTCGTCGTCGACGTCATCCAGGGCGGCGCCGGGACGTCGACCAACATGAACGCCAACGAGGTCATCGCCAACCGCGCGCTCGAGCTGCTCGGGCACGCCAAGGGCGACTACCACGTCGTGCACCCCAACGAGCACGTCAACCTCTCGCAGTCGACGAACGACGCCTACCCGACGGCCGTGAACGTGGCGACCATCATCGCCGTGCGCGAGCTGTCCGAGTCGATGGTCGTGCTGGAGAAGGCGTTCGCGGCCAAGGCCGTCGAGTTCCGCGACGTGCTGAAGATGGGCCGCACGCAGCTGCAGGACGCCGTGCCGATGACGCTCGGCCAGGAGTTCGGCACCTACGCGGTGATGCTCGGCGAAGACCGGCAGCGGCTCAACGAGGCCGTCGCGCTGCTGCACGAGATCAACCTCGGCGCGACCGCGATCGGCACCGGCCTCAACGCCGCGCCGGGCTACGCCGAAGCCGCGTGCCGGCACCTGCGCGAGATCACCGGGCTGCCGGTCGTCACCGCGGCGGACCTGGTGGAGGCGACCCAGGACTGCGGCGCGTTCGTGCACCTTTCCGGCGTCCTCAAGCGGATCGCGGTCAAGCTGTCGAAGAGCTGCAACGACCTGCGGCTGCTGTCCTCCGGCCCGCGGGCCGGGCTGAACGAGATCAACCTGCCGCCGGTGCAGGCCGGGTCGTCGATCATGCCGGGCAAGATCAACCCGGTGATCCCCGAGGTGGTCAACCAGGTCGCGTTCGAGGTCATCGGCAACGACGTCACGGTGACGATGGCCGCCGAGGCCGGCCAGCTGCAGCTCAACGCGTTCGAGCCGATCATCCTGCACTCGCTTTCGGAGAGCATCACCCACCTGGGCGCGGCCTGCCGGACGCTGGCCGCGAAGTGCGTTTCCGGGATCACGGCCAACGTCGACGTCCTGCGTGCCTACGTCGAGAACTCGATCGGCCTGGTCACGGCGCTCAACCCGAGCATCGGGTACGCGGCCGCGACGGAGATCGCGAAGGAGGCGCTGGCCACCGGACGCGGGGTCGCGGAGCTGGTCGTCGAGAAGGGCCTGATCCCGGCCGAGGAGCTGGGGAACCTGCTGCGGCCGGAAACCCTCGCGCGCGCGAACTGAGGTACGGTCGGATCCGGAAGGATCTACTCCACTTCGGAAGGCGAGGCCGCCGGTGCTGGACCGATTTGTCGACAAGCTGCTCGGGCTGCCCCGCGCCGAAGGCCCCAAGCCGGTCGTGACGCGCGATCTCGCCGTGCCCATGCCCGACGGCGTCACGCTGCTCGCCGACCGCTACGCGCCGGCCGGGACGACGTCGGCGCCCGTGGTCCTGATCCGCACGCCGTACGGGCGCAAGGGGATTCTGTCGAAGCTGTTCGGCGAAACGTTCGCCCGGCACGGGCTGCAGACGGTCGTCCAGAGCACGCGTGGCTCGTTCGGCTCCGGCGGCGAGTTCCGGCCCTTCCACCTCGAACGCGAAGACGGCGTCGCGACCGCCGAGTGGCTGCGCGCCCAGCCGTGGTGCGACGGGACCCTCGGCATGGCCGGCGCCAGCTACCTCGGGCACACGCAGTGGGCGGTCGGGCCGTACCTCGACCCGCCGCTCGCCGCGATGTGCCTCGGCATCACGGCGTCGGAATTCGTCTCGACGTTCTACCCGGGCGGAGTGCTCGCGGCGGACAACATGGTGTCGTGGTCGGCGATGCTCGGGCGGCAGGAGGAACGCTTCGCCGCGCTGCCGAACCCGCTGCAGACGCGCAAGACCCGCCGGGCGATGACCCACCTGCCGCTGAGCGGCGCCGACGTCGCCGCCATCGGCAAGCCGGTGCGGTTCCTCCGGGACGTCACCGAGCACTTCGTCCCCGGCGACGACTACTGGGCGATGTCCGACCACAGCGCCGAAACCGCCGGCCTGGACGTCCCGGTGTCGATGGTGGCCGGCTGGTACGACCTGTTCGTCGGCTCGCAGCTGCGCGACTTCCGGCTCCTCGCCGAGGCGGGCAAGGCGCCGCGGATCACGATCGGGCCGTGGGCGCACGGCGAGCCGGCGAGCATGGGCCCGATGATCCGCGACCAGCTCGGGTTCCTGCGCGCGCACCTGCTCGGCGACCGCGCGTACCTGCAGCGGGCGCCGGTCCGGCTGTTCCTCCAGGGCGCCGGCACGTGGCTGGACTTCGAAAGCTGGCCGCCGCCGTCGACGGCGACCGCGGCGCACCTGCGGCCGATCGGCGGCCTCGGCGAGACCGTCACCGGCGAGGCGCGCCCGACGACGTTCACCTACGACCCGGCCGACCCGACCCCGGCGGTCGGCGGCCCGCTGCTCATGGGCGAGTGGAAGCAGCGGGACAACCAGGCGGTCGAGGCCCGGCCGGACGTGCTGGTGTTCACCGGCGAGCCGCTGCCGTCGGACCTCGACGTCATCGGCGAGGTGGCGGCGACCGTGCACGTCCGCACCGAGCTCGGGCACGCCGACGTCTACGTCCGGCTCTGCGACGTCGACGCCGGCGGAGTGTCCCGGAACGTGACCGACGGGATCCTGCGCCTGCGCCCGGGTTTCCCGGCGGCCGACGCCGACGGCGTGGTGACGGCGGAGGTGACGCTCGACCCGACGGCCTACCGCTTCCCCCGCGGCCACCGCCTGCGCGTCCAGGTGGCGGGCGGCGCGTTCCCGCGCTTCGCCCGCAACCACGGGACGGACGAGCCGGTCACGTCGGCGGTGGACGGCAAGCCGAACCGCTTCGAGGTGTTCCACGACGCCGGACGGCCGTCGCGGATCACCCTGCCGGTGTTCAGCAGCTGACCGCGCCCCAAGGCGGCCTTCGGTGCGTCACACGCACCCAAGGCGGCCTTCGGTGCGTCACACGCACCCAAGGCCGCATTGGGGCGCTCGGGGTGGCTCAGCGCGGGACCGTCCGGTGGTGGCTGGTCACCCGGCCGTCGTCGTGGAGGACGTGCAGGAGCAGGGCCGGCGGGCGGTCGTACTCCAGCGGGCCGCCTTCGGCCCAGCCGCGGTCCGCGCCCGGCTCGACCGGGAGCAGGGCGCCCGAAACGACGCCCGGCGCGATGCGCAGCGGCACCCCGGCGAACGTCGTCGACGCGCCCGTGTGCACGTGCCCGGCCAGCAGGGCGACGACCCGCGGATGACGGGTGAGCACGGCCGCCAGCCGGTCTTCGCCGGACTGGCGGATCGCGTCCACGAGCGGGACGCCGACGTCCACCGGCGGGTGGTGGAACGCGACGACCGCCGGGCCGTCGCCGCCGGAGAGGACGCCGTCGAGCCACGCCAGGGTCTCGTCGGCGAGGAAGCCCGCGCCGCGGCCCGGGATCGTCGAGTCGCAGAGCGCGAACAGCACTCCGCCGACTTCCCGATCCAGGTCGATCGGGCCGTCGGACGCCGGCAGGTCGAGCAGGCCGGTGCGGAACGCCGCCCGGACGTCGTGGTTGCCCGGGCACAGGAGCACCGGCGCCGGGTGCTTCAGCAGCTCGGCGGCGCGCGCGTACTCCTCGGCCGTGCCGTGGTCGGCGATGTCCCCCGTGACGACGATCGCGTCCACCGGTTTCGCCAGCCCGCCGAGGTAGCGCAGCACGGCCGCGACGCGGTCGTCCGCCCGCGAGCCGCCGTCGAGGTGCAGGTCGCTCAGGTGCGCGATGATCATCTTCCGTCCTTCCCCAGGTACGCCAGGGCCTTGACCCAGTTGGCGACGAGCACCGAAGACGCGGTGGTCAGATCGCCGTCGCGCAGGGCCGCGGCGATGCGGCGGTGCTCGCCGATGCTCTCGCCCGCGTGGCCTTCGCCGGCGAAATAGGCCGACTCGTACCGCTTGAGCAGCGGCTTGGTCTGCTCGATCAGCCGCAGCAGGTGCGGGTTCGGGCAGCGCGACAGCAGCAGCGCGTGCCACCGATCGTCCAAGGTGGACAGATCGCCGCCGTCGGCGAGCGCGCGGGTCATCTCGGCGGCGACGGCGTCGAGCGCGTCCGGCAGCCCGGCCAGCTCCAGCGGCGACGTCCAGCGCAGCGCGAGGGCTTCGAGCTCGGCCACCAGCGGGTAGAGCCGGCGGGCCTCGTCCGGGTCGAACGGCGGCACGAGGAACCCCCGGCCGGGCGCGGAGACCAGCAGGCCGCGGTCGGCGAGCCCGATCAGCGCCTCCCGCAGCGGCGTCCGGCTGACGCCCAGCTCGCGGGCCAGGTGGACCTCGTTGACGCGGGCACCGGCGGCGAGCCGCCGGTCGAGCACGCGGGCGGTGATCTGCTCGATGAGGTCGCTGCGCAACGGGGTGCGGGCCATGCCGGGCAGTATTGCATACAATAACTATCTACTGTATTCAGTTGATATGAACTTCGACGTCGAACGTGCGCGCCGCGAGACCCCGGGCTGCGCCGAGGTGGTCCACTTCAACAACGCCGGCGCGGCGCTGCCCCCGGCCGTCGTGACCGACACCGTCGTCGAATACCTGCGCCACGAAGCGCTGACCGGCGGCTACGAGGCAGCCGCCGAAGCCGCGGATCGCCTGGACGCGGTGTACGCGTCGGTGGCCCGGCTGCTCGGCGCCGGAAGCGACGACATCGCGCTCACCGACAACGCGACCCGCTCCTGGCAGGCGGTGTTCTACGCGCTGCCGTTCGGCCGTGGGGACCGGATCCTGACCTCGCGGGCGGAGTACGCCAGCAACGCGATCGCGTTCCTGCAGGTCGCCCGGCGCACCGGCGCGGTCGTCGAGGTGATCGGCGACGACGAGTCCGGGCAGCTGGACGTCGAAGAGCTGCGGCGGCGCGTCGACGGCGACGTCAAGCTGATCGCCGTCAGCCACGTCCCCACCCAGGGCGGCCTGGTGAACCCGGCGGAGGAGATCGGCGCGGTCGCCGAGGCGGCCGGCATCCCGTTCCTGCTGGACGCGTGCCAGTCGGCGGGCCAGCTCGACCTCGACGTCACGCGCCTGAAGTGCGACGCGCTGTCGGGCACCGGCCGCAAGTACCTGCGCGGCCCGCGCGGCACGGGGTTCCTGTACGTGCACCCGCGGCTGCGCGAGCGGCTCGAGCCGGCGATGCTCGACCTGCACTCGGCGAGCTGGGAGTCGCCGACGGAGTACGTCGTCGACCCGACGGCCAAGCGCTTCGAGGTGTGGGAGCGGGACTTCGCCGCGGTGTGCGGCCTCGGCGCGGCCGTCGACTACGCCCTCGGCTGGGGCCTGCCGGCGATCGAGGCACGCGTCGCCGCACTGGCCACCACCCTGCGCGAGCGGCTCACCGAGGCGGGCGCGCGCGTCCACGACGCCGGAGCGCGCAAGTGCGGCCTGGTCACGTTCAGCGTGGACGGCACGCCGGCCGCGGAGATCAAGGCCCGGCTGGCGGAGGCGAAGATCAACACTTCGCTGTCGACGCGGACGTCGGCGCAGTACGACTTCACCGCCCGCGCCCTGCCCGACCTGGTCCGCGCGTCGGTGCACTACTACAACACCGAAGAGGAGATCGACCTGCTGGTGCGGCGGATCGAGAAGCTCTAGCCGCGCCCGTGGACGGTGCGGTGGATCCAGCCCGCGTAGGCGGGCACGCTCGTGTACAGGCCCGGCCCGTTGGCGCAGGGCACGTCGTCGTCACCGGGACCGGAGGTGACGCCGATCAGCTCCCAGCGGCCGCCCGGTCCGCGCTGGACCTGCGGGCCGCCGGAGTCGCCCATGCACGCCATCGCGCCGCGCTTGCGGCTCACCGTGCACAGCCGGGTCGGATCCGCGTAGCCGGGCGAGCACTCCGACTCCGCCCCGCGGCGCGTGTCGAGCTGCTGAAGCCGTTCGGGGAACACCGCTTCGGCGATGTCGGCGGTGTCGACCGTGGTGCCGAAGCCCAGCAGCCGGGTCGGCGTGCCGGGGCGGCCGGGACGGCCGGCCACGCGGATCGGCCGCTCCGCGACCGGACGGTCCAGGCGCACCAGCGCGATGTCGTTCTCGTTCGGCGCGCCCGGCCGGTAACCCGGGTGCCGCACCATCCGGTCGATCGCGCGCACGGTGCCGCCGGAGGTGCGCCGCTCGCTACCGATGCGGACGGTGCCCTCCGGCACGGCCGGGTTGCGCCCGGGGTCGACGCAGTGCGCCGCGGTCACCACCCACTGCGGGTGGACGAGCACCGCTCCGCAGACCCCCTTCGCGTTGCCCAGTTCGGGCACGACCTCCGGGATCGAGGCCATGAACCCGTAGCGCTCGGTGGAGTCCTCCCCGTTCACCACGGCACCCGCGCTGCCGGGTACCGCGAGCGCGCAGACCGCTCCGGCCAGTGCGACACCGGCGAGACGAATCAGGTTGCGACGCACGGATTTCCGTTTCGGCATGCTTTTCCTTCGCTCGAGGACTGCTGAAGGCCAGCATCGCCGTCGGCTCCGCCGTGATCCATCCGGCGGGCACCCCGGTTCGCGGTGGCGGTGACCCGACACCGCGGGTAGGGCTCACGCCACCTGGGCGAAGGCGTTCACGCCGGTCAGCTCGGCGGACACCGTCCAGAGACGTTCGGCGAGCACGGGGTCGACCGCGTAGTCCTTCACGCCGGTGCGGGTGCCGTCGGCGGGGGCGGGCTCGGCGATGTCGCAGTCCTCCAGGTAGACGCCGCCGAGGCCGTCGAGCTGCGGCGAGGTCGCCGCCCAGACCTGGGTCGCCGCGCCCTGTTCCGGCGTCTTCGCCCCGCCGGTCACCCGCCCCGACTCGTCGACCATGCCCGCGTCGACCAGCTCCTGGCGGTCGAGGTAACGGACGAGGTCGGTGAGGATGCGGCCCGGGTGCAGGGCGAACGCGCGGACGCCCTGCTCGCGGGCGAGCCGGTCGAGCTCCACCGCGAACAGCACGTTCGCCGTCTTCGCCTGGCCGTAGGCGAGCCACTTGTCGTAGCCCCGCTCGAAGTTGAGGTCGTCGAAGCGCACCGGGCCGTAGTGGTGGCCGCGCGAGGACACCGAAACCACGCGGGCACCGGCGCCGAACGCGGGCCAGAGCCGGTTCACCAGCGCGAAGTGGCCCAGGTGGTTGGTCGCGAACTGCGCCTCCCAGCCCGGCCCGACGCGCGTCTCGGGCGACGCCATGATCCCGGCGCTGCCGACGAAGACGTCGATCCCGCGACCCGACGCGAGGAACCGCTCGGCGAACGCGCGGACACTGGCCAGCTCGCTGAGGTCCAGCTCGTCGACCTCGACGTTTTCGAAGCCCCGCAAGGCTTCCTGGGCCGTGGCGCGGCGGCGGGCCGGGACGACGACGTGCGCGCCGGCGCCCGCCAGCGCCCGCGTGGTCTCCAGGCCGATGCCGGAGTAGCCGCCGGTGACGACGGCGAGCTTGCCGGTCAGGTCGAGCCCCGCCACGACTTCGGCCGCGGTGGTCTCGGCGCCGAAGCCGGAGCCGATCTTGTGCTGTGCGGTGGTCATGCTCCCGACGTTAGGTGCTGGAGTGCGCTCCAGCGCAAGTTCAGCCCTTCAGCAGCTGCCGCGCGATCACGAGCTTCTGGATTTCGCTGGTGCCCTCGTAGATCCGGAACAGCCGCGCGTCGCGGTAGATCCGCTCGACCGTGACGCCGCGGACGTACCCGGTGCCGCCGTGCACCTGCACCGCGCGGTCGGCGACCCGGCCGAGCATCTCGGTGCAGAACAGCTTCGCCGACGACGGCCCGAGCTTGCGGTCCGCACCCGAGTCGTACTTCGCCGCGGCCTCGTGGACCATGGCGCGGCCGGCCGCGAGTTCGGCGTGGGACTCCGCGAGCAGCGCCTGCACGAGCTGGTACTCGCCGATCACCCGGCCGCCCTGTCGTGCGGTCCGCGCGTACTCGACGGCTTCGGCGAGCGCCCGCTCGGCCAGCCCGACGCACAGCGCCGCGATGTGCAGCCGGCCGCGGGCCAGCGACGCCATCGCGATGCCGAACCCCTGGCCCTCCGCGCCGACCAGGGCGTCGGCGGAGAGCTCGACGTCGTCGAAGACCACCTCCGACGTCCACGCCCCGGCCTGGCCCATCTTCGGGTCGTGCGGGCCGACGGTGACGCCGGGCGCGCCCGCCCGCACCAGGAACGCGGAAATGCCGCGGCTGCCGGTGCTGTCCGGATCGGTGCGCGCGAAGGCGACGAACACTTCGGCGAGCGGCGCGTTCGTGATGAACCGCTTGGTGCCCGACAGCCGGTACCGGTCGCCGTCGCGGACCGCGCGGCTGGTCAGCCCGCCCGGGTCCGAGCCCGCTTCGGCTTCGGTGAGCGCGAACGACGCGATCGCCTGGCCCGCGGCCAGCCGCGGCAGCCAGCGGGTGCGCTGGTCCGGCGTCCCGTGGTGCACGATCGCCTGGCCGGCGATGCCGTTGTTGGTGCCGAACAGGGACCGGAAGGCGGGCGTCGTCCAGCCGAGCTCGATCGCCAGCCGGACGTCTTCGGCCATGCCGAGGCCGAGCCCGCCGTACTCCTCCGGCAGCGCCCAGCCGAACAGGCCGAGCTCGGCGGCCTTCTCCCGGATCTCGCCGGGGATCTCGTCGCGTGCGTCGATCTCCGCCTCGCGCGGCACGACCTCCTTGCGCACGAACTCCCGCACCGCGCCGAGGACCTGCCCGAATACGTCCGCGTCCATGGGGCGCACGCTACCCGCCCGGATCACGGCCTCCACGGGCACGACCGGACGCGGTAGCTTGGGCCGATGCGCAAGCCGCTCACCGTCGTCACGGCCGCCCTCGCCGCGGCCCTCGTGCTCCCCTCGACCGCGTCCGCAACGCCCGGCAGCGGCGTCGCCGGCACGATCCTGGCCCAGCACACCATCGGGCACACGGACTACACGCTGCGGGAGATCACCATCCAGCCCGGCGGCTACACGGGCTGGCACTTCCACGACGGCACGCTCTACGCGTACGTGAAGGCCGGCACGCTCACGCACAACCTGGCCGACTGCAGCGTCGACGGCGTCTTCGCGACCGGGCGCGCGTTCACGGAGAAGCCGGACCAGGTGCACATCGGCCGCAACCTCGGGTCGACGCCGCTGGTGCTGGACGTCCTGTACGTGCTCCCGGCGGGCAGCCCGCTGTCGGAGGACGCCCCGGACCCCGGCTGCGGTTTCTAGCGTCGCAGGTTCGACGCTCACCGAGTAAGGCGCGGGTCCCGAGCGCCCCAATGTGGCCTTCGGTGCGTGAGACGCAACCAAGGCGGCCTTGGGCGCTTCGGGCCGCCGCGGTCGACGAACCTCGGACGCGCGGCACTAGCTCGACAGCCAGCCGGCGGCGTCGAGGCGGTAAGCCGCCGGACCGACGATCGCGCGCAGGTCGTTCTCGAGCGCGGTGATCCGCTCGGCGCCGACCGTGCGCGCCCAGTCCGCGCGCAGCTCGTCGAAGATCTCCGCCGACTTCCGGAGTGCGTCGACGCCGTGCGCGGTCAGCCGGACGATCTTGCGGCGGGCATCGGCCGGGTCGTCGGCGCGCTCGGCGTACCCCAGCGCTTCGAGGCGCTCGACCGTCTTGCCCGCCGCCTGCTTGGACACCCCCAGGCGGCGGCCGATTTCCGACGCCGTCGCCCCCCGGACGCCGACGGCCTGCATCGCGAAGCCGTACGACGGCCGGATGCCGGGGTGACCGCGGTGGGCGAGTTCGGCGTGCAGGCGGTCGATGAGCGTGCGGAAGCCGCCGAAGAGCAGGAAGGGCAGCTCGTAACCCGGGGCGTCGGTCATGCGCCCTTGCCAAATTCGACAACCAGGTTTACGGTTTCGACAACCACGTTGTCGATCCTACCGCGCCCACCTTGGGAGACGCCTTGTTCGCCGATCACACCCCGGAGTCTGCACCCTCCGCCGCCCGCCCCGCGATGGCGGCCACCGCCAAGAAGTTCGGCCGCGTGCCGTCCGCCGTCGCCCGGCTGGCGACCTCACCCGAACTGCTGAACGGGTTCCTGAAGCTGAACGCGATCTTCGAGTCCACGACCCTGACGGCACTGGAACGCGAGGTGCTGGTCATGACGGTGGCGGCCCGCAACGAGTGCCACCTCTGCGTCGCGATGCACACGGCCGCGCTGGGGCGCCTGTCCGCCGCGCCGGAACTGGTGGCGGCGCTGCGAGCGGAGTCGCCGCTGCCGGAGCCGCGGCTGGAGGCGCTGCGCGGCTTCGTCCACGCGGTCATGGACACGCGGGGCGAGGCGTCCGCCGAAGCGCTGGAGGCGTTCACCGGCGCCGGCTACACGCCGCGCAACGCCTTGGAAGTGGTGCTGGGGATCGGGACCTACACACTGTCGACGTACGCGAACCGGCTCACCCGGGCTCCGCTCGACGACGTCTTCGCCGAGCACGCCTGGCACGCGGCGTGAAGCCGTGGGGCCGCCTTCGCGGCGGCCCCACGGCGGGAACTCAGCCCTTCACCAGGGTGATGACCGTCGTGTCGTCGACCGAGACGTTGGTGTTGTAGTTCGGGTCGAGCGCGGTCGCCTGGGTGACGACCTCGGCCTTGCCCTTCTGGAACGGCGTGGTGCCCGCGGGCACCACGGTCGCCTTCCACGCCACCGGCGCGCCCGGCGTGCACGCGACCTGCGTCGAGTAGGTGCCGCGGACGATGACGTTGTGCTTGACCTGCGTCGCCGCCCCGCTCAAGGTGACCGTGGCCGGGGCGGTGCACTGCACGGTGCCGTGCAGGTAGGCGTTGCCGTTGAGCGTGCTCGCGGTGCCGTCCGTGGCCACCTTGAGCCCGATCGCGAGCTCCGGCGGGGCCGGCGGGTTGGCGATGTGGACCTCGCCGCGCGCGGCCGACGTGCCGCCTTCGCAGTGCTGCTCGAAGGTGGCGTCGAGCGTCTGGACGTAGCCGTGCGGCCCGAAGACGACGTTCTGGACGGTGAACGTCCCGGTCGAGGTGTTGCAGCCCCGGCCGTTGCCGCCCAGGTCCAGCCCCGGCGCGTTGGCGCCCTGGAACGGGTACCGGGTGGCCCCTTCGTAGGTGCCGGCGGTCAGGCCCGTGCCGCTGGGTGCGGCCAGGTCGAGCGACCACCAGTCGCTGTTGAAGCCGCTGACGCTCACGGCGACGTGGTTGTGGTCCTCGGTCGCGTTGACCGTGAGCCGGTCCTTGGTGTCGGTGGAGTAGGCGTAGGAGCCTCCCCCGCTGATCCAGTCGCCCGGGTCACCGCTGAACGACAGCGAGCCGGAGGCGACCGCCTGCGCCTGCGCCGGCACAGTCCCCACGAGCAAGGCGAGCACGGGCACCGCGACAACGGCGGCGGCTCGCTTCAAAAACCCTGAACCCTTCACAGGTTCCCCCTCGGGTGAGTTGGTCACTTGCCGAACTGCCTGTCGGTCACCGGCGATCACCCGTTACGGGAACGGGATTTTTTGTGCCATCGCGCTAAAAATCGCGGATCCGTGCGCCGATCGCGACAAAGTTACCGATCACCGGGGCACGACGGTCGTGCCGTTCGCGTCGCCCTCGACGAGGGCGCGGTAGGCCTCGGCGACGACGGCCACCGGTGTCCCGCGCGAGCCGTCCTCCCCCATCGCTTCGAGGGTTTCGGCGATCCAGCCGGGGCTGACGACGTTGATCCGCGGCCCGTGCGGCGCTTCGGCGGCGGCCGACCGCACGAACCCCTCGAGACCGGCATTGACGAGCGCGCCGAGCCCGCTGCCCGGGATCGGCTCGGTGAACGTCCCGCCGGTGAGCGTGATCGAGCCCGCGGCGGGCAAATGCCGCACCGCGCGCCGGGCCAGCGCGACCTGCCCGAGCAGCTTGGCGCGCAAGTCGTCGAGCACCTGCCCGTCGGTCAGTTCGGCGAGCGGGCGCAGCGGCACGTTCGCGGCGCAGCACACGACGGCGTCCGCGGTGGTCCCGAACAGCGCGTCCAGCGACGCGGGCTCGTCCAGATCCGCGGCGAGCGGGGACGTCCGCGAGACGGGCACGACGTCGTGACGCGGTTCGAGGGCGGCGGCGACGGCTCGTCCGACGAGCCCGGTGGCGCCCAGCAGGAGGATCTTCACGTCCTCGACGGTAGCGGGGCGGCGTTGTCCCTCTCCCCGGACGGCGGCCCGACGCCGGGCGTCGCCCCGGCCGAAAAATTCCCGGAGAAATCTTCGCCACCCGTGTCCGGTCCCCCGGCGCGGCTCCGACCCCCGGCAAACCGACCACGGAGAAGGAGCGGACATGGAGAAGCCGGCCGGACGGCGGGAGTGGCTGGGACTGGCGGTGCTCGTGCTGCCCACCCTGCTCGTCGCGATGGACATGACCTCGCTGTTCCTCGCGCTGCCGCAGCTGAGCGCGGATCTCGGCGCGAGCAGCACCGAACAGCTGTGGATCACCGACAGCTACGGCTTCGTCGTCGCCGGGTTCGTCATCACCATGGGCACGCTCGGCGACCGGATCGGGCGACGGCGGCTGCTGCTTGCCGGCGGCGGGGCCTTCGGGCTGCTGTCGGTCGTCGCGGCGTTCTCGACCGGGCCGGTGATGCTCATCGTCGTCCGCGCGGCGCTGGGTGTCGCCGGGGCGACGCTGATGCCGTCGACGCTCGCCCTGATCACGAACATGTTCCGCGACGCGCAGCAGCGCGGGAAGGCCATCTCGATCTGGGCCACCTGCCAGTTCGCGGGCGGCGCGGCCGGTCCGGTGTTCGCCGGCTTCCTGCTCCAGCACTTCTCGTGGGGCTCGGTGTTCCTGGTCGCGGTGCCGGCCGTGGCCGTGCTGCTGGTCGCGGGCCCGTTCCTGCTGCCCGAGTTCCGCGCCCCGGCGGCCGGACGGCTCGACCTGCCCGGGGTGGCGCTCTCGCTGGCCGCGGTGCTGCTGATCGTGTTCGGCCTCAAGCAGCTGGCCACCGGCTCGCTGCTCCTGCCGGTGGCGGCGATCGCCGCCGGGACGCTGCTGGGCGCGGTGTTCGCCCGCCGCCAGCTGACGACGGCGTCGCCGCTGCTGGACCTGCGGCTGTTCCGGAACCGCCCGTTCACCGCGGTGCTGGTGGCGCTGGTGTTCGCCGGGGTCGCGATGGCGGGCGTGGGCCTGCTGGTGACGCAGTACCTCCAGAGCGTCCTGGGGTACTCCCCGCTCGTCTCGGCCCTGTTGTTCGCCCCGATGGGCCTCGGCGTGGCGGCGGGCACGATGACGGCGCCGGCACTGACCCGCCGCCTGGCCCCGGCCACGGCGATCGCGGGCGGCCTGGCGGTGTCGGCGGCGGGCAGCCTCCTGCTGGCGTTCACCGACGGCCTGGTGCCCGTCGTGGTGGGCATCACCGTGCTGACGCTGGGCACGGGTCCACTGTTCGCGCTGGGCATCGGCCTGGTGGTGGGTTCGGTCCCGCCGGAGCGCGCGGGCTCGGCGGCCTCGATGGCGGACACGGGCAACTACCTCGGCGGCTCCTTGGGCATGGCCCTGATCGGCCTGACGGCAGCGGCGGTGTACCACGGGGTGTTCCCGGCCGGGACGACCCTCGCGGTCGACGTCACCCGGCCGGCGCTGGCGGAGCACGCGAAGGAGGCGTTCACGGACGCGCTGAACGTGACGGGCGTGATCGCGGCGGTGCTGTTCGCGGGCCTGGCGCTGCTGGTGACGTCGATGCGGCGGACCGAGGCGGCCGCGCCGGAACCGGTCATGGCCGAGTGAAGCGCGAGCCGCCCCGGGCGAACCGGGTCGCCGGCCACTGCTGCGACGGTAACCTGCGGTCGAATTCGAGGGCTTAGGCGGAGACTGCCGGGGCAAAACCCGCCGGGTCGTCCACGCGGCGCAGGCACAGTGAGCGGAGGGCTTCCGAGATGACTGCAACTCCTGACGTCGACGTCCTCATCGTGGGCAGTGGCCCGGCGGGCGCGACCTACGCACGGACGATCGGCGACGCGGTGCCGGGTGCCCGGATCCTGATGGCCGAGGTCGGTCCGCGGCTGCCGGGACGGCGTGGCGAGCACACCCACAACCTGCCGCGCGCCGACCGGCGGGCCGCGGAGCTGCTCACCCAGGGACCGGACGCCGGGATCGAGCGGGCGACGGCGCTGGCCGACATCGCCGAGGGCGCCGACCCGTCGATGGAGTTCCGGCAGGTCGTGCTGCCCGGCCTGTTCTTCGCAGACCCCCGGCCCGTGCTCGCCGACGGCGAGGTGGGGTTGCCGGCGGCCAGCATGGCGAGCGGTGTCGGCGGGATGGGGGTCCACTGGGCCGGGGGGTGCCCGCGCCCGCAGCAGTCCGAGCGCGTCCCCTTCATCGCGGCCGGAGAACTCGACGCCGCGCTCGACCACGCGGAAGCCCTGCTCGGCGTGACGGTTTTCGGAGGCGACCAGGGCGTTGCCGGTGCCCTGCGCAAGACGATGGCCGAGGCGTTCGAGGGGCCGGGCCTGCCGCCGGTGGGCTTCATGCCGATCGCCGCCCGGTGGGACGGCGCCGAGCTGCGCTTCTCGGGCACCGGCGTGATCCTCGGCGACATCGAGGAGACCGCACCCGGCTTCGAGCTGCGCGCGGAGACGCTGGCGCGCCGGGTCGTCGTCGAGGACGGTGTCGCCACCGGGGCCGAGCTCGAGGACCGGCGGACGGGCGAGGTGTCGGTGGTCCGGGCCCGGCACGTCGTCGTCTGCGCCGACGGTCTGCGCACCCCGCAGGTCCTGTTCGCCTCGGGCGTGCGCCCGCCGGCGCTGGGCCGCTACCTCAACGACCACCTGCAGATGGTGTCCTTCGTCCGCCTCGACGACGCTTTCGTGGCCGGCGAGGCGTCCGGCATCGAGGGCGTCGGCTACGTCCTGATCCCCTTCTCGGACCACCGGCCCATCCAGGGTGGCGTGATGTCGATCGCGAACTCGCCGTACGGGTTCGGCCTCGGCGGGCGCATCGACGACCGCCTCGGCGTCGTCAGCTGGTACGGCGCCAAGGACCTGCAGCGCGGCGACGCCGTCGAGTTCAGCGAAACCGAGACCGATCACTACGGCATGCCGCGCATGTCGATCCGCTACTCGCACACCGCCCGCGACCGCGAAACGATCGAGGCCATGCGCCGCCTCTCCCACCGCAGCGCGGAGCTGGTCGGCACCCTCGCCGAAGAGCCCGCCCTGGCGGCCGGCGGCGCGTCACTGCACTACCAGGGTGCGGTCCGCATGGGAGCGACCGACGACGGGCACTCGGTGTGCGACCCCGACCTGCGGGTCTGGGGCGTGCGGAACCTGTACGTCGGCGGCAACGGCGTCATCCCGACCTCGACCGCGTCGAACCCCACGCTCACCACGGTGGCCCTGGCCTGGCGGGCCGCGACGCGCATCGCGGCCGAGCTGGGAGCCAAGACCGGCGCGCTGCGTCGCTGAGCCACCGGGTGAGGCGGACGGGCCAGCGGGCCCTCGATGATCTCGGGGCCCCCGTTTTCGCTGGTGGGCGCAGCAGGGTTCGAACCTGCGACCGCTCGGGTGTAAGCCGAGTGCTCTTCCGCTGAGCTATGCGCCCCGGTGGCGGCGGTCCCGCGGGACCGCCGCCCGGAAACTCAAGCCGTCAGTTCGGCCACGGCCTTCTTCCAGCCCTGCTGGTCGCGGGCCTCGCCCGGGGCGTTGACCTCGGCGAACCGGACCACACCGGAGGTGTCGATCAGGAACGTGCCCCGGACCGCCAGGCCGGCGTCGGAGTTGAACACCCCGTACGCCTGCGCCACCTCGCCGTGGGGCCAGAAGTCGGACAGCAGCGGGAACTGGTAGCCCTCCTTCTCGGCCCACGCCTTGAGCGAGAACGGCGTGTCGACCGAGACGCCCAGGACCTGGACGCCCTTGTTGTCGTAGTCGGCGAACTCGTCGCGGAGCTGGCAGAGCTCGCCCGTGCAGATGCCGCTGAAGGCGAACGGGTAGAACACCAGCAGCACCGGCTTGTCACCGCGGAACGACGACAGCTGGACGGGCTGCTTGTTGTAGTCGTTGAGCGTGAAGTCAGGGGCCTCAGAACCGACCTCGACGGTCATACCGGCGTTTCCTCTCCCGAACGGACACGTGCCTGCGAGGACAACCCTATCGTGTCCGTCCGGCGGGACGGCTCAGCGCTGCTTCGACTTCGACTTCGGCGACACCAGGCGGGTGCCGATCCAGTTCGGGCCGACACTGATGTTGGCGGTCTGGGCCAGGCCGACGGCGGGCACCGCTTCGGCGATTTCGCTCGGCTCGACGTGCCCTGGCTGTCCCGTCTTGGGGGTGAGCACCCAGATCACGCCGGTCTCCTCCAGAGGGCCCCGGGCGTCGATGAGCGCGTCGCCCAGGTCGCCGTCGTCCTCGCGCCACCAGAGCAGCACCACGTCGATGACCTCGTCGGCGTCCTCGTCGAGGATGTCCCCGCCGATCTGCTCCTCGATCGCCGCGCGGACGTCGTCGTCGACGTCCTCGTCCCAGCCGATCTCCTGGACCACCATCTCGGGCTTGATGCCGAGCCTCTCGGCGACGCTGCTCTGATCAGCGTCTCCCGCGGCGACCACTGCTTTCACTCCTCCAACTACGACGGAGTGCGGCATCGGCGCACCCTCTGTCGAGGGTACGGCGGCGCCACACTCGGCGACCCGGTTGCCGATAGCGAACACTGGTGAGGCTCCGCGCGCAACCGTCCACACCGGATCTTTGACAACTCGTGTCGCAGGATACGGCCCGGCGCAGGCCCCCGCGACGGTGTTCCGGGTGCCTGGCGCCCCCGGTCTGCCACCCCGTCGGGGGTCGTCCCCTAGGGTGGAGGAGAAGAAAACGCGCGCGCGATACACCGCGCGCAGGGAGTGGCTCGACCGGGCCGGTCCATGTTACCGCCAAGTAGCGGTGCGGAAGCCGGGACGGAAGACGACGATGGAGAGTCGTACACCCCCGCGTACGAGCACCGGCTACAACTTTTCGCAAGGAGACCCCTTGGCCCCGCAGAACGACGGCGCCTCCGGCAAGGAGACCCCGGCACGCGTACGCGTCATCCGTGACGGACTGGCGGCGCACCTGCCCGACATCGACCCGGAGGAGACCGCCGAGTGGCTGGACTCCTTCGACGAGGCCCTCGCGAGGGGCGGGCAGCAGCGGGCCCGGTACCTGATGCTGCGCATCCTCGAGCGCGCCCGGGAGCGGAACGTCGGCGTCCCCGCCCTGACCTCGACGGACTACGTCAACACCATCCCCACCGAGAACGAGCCGTGGTTCCCCGGTGACGAGGAGATCGAGCGCCGCTACCGCGCGTGGATCCGCTGGAACGCGGCGATCATGGTGCACCGCGCGCAGCGCCCCGGCGTCGGCGTCGGCGGCCACATCTCGACCTACGCCTCCTCGGCCGCGTTGTACGAGGTGGGCTTCAACCACTTCTTCCGCGGCAAGGACCACTCCGGCGGCGGCGACCAGATCTACATCCAGGGTCACGCCTCCCCCGGCATCTACGCCCGTGCGTTCCTCGAGGGCCGGCTGACCGAGTCGCAGCTCGACGGCTTCCGCCAGGAGTACTCGCACGCCGGCGAGGGCGGCGGCCTGCCGTCGTACCCGCACCCGCGGCTGATGCCGGACTTCTGGGAGAACCCGACGGTGTCGATGGGCCTCGGCCCGATGAACGCGATCTACCAGGCCCGGTTCAACCGGTACCTGCGCGACCGCGGCATCAAGAACACCGACGACCAGCACGTCTGGGCGTTCCTCGGCGACGGCGAAATGGACGAGGCCGAGTCCCGCGGCCTGATCCACGTCGCGGCCGGCGAGGGCCTCGACAACCTGACCTTCGTGATCAACTGCAACCTGCAGCGGCTCGACGGCCCGGTGCGCGGCAACGGCAAGATCATCCAGGAGCTGGAGTCGTACTTCCGCGGCGCCGGCTGGAACGTCATCAAGGTGATCTGGGGCCGCGAGTGGGACTCGCTGCTGCACGCCGACCGCGACGGCGCACTGGTCAACCTGATGAACGTCACCCCCGACGGTGACTACCAGACGTACAAGGCCAACGACGGCGCCTTCGTCCGCGAGCACTTCTTCGGCCGCGACCCGCGGACGAAGGACCTGGTCAAGGACCTGTCCGACGCCGACATCTGGAACCTCAAGCGCGGCGGCCACGACTACCGCAAGGTGTACGCGGCGTACAAGTCGGCGCTGGAGCACAACGGCCAGCCGACGGTGATCCTGGCCCACACGATCAAGGGCTACGGCCTGGGCCCGGCGTTCGAGGGCCGCAACGCCACGCACCAGATGAAGAAGCTCACCCTCGACGACCTGAAGCTGTTCCGCGACTCGCAGCGCATCCCGATCAGCGACGAGGAGCTGGAGCGCAACCCGAAGCTGCCGCCGTACTACCACCCGGGCGCGAACTCGCCCGAGATCGAGTACATGATCGGCCGCCGCAAGGCGCTCGGCGGGTTCCTGCCGGAACGCCGCCCGAAGGCCGCCAAGGCGCTGGTGCTGCCCGGCGACAAGGTCTACGAGGGCATCCGGAAGGGCTCCGGCAAGCAGGAGGTCGCCACGACGATGGCGTTCGTCCGGCTGGTCCGCGAGCTGGCGAAGGACTCCGAGATCGGCAAGCGCGTCGTCCCGATCATCCCGGACGAAGCCCGCACCTTCGGCCTCGACTCGATGTTCCCGACGGCGAAGATCTACAACCCGCACGGCCAGACGTACACGTCGGTCGACGCGAGCCTGATGCTGGCCTACAAGGAGTCCGAGAAGGGCCAGCTGCTGCACGAGGGCATCAACGAGGCGGGCTCGACCGCGTCGTTCACCGCCGTCGGCACGTCGTACGCGACGCACGGCGAGCCGATGATCCCGATCTACATCTTCTACTCGATGTTCGGGTTCCAGCGGACCGGTGACGGCCTGTACGCCGCCGCCGACCAGATGGCCCGCGGGTTCGTGCTCGGCGCCACCGCCGGCCGGACCACCCTGACGGGTGAGGGTCTGCAGCACGCGGACGGGCACTCGCTGCTGCTGGCGGCGACCAACCCGGCCGCGGTGGCCTACGACCCGGCGTGGTCGTTCGAGATCGCGCACATCGTGAAGGACGGCCTCCGCCGGATGTACGGCGAAACGGGCCCGGACGGCAACGGCGAGAACGTCTTCTACTACATGACGATCTACAACGAGCCGTACCAGCAGCCCGCCGAGCCGGAGAACCTCGACGTCGACGGCCTGCTCAAGGGTCTGTACAAGTACGCCGACGCCCCCGAGGGCGACGGTCCCGAGGTGCAGATCCTGGTCTCGGGCGTCACGATGCCGGACGCGCTCAAGGCGCAGAAGATGCTGGCCGAGGAGTGGGGCGTGCGGGCCGCGGTGTGGTCGGCGACGTCGTGGACCGAGCTGCGGCGCGAGGCCGTCGAGATCGACCACGACAACCTGCTCTACCCGGGCAGCGAACCGCGCGTGCCGTACGTCACCGAGGCGCTCAAGGGCGCGAACGGGCCGGTCGTGGCGGTGTCGGACTGGATGCGCGCGGTGCCGGACCTGATCCGCCCGTACGTCCCGACCGACATGCTGACGCTGGGCACCGACGGGTTCGGCTTCTCCGACACCCGGCCGGCGGCGCGGCGGAAGTTCCTGGTCGACGCCGAGTCGATCACCACCGGAGCGCTGTCGATCCTGGCCAAGCGCGGCGAGGTCGATCAGGCGAAGGTCCTCGAAGCGGCCACGAAGTACCGGCTCGACGACATCACGGCCGCCGGGCCGCAGACGTCGGAATCCGGGAACGCGTGACCTGCTGCTAGGTTCGGGACCCGGCAGACATCCGATGTCTGCCGGGTCCCGCGTGCGTTAGGGGAGTTGATCAAGGTGACGAAGCGCCGACTGCCGAAGCCGGACGAGCTCAAGCAGATCCTGCGACCCAAGCCGATCGTGCTGAACCCGACGGACCGGCGGCTGGCGAACGCGCACACCGTCGCCGACCTGCGGACGATCGCCCGCAGGCGCACGCCGCGGGCGGCGTTCGACTACACCGACGGGGCGGCCGAGCTCGAGGACAGCCTGCTGCGCGCCCGACAGGCGTACCGCCGCGTCGAGTTCCACCCGAACGTGCTGCGCGGGGTGTCCGATGTGGACACCACTCGCGAGATCCTCGGCAAGACGTCCGCGCTCCCGTTCGCCTTCGCGCCCACCGGTTTCACCCGCATGATGCAGCACGAAGGCGAGCGCGCGGTGGCCCGCGTCGCCGAGCGCAACGGCATCCCGGTCGGTCTTTCGACGATGGCGACGACGTCGATCGAGGACCTCGCCGAGGCCGCGCCGGGCGCGCGCAAGTGGTTCCAGCTCTACGTCTGGCGCGATCACGGCGCCGGCGAAGATCTGATGAATCGGGCGTGGGCCGCGGGGTACGACACGCTCATGCTGACCGTGGACACCCCGGTCGCGGGCGCCCGGCTGCGGGACGTCCGCAACGGCCTGACCATCCCGCCGGCGCTCACCCTCAAGACGTTCCTCGACGGCGCGACGCACCCGGCGTGGTGGTTCAACCTGCTCACCACCGAGCCGCTGACGTTCGCGTCGCTGAACCAGTTCGGCGGCACGGTGGCCGAGCTGCTGAACAAGCTGTTCGACCCGACGCTGAACTACGACGACCTCGACTGGGTGCGCCGCACCTGGCCGGGCAAGCTGGTGGTCAAGGGCGTCCAGAACGTCGACGACGCCCGCGACGTCGTGAAGCACGGCGCCGACGCGGTGCTGCTGTCCAACCACGGCGGCCGCCAGCTCGACCGCGCGCCCACCCCGCTCGAACTGCTCCCCGCGGTCCTGGACGAGCTCCAGGGCGGCGCGGAGGTCTGGATCGACACGGGCATCCTGTCCGGCGGCGACATCGTGGCGGCGATCGCCCGCGGCGCGGACGCGGTGCTGATCGGCCGCGCGTTCCTCTACGGCCTGATGGCCGGCGGCGAGCGCGGCGTCCAGCGGTGCGTGGACATCCTGCAGACGGAGCTGGTCCGCACGATGCAGCTGCTCGGCGTCCGGACGCTGAAGGACCTGACGCCGAGCCACGCCACCCTGCGTTAGACCTGCGCGAGGCCGCCGTCGACGAAGAACTCGACGCCGTTGACGAAACTCGACTCCTCCGACGCCAGGAACAGCGCCGCGGCCGCGATTTCGGCGGGTTCCCCGACCCGGCCGAGCGGGACCTGCGCCGCGAGGTTGTCGACCAGGCCCTGCTGCTCGTCCTCGGCGACGAGGCCGAGCAGGCCGGGGGTGCGCGTGGGGCCCGGGGCCAGGACGTTGACCCGCGTCCCGGTCCCCTTCAGGTCGACCGCCCAGCCGCGGGCGAAGTTGCGCACCGCCGCCTTCGTCGCCCCGTAGACACTGAAGGCCGGGTCGACCCGCGTCGACGCCGTCGAGCCGGTGAGGATGATCGACGCGTTGGCGTTCAGCAGCGGCAGCGCCTTCTGGACGGCGAAGACGACGCCCTTGACGTTCGTGGCGAAGGTCGTGTCGAACTGCTCCTCGGTGATCTCGCCGAGCGGGGCGAAGCTGCCGCCGCCGGAGTTGGCCACCAGGACGTCCAGGCCGCGGCCGCGCTCGCCCACCGCGCGGTAGAGCTCGTCCAGGTCGGCCAGGTTCGCGGAGTCCGCCCGCACCGCCGTCACGTCGCCCCCGATCTCGGCGACCGCGTCGTCGAGGGCCTCCTTCCGGCGGCCCGTGATGAACACGTGCGCGCCTTCGGCCGCGAAGCGCTTCGCGATGGCGAGCCCGATGCCGGTGCTGCCGCCGGTCACGACCGCGGTCTTGTTCTCCAGGTTCACGATGCCCTCCGAGTTCTTGACTATCTCGTCCAGAACGTACGCCGTTCTGGACGAGATAGTCAAGAATGGGTAGCCTGATCTCATGGCGCGACCCCGGAGCTTCGACGAGACAGCGGTCCTGCGCGCGGCCAGGGACCAGTTCTGGGAACACGGGTACGCCGGCACGAAGGTCGACGACATCGCCGCCGCGACCGGCCTCGGCAAGGGCAGCCTGTATGGCGCCTTCGGCGACAAGCACGCGCTCTACCTGCGCGTCTTCGATTACTACTGCACCGAATCGACCGACGGCGTGCGGCACCAGCTCGACGGCCCCGACGACACGGCCCACCGACGGCTCGGCGACCACGTGCGAGCCATCGCCGAGTCGGTCGTCGCCGACCAGGAGCGCCGCGGCTGCCTGATCGCGAAGGGCGCCGCCGAATGCGCGGAGCACGACGAGGCCGTCGCCGCGCGGACCGGGCGGGCGTTCCGCGACCTGCACGGCTACTTGACGGCGTGCATCGCGGGCGCGCAGCGCGCGGGCGACATCGCCGCCGACGCCGACCCCGCCCACCTGGGCGGGCTCGTGCTGGCGGTGCTGCGTGGCCTCGAAGCACTGGGCAAGGGCGGCGTCGAGCCGGCGGAGATCCGGGCGATCGCCGAGACCGCGCTCGACGTGCTGCCGAAGCCGTGAAGCAGGCCGTTGAACCGAGCGGTTGAACACTGACCCGTTGGGCCAACCGGTCTCAACTTCTTGACGGACCGCCGGGTTTGTGACGAAGATCTCGGACACTCGCCGAAAGGCCGTTTTCGCATCGTGGAAACGGAGGTCGCCCGTGTTCGTGCAGGATCTGACTCCGCTCGGCTCGCTGGGCCTGTCCGCCCTGGTCGCCGTGCTGCCGCTCGCCACCGTCCTCGTCCTGCTCGGCGTGGTCCGGATGCGGGCGCACCACGCCGCGCTCATCGGGCTGCTCGTCGCGCTCGTCGTCGGCGTCGCCGCGTACGGGATGCCGGTGGTGCAGGCCGTCTCCGGGGCGCTGCAGGGCGCCGCGTTCGGGTTGTGGCCGATCATGTGGATCGTCGTCAACGCGCTGTGGATCTACCGGCTCACCGTGCGGACCGGGCACTTCGACGTCCTGCGCCGCTCGTTCGGCCGGATCTCCGACGACCCGCGCATCCAGGCGCTGATCATCGCCTTCTGCTTCGGCGCGCTGATGGAGGCCCTCGCCGGGTTCGGCGCGCCGGTCGCCATCAGCGCCGTGATGCTGGTGGCCGTCGGGTTCCACCCGGTGAAGGCGGCCGTCGTCGCGCTGGTCGCCAACACCGCGCCGGTCGCGTTCGGGGCCATGGGCACCCCGGTCGTCACCCTGGCCCAGGTCACCGGCCTGCCGCTGCAGGAGGTGTCCTCGATCGTCGGGCGCCAGACGCCGCTGATCGCGCTAATCGTGCCGCTGCTGCTGGTGATCATCGTCGACGGCAAGCGCGGACTGAAGGACACCTGGCTGCCCGCGCTCGTCTGCGGGGTCGCGTTCGGGCTCGTGCAGTTCCTCGCCTCGAACTTCGTGTCACCGCAGCTGGCCGACATCGGCGCGGCGCTCGCCGGCGCGGCCGCGCTGGTGGCGCTGCCCCGGACCCGGCGCCCGGTGCCCGAAGCCGTCCGGATCGGCACCGGCGGGACGGCGACCGCCGAGACGCCGCCGGCGGACTCGCGGGACGACGTCGTCAAGGCCTACCTGCCGTACCTGCTCATCATCGTGATCTTCTCGATCGCCGTGCTGCCCCCGGTCAAGAAGCTGCTGGACAAGGCGACGTGGAAGTTCCACTGGCCCGGGCTGCACGTCGCCGGGCCGAACGGGAAACCCGTCTCCGGCAACACGTTCTCGCTGCCGTTTCTCAACACCGGCGGCACGCTGGTGCTCCTGGCCGGCGTCATCACCGCGGCGCTGCTGGCGGTGAAGGCGGGCGGCGCCGCGAGCGAGTGGCTGGCGACGGTCAAGGAGCTGCGGTTCGCGATCCTCACCGTGACCGGGGTGCTCGCCCTGGCCTACGTGATGAACCTGTCCGGCCAGACCAGCACCATCGGCACGTTCATCGCGGCCGCGGGCGCGGGCCTGGCGTTCCTGTCCCCGGTGCTGGGCTGGTTCGGCGTCGCCGTCTCCGGGTCCGACACCTCGGCGAACGCGCTGTTCGGCGCGTTGCAGGTGACCGCGGCGCACCAGACGGGCCTGCCGGCGGACCTGCTGGCCGCGGCGAACAGCTCCGGCGGCGTCCTCGGCAAGATGGTGTCGCCGCAGAACCTGACCATCGCGTGCGTGGCCGCGAACCTGCCCGGCGGAGAGGGCAAGCTGCTGCGGAAGGTGCTGCCGTGGAGCCTCGGCCTGCTGCTCGCGATGTGCCTGATCGTCTGGGGTCAGAGCACCGCGGCGCTCAGCTGGATGCTGCCGTGACCCCGGGCCGCGCGGCGACGCGCTGGGCGGAGCGGTTCCAGCTCCACCAGCCGTGCACGACGAGCCCGGCGAAGACGATGTAGATCGCGGCGGAGAAGTACAGCCCCGACGAGATCTGCAGCGGCACGCCGATCGCGTCGACGGCCAGCCAGACCAGCCAGAACTCGACGAGTCCCAGTCCCTGGGCCCCGAAGGCGACGAGGGTGCCGACGAAGATGGCGGCGTCCGGCCAGGGCGCCCAGGACGCGTGCAGCGCGTCGAGCACCAGGGCCATCACGGTGGTGCCGACGACGAACGCGCCGAGCATGGCCAGCCGTTCGGCGAGCCGGCCCTTGCGGACGACGACGCCGAACACCGGGTCCTGGCGGCGGGTCCAGGCCCACCAGCCGTAGACGGAGATGGCGAGGATCGCGACCTGCCGCGCGGCGAGGCCGCCGAGGTGCGCGGAAACGTAGACGGCGAACAGCAGCACGGTGGCGCCGACCTGCACGGGCCACGTCCACAGGGTGCGACGCTGCGCGAGGAACACGACGGCGAGCGCGAACACCTGCCCGGCGAGCTCCGCGATCGAAATCCACTGGCCGAGTACCGTGATCCCGTGGTGCAACAGGAAGTCCACGTCACGCCCCTTTCGTCCTACCGCTCCCAACATGCTCCGGACGGGGTGAATTCCCTAGGGACTGTGAGGGGCGGAACATCCCACGGTTTGGACGTCCCCGACGCGCAGCGTGCCGCCGCGGACGACCCGGGCCTGCACCCCGAAGGTCAGGCCGGCGGTGTCGGCGATCGTCTTCAGCAGCCCGGGCGCGGCCGGCAGCCCCTCGCCCGGCAAGCCGACCATCACGCAGCGGACGGCCTTGCGCAGAATTTCCAGTTCGACCTCGCCGATCCGGACGCGCGTGCCCACCCACGCCTCCTCCGCGAGCTCGGGCGCGGGCCCGGTGTCGAGCAGGACGTTGGCCCGGAACCGCTGCTCGTCGAGCGCGACGCCGGGAGCGCGCTCGGCCAGCCAGGCCAGCGACGACGTCGTGACCAGGTGGACGGGTGCTTCGTCGTGGTGCGGCACGCCGGCTTCCCTCGCCAGCTCGACGCCCGGGAAGGTGAGCGCGGCGGCCAGTTCGGCGTGCACCTGCGGGTCGCCGCCGCGGAGCACGCGCCCGTCCGGGAAGGTGACCACCGGGACGTCACCGTCGTAGCGCGCGGCGAAGGCGTGGAGGCCGGGCATCCGGCGGAACCGGGTGGAGTTCTTGCCGCTGCCGAACTTGCCGTCGGGGTCCCGGACCGCGTACAGGCGGTCGCCGTCGAGGCCGCGCTCGCCGAGCACCGCCTCGGTCAGCCGTTCCCCGGCCATCGACTTCACGGGATAGCGCCACAGCGCCGCCACGACCCCCACCGGCCCAGGGTAACGCGCGAACCGGGCCCGGCGGCTCCCCCGAACGCCGGGATCGCGGTGCTCGGATGGCGGGCCGGCGAGGTGCCGGCCGGCGGCCCGATCCCGCCGTCGAAGCCCCTCGGCGCGAAAAAGGCGGGCCCGGCGGCTTCCCCGACCGCCGGGCCCGCGCGACTCCCCTCCGGCTCAGTCCTGCGGGCGCGGGGTGCCGGCCGGCGGGGTCGGGGTGTTGTCCGCTCCCACCGTCGTGCGCGGCCGGGCGGCCGTGGGCATCTCCCCGGTCCGCTGCGCCGGCGTCTCCAGCTGGTGTTCCACGTTCGCCAGCCAGCCGCGCCAGCGGTCCTGGGCCGGCTTGATCAGGCCGCCGCCGAAGCCGACCACGATCACGCCGCCGACCGTCGCCAGTACCGCGATCAGGACCGGGCCGGTGATCGCCGTCGCGATGTTCACCTGCCCCAGCGCCGCGATGATGCCGAACGCCATGATCAGCCAGTACGCCCCCAGCGAAAGCGGGCGCGCCGCACCGCGGCCGGACAGCGCGGACGCCACGACGTCCCGCACCACCTTCGCGATCGCCGCGGCCACCACCACGAGCACCAGTGCCACCACGATCCGCGGCAGGAACGCGATGATGTCGTTGAGCAACTGGCTGACCGGGTTCGTCGGCCCGAACACGCCGAACGCCAGCTGCAGCGCGATCAGCAGAATGAAGTAATACACCAATTTGACGAGGATCCCCGTGGCGTCGATCTTCTGCTGGCCGATCTTTCCGCTCAGCCCGGTCCGCTCGACGAGTTTCCCGAATCCGGCTTTCCCGAGCACGAGCGCCAGCCCTTTCGAGACGGCCTTCGCGATCAACCAGCCGATCAGCAGGATGATCAGGAATCCCACGAGCTTCGGGACGAACGTGGCCACCAAACTCCACGCCTGCCCGAGTCCGTCCTTCAGTTGCTGGCCCATACCGACTCCCTCCACGGATTTGCACCGGATCGTCGATCAAGTACCCGTGGGCGGCAACTCGTGCGCCCCACGATCGAGTGAGACGACTGGCGCGCGAAGATCACTCGTGGCCATACTGGTTCTACCGGTGGGGACCGGGGAGACGAGGCCGTCCGGCGCAGCGTAAACCGCAAGCGCCGGGCGGCCTCGAGCATTTACCGGACGAATCCGGCCCCCGGGGGCGCCGGGGGCCGGATGAACAGCGGAACAACGTCAGGCGGCGCGCAGGGCGTCGCGGAGCTTCACTTTCGCGCCGGTGCGCATGACGGCGTTCCGGTAGATCCGCGCGGCGAGCCAGATCAGCCCCGGAATCAGCAGCACCACGAGTCCCACCGACACCACGGCTTCCCACACGGGCACCCCGCCCATCGCCAGGCGCATCGGCATCAGCGTCGGCGAAAACACCGGGATCACCGAAAGCACTTCGACGAACGTGTTGCCCGGGTCCGACGGCAGCACGGAAATGCCGATCACGTACCCGGCGATCACGAACATCAGGGCGGGCATCGTCGCGCCGCCGACGTCTTCCTGGCGCGAAACCAGCGCCCCGAGCGCGGCGAACACGATCGAGTACATGAAGAACCCGAGCAGGTACCACACGATCAGCCAGACGACCGTGCCCACCGCGGCCGAGACGGAAATGGTGAGCACGCCGGTGGCCAGCCCGGCGACCACCCCGCCGATCCCGATGGCGAGCATCTGGATCAGCCCGACCACGCCGATGCCGAGCACCTTCCCGGCCATCAGCTGCCACGGCCTGATCGTCGAGAGCAGCAGCTCCACCACCCGCGACGTCTTCTCCTCGACGACGCCCTGGGCCACGCTCTGCCCGTTCAGCATCAGCGACAGGTAGATGAGGACACCGGCGACGATGCCCAGCACCAGCTGCTGGCCGTCGTAGTCGTACGGCTGCTCCAGCGGCGGGTCCTCGACGAACTTCGCGGTCGCGATCGCCGCCTGGAACTGCGCCGGGTTGCCGCCCAGCGCCGTCACCTGCCGGTCGACCGCCACCTGCTGGGACAGCAGCTGCAGGACGTTCGCGAGCTTGCCGTCGAGGTCCTTCTTCACCTGGACGTGGACGCTCTTGCCGTCGCCGGTCAGCAGGGCGTCGAGCGAGCCGTCGGCCAGCTTCGCGCGGCCGGCCGCCTCGTCGGCGACCTGGGTCGTCTCGATCTTCTCGTCGACCGTCTGCCCGGCCGCCTTCAGCGGCGCCGAGAAGCCGGCGGTCGCCGCGGTGAACCCGACCTTCGCGTCGGCCCCGCCGCCGCCGGCGATCAGCTTGATCAGCACGATGCCGACCACGATCAGCAGCAGCATGATCACCGTGCTGACGCGGAAGGCTTTCGACCGCACCCGCGTGCCGATCTCGCGGGAGGCGACCAGGCCGACCGCGGCCGTGGGGCTCATCCGGACGTCCGGGACCGGGGTGCTCATGCCTGGACCTCCTGGGTGACGACGGAACGGAACAGCTCGGTCAGCGACGGCTGTTCGCGGGCGAACTCGCGGACCGGCCCGGTGGCCAGGGCCGCCTTGAGCACGGCCTGGTCGTCGGCGTCCTCGCCCAGCTCGAGCTCGGTCACCGAGCCCGTCCGGCCGAGCACCTTCACCCCGGGCACGCCGTCGGCCCAGCCTTCGGCGGCCTCCGGGACGTCGACGCGCAGCCGGACGGCACCACCGGACCGCAGCTGGGCGACGGTCCCCTTCGCCACCATCTGTCCACTCCGGACGATGCCGACGCGGTCGCACAGCCGTTCCACCAGATCGAGCTGGTGGCTGGAGAACACGACCGGCACACCCTCGGCCGCCTTCTCCTTCAGCACCTCGCTCATCACGTCGACCGCGACCGGGTCGAGGCCGGAGAACGGCTCGTCCAGCACCAGGATCCGCGGCTCGTGCACCAGCGCCGCGGCCAGCTGGACGCGCTGCTGGTTGCCCAGCGACAGCTTCTGCACCTCGTCGTCGCGGCGGGCGGCGACACCGAGCCGTTCGGTCCACTTCTCCGCCGACGCCCGCGCGGCGGCGGCGGGCATGCCGTGCAGCCGCGCGAGGTACGTCAGCTGCTCGGCGACCTTCATCTTCGGGTAAAGGCCGCGCTCCTCGGGCATGTAGCCGATGTGACGGCGGGTTTCGTGCGTCACCGGCGCGCCGTCGTAGCGCACTTCACCGCCGTCGGCGGACAGCACCCCGAGCGCGATCCGCATGGTCGTGGTCTTGCCGGCGCCGTTGCTGCCGACGAAGCCGAACAGCTCCCCCGGCCGGACGTCGAACGTCATCTCCCGCAGGGCGACCACGTCACCGTAGCGTTTGGACACCCCATCGATCTCTAAACCGGTCATTCCGGTTCCCCCGTTCTGTGTGGCCCGATCCTAGGCAGTGCGTAGACGCCCCGCCTACCCTCGCGCGTTGCCGCGCGGGGATACCGAAGTTGCGGGCACGTAGGATCGCGGGCGCCATGGATGGAACCACCGCCCCGCGCCGGGTGCCGAAGCACCACGGACTGTCCGCGAAGACGCTCCGGCGGCTGGAGCACGCGTCCGGCAGCCTGGCGAGCGCGAGCATCGCGGTGATGGAGCGGCGGCTGCCGTGGTTCGCCCGGCTGCCCGCCGACCAACGCGCGAGCGTCCTGCTGATCACCCAGGCCGGGGCCGCCGGCTTCGTTTCGTGGCTGCGCGACTCCAAGGAGGCGCTGAAGCTCACGACCGAGGCGTTCCGCGACGCGCCGGCCGAGCTGTCGCGGTGGATCAGCCTGCGGCAGGCGGTCGGGATGGTCCGGCTGGCCATCGAGGTCTTCGAGGAGCAGCTGCCGGACTTCGCGGCGAACGAGGCCGAGCGGGCCGCGTTGATCGAAGGGATCCTGCGCTACGGCCGGGAAATCGCTTTCGCGGCGGCGAATTCCTACGCCGCGGCGGCGGAGGCGCGCGGCGCGTGGGACGCCCGGCTGGAGGCGCTGGTCGTCGACGGCATCGTCCGTGGCGACGCCGAGGAGTCGGTGCTTTCGCGGGCCACGGCGCTGGGCTGGGACCCCACTGCCGCCGCCACGGTGCTCGTCGGCAACCCGCCGTCGGAGGACCCGCCGACGGTGGTGTTCGAGGTCCGCAGCCGCGCGGCCCGCGTCGGCCGTCCGGTGCTGCTGTCGGTGCAGGGTTCGCGGCTGGTGGTCGTGGTCGGCGGCCCGACCGACGGCGGGGTGAAGGAGCGGGAGACGCTGGCCCGGATGTCGGTGGCGTTCGCCGACGGCCCGGTGGTGGCCGGCCCGACGGTGCCGACGCTGGCGGAGGCCCACCACAGCGCGACGGAGGCGTTGTCGGGGCTGCGGGCGGTGGTCGGCTGGCCGGGCGCGCCCCGCCCGGTGCGCTCGGCGGACCTGCTGCCCGAGCGCGCGCTGTCGGGCGACGCCGAGGCCGAACGCCTGCTGGTGGACACGATCGCCCGCCCGCTCGAGGAGGCGGGCCCCACCCTGCAGCGCACGGTGGAGGCGTACCTGGAGAGCGGCGGCGTGCTGGAGACGTGCGCGAAGACGCTGTTCGTCCACCCGAACACGGTCCGGTACCGGCTGCGGAAGGCGGCGGAGCTCACGGGCTGCCAGGCCACGGACCCGCGGGACGCGTTGGTGCTGCGGATCGCGCTGACCGTGGGACGGCTGGCGAGGGCCCGCGGCCTCTGGTGATCGCCGGTGTCGAGAACCCGGCGACGGCTCCGTCCCCGGGGTACGAGCAGCCGCCCGACCCCGGGAGAGAGCATGACCATCCGGCGCATGGACAACATCGGCATCGTCGTCGACGATCCGGACGGCCACGGGCGCCTCGAGCTGATGAAGTTCCACGCGCCCGCGGCGCCCGGGCCCGCCCAGGCGGACGCTCCGGTCAACGCCTTCGGCCTGCGCCGCATCATGTTCGCCGTCGAGGACATCGAGGCGGTCGTGGCCCGGGTGCGCCCGCGCGGCGGCGAACCCCTGGGCGAGCTGGTGCAGTACGGGACCAGCCACCGGCTCCACTACCTGCGCGGCCCCGAAGGCATCATCGTCGCGCTCGCCGAACAGCTCCGCTGAACCCCCCTCCGAGGAAAGGACGTCACCATGGCCGTCGCCGACGACCTCGACCGCGCCACCGACACCACCGACCCGCAGTGGGGCTGGGTCGCCGAGCAGACCCGCACGTACCTGGCCTCGGGTGGCACGGTGGGACACGAGTCGAACGGGGTGCGCACCCTCGTCCTGGCCACCACCGGCCGCCGGACCGGCCTGCCCCGGCGGACCTGCCTGATCTACGGCACCGCCGGGGACGACTTCGTGGTCGTCGCGTCCAAGGGCGGCGCCGACGACGACCCGGCGTGGTACAGGAACCTCCTGGACGAGCCGAGCGTCGGCGTCCAGGTCGGCACCCGCCGGTTCACCGCCCGCGCCCGGGTCGCGTCGCCGGACGAGCGCGGCGCCCTCTGGGCGGAGATGGCGGCGATCTTCCCCCTCTACGACGAGTACGCGCGGAAGACCGACCGCGTGATCCCCGTCGTCGTGCTCACCCCGCAAGCCTGATCCGAGACGGGCGTCACGTGATGGACTTAACAGCGAAAGGTGATTGAACCCGACAAGGCTTCCGGGTTACGCGCGAGCTTCTGCGGCGCATCTTTGGAGGGTTCCGACAAAGACGCCGCACAGACACTGTGAACGTCGGCATCCCGGAAAACACCCTCCGCCGTGTTGTCTTGAAGGGTGACAGCAGCAGTCCTCGCTCCCGGCCAGGGGTCCCAGACCCCCGGCATGTTCACGCCCTGGCTCGACCTCGACGGCGCGCGCGAGCGCGTCGCGCAGTGGTCCGACCGCGCCGGGCTCGACCTGCTCCGCCTCGGCACCGAGTCGGACGCCGACGAGATCCAGGACACCGCGATCGCCCAGCCGCTGATCGTGGCGCTGTCGCTGCTCACCTTCGAGCACCTCCAGGCCACCGCGCCGGTGCCCGCCGACGCGCCGGTCGCCGGCCACTCCGTCGGCGAGCTCGCGGCCGCCGCGATCGCCGGGGTGCTGAAGCCGGAAGACGCCGTCGCGCTCGCCGCCGTCCGCGGGGCCGAGATGGCGAAGGCGTGCGCGCTGGAACCGACGTCGATGGCCGCGGTCATGCTCGGGGACCCCGAGCAGGTCGTCGCGTGGCTCGGAGAGCAGGGTCTGACCGCCGCGAACCGCAACGGTGCCGGCCAGATCGTCGCCTCCGGCGCCGCGGACGCGATCGCCAAGATCGTCGCCGAGCCCCTCGAAGGCACGAAGATCCGCGCCCTCAAGGTCGCCGGCGCGTTCCACACGCAGTACATGGCGCCCGCCGAAGAGGCGATGCGCGCCCACGCCGCCGAGCTGACCCCGGCCGACCCCACCCGGCCGCTGCTGTCCAACGCGGACGGCACGGTCGTCACCAGCGGTGCCGAGTACCTGGCGCGGCTGGTCTCCCAGGTCACCCGCCCGGTCCGCTGGGACCTGACGATGGACGGCCTGGCCTCGCTCGGCGTCACCCGCACGATCGAACTGGCGCCCGCGGGCACCCTGACCGGCCTGGTCAAGCGGCAGCTCAAGGGCGTCGTCACCACTATCACCGCGCTGAAGACGCCGGCCGAACTGGCGGCGCTGCGCCAGGAGGACGCCTCGTGACCGACCGACCCGCCCTGAGCCTGCGCACCGGCTCCCGCGGCAGCCGCGTGCTGGGTGTCGGCAGCTACCAGCCCGCGAAGATCGTCACCAACGACGACCTGTCGCAGGTCATGGAGACCAACGACGAGTGGATCCAGACCCGCGTCGGGATCGTCGAGCGCCGGTTCGCCGAGAAGGACGAGCTGCTCACCGACATGGCCGTCGCCGCCGGCACCGCCGCGCTCGCCGACGCCGGGGTCGACCCGTCCGAAGTGGACACGGTGATCCTGCCGAACTGCACCATGCCGACGCTGATCCCGAACGCCGCCGCCCAGGTCGCGGCCCGGATCGGCATCCCCAGCCCCGGTGCGTTCGACCTCAACGCGGCGTGCGCCGGGTTCTGCTACGGCCTCGGCGTCGCCTCCGACCTCGTCCGGGCCGGTTCGGCGAAGAAGGTCCTGGTCATCGGCGCGGAAAAGCTCACCGACTCGGTCGACCCGGTCGACCGGGCCAACGCGATCATCTTCGCCGACGGCGCGGGCGCCGCGGTCGTCGGCCCGTCCGACGAGCCGGAGATCGGCCCGGTGTCGTGGGGCAGCGCGGGCGACCTGGTCGACCTGATCTACATGCGCGACGAGAAGTACATCTACCAGGAGGGCCAGTCGGTCTTCCGGTGGGCGACCACGAAGATCGCACCGATCGCCATGCAGGCGCTGGACGCCGCCGGGCTGAAGCCGTCCGATGTGGACGTGCTGATCCCGCACCAGGCGAACCTGCGGATCGTCGAGGCGATCGCGAAGAAGCTGCGGGCCAACGGCGCCCGCGACGACATGGTCGTCGCCGACGACATCAGGTTCTCCGGCAACACCTCGTCGGCCTCCATCCCCCTCGCGCTGGACCACATGCGCAAGGCCGGGACGGCCAAGACCGGTGACGTGGTGCTGGCGGTCGGGTTCGGCGCGGGCCTGTCCTACGCCGGGCAGGCGTTCGTCTGCCCCTGATCACCGTTACGCTCCCCGCGGGCATTCGCCCGAGGGCAACAGACCCCCAGAAAGACCGAGAAGGGAACTACCCCATGGCTGACAACGCTGAGATCCTCGCCGGCCTCGCCGAGATCGTCGAAGAGGTCGCCGGTGTGGCTCAGGACGACGTCACCGCCGAGAAGTCGTTCGTGGACGATCTGGACATCGACTCGCTGTCGATGGTCGAGATCGCCGTGCAGGCCGAGGACAAGTTCGGCGTCAAGATCCCGGACGACGAGCTCGCCAACCTGAAGACCGTGGGCGACGCGGTGAACTACGTGTCGGCCAACTCGAAGTAAGTCCTCTTCCCTCCTTGAGGAGACTCCCATGAGCAACATCGACGTCGTGATCACCGGTCTCGGCGCCACCACACCGCTCGGCGGGGACGTCACGTCCACCTGGGACGGTCTGCTGGCCGGACGGAGCGGGATCCGGACGATCGAGGCCGACTGGGTCGAGGAGCTGCAGCTGCCGGTCAAGATCGGCGGCCAGCTGGCCGTCGAACCGACCGAAGTCCTGCCGCGGGTCCAGGCCCGCCGGATGGACCGCTGCGAGCAGGTCGCGCTGATCGCGGCCCGGCAGGCGTGGGCCGACGCCGGGTACACCGAGCCGACCGACGAGCACACCGATGTGGACCCCGATCGCCTCGGCGTGTCGATCGGCACCGGCGTCGGCGGTCCCGTCACCCTGCTCACCCAGAACGACCTGTTGCACCAGCAGGGTCTCCGCAAGGTGTCGCCGCTGACCGTGCCGATGCTGATGCCGAACGGCCCGGCCGCGCACGTGGGCATCGACCTCAAGGCGCGGGCCGGGGTGCACTCCCCGGCCTCGGCCTGTGCCTCGGGCGCCGAGGGCATCGCCAGCGGCGTGGAGATGATCCGGTCCGGGCGCGCCGACGTCGTGATCGCGGGAGGCGCCGAAGCGTGCATCCACCCGATCACGCTGGCCGGGTTCGCCCAGGCCCGCACGGTCTCCACCCGCAACGACGACCCGGCGAGCGCGTCGCGGCCGTTCGACGCCAACCGCGACGGCTTCGTCCTCGGCGAGGGCGCCGGCGTGGTCATCCTGGAGCGCGCGGACCTGGCGAAGGCCCGCGGCGCGCGGGTCTACGCGACGATCGCCGGGCACGGCATCACCTCGGACGCCTACCACATCACCGGCAACCACCCCGAGGGCATCGGCCAGATCGCCGCGATGCGCGCGGCGATGAAGATGGCCGGCGTCACCCCGGCGGACATCGGGCACGTGAACGCGCACGCGACGTCCACTGTGGTCGGTGACATCGGCGAGGCGGCGGCGATCCGCAACGCGGTCGGCGAACACCCGGTCGTGACGGCCCCGAAGGGCTCGCTCGGCCACCTGGTCGGCGGCGCGGGCGCGGTCGAGGGGATCATCACGATCCTGTCGCTGTACCACGGCATCGTGCCGGCGACGCTCAACCTGACCGACCTGGACCCGCGGGTGCAGCTGGACGTCGTCGCGGGCGAGCCGCGCAAGGTCGAGCTGACCGCGGCGATCAGCAACTCGTTCGGCTTCGGCGGCCACAACACCGCGCTGCTGTTCACCCCGGCGGCCTGAGTTCCCCGGAACTGAAGAAGGGGCCCGGCTTCGGCCGGGCCCCTTCTTCGCGTCTTCAGCACTTTTCGTGTTCGGGTGGTGGCCCCCCGTCGACGGCGGCGACCTTCAGGACTCCTTTGTCCACCACCATCGGCATCACGAGCCGCCACTTGATGCAGGCCTCGCGGAAGAACGGCGGGGCGTCGTCGAGCTCCTGCCGGCTGGTGAACCCGACCAGCACGCGCAGCGAGTTCCCCGACGCGCGCTCGATCCGGTAGACGAGGGCGTTGCTGTCCTTTGTGGTGCGCACGCCCTTCTTCCAGTCGCCCTGCGACTGGCCGGCGGCCCGCTCGTCGGTGACCACGGCCGTCCACTGCTGGTACTGCTTGGTGTTGATGGCCGCGAAGTACTTCTTCAGGACCTTGCGGACGGCGTCGGCCTGCGGGTGGGCCTTCGCGTCGTCGGTCATCGCGACGTCGTCCACCGCGGCCGGCGCGCCGCTGCCCGCCGTGGACGGCGTCGCCGCCGCGACGGAGGTGTCGTCGGCCGGCTGGTCGGGCCGACGGTAGAGCTCGCGCGCGAGCAGGCCGCCGCCCACGGTCACGGACAGCACCACGACCACGACGGGCACCAGCCAGCGCTGGCGAGAGCTGGGGGCGGGGGTGGTCACGCCGGAAAGCGTACCGGCCCCCGTCCCGCGGCTCAGCCGACCTGGTGCAGCCAGGTCACCGGCGCGCCGTCGCCGGCGTGGCGGAAGGGCTCGAGCGCCTCGTCCCAGCTCGCGGCCAGGAGCTCGTCCAGCTTGTGCGCGAGGGACTCGCCGCCGCGGGTCATGCTGACGAGCGCGCGCAGCTGGTCCTCGCCCACCACGATGTCGCCGTTGGCGCTGGTCCGGCCGTGCCACAGGCCGAGGCCGGGCGCGAAGCAGAACCGTTCGCCGTCGACGCCCGCGCTGGGCTCTTCGGTGACTTCGAACCGGAGCATCGGCCACGCCTTGAGCGCGGCCGCCAGTTTGGCGCCGGTGCCCGCGGGCGCGCGCCAGCCGCACTCGGCGCGAAGCTGACCCGGACTGGCCGGCTGCGCCGTCCACTTCAGGTCAACGCGGGCACCCAGGGTGCCCGAAATGGCCCACTCGACGTGCGGACACACCGCAGACGGCGACGAGTGGACGTACACCACACCTCGGGTGCTGCCACGGGTGCTCACTGCTACCTCCGCATGTTGCTCGACGAGGGACGTCTTCCCCTACGCCCTGTCTCGAGCTGCGGAACGGCTTCAGCGCGGCTCCCGAATGCCGCCTCCGATGCGTTGTAGCACATTCTGCACCCCAACCGTGCCGTTTGGCCACATGAACACCACAAGTCACCCGCCGCCCCACTTTCGGAGGGCAAGCGCCGCGGCGCGCCCGTGTCGCGCGGCTGATTGCGCTGGGCGCGCTAGCGTGTTGACCCGGAACGACGAGCAGGGAGGGACAGCGGTGCGACTGGTGCGCCTGGAGCGGCAGCAGTCCCGGGTGGCGGACGACATCCGGGCGGCACTGGCGTCCCTGGGCCGCGGCGGCACCGTGATCGGCGGCATCGCGCTGGTGGGTGTCGACCTCGTGGGTGTCGACGGCGTGGGTGTCGACGGCGTGGGTGTCGACGGCGTGGGTGTCGACGGCGTGGCGGACCGCCCGATCGAGGCGGTGGTCCTGCTCCCCCACGGCGTGATCATCGTGATCGGCGTGGACCTGCCGGACCCGGCCCTGCGCCTGGAGGCACCCCTGGGCGGCCCCTGGAAGGCGGACGGCTGGCCCCTGGTCGCGGACGACGACTCGGTGAACCCGGCCACGGAGGCCCTGGACCGGTCGCAGGCGTGCGAAAAGCGGATCGCGGCACTGGTGCCGGGAGCGGCCCCGGTGGGCACGATCATCGCGGTGGGACCGTACGTCGAGACGGTCGACCAGCCGGCGGCGGACCTGGCGGGCCCGGTCCGCGTCCTGCACCCGACCCCGACGACGATGCTGGCGGCCACGGTGTCGTTGGCGACGGCCCACCGGCCGAGGTCGGTGGACCAGGTCCGGGCCCTGATCCGCGGACTGGCGCCGTCGGCCCCGGAGCTGTCGGACGAGGTGCTGCTGGGCGAAGGGTTCAGCAGGCTGACCGATGACGCGCCCCCGGAGTCCCGTTGGGACGATCCCCCGGCCCCGGCCCCGGCGGCGGCCCCGGCCTCGGCTGCTGCGGCGGCGGCGGCGGCCCCGGCTGCGGCGGCCCCGGCTGCGGCGGCCTCGATCCCGGCGGCGGCGGCCTCGGGCCCGGCTGCGGAGGCGGCCTCGGGCCCGGCGGCGGCCTCGGTCCCGGCGGCGGCCTCGGTCCCGGCTGCGACCGACTGGCGAACCGAACCCCCGGTGGAAGCCGAGCCGGAGCCCACTGGCGGCTCGGCGGCGGAGGCTGCTTCCGCAACCGGACGCACCGAGGTGCTCTCGTCTCCCGCGCCGGAGGTCCCCGCAGTTCCCTCGGCGCGGCCGGTGTTCCCGGGCACCGAGATTCCCGAAGGCGGCGCGCCCGAGGTACCAGCTGCCGAGAAACCGGCCGACTCCGCCGATTCTTCACCGCACCCGGTCGGCGCACCCGCGGAGGGGGAAGCAGACCGCACCGAGGTGCTTCCCGCGCCCGCCTCGGAGCAGGCGGCCCCCGCAGACACCCCGGTGTTCTCCGGCCCCGAGACCGCGGAACCGTCCGAATCTTCCGCCGCCGAGGCCGAGCGGACCGAGAACCTTCGCCTTCCCTCGCCGAGCAGCGAGCCGGTCGAGGCCTCGGCCGCCGAAGCCGAGCCAGCCCCCGAACCCAGCGCATCGCAGGCCGCCGAAGCCGAGCGAGCCTCCGAACTCACCGCATCGCAGGTCACCGCCGAAGCCGAGCCAGCCCCCGAACCCAGCGCATCGCAGGTCACCGAAACCGAGCGAGCCTCCGAACTCACCGCATCGCAGGTCGCCGAAACCCAGCCAGCCCCCGAACCCACCGCATCGCAGGTCACCGAAACCCAGCCAGCCCCCGAACCCACCGCAACGCCGACCACCGAAACCCAGCCCGAGCGTCCCCGCCCACACCCCGCCGAACCCGGACCGCCCCGAGCCGTGCCCCTGCCGCGGCCCTCGGCCGGTCCGAAACCCGCCTCACCCGAAGCGCCCTCGAACCGCCCGCAGCCCTTCCCGCGCCCGCGGCCCGAGGCCGAGCCCGCCACCACCTCACGGACCGTCCGCTGGCTCCCCCTGGCCGCCATCGGGGCGCTCGCCCTGCTCGTCGTCGCCGCCATTGCCGTGGCCACCACCGGGGGGCGGACCGCCGCCGCGCCGGCTCCGGCGCCGCCGCCCGCGACCACCTCGAAGGCCGCGCCGCCGCCCAGCACTCCCGTGCGGAGCCTGCAGTTCGCTCTGCGCGCCGCCGCCGGGGATCAGCGGTGTGCCTCGCACGCCTTCGGCGACGCCCAGGCCAGCCTGCAGCGAACCAGCTGCTCAGGCGTGCAACGCGCCAGCTACGCCGCCACCATCGACGGGCGCGCCGGGGCCGTCACCGTCGGGATCGTCGCCTTCCCCGACGCCGGGCAGGCCGCCGCCTTCAAGGCCGCCGCCGACACGCCCGGCGGGGGCGGCATCCTCGATCTCGCGAGCGAGACCGGCCAGTGGGGCGCCACCCCCGCCCCGCGGTTCGAGAACGCCGCCTACGCCAGCAAGCTCGACGGCTCCTCCGTCCGGCTCGTGCAGGCCGTGTGGGCGCCGGGACCGTCCACTGCGGACGATCCCGGCCTGGTCAGGGCCGCGAAGGCCGCCCTCGACCTGCCCGCCCACTGACCCCTCAGAGCCCGTACGCCTCCAGCAGCCGCAGCCACACCTCGCTGATCGTCGGGAACGACGGCACCGCGTGCCAGAGCCGGTCCAGCGGCACCTCGCCGACGATCGCGATCGTCGCCGAATGCAGCAGCTCCGAGACGTCCTGGCCGACGAACGTCACACCCAGGAGCACGTTCCGTTCCGTGTCGACGACCATCCGGGCCTTGCCCGTGTAGCCGTCCGCGTGCAGGGACGAGCCCGCCACCGCGATGTCGATGTCGACGACCCGGTCGGCCGAGCCCGGCCGCGCGTCCGCCAGGCCGACCGCCGCCACCTCCGGGTCGGTGAACACGACCTGCGGGACCGCGTGGTGGTCGGCGGTGGCCGTGAACGGACTCCACGCCTCGGAGGACACCGGTTTGCCCGCGGCCAGCGCCGCCACCGTGTCGCCCGCCGCGCGGGCGCCGTACTTGCCCTGGTGGGTCAGCGGCGCCCGGCCGGTGACGTCGCCGGCCGCGAACAGCCAGTCACCGTCCACTGCGGACACCCGGCCGGTGTCGTCCACCTCCAGCGGCTGCCCGGGCTCGATGCCGAAGCGCTCGAGCCCGGCGGTCGCGGGACGGCGGCCGGTCGCGACCAGGAACTCGTCGACGACGACCGTCGAACCGTCCTTCAGCGTCAGCGACGTCCCGGAGTCCCCGGTGGCGACCTGGGAAACACCCGAGTCCGTGTGCACCTCGACACCGGCGTCGCGCAGCCCCTGCAGCACGAGGTCGCCCGCGAACGACGCGTTGCGCGGCAGCGGACGCGGGCCGCTGATGACCAGGTGGACCTCCGAGCCGAGCGACGCGAACGCCTGCGCCATCTCGACGCCGACCACGCCGCCGCCGAGGACGCCGAGCCGCGGCGGCACCGAAGAGGCCGACGTCGCTTCCCGCGAACCCCACGGCCGGATCGTGTCGAGCCCCGGGATCGACGGGGTGCTCGGCACGCTGCCGGTGCAGACGATCACCGCGTGCCGCGCGGTCAGCACGCGGTCGCCGCCGACCGTCACCTCCCGCTCACCGGTGATCTCGCCGTGCCCGCGGATCGGCTCGATGCCGGCGCCGCGCGCCCAGTCGACCTGTCCCGAATCGTCACCCTTGCCGGTGAACCAGTCACGGCGCTCGAACACCGCCGCCGGGTCGATCCGGTCGCCGACCGGCACGCCGGGCACCCGCTTCGCGGCGGCGAGGAGATTTCCGGGCCGCAGCAACGCCTTGCTCGGGATGCAGGCCCAGTAGGAGCACTCACCACCGAAGCGTTCGTGCTCGACGAGGGCGACCTTCAGGCCTCCGCGGGCCGCCCGTTCGGCGGCCACCTCCCCCACCGGACCGGCACCGATCACCACTACGTCAAAAGTCTGTGCAGCCATGGCTTCAGCGCACACCACTACGCGGGATCACGCAAGCCAGCGGCTATCCTCCGTCAGGAAGCTGCAAGTTTTCGGCGGCACCGGGTGCCGTCGGTCCCGGTGCGCACGAACACATCACACGTTCGAGCACGGGAGGTTTGTCGTGGCCAAGAACACGGCTGTGCAGGTGCTGGATGATCTGACCGGTGAGCCCGCGGCGGAGACCGTCGGGTTCGGCCTGGACGGCATCGACTACGACATCGACCTCTCCTTCGCCAACGCCGAGGCCCTGCGCGTGCTGCTGCAGCGCTACGCCGACGCCGGGCGCCGCACCGGCGGCCGCAAGAACCGCCCGCGGCTCGTCCCCGGCGCGAAGAAGACGCCCGCCAAGACCGCGAGAGCCGCCTCGGACAAGACCGCCGCCACCAAGACCGCGCCGGCCAAGTCTGCGCCAGCCAAGGCTGCGCCCACCAAGACCGCGTCCGCCAAGACCGCGTCCGCCCAAGCGAAGGCCACCTCGACGAAGGCCACCGCGACGAAGGCCACCACGGCCAAGACGACCGGAGCGAAGGCCGAGTCCCCGAAGCCCGCCCGCGCCAAGAAGGCCGCGGAACCCAAGAGCACCCGGGCGGCCGCGCGCAAGGTGCCGACCGTCACGTTCTCGGCGGCCGAGTAAGTCCATATAGGACAGTCAAGCGGCGCGCTGGGCGCCGTCGGTGTGCCAGGAGGGGTAGCGGTAGCGGGTGTGCAGCAACGCCCGCTGCCGCGCCAGCTCGGCCGCGGACGGCGGGCGGGGCACGAGCGTCCCGAGCAGCTGCGACGCCGCCGCCCGCACGGCCGCCTCGACCGCCGGGAACCCGGGCCGCAGGCCGTGCTCGGCCAGGGACGCCACCGGGCTGCGGTGCGAGTCGAGGGGCCGCGGGTCCGGCGGCGCGCTGGTCAGGTAGCGGCCGACGAGCCCGGCCGACGTCTCGACCAGCAGCGTCGAATGCGCCAGCAGGCCGGTCTTGGTGCGGAAGACGGCGAACCCGCACAACTTCGCGTCGTCGACGAACAGCCCGCGGTCGCCGATCCGCGGTACCAGCCCCAGCTGGTCGACGGCGGCGCTCATCACCTGGCCGAGCGCCTCCAGGGGCCGGTCCGCCGGGCCCGGCAGGACCAGGGTGACGTTCAGGTTGCCCGGGTCGTGGAACACCGTGCCGCCGCCACTGGCCCGCCGCAGCACCGGGACACCGTCGCGGACGCACTCGTCGATCCGCACTTCGCGCGCGACCCGCTGCCCGCGCCCCACCACGACGCAAACCGGGTTGCGCCAGAGCCACAGCACCGGTGACTCGGGCGCAACCCGGAGGAGCGCTTCGTCGAACGCGAGATTCTCGGCCGGATCCGTGAACGCCGCACGAACATCCGACCCGGTCGTCATAGCGCCTTGAGTTCCTCCACGATTTCGCCCACCGACGACTTGGCGTCCCCGAAGAGCATGCTGGTCTTCGGATCGTAGAACAGGTCGTTGTCGATCCCGGCGAAGCCGGAGCTCATCCCGCGTTTCAGGACGATCACGGACCGGCTCTCGTTGACCTTGAGGATCGGCATCCCGTAGATCGGCGAACTCGGGTCGGTCTGCGCGGCCGGGTTCGTGACGTCGTTCGCGCCGATCACCAGCGCGACGTCGGTCTGGGCGAACTCGGAGTTGATCTCGTCCATTTCCTTGAGCTGCTCGTACGGCACGTCGGCCTCGGCGAGCAGCACGTTCATGTGCCCCGGCATCCGGCCGGCGACCGGGTGGATCGCGTAGGCGACCGTGATGCCCTTCTTCTCGAGCAGTTTCGCCATCTCGCGGACGGTGTGCTGGGCCTGGGCCACAGCCATGCCGTACCCGGGGACCACGACGACCTTGCTGGCGTACGCCATCTGGATCGCGGTGTCGGCCGCGCTGGTCGAGCGCACCGGCCGGGCTTCCTTCGTCCCGCCGCCGGCCGCCACCGCCGGGCCACCGCCGAAACCGCCCGCGACGATCGCCGGGATGGACCGGTTCATCGCCTTGGCCATCAGGTTGGTCAGGATCGAACCGGACGCGCCGACGATCATGCCGGCCACGATCAGGGCCGTGTTGTCCAGCGCGAGACCCATCGCCGCGGCCGACAGGCCGGTGAACGCGTTGAGCAGGGAGATCACGACCGGCATGTCCGCGCCGCCGATCGGCAGCACCACGGTGAGCCCGAGGACACCCGCCGCGACCAGCAGCCCGATGATCAGCAGCTCGTTGTCGTTGCCGGCGATGATGAGCACCGCGCAGACGACCGCGATCGCCAGGAGCAGCAGGTTGACCGGCTGCTGCAGCTTGCCGAGCGTGATCGGCCGCCCGCTGATCAGCTCCTGGAGCTTGCCGAACGCGACGTTCGAGCCCCAGAAGGAGATCGAGCCGATGATCGCGGCGAACAGCGACGCGATCGCGATGTACACCGGTTCGTGCGCGTAGCCGTCGGTGGAGTTGAACTCGACCCAGGCGATGAGCGCGACCGCGCCGCCGCCGACGCCGTTGAACAGGGCCACCATCTGCGGCATCGCGGTCATCTTGACCTTGCGCGCCGACGGGACGCCGACGACGACGCCGATCCCGACGCCGAGGGCGATGAGCAGCCAGTTGCTCATCCCGGGGGTGAGCAGGGTGGCGACGACGGCGATGCCCATGCCGACCGCGGCGATCCAGTTGCCGCGGACCGCGGTGCGCGGGCCGGTGAGGCCCATCAGGCCGTAGATGAAGAGGGCGAACGCGATGATGTAGAGGATCGCGATGAAGTCGGTCACTTCGTCTCCTCTTCATCGGCCGGTGCGGGCTTCTTCGCCTTGAACATCGACAGCATCCGGTCGGTGACGAGGAAGCCGCCGACGACGTTGATCGTGCCGAAGGCGATGGCGATCACCAGCAGGATCTTGTTGAACACGCCGTCGACACCGAGACCGAGCACGACCAGGCCGCCCAGCAGCACGATGCCGTGGATGGCGTTGGTGCCGGACATCAGCGGCGTGTGCAGGGTGTTGGGCACCTTCGAGATGACGGCGAAGCCGACGAACCCGGCGAGCACCAGCACGGCCAGGTTCTGCACCAACGGACTCACGACGCGCTCCCTTCGCGCCCGGCCACGCAGGCACCGGCGACGATCTCGTCCTCGAAGTTCAGCTCGAGCGCGCCTTCCTTCGTCACGAGCAGTTCCAGCAGCTCGACGACGTTGCGCGCGTACAGCTCGCTGGCGTGCGAAGGCATTTCGGCGGGCAGGTTGAGCGGGGACGAGATGGTGACGTCGTGCTCCACGACGTCCTCGCCCGGCTTGGTCAGCTCGCAGTTGCCGCCGGTCTCGCCGGCGAGGTCGACCACGACCGACCCGGCCGGCATGCCCTTGACGGCGTCCGCGGTGACCAGCGTCGGCGCCTTGCGGCCCGGGACCAGGGCGGTGGTGATCACGACGTCGAACTTCGTGATGGCTTCGGTGAGCCGCCGCTGCTGCTCCTCGCGCTCCTCCGGCGTCAGCTCGCGGGCGTACCCCCCTTCGCCGACCGCTTCGATGCCCAGGTCGAGGAACTGCGCGCCCAGCGACTTGACCTGCTCGGCGACCTCGGGCCGGACGTCGTAGCCGGTGGTCTGCGCGCCGAGCCGCTTCGCCGTGGCGAGCGCCTGCAGGCCGGCGACGCCGGCGCCGAGCACCAGCACCTTGGCCGGTGGGACGGTGCCGGCGGCGGTGGTGAGCATCGGGAAGAACCGCGGGAGCTTCTGCGCGGCGAGCAGCACCGCCCGGTACCCGCCGATGCTGGCCTGCGACGACAACGCGTCCATCGCCTGTGCCCGGGAAATCCGCGGGATCGCCTCCATCGCGAAAGCGCGTACGCCCGCTTCTTCGAGCTTCGCGAGGCCGTCCGGATTGCCGCGCGGATCGAGGAAACCGACGAGGACGGCACCCCGGCCCAGTTTCGCGACTTCCCCCGGCGATGGCGGGTTGACCTTCACGACGATCGGGGCACCCCACGCGTCGCCGAGTTCGGCGCCGGCTCGGGTGTACGCGTCGTCACTCAGGTGCGCACCGGATCCGGCGCCCGGCTCGACGACGACGCGCAGCCCGCGCTGCACGAGCCGTCCGACGAGCTTGGGCACCACGGCCACCCGCCGCTCCCCGGGGCGTGATTCGGCCACCACACCCACGGTGAGCTGCTGACTCTGTTCGCTGTCCGTCACACGACCTCCTCATCGGCGAGGCACGATCCGAGGGTTGTACCACGTCGGACCGACAGTCCCCAGTGACGTGAGTCGCAAGTCTCGCGGTTGTGCCAGAAGATACGAGTGCGGGCAGGAACCGTTCAGCTGCTTTTCCAGTGCGGGACGCCGAGCAGCACCAGACGCAGCCGTTTTTCCGCCGTTCCGGTGATTTTCGCGTCGTCACCCGGGCGGGCTTCCAGCAGTTCGACAATGGTCGTCAGCATCACGGAGACGATCAAGTCGGCCAGCATGTGCAGGTCTTCGGTGCTCCATTCGCGCAGCTTCGGGAACCGGGCGAGGTCGATCGCGAGATCGCCGGAGAACAGGCGCAGTTCGACGCCGATCGCCTCGGCGAGCGAACCGCCGGCGTACCGCTCGCGGGTCAGGAACCGGAAGTGGTCCTCGTGCGCCCGGACGAAGTGGTGCAACGTCGTCACCGATGCGCTGATCATCCCCTGGTAGCTGTCCCGGTCCGTGCGGGCGGAGCGGATCATCCCGCGCAGCGTGCGCGTGGTCTCTTCGACGAGCGCGACGCCGAGTTCCTCCATCGAGGCGAAGTGCCGGTAGAACGCCGTGGGGACGAGACCGGCCCCCTTCGCGACCTCGCGCAGGGAGAGCGTGGCGAACGGGCGGTCGGCCAGCAGGTCCAGGGCGGTGTCCAGCAGTGCCTGGCGCGTGCGCAATTTGCGCTCTTGGCGGCTCACCGGCGTCAGGGGTTCGGACACGGACTCCAGCGTACGGGTGTCCACCGCGTTGCTCACGTCACATCCTCCGCGTCTCGCGTTGACAGCGTGTCCACTCCTGCAGTGCACTATTGAGTGCACAGTCGTTCACTGTAACCGAGGAGGTTCGGAGATGACGGCGCTCATCCCCCGGCGGGTGCGCGGCCTCGCCTCGCTGGCCGAGGCGCTGCTGACGCCGCACGGGATGGACCGGTACCTGGAGCTCGTCGACCCGATGCTCGTCCGCCGCGAGATCCGCGGGCTGGTCACGGCGGTGCGCAAGCAGACGCCCGGCACCGTCACCCTCACCGTCAAGCCCAGCCGCGCGTGGCCCGGCTTCACCGCCGGCCAGTACGTCCGCATGCAAGTCGAGATCGACGGCGTCCGGCGCACGCGCTGCTATTCGCCCTGCGGTTCGCAGTACGACGGCGAACTGGAGTTCACGGTCAAGGAGCAGGGCCTGGTCTCCGGCCACCTGAACCGCGCGATCGGCGTCGGCTCGGTCGTGAATCTGTCCACTCCGGACGGCACGTTCACGCTGCCCGCGGCGCGCCCGGACCGCCTCCTGCTGATCGCGGGCGGCAGCGGCATCACCCCGGTGCTCGCCATGGCCCGCACCCTGGTCGCGGAGGGCCACCCGGGCGAGATCGTGTTCGTGCAGTACTCGAACGGCCCGGCCGACGCGCTGTACCGCACCGAACTGGCCGAACTCGCCGCCCGGCACCCCGGCCTGCGGGTCGTGCACGCCTACACCGGTTCGACGGGTGGCGACCTGACCGGGTTCTTCGCGCCGGAGCACCTGGAGCGGGTCGCACCGTGGTTCCGCGACGCGGAGGCGTTCGTCTGCGGCCCGAAGCCGCTGATGGACGCGGTTCGCGCGGAACTGGGTGAACGCGTGCACACCGAAGAGTTCACGCCGCCGGCGTTGACCTTCGACACGGCGGACGCGGAAGGCCGGGTGCGATTCAAGCGCAGCGGTCGCGAATGCGCCAATTCGGGGAAGCCGTTGCTGGAGCAGGCCGAGGAAGCCGGGCTCTCGCCCGAGCACGGCTGCCGGATGGGCATCTGCTTCTCCTGCACGCAGCTGAAGACCGCCGGGCGCGTCCGCAACGCGCGCACCGGCGAGGTTTCCGGCGACGAAGACGAAGAAATCCAGCTCTGCATCTCCGTCCCGGTCGGGGACGTCGAGATCGACGCTTAGTGAGTCAGAGGAGATTGTCATGACCGGTCTGCAGGACCGACTGACCCCGGCACAGGTCGAGGAGTTCGGCCGCGAGCTCGACGCGCTGCGGCAGCGGATCGTCGACGACCTGGGCCAGGAGGACGTCGACTACATCCACGACATCATCAAGACCCAGCGCGGCCTGGAGGTCGCCGGGCGGGCGCTGCTGTTCGCCGGGTTCTTCCCGCCGGCGTGGCTGGCCGGCGTCGGCGCGCTGTCGCTGGCCAAGATCCTCGACAACATGGAGATCGGCCACAACGTCATGCACGGCCAGTACGACTGGACGCGCGACCCGGCGCTGAGTTCGCAGCGCTTCGAGTGGGACACGGTGGCGCCGGCGGAGAACTGGCGGCACTCGCACAACTACATCCACCACACGTACACGAACATCGTCGACAAGGACCGCGACGTCGGCTACGGCATCCTGCGGATGGACACGGCCCAGAAGTGGCACCCGTACTACCTGGGCAACCCGGTGTACGCGACGCTGCTGGCGATCTTCTTCCAGTGGGGCGTGATGCTGCACGACCTCGAGGTCGAGAACGTCGTCAAGGGTTCGCGGAGCTGGGCCGACAACGTCCCGGTGCTGAAGAAGATCGTCCGGAAGGCCTCCCGGCAGGTCGGCAAGGACTACGTGCTGTTCCCGCTGCTGACCGGCCCGCTGGCGCCGCTGACGTTCCTCGGCAACGCGACGGCGAACCTGACCCGCAACCTGTGGGCGTTCGCGATCATCTTCTGCGGCCACTTCCCGGCGGACGTCGAAAGCTTCACCGAGGAGGAGACCTCGGAGGAGTCGCGGGGGCAGTGGTACCTGCGCCAGATCCTGGGTTCGGCGAACATCACGGGCGGCCCGCTGTTCCACATCCTGAGCGGCAACCTGTCCCACCAGATCGAGCACCACCTGTTCCCGGACATCCCGGCGCGCCGGTACCCGCAGATCGCGGACGAGGTGCGGGCGATCTGCGAGAAGTACGGCCTGCCGTACCACACGGGCCCGCTGCGCAAGCAGCTGTGGTCGGTGGCGAAGAAGATCGTGAAGCTGGCCCTGCCCGTCCCGCAGTCCCCGGCTACCGTGGAACCCGACCGGCAGCTCCGAGCAGCGTGAGGGTGACATGGTGGGCCAGTTCGAGCGCGAGAAGGACACCCTGCAGGTGATCACCGAATCAGCGGCGACGCACGTCGGCAACATAGCGTCGATCATCACGGGCGCGGTCCGCGACATCGCCCGCGAGACGGGTGAGTGGCTCACCGACGTGATCGAGATGCGGGAAGCGGCCCAGCGGGCCCGGGAGGACGACCCGGACACGCTGTGAGCGGTGCGTCGGGCGAGCCATCCCCACCCTCCCGGGGTTGTGGATGACTCGTCCGGCACGGCCGGGGCGACCTCCAGCGCCGCCCCCGCGGACTTCCCCACGGGAGCGTTCCCCAGCCCGAACCCGAAAACCCCGCAGACTTCACCCCTTGGGGTCTTCCCGGGCCGAACCCGGGGGAAAACCGGATGGGCGCACCACCCGCCCCCGGCGAAACTGAACCCGTGACCACCCTCGACCCACCGCACCCCCTGCACCGCGTCTTCGGCCCCCTCGCCTCGCGGGACTTCCGGGCCGAGTACCTCTGGCTCTGGCTCGCCGGCCCGCTCACCGTCTTCTCCCTGTTCAGCTTCCTCGCGCTGCTCGCGCTCGGGCTCTGGCTCACCCCCGTCCTGCTGGGGTTCCTCGTCCTCGCCGGCGCCCTCCTCTACGCCCGCGGTCTCGGCGCCGCCCACCGCGCGCTCGCGAAACACCTGCTCGGCGTCAGCGTGCCCGCCCCGCGGCGGCCCGAGCTCAAACCCGGGCTCTGGAGCTGGGTCAAGGCCCGCGTCGGCGACGCCGCGGGCTGGCGCGCCGCCGGGTACCTGCTGCTGCGCCTCCCCCTCACCGTCGCCGGTCTCTTCACCGTCTTCACCGCGACCTTCTACGGCCTCGCCGCCACCACCTACTCCTTCCTCTGGTTCCCGCTGGGCGAACGCCGGATGCCCTTCGGCATCCACGCCGTCGGCTGGGCCGGTGCGCTGGCCTGGTCGGCGTCCGGGCTGCTGGTGCTGGTGGTGCTTCCGTGGGTGACGCACGCCTTCGTCGCCCTCGACCGGCTGCTGGTCGTCGGGTTGCTCGGCGAACGCGAGCTCTCCGAACGGGTGCGGGACCTCGAGGCGAGCCGGGCGACGGCGGTCGAGGACGCCGCCCTGCGGCTGCGGCGGATCGAACGCGATCTGCACGACGGTGCGCAGGCCCAGCTCGTCGCACTGGCCATGAAGCTCGGGCTGGCCAAGGACGAACTCGCCGAGGTCGACCTCCCGCAGGTCAAGGAGCTGGTCACCTCGGCGCACGCCAACGCCAAGCAGGCGCTGACCGAGCTGCGCGACCTCGCCCGCGGCATCCACCCGGCCGCACTGGACGCGGGACTGGACGTCGCCCTCGCCACGCTCGTCGCGACGTCCGGGATCGACGCGCGGGTCGGGGTGGACCTGCCGCGCCGGCCGCCGCCGTCGCTGGAAACCATCGTCTACTTCAGCGCCGCCGAGCTGCTCACGAACGCCGCCAAGCACGGCGGGACGACGCTGGTCGAAGTCACCGAGGAACAGAACGTCCTGCGGCTGCGCGTGCGCGACAGCGGCCCCGGCGGCGCCCGGATCGTGCCGGGTGGCGGGCTGGCCGGCGTCGCCGAACGGCTGCGGACGGTCGACGGCGAACTGCTCGTCAGCAGTCCGCCGGGCGGTCCGACCGAAGTGACCGCGCGGGTGCCGCTGCCCCGCTAGGGTCGCGGGATGCGGATCGTCATCGCGGAGGACTCCACCATCCTGCGGCACGGGCTCGTGGAGCTGCTGACCTTCCGCGGCCACGAGGTCGTCGCCGCGGTGAAGGACGCCGACGCGCTGCGCGAAGCGGTCGACGGCCACCGGCCGGACGTGTCCATTGTGGACATCAGGATGCCGCCGACGCACACCGACGAAGGCCTCCGGGCGGCGATCGCGCTGCGCCGGGAGGTCCCGGCCTGCGCGATCCTGCTGTTCTCCCAGTACGTGGAGACGAAGTACGCCGCCCAGCTGCTGGCCGACCGCGCGGGCGGGGTCGGCTACCTGCTCAAGGACCGCGTCGCCGAGGTTTCGGACTTCCTCGACGCGCTGCGCCGGGTCGCGGACGGCGAAACGGTCCTCGACCCCGAAGTCGTGAGCCAGCTGTTCTCGGCCACCCGCCGGACCGACGCTCTCGGCGGGCTCACCCCGCGGGAACGCGAAGTGCTGGGCCTGATGGCCGAGGGCCGCTCGAACTCCGCGATCGCGGCGGAACTGTTCCTCTCGCCCGGCTCGGTGGAGAAGTACGTGACGTCGATCTTCGGCAAGCTCGGCCTACCACCGTCCGAAGGGGACAATCGCCGCGTGCTCGCGGTGCTGCGCTACCTGGATTCGTGAGCCCGGTGGATTCAACGCACCGAAGGCCGCCTTGGGTGCGTCTGACGCACCGAAGGCCGCCTTGGGGCGCTCGGGACCCGCTCGCGCCCGGCTCGATGAGCGTCAACGAACCCGCGAAGGAGCCCGCGATTCCTTAGGCTGGGGCTCATGTACTCCACCGAGATCGAGGTCCGCACCGGCTCCGGAGCCGTCGTCCACGACCTCACCCACGAAGCCGAAGCCTTCCTGCGCGACGCCGACGCGGCCGACGGGCTGCTGCACGTCTGGGTCCCGCACGCCACCGCCGGGCTGGCCGTCCTCGAGACCGGCGCCGGCAGCGACGAGGACCTGCTGACCGCGCTCGACGAGCTGCTGCCCCGCGACGGCCGCTGGCGGCACCGGCACGGGAGCCCGGGTCACGGCCGTGACCACGTGCTGCCCGCGCTGGTGCCGCCCTACGCGACGATCCCGGTGCTCGGCGGGGTGCTGGCCCTGGGCACCTGGCAGTCGATCTGCCTAGTGGACACCAACCTCGACAACCCCGTCCGCAAGGTGCGGTTCAGCCTCCTGGCGGGCTGAGCGGGCCGGCCACAGGGTCACCACCAGGCCCGCGGCCAGCAGGACGCCGAGCACCCACAGCGCGGTCGTCACGTCGGGCGCGTCCGGCGCGCCCTGCAGCAGGCTGCGCAGGCCTTCGGTGGAGAAACGGAACGGCGTCCACGACCACAGCAGCGCGCGGTACGCCGGGTTCAGCAGCTCCGGCACCTGCCCGGCCACCGCGGGCGCGACCAGGTACAGCGGCGCGAGGACGGCCATCGCGCGCAGGCCCAGCAGGCGCAGCAGCCCGGCCTGCAGGGCCGCGAAGGCCGTCGCGGCGAGGAAGACCAAGCCGAGGACGCCCGCGGTCAGCGGCAGCGTCGAGTCCCACAGGGCGAAGAACCCGGCCACGACCGCCGTGATGAGCACACCGGCCCCGGTGACCTGCAGCAACCGCGCGCCGGCCCCGAGCGTGCGGCCGGTCCGCTTCGCGAGCTGGGTCAGCGCGAGGCCCGCGACGAGCGCGCCGATCCACGCGAGCGCGCTCGCGGCCAGCGGCGCGACCCGGCCCGCGAGCCCCACCGGGTGCAGGACCTCCTGCTTCGGCGGCCCGGCCAGCGCGGTCGCGGCGCCGGTCAGCGCCTGCTGCGCGACCTGGGTGCCCGCCGGGTTGACCGCGCCCGACGTCACCACGGTCACGGCCGGTCCGGGCGCGAGTTCGAGCACGCCGTAGACCTTCTTGTCCTCCAGCAGCTGCCGCGCTTCGGCCGGGGTGGCGACGGTCCAGGCGAGCTGGCCGCCGCCGTGGGCGGCGATGCGCTGGGCGATCTCCGGCGGGCCGGCAACGGCGACCGGGACGCCGTCGGGCGCGACGGTGGCCTGGGCGCCGAAGGTGAGGAATCCGAGCACCACCGCCACCAGCGCGCCGGCCACGGCGGCGACCAGGGCGAGGGCCCCTGCGGGACGGGTCATCACTGCCTCCACTTATTCGTCACTCGTTGAATTACGCCTCAAGGTACGACCCGGCCGCCGGGAAGTCAACGCTTGTTGAATAGTGCGCCGGTAACCTCGGACCCGTGACGAAGAAGCGGCTGGTGCTCTGGGACATCGACCACACGCTCGTGGACTTCACCGAACTGGGCTCGACCTGGTACGGCACCGCCTTCACGGCCGCCACGGGAGCGACGCTGCAGGTCCGGCCGGTGTTCGGCGGGCGCACGGAACGCGCGACGACGACCGACCTGCTCACCGCGAACGGCTTCGAGGCCGCCGAGGAGACGATCGAGGCGCTGTTCCGGGCCCTGGTGGCGGAGTCCGCACGCCATCGGCACACCTTCCCGGAGACCGCCCGCGCGCTGCCGGGCGCGGCCGAAGCACTGAGCTCCTTCGCCGCCGACGGCGACGTCGTCCAGACGCTCGTCACCGGCAACCTGCCGGAAATCTCCCGGCACAAGCTCGCCGCGTTCGGCCTCGACGAGCACCTCGACCTGGAGATCGGCGGCTACGGCACGCTGTCGGTGCACCGTCCGGACCTGGTCCCGCACGCGGTGAAGCTGGCGGGGGCCAAGCACGGCACCGAGTTCGGCGCCGACGCGGTGGTCGTCATCGGCGACACGCCGAACGACGTCCGGGCGGCCGTGGCCAACAGCGTGGTGTCCGTCGCCGTGGCCACCGGGCACTACTCCGCCGAGGAGCTCGCGGCCGAAGGCGCGCACACCGTGCTGCCCGACCTGACCGACACCGACGCGGTCCGCCGGGCCGTCCTCGGCTGAAAGTCGTCCTTCGGAGGGGGCCTGCACTCAGCCGAAAGGAGGATACCCCTAGGGGAAAAGTCGTTCCCTTGCCCGATGTCCGCGGCGCGGGAACTCGACAGACTCTTCCCATGACTGACGCAGGGGCGGCGGCCGGGCCCGCCGGAGGGGGCCGCATCCGGAACACGGTTGCGGTGTTGAGACGGCGGCTGCCGTTCACCAGCGGTATCACGCTCGCGATGCTGGTGCTGGCCGTCGCGACCGGGGCGCTGTGGAACGCCGCCGAGGACCGCGCGGCCTACCCGTTCGTCGCCTACGGGCTGCCGTCGCTGGAGGCGGGCCGGTGGTGGACAATGCTGACCGGGCCGTTCTTCGCCGTCATCCCGTGGTACTACCTCCCGATGGTCGGCAGCTTCGCGCTCTTCGCCGGCTTCGCCGAGTGGAAGCTGGGGACGCGGCGCGCGATGGCCGTGACGATCGGCGGCCAGCTGGTCTCGGTGCTCGTGGCGACCCAGTTCCTCGCGCTGTCCCGCAACTCCGGCTGGCTGTGGGCCGAGCGGGTCGCGGGCAGCTTGGACGTCGGCTTCTCCGGCGGCGCGCTCGCCGCGGTGGCGATCGCCAGCGCGACGCTGCGGCCGCCGTGGGCGCTGCGGCTGCGGGCCGGGCTGTGCGTGTACGCCGGTGTCGCGATCGTCTACGTCGGCACGCTGGCCGACCTCGTGCACTTCTTCGCGCTGCTGCTGGCGCTCCCGCTCGGCAAGCGCCTGGTGGGCACGCGCCGGGTGGGGGCGCAGGCGGCCCCGAACCTGCGCGAGTGGCGCGTGCTGGCGGTGGCCGGCCTGCTGCTGCTCACCATCGCCGAAATCGTGATGTTCCTGGTGCCCGGCGACGGCCCGTTCGGTTCCGACGACGGCGTTTCGCTGTCGGCCCCGGAGCTCGGCGTGCTGGTCCTGCTGGTCGTGCCGATGCTCAACGGGCTGCGCAAGGGCAGCCGTGTCGCGTGGCGCTGGTCCGTCGCGCTCTCGGCGTTCGTGACGGTCCAGGGGCTCGCCGTCGCGACGCTGCTCGGGGTGGCCGACATCTTCGGCGGCGACTACGACACCGCCGGCCTGCCGCTGTTCTTCGTGGACAATCTCCTGTGGACGGTCGAGCTGGGCGTCCTGATCGCCGCGCGGCACGCCTTCCGCGTGCCTTCGCGACGCCGCCTGCGGCGCCACGCGCAGGGTCCCGGGCCGGCGCTGGCCCGCAGCCTGCTGGGGCGCCACGGCGGCAGCACGCTGTCGTGGATGACGACCTGGCCGCGCAACACCTACTTCGTCCGCGCGGACGGCCGTTCCTACCTCGCCTACCGCCGGCACGCCGGGGTCGCGGTCGCGCTCGGCGACCCGATCGCCCCGGACGGCACCGCGGCGGCCACGGTCACCGAATTCGCCGCGATGTGCGAGAACTCCGGCCTGGTGCCGTGCGTGTTCTCGGCGACCGAAGCCACCGTCGCGGCGACGCGCGAGCTGGGCTGGCAGCACGTCCAGGTGGCCGAGGACAACGTCCTGGACCTCGACGGCCTCGAGTTCCGCGGCAAGGCGTGGCAGGACGTCCGCTCGGCGCTGAACAAGGCGGCGAAGCAGGACATCGAGTTCCGGCTCGTCCGGCTGGCCGACCAGCCGGAACCGATCCTGGCCCAGGTCCGGGCGCTGTCGGAGGAGTGGATGTCCGGCAAGGCGATGCCGGAGATGGGCTTCACCCTCGGCGGCCTCGACGAGGCGATGGACCCGGCGACCCGGGTCGGCCTGGCGGTCGACGCGGAGGGCACGGTCCACGGCGTGACGTCGTGGCTGCCGGTCCACACGGGCGCGGGCACGATCGGCGGCTGGACGCTGGACATCATGCGCCGCAGCGCCCACGGCTTCCGCCCGGTGATGGAGTTCCTCATCGCGTCGGCCTGCCTGGCGTTCCGCGAGGAGGGCGCGCGGTTCGTCTCGCTGTCGGGTGCGCCGCTGGCCCGCAGCGGCACCGGCTTCTCCGCGCGGCCGGTCGACCGGGCGCTGGAGTCGCTGGGCCGCGTGATGGAGCCGTACTACGGATTCCGTTCCCTGCACGCGTTCAAGGCGAAGTTCCAGCCGCGGCACGTCCCGCTGTACCTGGCCTTCCGCGACGAAGCCGACCTCCCGCGCATCGGGCTGGCGCTGAGCCGGGCGTACCTGCCGGACGTGCGGCTGCGGCAGCTGGCGAAGCTGGTCAGCAGCTCCCGGACGCGCTGATCCGCCGGCCGGCGCGGTCCGCTCCCGGTGGGTCAGCGGTACGTCGTCGGCGGCGGAGTCGTCGTCCCCCGGTCCGCCGCCGGGACGAACCGGTAGCTGCGCACGATCCGCTCCAGGTCCTCCCGCACCGAAGGGCCCGCCCGGTCGGTGTCCGCGTACGCCACCACGACACCCGACGCTCCCGAGCCGTCGCCGAAGGCCATCGCCGCCACGAGCGCGTGCTTCGCCGCGCACTCCCCGGTGGGTGCCGAGGTCACCGAAGCGACCACGACCCGGGCCGGGACGGCCGTGCCGTCGGCCTTCGTGACCTGCGCGCTCGTGCCCGGGGGCACGTCGGGTGTCCCGCCGTACGCGCCCGTTGCCACGTCCGTGGCCGCCTTGCGCGCGGCCGCGTCGAGGTCGGCCAGCGGCTCGGTCGCGACGCCCGCCCCGGCCGGCGGCGTCCGGCCGCAGTCGCCCAGGAACGCGCTCGTGACCAGGGTGATCCCGGCCCAGCGCTGCTGCGCCTCGGGCGACGGCCGCCAGTTCGGCGGGACGTCGTAGGCGTACGAGCCGTCGCGGCCCGCCACGGCCTGCCAGCCCGCGACCGCCGCGGGGACCACCGCGCGCGGCGACGGCGTCACCACCAGCGGCGACGCCGGCGAGGACGACGCCGGGTGCTGTTTGCCGGCGCCGAGCGCGTTCAGCACGCCGGCGACCAGGGCGATGAACACCAGGCCGAACCACGGCGCCCGCCGCCACTTCAGCTGCTTCGCCCTCGGCCGGATCCGCTTCGGCCGCGCGCGCGGCGCGTCCTCGTACTCCGGCGTCACGTCTTCGGAACGCCGGCTCATCAGCCTCGGACGAGCTTGCCCAGGTGCTCGACGACGGCGTCGACCGCGATCTCCTCGCGCTCGCCCGACCGCCGGTCCTTGACCTCGACGACGCCGTTGGCCAGGCCGCGCCCGACGACCAGGATGGTCGGCACGCCGACCAGCTCGGCGTCGGCGAACTTGACCCCGGGGGTCGCCTTGCGGTCGTCGAGGATGACCTCGATGCCCGCCGCGTCGAGGTCGGCGGCGATCTTCTCGGCGCCGGCCGCGATCGTCTCGTCCTTGCCCGCGATGACGATGTGCACGTCGAACGGCGAGACCACCCGCGGCCAGATCAGGCCGAGGTCGTCGTGGTTCTGCTCGGCGAGCACGCCGACCAGCCGCGAGACGCCGACGCCGTAGGAGCCCATCGTGATCCGGATCGGCTTCGAGTCCGGGCCGAGCGCGTCGACCTCGAAGGCGTCGGTGTACTTGCGGCCGAGCTGGAAGATGTGCCCGATCTCGATGCCGCGCGCCGCGACGAGAGTGCCGTGCCCGTCCGGCGACGCGTCGCCCTCGCGGACCTCGGCGGCCTCGATGGTGCCGTCCGGGGTGAAGTCGCGGCCGGCGAGCAGGTCGATGACGTGGTGGTCGACCTTGTCGGCCCCGGTGACCCAGGCGGTGCCGGGCACGATCCGCGGGTCGGCGAGGTAGCGCACGCCGTTGTCCTGCAGCGCCTTCGGGCCGATGTAGCCCTTGACCAGGAACGGGTTCTTCGCGAAGTCGGCCTCGTCGAGCAGCGCGACCTCGGCCGGCTCCAGCGATGCCTCGAGGCGCTTCATGTCCACTTCGCGGTCGCCCGGGACCGCGACGCAGACCAGCTCCCACTCGGCCGAGCCGGGCCGGCGCGTCTTGAGCATGACGTTCTTCAGCGTGTCCGCGGCGGTGAACGTGCGGCCCAGGTTCGCGTCGTTGAGGAAGTTGACCAGCGACTCGATGGTCGGCGTGTTCGGCGTGTGGTGCACCTGCGCCTCGGGGCGGCCTTCGATCGGCTGCGCGGGCGGCGCGGGCGTGACGACGGCTTCGACGTTCGCCGCGTACCCGGACTCGGTGCTGCGGACGTAGGTGTCCTCGCCGGTTTCGGCGACCGCGAGGAACTCCTCGGACGCCGAGCCGCCCATGGCGCCCGACGTCGCCTTGACGACGACGTACTCGAGGCCGAGGCGGTCGAACAGCTTCACGTAGGCGTCGCGGTGGGCCTGGTAGGAGCGCGCGAGGCCCTCGTCGTCGAGGTCGAAGGAGTAGGAGTCCTTCATGACGAACTCGCGGCCGCGCAGGATGCCGGCGCGCGGGCGGGCTTCGTCGCGGTACTTGGTCTGGATTTGGTACAGCGTGACCGGGTAGTCGCGGTACGAGCTGTACTCGCCCTTGACGGTGAGGGCGAAGAGCTCCTCGTGCGTGGGGCCGAGGAGGTAGTCGGCGCCCTTGCGGTCCTTGAGGCGGAAGAGGCCATCGCCGTACTCGGTCCAGCGGCCGGTGGCCTCGTAGGGCTCCTTGGGCAGCAGCGCGGGGAACTGGATCTCCTGCGCGCCGATGGCGTTCATTTCTTCGCGCACGACGGCCTCGATGCGCCGCAGGACGCGCAGGCCGAGCGGCAGCCAGGAGTACCCGCCCGGGGCGACCCGGCGGACATAGCCGGCGCGTACCAGGAGCCGGTGGCTCGGTACCTCGGCGTCCGCCGGATCCTCGCGCAACGTGCGAAGGAACAACGACGAAGTCCTGGTGATCACTGCGGGGCTCCCTGCTCCGGGCGGGTGTGAAAGTCCCGCTCAGGGTAGTCAACCCCCCGGCCGTGAATCCAACGGGTTACTCGCGGCCGGTTTTGTCGGTGGTGGCCGCTAGCTTGGCGGGCATGGCAATCCGGATGGGCATGATCACGATCGACTGCACGAACCCGCGGGAACTGGCGAAGTTCTGGACGGCGGCGCTGGGTACCGAGGTGACCCAGGACTACGAGGGCGAGTTCCTGATCCTGGCCCCGGCGGACGGCGGCTTGCCGCTGGCCCTGCAGCGGGTGCCGGAGCCGAGAGCGGGCAAGAACCGGGTCCACGTGGACTTCGGAAGCGACAACCGCGAGGCAGAGGTGAAGCGGCTGGTGGGGCTGGGCGCGAAGGAGGTGGAGGAGCACGAGGTGCCGGGCCTGGCGTGGACGGTGCTGGTGGACCCGGAGGGGAACGAGTTCTGCGTGTCGGCGAAGGCGCAGTGACGCGGTAGGTGCGGCCGGGCGGGGGTGGGGCGGGGAGGGAGACAGAGCAGCCGAGCGGGGAGTTCGTGTCGAGGTGCCCGCGTGCCCGGTGTACTCGCATGCCCCGGCACACCCGCGCGCGCCCCGGCGCGCCCGCGCGCCCGGACCGGCTGCGCCGCATCCGTTGCCCCGCAGCGATTCCGCCTGCCGTCATCCCCGCCCCTCCCCTTGATCGTCCGTTCGGCTCAACCCCTCCACACCGGGCTTCCGGCTACTGGCCACCCGTCAACGCAACCCGCTAGCATCGGCCCGACCAGGAACGGGGGGTCCTTGGTGCGGGGTGACCGTGGCTTTTCCCGTTCGCGCCCGAAAGTCCGATCCACAGGGGGATCCATGCCGCCCGTCAAGGGTGTCTTCACCGTGCCCGGAAAAGCCGTGGCGCTCGCCGCCGCCGTCTGCCTGATCGCCGCCGTTCCCGCGGCCGCCGTCACCGGGGGTGCTCCCGCCGCCGAGGGGGCCTACGCCTTCGCCACCAAGATCGAGGTCGGCGGCGTCCACGGCTGCAGCGGCGCCCTGGTCGCGCCGCAGTGGGTCGTCACCGCCGCCAGCTGCTTCCCCGAAAACGCCGCCCAGGCCGGTCCGCCGAAGCTCGCCACCAAGGCCATCGTCGGGCAGCGGGGCACCGCCGGCACCGAACGTGCCGTCGTCGACCTCCTCTTCCGCGCCGACCGCAACCTCGCCCTCGCCAAGCTCGCCGCGCCCGTCGCCGACGTCACGCCCGTCGCCATCGGCACCGCCGCGCCCGTCCAGAACGAGTCCCTGCGCATCGCCGGCTACGGCCGGACCGCCACCGAATGGGTGCCCGACAGGCTCCACACCGCCCCCGTCTCCGTGCAGGGCGTCACCGCCACCACCCTCGCCGTCCTCGGCGACCCGGCGACCGCCACCACCTGCCTGGGCGACGCCGGTGGTCCCCTCCTGCGCGAACACGACGGCGTCGTCGAGCTCGCCGGCCTCCACCACTCTTCGTGGCAGGCCGGCTGCCTCGGCTCGAACGAGACCCGCCAGGGCACCGTCGAGACCCGCGTCGACGACATCGCCGCCTGGATCGGCCTCCGCCTCCGCGGCGACGCCTACACCTCCCTGCCCACCGCGCAGCGCGTGCTCGACACCCGCACCGACACCGGCGGCCACAAGAAGCCCGTCGCCGCGGGCGAATCCGTCTCCCTCGCCGTCCCCGGCCTGCCGGTCAGCGCGAGCGCCGTCGCGGTCAGCCTGGTCGGCACCGGTGGCACCGCGAGCACGTTCCTGACCGCCTACGGCGACACCCTGCCCACGACGTCCAACGTGAACGTCAGCGCCGGCCGCACCGCCGCCGGCATGGCCGTGGTCCCGGTCGGCCCGGACGGCCGGATCAAGGTCCGCAACAACGCCGGCGACATCGACGTCATCGTCGACTACCTCGGCTACTACAGCGCCTCCGGCGAGTCGACCTACCAGCCGAAGGACCGGCCCGACCTGGTGCTCGACACCCGCTCCTCGCTCGGCGGGCACCCGGGCAGGCTGGCCCCGGGCGAGGTCGTGACGGTGCCGGTCCGCGGCGTGGCGGGCGTCCCCGCCGACGCCGTCGCCGTGGCCGTCAACCTCACCGGCACCGAAAGCGACTCCGACACGTTCTTCAGCGTCTTCGCGCAGGGCACCCCCGGACCGTCGACGCTGAACATCGTGCCGAACGAGCACCGCGCGGCCCAGTCGCTGGTGCGGATCGGCGACGACGGCGCCATCCGCATCTTCCTCCACCACGGCCAGAGCCACGCCCTGCTGTCGGTGGCGGGCTCGTTCGTCCCCGGCGACGCGGGCAGCCGGTACGCGGCGCTGAACACGCCCACCCGCCTGCTCGACACCCGCGACGGCACGCCCACGCCGCTCGGCCCGGGCGGGATCGTCACGGTGCCGGCCACCGGCCTGCCGTCCGGGGCGACTGCCGCGGCGCTGAACCTCACCGGCGTGCAGCCGAGCGCGTCGACGTTCCTGGCCGCCTGGTCGCACGACCTGCCCTACAACGACGTCCCTTCGGCCGTGAACATCATGGCGGGCGAGAACACCTCCAACGCCGCGACGGTCCGCCTCGGCTCGGGCGCGCAGTTCGACGTCCGCAACTCGGCGGGCTCGACGCACCTGGTCGTCGATCTGCAGGGCTACTACACGCGGTAGCGGGTAGAAAGGCGGCATGAGCGCTCGCGTACTGCTGCCGTGGACCGACATCGACGTGCCGGAGGGGCTCGGCGCCGCGTACTACGACGGCGACGGCGCCCCTCCGGCCGATCTCGGGGACGTCGAGTTCTACGTGCTGCCCTACGACCGCGGGCCGGAGCCGCCGAAGCTGATCAAGGAACTGCCGTCGCTTCGGGTGGTGCAGTCACTGTCGGCGGGTGTCGAGACGCTGGTGCCGCTCCTGCCCGACGGCGTCCGGCTGGCCAACGGGCGCGGGCTGCACGACCTGAGCGTCGCCGAGCACGCCCTGGCGCTGATCCACGCGGCGCAGCGCGACCTGCCGCGCTGGTTCGCGCAGCAGACGCGCGGTGAGTGGACGCGCGAGCACACGCGGTCGCTGGCCGACAGCCGGGTCCTCCTCGTCGGGTACGGCTCGATCGGGCGGGCCGTCGAACGTCAGCTCGTCGCCGCCGAGGCCGTGGTGACGCGGGTGGCGAGCCGCCCCCGTCCCGGCGAGGACGTCCACGGCGTAGCCGAACTGCCCGAGCTGTTGCCCGAGGCCGACATCGTCGTGCTGGTCCTGCCGGACACCCCGGCGACACGCGGCCTCATCGGCCCGGACGAACTCGCCGCGCTCCCCGACGACGCCCTGGTGATCAACGTCGGCCGCGGCACGGCGATCGACACCGAAGCGCTCCTGGCCGAGACCCGCACCGGGCGGCTGCGCGCCGGTCTCGACGTCGTGGAGCCGGAACCGCTGCCCGCGGACCATCCACTGTGGACGGTACCGGGCGTGGTCATCACCCCGCACATCGCGGGCGGGTCGGCATCGTTCTATCCGCGCGCGAAGAAGCTCGCGGCGGAGCAGCTGCGCCGGTACGTGCAGGGCGAGGAGCTGCTCAACCTCGTAGAGCGCTGAGGGCGGCGGCCCACGCGGCGCGGGAGACGGTCAGCTGGCCGCGCTCCCGGGCCTTCGTGTCCCGGATGCCGACCGAACGATCGAGCTTCACCTCGACGCAATCCGACTGGCCGCCGCTGTAGCTCGACTTACGCCAACCGTTCATCCCGTGGCCTCCCGGACTATCGCGCGACCTCCCGAAGCAGGGCTCGGGTGTCGTCTTCGCCCAACGCTTTCCTCGACAGGAGCTTAGCCTGCTTCACATAGTCGCCGACCACCTCGGCCTCGTGCAGGAATGCTGTCGCGTGCGAGTTTTCCAGGTGCACGATCGTCGGCAGGCCCGCGAATTCATAGAGGATGAACGAGCCGATCAACCCGGGGTGGTAGCCGATCTTCGCAGGTACGATCCGCAGCGAGATGTTCGGCAGCTTCATCATTTCCAGCAGGTGATCGGCCTGGTCCGACATGATGTCGGCACTGCCGATCTCGTCGCGGATGGCAATCTCGCCGATCAGTGCGGTCAGCCGGACGGGATCGGCCTTCGTGAGGATGCGCTGGCGGTTCAATCGCACGACGAGCATCGCATCGGCCTGCTCCAGGCTGATTTCCGAATTGCTCAGGATGGTGCGGGCGTAATCGGGCGTCTGCAGAAGTCCGGGCACGATCGCGTGGTACCAGTTCGTGATGCGGGTGGCGGTGCGCTCGTACTCGACGATCCCGCTCAGCGCGGGCGGCAAATCGGACGGGTGGGAATCGAGCCAGTTGTCGTCCCCGGCGCGCCTGGCCAGGCGCATCATGCGGTCGTACGTCACGTCGTCGACCCGCAGTGCGCCCAGCAGCCGCGCCACGTCCTCCGGTTGCGGTACGCGCTGTCCCTTTTCCCACGCCGACAACAACTGCGGCAGAATCCGCACCATCCGCGCGAGTTCGCGCAGGCCCTTTCCCCGCGCTACCCGCACTTCGCGCAGCGATGCGGCCAATGCCCTCGAACCGGGCGAGGTGGAAGTCGGCTTCATGTCGTGATGGTACGAATGCCGTCCATTCCCCGATCGGCGGTGGGGCGTCCCATTTTCAGGACAGCACGTACACGTGCCATTCGTCGTCGACGCGATATCCGCAGCGTTCGTAAACACCCAGCGCGCGGTGGGCGTTGTCGACGTCGACGTTGAGGGCCGACCGGTCGAATCCCGCGGCTTTCGCCGCCAGGAGCGTGTGCCCCAGCAACCCGGACGCGACGCCGCGGCCGCGCAGGGCGGCCCGGGTTCCCACCCAGGTGGCGTAGTGCTCGCGGAGGCCCGTCGCCGCGGTTTGGAACGCGTAGTGGTGGCTCAGGACGAACGCGAGCACCTTTTCGCCGTCCAGCACGAGGAACGACAGGTCCGGGCGGAAGTCCTTCGAGCCGGTGACCAGGTGGCGCCAGGCGTCGGGCTGGTAGACCGTGCTGCCCCAGTGGCCGGCGAAGGTGTCGTTGCGGGCGTCGAGGGCGGCGAGGTCGTGCTCGAAGTCGAAGGGCACCGCCTCGAAGCCGTCGGGCAGCGGCGGCTGCGGCGGCAGGTCGGCGAGGCCGACGCGCATGGTGACCATCGTCCGGTCGTGCGTGTACCCCGCGCGGGTGAGGACGCCGGCGATCCAGCGTTCGTTCTGGTGGCTGCCGTGGTGCAGTTCGAGCGGCGCGCCCGGGAAGGCGCGCTCGTGGACCTCGCGGCTCGTGCGCGCGAACCACTCGACCAGGTGACCGCCGACGGCGTCGCTGCGGTACGCCGGGTGCACGACGGACTGGAGCCGGATCATGTGCACGGGTTCGGCGGCGTCGCGGCGGCGGGCGAGACCGTAGCCGACGAGCTCGCCGCCCGCCCAGGCGCCGACGGTGGCGCGGGCCAGGTCCACGTTGGGGGCGTCGAGCTCTTCGCGCAGGTCGTCCGCGCTGAAGTGCTCCCCCGTCTGGTCGACGTCCTCGGCGGCCGCGTACAGCCGGGCGAGGGCGGGAGCGTCGTCCAGGGTCAACGGGCGCCAGGTCAGGTCCATGCCGGGAGGCTAGGCCGGACGGCGGCGTCCGTGCACGCCGATTTACGCTCGGTGGGTGCTGGTGCTCCTGCCCCCCTCCGAAACCAAGGCCGACGGCGGCCGCGGCGGTCCGCTCGACCTCGGCAAGCTGTCGTTCCCCGAGCTGAACCCGACGCGCGCGAAGCTCGCGGACGCGCTGACCGAACTGGCCGCGGACGTCCCGGCCAGCATCGCCGCGCTGGGCATCACCGAGCGGCAGGGCGGCGAGGTCGCGCGGAACGCGCAGCTGTGGACGTCCCCGACGATGCCGGCGCTGCGCCGCTACACCGGCGTGCTGTACGACGCGCTCGACGTGAAGAGCTTCACGAGGGCGGGTCTGGAGAAGGCGCACCGGCGGCTGGTGGTGACGTCATCGCTGTTCGGCGTGGTCTCGGCGACGGACCCGATCCCGGCGTACCGCCTCTCGGGCGGCAACTCCCTGCCGGCGCTGGGGACGGTCCGCGGCCTGTGGAAGCCGGTCCTCGAGCCGGTGCTGCAGGCGGTGGAGGGCCTGGTGGTGGACTTGCGCTCGGGCACGTACTCGGCGTTCGCCAAGCTGCGCCCGGACGCGGTGACGGTCCGCGTGGTGACGGAGAGCGCCCGCGGCGAGCGCGTGACGGTGAGCCACTTCAACAAGGCGTACAAGGGCCGCCTGGCCCGGGTGCTGGTGACCACCCGCGCGGAGCCGTCCACTGTGGACCAGCTGGTGAAGGTGATCACGAAGGGGGGCCTGGTCGTGGAGCGCACCGGCGACCACGCCCTGGACCTGGTCACCGAGGGCTGACACGCCCGAGGCGGGATCACCGCCGGGAGGCCGGCGCGAGCTCGCGCCGTCGAGGATCTGTGACAAATCGGCCTCGGTCGCCGCGCGGAGCCGGTACCCGCTCAAAACCGGTCCGGTGCGAAGGGGCTCAGGTCGAAGCCCGGGTCCTCCCCCAAGGCCACCGCCGCCACCAGCTTCCCCGCGAACGGCGCGTTCGTCAGCCCACCGGCCCCGAAGCCCGTCGACACCGTCAAGCCCGGGCGGATCGAGCCCAGGACCGGCAGGCCGTCCGGGGTGCCCGGGCGGAAGCCGACCCGGGTCTCCGCGAGCGTCGCGTCCGCGAGGCCCGGGGCCACCGCCAGGGCGTGCTCCAGCACTTCGCGCTGCCCGGCCGCCGTGACGCGGTAGTCGAAGCCCGATTCCGCCTCGCGGGTCGCGCCCGCCACCACCCGGCCGCCCGGGAACGCGAGCAGGTAGTGGCTGCTGCGGGGCAACACCACCGGCCACGCCGCCGTCTCCGTGCCCGGCAGGTCGAAGTGGCTGAGCTGGCCGCGGTGCGGGGTCACCGGCAGGTCGATCCCCAGCGGCGCCAGCAGTTCCCGGCTCCACGCCCCGGCCGCGACCACCACGCTGTCCGCTTCCAGGGGGCCGTCCGGGGTCGCCACCGTGCCGTCCGCGCGCACCGCGACCTCGCCCTCGACGAACTTCGCGCCCCGCCGCTCGGCCGCCGCCAGGAGCGCGCGGCGCAGCCGGTGCCCGTCGACGCGGCCCGCGCCCGCCAGGTGCACCGCGCCCAGCCCGGGCGCCAGCGCCGGGAACAGTTCCCGGGCCTGCGCCGGCTCCAGGCGCCGGACCTCGCCGATCTCGGGGGCGTCCGCCGCCCGGGCCGTCAGCCGCTCGTGGACCTCGGCCAGCTCGCCGTCGTCCGCCGAGACCACCATGCCGCCGACCACCTCGAACGACGACCCGTCGAGCTCCGCCGTGAATTCGCGGTAGTACCGGCCGGCCGCCGCCGCGAGCGGGTAGAGCGCGTCGTCCCGGCGCGATGTCCAGGGGCTGACGATGCCGGCGCCGGCCTCGGTCGCCGTGCCCGGGCGCGCCGCGTCCGCGACGACCACTTCCGCGCCGCGGCCCGCGAGGTGCCAGGCCGTCGCCGCCCCGCCGATTCCGCTGCCGATCACGAGCACTCGCATACCGTCCACCCTGCCCGATCTTGCCGCGCCGGGGCCAGCAGGGGATGACCGCCGCCGGCACCCGGGCGGTCGTATGCTGCGCGCCATGCCGAGCCGTGCCGAGCGGTATTTCGCCCATCTCGACACCCTGACGGGGTCCGCCGCGCCCCGGCTGCAGCCCATCCCGTCGACGCAACCGGGCCTCGACGACGTCATCGCGTTCGTCTACGCCGACGAGCCGGAACCGCGCTACCTGACCGGCGCCACCTACGGCCTGTCCCTGGCCGACCACCCGGACTGGCACGGCGTGCGGCCGGAGCTGTGGATCAGCGTCCGGTCCGACGACCCGGTCTGGGCGCTGGCCATCGGCTACCTCGCCGAGCAGCTGCGCGGCACCTGCCCGTTCGTCTACGGCGACACCATCGACTTCGGCCAGCCGATCGCCCCGGAGTCGTCGATGACGGCGTTCGCGGTGTCGGCGCCGGCGGGCCTCGACGCGCACCAGTACACGCTCATCGACATCGGCGGGCCGCCGGTCAGCATCGCCGGGTGCTACCCGGTGCACGACACCGAGCGGAAGTACATCCGCGAGCACGGCATCGAGGCGTTCTGGCAGCTGGACTGGGACCTGTACGACGTCCGCCGCGCGCCGGTGGTCTAGCTTCCCGCGCGACGCTGCCCGCGGACCGCGTCGACGAACGCCTCGCGCCGGTCGTTTTCTGCACGGACGGGCGGTGGAACTCGTTGCGGGCGAAGCAGGCGGCCGGGGCTTCGAGGAAACCCGTCGAGGGCCGCGGCGAGGCTGTCGCGGCCGAGGTCGACGGGGACGCCAGCTCAGGCGCGGTAGGCGGCCGTCGCGATCCGGGCGAACGAGCCGATCAGCGGGTTCGCGTCGCCGTGCTGCCAGGCGACCACCACCGGGCTCGGGGCCAGGCCGGTCAGCGGCACCACGACCAGCTCGCCCGGCGGCCGGTGGTGCCCGAGCGGCATCAGCCCGACGGTGCCGTTCCACAGCACCGCCTGCAGGCACTCCTGGACTGCCCGCACCACCGGCCCTTCCCGGGGTTCACCGCCGTGCCAGTACGCCTGCCAGCGGGCGTCGGTGCCGTCGGGGAACCGGAACCAGCGCCGTCCGGCCAGGTCGGCGAGCGCGAGGTGCTCGCGGCCGGCCAGCGGGTCGTCGGCGCGCAGGACCGCACCCACCGGGTCGGCCCGCAGGACGTGCACCTCCAGGCCGGTCTCGTCGAACGGCCCGCGGGTCAGCGCGACGTCGACGAGCCCGGCGCGCAGCCCGCAGGTCGGATCGGTGAGGTCGGCGTCGCGGACGCGGACCTCGACCTCCGGGTGCTGCTGCCGGTAGGCGTCGGCGAGCCGGTTCGCGGCCGGGTCGGCGCCGTCGCCGAGGATGCCCACGGTGAGGGCCGGCGTGCCCGCGGCCGTGGCCACCCGCACCCGGGCCCGGTCGGCCTGGTCGAGCAGCGCCCGTGCCTCGGCCAGCAGCGCCGTCCCGGCCGGGGTGAGCGTGACGCCCGCCGCGGACCGCAGCAGCAGGACGGCGCCGACGTCCGTTTCGAGCTGCTTGATGGCCCGGCTGAGCGGCGGCTGGCTCATGTGCAGCCGCGCGGCGGCCCGGCCGAAGTGGAGTTCTTCGGCGACCGCGACGAAGTACCGCAGCGTGCGCAGCTCCATGACCGGCGACGATATTCGCCCGGTATCGGCACCACCGAACCGGTCTTGGACGGCCGCCGGGTGGCGGCGGTGGAATCGGGGCATGACCGAGCTGACCGATCCCGCCGTGCGCGTCTCCGGCGCCCGGGAGATCGCCCCCGACCTCCTGGTGATCCCGAACGACCACGTCGACCTGGTGCCGAACATCGGTGTCGTGGGCGGCACCGAAGCCGTCCTCGTCGTCGACACGGGCATCGGCACCGAAAACGCGGCGCAGGTGCTCGCCTTCGCCCGCGAAGTGGCGAAGGGCCGCCGCCTGTACCTGACCACGACGCACTTCCACCCCGAGCACGCGTTCGGCGCGCAGGTGTTCGCCGGTGAAGCCACCTACCTGGTCAACCGCGGCCAGGCCGAGGACCTCGCCACCCGCGGCCCGGGCTACCTGGAGATGTTCCGCGGCCTCGGCGAGCCGATCGCCCGCCGCCTCGACGGCGTCACCGTGCCCACCCCCGACGAGATCTACGACGAGCACACGCTCGACCTCGGCGGCCGGACCGTCCGGCTGCGGCCGACCGGCCGCGGTCACACCGCCGGCGACCAGGTCGTCGAGGTGCCGGACGCCGGTGTCCTGTTCACCGGCGACCTGGCCGAGACCGGGCAGTTCGCCATCTTCCCGTGGTTCCCGCCGCACGACACGGCCGTCTCGGGCGTCGGCTGGCTCGCGGTCCTCGACCGGCTGGTTTCGAGCCGGCCGCGGGTGGTCGTGCCCGGCCACGGCGAAACCGGCGGGCCGGCGGTGCTCACCGACGTCCGCGACTACCTGCGGGAGCTGCGCGACGAAACCTGGCGGCGCCGGGACTCGGCCATGGGCGTGGACGCAATCACCGCCGAGGTCCGTGCCCTGCTCGTCGGGCGGCACCCGGAATGGGCCGGGCGCGAGTGGATCGAGCCGGGCGTCGCCTGTCTGTGCACCGAACACGACGCCTGACCCGGATCACCCCGCGCCGAGGACGGCCATCGCCGCGTTGTGGCCGGGGATGCCGCTCACCCCGCCTCCTCTCGCGGCACCCGCGCCGCACAGCAGGATGCGTTCGTGGGCCGTCTCGACGCCCCAGCGGCCGGCCTGGGCCGGGTCTTCCGCGTACGGCCACGACAGGTCCCGGTGGAAGATGTGCCCCGCCGGAAGGCCCAGCTCGGCTTCCAGGTCCAGCGGCGTTTTCGCTTCCACACAGGGCCTGCCGTCCGGCGCGGTGAGCAGGCAGTCCTCGATCGGCTCGGCCAGCACGCTGTTCAGCGAAGCGAGCGTCGCGCGCAACGCCGCTTCGCGTGCCTCGTCGTTGCGCCCCTCGAAGAGGCGGGCCGGCATGTGCAGGCCGAACAGGGTGAGGGTGTGCGTGCCGGCCGAGCGTTCGGCCGGGCCGAGGATCGACGGGTCCGTCAACGAGTGGCAGTAGATTTCGCAGGGCGGCAGCGAGGGGATCCTGCCCGCGGCCGCCTCGCGGTACGCCGCCTCCAACTGCGTGAAGGTTTCGTTGACGTGGAAGGTGCCGCCGAACGCGTCGGCCGGGTCGACGCCGGGGTCACGCAGCCTCGGCAGCCGCGTCAGGACCATGTTCACCTTCAGCTGGGCGCCTTCCGGGCGCTCCGCCGGATCGTCGCCCAGCAGCCGGGCGAGCGTCGCCGGCGCGACGTTCGCCAGGACTCGCCCGCCCCGGACGGCGAATCCGGTGTCGGCGCGCCGATACCGCACCTCGCCGTCCGGGTCGACCGAGAGCACTTCCGCACCGGTCACCAGGCGCGCGCCCGCCGCGGCGGCGACCGCCGCGAGCGAACGGGTGACCGCGCCCATGCCGCCGACCGGGACGTCCCAGTCGCCGGTGCCGTTGCCGATCACGTGGTAGAGCAGGCACCGGTTCTGCCGCAGGTCCTCGCCGTCCGCCGGGGCGAACGTGCCGATCAGCGCGTCGGTGAGGACCACGCCGCGCACCGTGTCGTCGCCGAACCAGGACGTGAGCGCCTCGCCGATCGGCCGTTCGAACAGCCACGACCACGCTTCCGCGTCGCCGACGCGGGCGCGGAAGTCCACTTCGGACAGAAGCGGTTCGGTGAGCGTCCCGAACGCGCGCCCGGCGACACGCCCGGTCAATTCGTAGAACCGCCGCCAGGCCGAGAAGTCCGAAGTGGACCCGGTGACCGCCCGGAACGACGCCGCCGTCCGGACGGCGTCACCCGTGTCGACAAGGAGACCGGAGCCGCCCGACGGGGTGTAGGACGACATGCGGCGCCGTCGCAGCTCCACGTCGAGGCCGAGATCGGTGACGATCTTCTTCGGCAGCAGGCTGACCAGGTACGAGTAGCGGGAAAGCCGGACGTCCACGCCCTCGAACGCGCGGAACGAGACGGCGGCGCCACCGGTCTCCTCCCGCCGTTCGAGCACGAGCACCGACCGGCCCGCCCGCGCCAGGTAAGCGGCCGCCACCAGGCCGTTGTGCCCGCCGCCGACGATCACCACGTCGTAGCTGTCCATCCGCCGCCCCTCCCGAGTCCGGCCTGCGCTTCCATCGTGACCACGCCGCCGGGCCGGATTCAAGGGGACGTCACGAATACTCCGTTCGCGACGCCGCCGTGAAACTCGGTTGTGCGGTGCCGGACCGGTCCGGCATCCTGTGCCCACCCGGCAGGGAGCCGGTGCAGGAGAACGGGAGGTGCCTGTCGTGATGACTGTCCGGGCCCTTTCGCGCCCTCACCCACCCGCCCCCCGAGGCTGACCACGCGCCCGGTGGGGCATCCCTGATCGAGGAGAACCCACCAGTGCGTCAGCACGACCACGAAGACTTTCCCGACGACCGGCCCACGCGCCGCCCGATGCGATCGCGCCGCCGCGGGCGGTTCGACGAACCCGAACCCACGCGCAGCGGACGGCTGACCGAAGCCGAACGCGTCCGCCTCGCGAAACTGCGCGACGACGCCTACACCGAAAACCAGCTGCCCGACGGCGCCGACCGCTGGTCCACCTGGGACGACGCCGAGCACGGCCCGCTCCCCCGGCCGGACTGGGTGGTCACCCAGCTCGCCGCGGTCGACACCGACCTCGGCGTCCTCAAGACCGGCAAGGAAGCCGATGTCCACCTCCTGAGGCGTGCACTGCCCGGCACCCCGGGCACGTTGCTCGCCGCGAAGCGCTACCGCAGCGACGAACACAAGCTGTTCCACCGCGACGCCGGCTACCTCGAAGGGCGGCGGCTGCGCCGGTCCCGCGAGATGCGGGCGATGGCGCAGCGCAGCGCGTTCGGCCGCAACCTCATCGCCGAGCAGTGGGCGGTCGCGGAGTTCGCCGCGCTGAGTCGCCTGTGGACGCTCGGCGCGCCGGTGCCCTACCCGGTGCAGCGCGAGGGGACGGAACTGCTGCTCGAGTTCCTCGGCGAGGACGACGGCACGGCCGCACCGCGGCTGGCCCAGGTCCGCCCGGACCCCGGCGAGCTGAAGGACCTGTGGTTCCAGGCCACCGCGGCGCTCGAGCTGCTCGCCTCCGAGGGGCTCGCGCACGGCGACCTCTCGGCGTACAACCTGCTCGTGCACCGGGGCAGGCTGATGGTGATCGACCTGCCCCAGGTCGTCGACGTCGTCGCCAACCCCGGCGGCGTCGAATTCCTGGCGCGGGACGTGCGCAACCTGGCCGGCTGGTTCCACGGACGCGGCCTCGGCGAGCACGTCACGCGGGTCGGAGAACTGCTGGCCGAGCTCGTTTCGGCGGCCGGGCTCGGGTGATTCCGCGGCGGCGTCGCGGCTGTGGTGCGGAACACGGCTGCGACGCCGCCCACAACCGGTGACCTCGATGCGCCGGACCAGCTCCGCCTCGGGTACAGTGAACACAGACCGCAACCGGCGGCGTGGATGAGTTGGTGTCCGTCGCCTCCAGAGTCGTTAAAAGGCCCCGCCACCGAATGGCTCGCGGTGATCCGAAGTAACCCCAGCGGCGCGCAGTGTCGGCAAGCGATGACACGGTGTGCCGGGTCCGTCCCTGTGAACGCCCATCGCACACCATCTTGCCCTGCCTGCGCGCGGGCTGCCCGGGCCTCCCTTGCGACGAACCACGTCCGAGAGGCATTTGTGACCGTCACGTTCAACTCCGGCCCTTCCTCGACGTCCGCGCACGCGGGCCGTCCCGACCGCAAGCCGCGCACCCGCCCGGCCGGCGGCGACATGCTGCGCGACGACGCGGTCGAGCTCGTGGCCACCAAGACCTTCGCCGAACTGGGCCTGCCGGAGCCGCTGCTCCGCGCGCTCAGCGAGGCGGGCATCAACAGCCCCTTCCCCATCCAGTCCGCGACCATCCCGGACGCGCTGGCCGGCCGCGACGTGCTGGGCCGCGCCCAGACCGGCTCCGGCAAGACCCTCGCCTTCGGCCTGGCCATGCTGGCCCGGCTCGACGGCGGCAAGGCCCGCCCGAAGCGCCCCCGCGCGCTGATCCTGGTCCCGACCCGCGAGCTGGCCATGCAGGTCGCCGACTCGCTGACCCCGCTGGCCAAGTCGCTCGGCCTGTGGTGCCGCACGGCCGTCGGCGGCATGGCCTTCGCCCGCCAGGCGGACGCCCTGTCCCGCGGCGTCGACCTGCTGATCGCCACCCCCGGCCGGCTGTCGGACCACGTCCGGCAGGGCACCGCGCACCTGGGCGACTGCAACTTCATCGCCCTCGACGAGGCCGACCAGATGGCGGACATGGGCTTCATGCCGCAGGTCCGCGAGATCATGGACCTCACCCCGCCGGGTGGTCAGCGGCTGCTGTTCTCCGCGACCCTCGACGGCGACGTCAACCGCCTGGTCAAGCAGTACCTGAGCGACCCGGTCACGCACTCGGTCGCGCCGTCGACCGCCAGCGTGACGACCATGGACCACCACGTGCTCCAGGTGTCGCACCAGGACAAGCAGGACGTCATCACGCAGATCGGCGCCCGCGACGGCCGCACGATCATGTTCGTGCGCACCAAGCACCACGTCGACCGCCTCGCCGAGCGCCTGCGCGAGCAGGGCGTGAACGCGGCGGCGCTGCACGGCGGCAAGACGCAGGGGCAGCGCAACCGCGTCCTCGCCGACTTCAAGGAAGGCCACACCCCGGTGCTGGTCGCCACGGACGTCGCCGCGCGCGGCATCCACGTCGACGACATCTCGCTGGTGCTGCACGTCGACCCGGCGGCCGACCACAAGGACTACCTGCACCGCGCCGGCCGCACGGCCCGCGCCGGGGCGTCCGGCGTGGTCGTCACCGTGGCGACGCACGACCAGCGCCGGATGGTCCGCCGCCTGACCGACCGCGCCGGCGTGCGCGCGGAGTCGACCACGGTCCGCCCGGGCGACCCCGAGCTGTCCCGCATCACCGGCGCCAAGGAGCCCAGCGGCGAGCCGGTCGTCGAGCGGCGGCGCGAAAGCCCGCGTCGCGGCGGCGGTGGCTTCCGCGGTGACCGCGGCTTCGGCGGCTCGAACCGTGGCGGCGAGCGCGGCGGCTACAGCCGCGGCGGCGACCGCGGCTACGGCGACCGTGACCGCGGCGGCGACCGTGGTGGCGAGCGCGGCGGTGACCGTGGCGGCTACCGCGGCGGCGACCGCGAAGGCCGTCCCGGCGGCTTCGGCGGCCGCGGCCGTCAGCCCCGCTCGGGCAACGGTGGCGGCTACGGCCGCCCGAGCCGTGGCCCGCGTCGCGGCTACGACAGCTGAGTTGTTCCTTCGGAAGCCCCGGACCACGCGGTCCGGGGCTTCCGGCGTTTCCGGGCCCGCTTGGCGGTGGCGCGAGGCGTGGATGGGAGACTGCGGGACGTGACTACGCCGCCGACGCCCCCGCCCGACGAGGTTTTCGACTGGCTCGACGCCGAGGCGGAGAAGCGGGCGAACGCCGGGCTCGTGCGGCAGCTGCGGCCGCGTCCCGCGCAGGCCGACGAGCTCGATCTGGCCGGCAACGACTACCTCGGGCTGGCCCGTGACAAGCGCGTGGCCGGCGCCGCCGCGGCCGCCGCCCTGCGCTGGGGTGCGGGGTCGACCGGCTCCCGGCTGGTCACCGGCTCGACCGAGCTGCACACCGAGCTGGAGCTGGAGCTCGCCCGGTTCTGCGGCGCGCAGGCCGCGCTCGTGTTCTCCTCCGGTTTCGCCGCGAACCTCGGCGCGGTGACGGCGCTGTCCGGGTCCGAATCGGCCATCGTCACCGACAAGTACATCCACGCCTCGCTGATCGAGGGCTGCCGGCTGTCGCGGGCCGACGTCGCCGCGGTCGCGCACTCGACGCCGTCGGCGATCAAGCACGCGCTGGCGACCCGCCGGAAGCCGCGCGCGCTGGTCGTGACGGACTCGGTGTTCTCGGTCGACGGCGACCTCGCGCCGCTCGAGGAGCTGGCCGGCATCTGCCGTTCGCACGGCGCGGCGCTGCTGGTGGACGACGCCCACGGTTTCGGCGTCCTGGGCGACGGTGGGCGCGGCGCGGTCCACGCGGCCGGGCTGTCGGGCGCACCCGACGTCGTCACGACGTTGACGCTGTCGAAGTCCCTCGGCGCCCAGGGCGGCGCGGTGGTGGGGCCGCGTCGGGTGATCAAGCACCTCGTGGACACGGCACGCAGCTTCATCTTCGACACGGCGCTGGCGCCCGCGAGCGCCGCGGCCGCGCTGGCGGCGTTGCACGCGTTGAAGGAAGAGCCGGGGATGGCCGAGAAGGTAGTCGAGAACGCGGGCAACCTGGCGATGTCGCTGAAGGCGGCGGGGTTGAAGGCGAGCCTGCCGGACGCCGCCGTGATCTCGGTTCAGGCGCCGTCCGCGGAGACGGCGGTGGCGTGGGCGGCGGCGTGCGCGGAGCAGGGTATCCGCGTCGGGTGCTTCCGGCCGCCGTCGGTGCCGGACGGCATCTCACGGCTGCGGCTGACCGCGCGGGCCGACCTCACGGAGTCCGATGTGGACCGTGCGGTCAAGGTCATCACCGCAACGGCCCCCCACGGCGCAATCACCTGAGCCACACCGAAAGGGCCGTTCGGCGTCCCCGACGGGTCGGACCGCGTGATCCCCGGGTCGACACACGTGATCGGAGGGTCGACACACGTGATCGGAGGGTCGACACGCGTGATTGGGGGGTCGACACACGTGATTGGGGGGTCGACACGACGCTGCCGGGGGTGCTGGCCGTGTCGTCGCCTCAATCACGCGAGTTGACCCTCCAATCACGCGAGTTGACCTCCCAATCACGCGAGTTGACCCCTCAATCACGCGAGTTGACCCTTTGGTCACGGGTGGCGGCGCATGCGGATGTGGGGGATTCCGTCGTCGTCGGTGTACTCCTCGCCTTCCGGGATGAAGCCGTAGCGGGCGTAGAAGCCTTGGACGTACGTTTGGGCGTCGAGGACGTACTCGCCGGGGATGGTGAGGGCCGCGTCCATCAGGCGGGCGGCCAGGCCGGCGCCGCGGGCGGGCGCCGCCGTCGCCACGCGGCCGATGCGGCGGATGCCGCCCGGGTCGAGCAGCACCCGCAGGTACGCCACGACCGAACCGGCGTCTTCGAACCACAGGTGCCGGGTGTCGGGCAGCAGGTCACGACCGTCGAGTTCCGGGTACGCCGCTTTCTGCTCCACGACGAACACGTCGACGCGCAGGCGGAGGATGTCGTGCAGCTGGGCGGCGGTCAGGTCGGGACCGGTGGCGTCGTGCAGGGTCGGCATACCCCTGCTTAGCACGCTCAGCCGAGCAGGCGCGGCTTGGCCTGGGCCTCGATGTCGCCTGCGTACGTGGAGACGCGCGTGTAGACGCCCGGCCTGTTCGCCTTCGCGCAGCCGTCGCCGAAGGAGACGATGCCGATCAGCGTGTCCCCCACCACGAGCGGGCCGCCGGAATCGCCCTGGCAGGCGTCGATGCCGCCCTCGGTGTAGCCCGCGCACACCATGGTTCGCTGGTCGTAGACGCTGTAGTCGGCGTGGCATTCGCTGTCCGAGACCACCGGGACCTGGGCGCTGCGCAGGTAGTCGGAGCGGTCCCCGCCGTCGGCGATGCGGCCCCAGCCCAGCACCGTCGCCTGCGTGCCCTTGGCGTACAGCCCCGCGTCACCGCTGTCGGGCAGCTTCGCGGGCCGGTAGCCGAGCTGGCCGCGCACGGTCAGCACCGCGACGTCGGCCCCCTTCGTCGGGTCGGTGTAACTCGGGCTGACCCAGACCTTGGAGACGCCGAGGACCTGACCGTCACTGGTGCGCTTGTCCTCGCGGCCGGCCACCACGCGGATGTCCTGCTTCGCCACCGCCTTGGCGCAGTGGGCCGCCGTCGCGACCGAGGTGGAACTGACGATCACCGCGCCGCAGAACTGGTTGCCGCCCGCGTCGGTCAGGTACACCGCGTACGGGTGGTCGGCCAGGGAAGCCTGGTTGCCGCCGACGATCCGCGCCTGGGTGCCGGACCCGGCGGCACCCGGGTCGGCCGCCGCCGTGCCCGCCGTGCCCGCCACGACCGGCACGGCGACCGCGGCGACCGCGAGGAGCACGCCGCTCGCGAACAGCAGGGATCGGCGGGACTTCACGGACATGGGTCTTCCCCTTTTCGACGCAGCACAACGTTGAGCACTCGGCACGCGGATGACTCCGGTGCGTGAACGACGTGCCCTCAATACCCTAGGCCGAGGGGGCCCAAAACGGTGTCACTGGAACGGGTGGTCTCCGGCCGGGGGCCGCTTCTGCCAAGCTGACCGGATGTGGCGGACGGCGGCGGCGGGGGCGGCACTGGCCCTCACCCTGGGCGCGTGCTCGGCGGAAGTACCGTCGTCGCCGCGGCCTGCACCTTCCGCGCCGGCGACGAGGACGAGCACGCCGAGCACGACGACCGCGGCACCGACGTCGAGTGCGTCCACCGCCCCTTGGCCGGTCGGTGGCCGGCCGCTCCCCCGCCGCTCCGACGGCTTCGGCGAGGTCGAGCCGACGCCACCCGAACTGGTGAACCGGGCACTTCCGACAAAAGACCTCATTCCGCCGCCGATCGGCACCGCGTACGCCTCGACGATCAGCGCCGTGCCCGCGGACGTCCTCGCGCGCAGCACCTGGCAGCCGGCCTGCCCCGTCAAGGCGGCCGACCTCCGCTACCTGACGATGTCCTTCTGGGGCTTCGACGGTCGCGCGCACACCGGCGAAATGCTGGTGAACGCCGCCGGCGCGGCGGGGATCACGAAGGTCTTCGGGCAGCTCTTCGCCGCCCGCTTCCCGCTCGAGGAGATGCGCGTGACCAGCCCGGCGGAGCTCACCGCGCCGCCGACCGGGGACGGCAACTCGACCAGCGCCTTCGTCTGCCGCCCGGCGCGCGGGCAGCCGAACTGGTCGGCGCACGCCTCCGGGCTCGCCGTGGACGTCAACCCGTTCTGCAACCCCTACACCCAGGGCGATCTCGTGCTGCCCGAGCTGGCCTCGGCGTACGTCGACCGCTCGCGCCGGCGGCCCGGGATGGTACTGGCCGGCGACGCGACCGTGCGCGCGTTCGCGGCCATCGGGTGGAGCTGGGGCGGGAACTGGCACAGCCCGACCGACCGGATGCACTTCACCGCCACCGGCCACTGACCACTGACCACCGGCCACTGACCACGTAATACGACGCAATACGCCGCACTACGACGTTGAGCACAACCGGGAACACCCGCCGGCGCGGCGCGGTTGGCTAGGGTGAACCGACCGGACCCGGACCCCGCGGAGGATGCAGTGCCCCACTACGACCTGGTGATCGTCGGGACGGGATCGGGGAACTCCATCCTCGGCCCCGGCTTCGCCGGCCAGAAGACGGCGATCGTGGAGAAGGGCACCTTCGGCGGCACCTGCCTGAACGTCGGCTGCATCCCGACGAAGATGTTCGTGTACGCCGCCGACGTCGCGTACACGCCTTCGCACAGCGCCAAGTACGGCGTCGACGAAGAGCTCAAGGGCGTGCGCTGGCGCGACATCCGCGACCGGATCTTCGGCCGCATCGACCCGATCGCCGAGGGCGGCGCGGAATACCGCCGCAGCCACGAAGACAACGCGAACGTCGACGTCTACGAGGGCACCGGCCGCTTCACCGGCCACAAGGAGCTGCGCGTCAGCTTCGCCGACGGACGCCCGGACGAGGTGCTGACCGCCGACAAGTTCGTGCTCGCCGCGGGCGGGCGCCCGGTCATCCCGGACATCCCGGGCCTGGACGGCGTCGACTACCACACCTCCGACACCGTGATGCGGCTCGACGAGCTGCCCGCGCGGATCGTCATCCTGGGCGGTGGCTACATCGCGGCCGAGTTCGCGCACGTCTTCGCCTCCTTCGGCGTGCAGGTCACCCTGGTCAACCGCTCCGGGCGGCTGCTGCGCTCGGAGGACGAGGACGTCAGCGCCCGCTTCACCGAGCTGGCCGCCCAGCGGTTCGACGTCCGCCTCGACCGCAAGACCGTGCGGGCACGCCGGACCGAGAGCGGCATCGCGCTCGACCTCGAAGGGCCGCAGGGCGCCGAAACCGTCGAGGGTGACGTGCTGCTCATCGCCACCGGCCGGAAGCCGAACTCCGACCTGCTCGACGTGGCCGCCACCGGAGTGACCACAATGGACAGTGGGCACGTCGTGGTGGACGACCACCAGGAGACCGTGGTCGACGGCATCTACGCCCTCGGCGACCTGTCGTCGCCGCACGAGCTGAAGCACGTCGCCAACCACGAAGCCCGGGTGGTGCAGCACAACCTCCTGCACCCGGACGAGCGGATCACCGCCGACCACCGGTTCGTGCCGCACGCGGTCTTCACGCACCCGCAGGTCGCCTCGGTCGGGCTCACCGAGCAGAAGGCCCGCGACCTCGGGGTGTCCTATGTGGTCTCGAAGCAGGACTACGCCGGGATCGCCTACGGCTGGGCGATGGAGGACACGACGGGCTTCGCGAAGCTCCTGGCCGACCCGGCGACCGGGCAGCTGCTCGGCGCGCACATCATCGGCCCGCAGGCGTCCTCGGTGATCCAGCCGCTCGTCCAGGCGATGAGCTTCGGCCTCGACGCGCGGAGCATGGCGCGCGGCCAGTACTGGATCCACCCGGCGATGCCGGAGCTGATCGAGAACGCGCTGCTCAGCCTGCCCCTGGACTGACCCGGACGCAGACTCAGACGAAGCGGTGGCGGCCGGCGAGGGCGCCGAAGGTCAGCTGGACGCCGAGCAGGCCGAGCAGCATGGCCAGCGGCACGGTCCAGCCGCCCGCGAGGTCGTGCAGCAGGCCGAAGAGGAACGGCCCGAGCGCGGCGAACAGGTAGCCGAAGCCCTGCGCCATCCCGGACAGCCGGGCGGTGTCGCCGCCGGTCCGCGCGCGCAGCGCGATCACGGTCAGGGCCAGCGAGAACGTGCTCATCCCGAGCCCGACGAGGAGGCTCCAGAGCAGCGGCGACCACGACGGCGCGAGCATCAGCCCGGCGGTCCCGGCGACGCCGAACACACCCAGCCCGACGATCCACCCGCTCTGCCCGCGCTGCCGGGCCGCCATCGGCGCGACGACGAGGCTGATCGGCACCGCGATCAGCGAGACCAGGCCGAACAGCAGCCCGGCGTCGTCGCGCGGCACCCCCGCGTCCATCAGCACCTGCGGGAACCAGCCCATCGCGGCGTAGGCGTAGAACGCCTGCAGGCCGAAGAAGGCCGTGACGATCCAGGCCAGCCGGTTGCGCAGCAGTGACCGGCCGCCTTCGGCGCCGTCGGCGGGCCGCGGGGCCCGGCCGGTGCCGCGGGCTGCGAGGATCCACGCCAGCAGCGCGACGACGGCCAGCACGGCCCAGCTGCCCAGCGCCGGGCGCCAGCCGCCGAGGGCGTCGCCGAGCCGCGGGGTCACCGCCGACCCGAGGGCGCCGCCGCCCTGCAGCGCGGCGGTGTAGACGCCGGTCAGCACGCCGATGCGGGCCGGGAAGGAGTCCTTGATGACGACCGGGATCAGCACGTTGATCAGGGCGATCCCGGCCGTGGCGACGAGCGTGCCGCCGAGCACCACGGCCGGCCCGTCGAGCACGCGCAGCACGAGCCCGGCGCCGAGGGCGGCCAGCGCGATCGCGATGGCCGCGCCGACCCCGGCCCGGCGCGCGAGCAGCGGCGCGGCCAGCCCGGCGCCGGCGAAGCAGAGCGTCGGCAGCGTCGTCAGCACGCCGGCCCAGACGACGGAAGCGCCCAGGTCGGCCCGCATCTCGGCGAGCATGGGCCCGACGCCGGTGATGGCCGGGCGCAGGTTGAGGGCGGTGAGCACCACCGCGACCGCGAGCAGCGCCCCGGCGGCGACGACGCCCGGTGTCCGGGCCGCCACGGCGCCGTCGAGTTCGGGTTCACGGTGTTCGACGCGCATGCCCGCTACTATCGCATACGTAGGATGATTGGATGAAGGGATAATCCTGTGCCTCTGGCCACCACGCGCCGAGCAGGCCTCGTCGACCAGGTCATCGAGCAGCTGCGGACCGCGGTCACACAGGGCGAATGGCCGATCGGCGAACGCATCCCGACCGAGGCCGAGCTCGTCGAGCAGCTCGGCGTCGGGCGCAACACCGTCCGCGAGGCCGTGCGCGCGCTCGCGCACACCGGACTGCTCGAAGTCCGGCAGGGCGACGGCACCTACGTGCGCGCCACGAGCGAGGTGTCCGGCGCGATCCGCCGGCTCTGCGGCTCGGAACTGCGGGAAGTCCTGCAGGTCCGGCGCACCCTGGAGGTCGAAGGCGCGCGCCTCGCGGCCGCCGGGCGGACCGAGGACGAGGTCGCCGGGCTGTGGTCGCTGCTCGCCCGCCGCGAGGTCGAACTGCGCGAAGGCCGCTGGCAGGACTTCGCGCGCACGGACGCCGAATTCCACTGCGCGGTCGTCGGCGCCGGCCACAACCGGCTGCTGACCGAGCTCTACCGCGGGCTGACGGAGGTCATCGCGGCCAGCATCGCGACGACGTCCAGCATCGCCCCGGGCGCCGACCACTCGCCGGAAATCGGCCACGAAGGTCTCGCCCAGGCCATCGCGGACCGCGACCCGGACCGCGCCGCCGCCGAGGCCTGCGGGTTCCTCGACGAGCTCCTGGAGCGCATCGAACGCGTCTGACCTGGGATTTCACCCATCGATGACCCCTAAGGGTGCCATTTCAGGGTTGTTGTGGCACCACCGTGGTGCCATATTTGTGCCATGGATCTGACGCCCTTCGTGGACAACCTCCGCCGCGAGTTCGCGGCAGCCGCCGAGGCGGTCGGCGAGGACGCGGTCACGCTGGCCGAACGGCTGGCCTCCCCGCTGGAGTCCGCCATCCGGCTCACCCTGCTCGACGCGCTGTCGGCCGCGGCCGACGAACTCACCCGCGACCTCGCTCCCGGCTCCGTCGAAGTACGCCTTCGCCGCCGCGAAGCGGAGTTCGCGGTCTCCCTGCCCACGGCGCCCGAACCGGGTCCGGTGGAGGTTCCGCCGCCACCCGAGGCCGACGACGGCGCCGTCTCGCGGATCAACCTGCGGCTCCCCGACCAGCTGAAGCAGCGGGTCGAGGAGGCCGCGAGCCGCGACCGGCTCTCCATCAACGCCTGGCTGGTCCGTGCCGTGAACAACGCACTCGGCGCCGGCGCGAGCCGTCCCGCACACCGCCGGTCCGTCCACGGCGAGAAGTACACCGGCTGGGTTCGCTGACCCACCCGCTCTGACCAGCGCAAACACTCTCAACACACCCCAGGAGGGCGCAGCCATGCCCAGTTTCGCCACCCCCGAGCCGATCGCGGCCACGCTCGACGTCAGCGTCGCCGACGTCCGGATCGTCGCCGGCGACCGCACCGAAACCACCGTCGAAGTCCACCCGGCCGATCCCGGCGACAACGAGGACGTCAAGGCCGCTGCCAAGACCCGCGTCGAGTTCGCCGACGGCGAGTTGCTGGTCAAGGGCCCGAAGTACACCACCAAGCTGTGGGGCAAGGGCGGCGCCCTGCACGTCACGGTCGAACTGCCGGCCGGCTCCCGCGTCAAGGCGACGTCCGCGATGGGCGACTTCCACGTCACCGGCCGCCTCGGCGACAGCCGGCTCAAGACGTCCGTGGGCAACCTCCACCTCGACGAAACCGCCCGGCTCGAAGCGAACACCGCGACCGGGGACGTCTTCGTCGACCGCGCCACCGGGCACGCCGAGATCGGCACCGGCTCCGGCGAACTGCGGATCCGGGAGATCGACGGCACCGCCGTGCTGAAGAACTCCAACGGCGAGACCCGCGTCGGCGAGGTCACCGGCGACCTGCGCGTCAACACCGCCAGCGGCGACATCCTCGTCGACCTCGCCCACGCCGGCGTGCACGCCAAGACCGCCGCCGGCGACATCCGGCTCGGCGAGGTCGTGCGCGACCGGCTCGTCCTCGAAACGGCCGTCGGCGAGATCGAGGTCGGCATCCGCGAGGGCAGTGCCGCGTGGCTGGAGCTCAACTCGCTCACCGGGTCCGTCCGCAACACGCTCAGCGCCGCCGACGGCCCCGGGTCGAACACCGAGACCGTCGAGGTCAAAGCCCACACCTACACCGGCGACATCGTCATCCGCCGGGCCTGAAACTCCACGAGACAAGGGGAAATCCATGCCGGACGCCATCGTGGCCGAGGGACTGGTCAAGAAGTACGGGAAGGTCACCGCGCTCGACGGGATGACCCTGGCAGTGCCGGAGGGCACGGTGCTCGGCGTGCTCGGGCCGAACGGTGCCGGGAAGACCACCACCGTGCAGATCCTGACGACGCTGCAGAAGCCGGACGCGGGCCACGCGACGGTCGCCGGGTTCGACGTCGTGAAGGACGCGCACGAGCTGCGCTCGCACATCGGCGCCTCGGGGCAGTACGCCGCCGTCGACCAGGAACTGACCGGGGCCGAAAACCTGGAGATGGTGGGGCGGCTGTACCACCTGGGCACCCGGCGGGCCAAGGCCCGCGGCCGCGAGCTGCTGGCGCGGTTCAGCCTGGAGGACGCCGCCGACCGCCCGGTGAAGGGCTACTCCGGCGGCATGCGGCGCCGCCTCGACCTGGCCGGCGCGCTGGTGGCCAACCCGCCGGTGCTGTTCCTCGACGAGCCCACCACCGGGCTCGACCCGCGGGCCCGCACCGAGCTGTGGGACGTCATCACCGAACTGGTCGCGGGCGGCACCACGCTGCTGCTCACCACCCAGTACCTGGAGGAAGCCGACCGGCTGGCCGACAGCATCGCCGTCGTCGACCACGGGCGCGTGATCGCCCGCGGCACCGCCGACGAGCTCAAGGACCTCGTCGGCGGCGAGCGGATCGAGCTGACCGTCGGCACGCACGACGACGTCCTGGTGGCCCGGCGCGCGCTGGCCCGGCTGGCCAGCGGGGAGCCGCAGGCGGAGGCGTTCCGGCTCACCGTGCCCGTGAGCCACGGCGCGAAAGCGCTTACCGAAGCTCTGGCCCTGCTGGCCGCCGAAGGCGTCGACGTCCGCGACGTCGGTGTCCGGCGCCCGACCCTCGACGACGTTTTCCTCACCCTGACCGGCCACGAGGCCGACAACACCGCCGAACCCGCGAAGGAGGCCGTGTGATGAACGCGGTGCAGATGGCCGTCACCGACGGCGTGACCGTCGCCAAGCGCAACTCGATCAAGATCGTCCGGTCGCTGGACCTGCTGGGGTCCATCGTGTTCATGCCGGTGATGTTCGTGCTGCTCTTCGGCTACGTCTTCGGCAGCGTGATCGACATCCCGGGCATGTCGTACCGCGAGTTCATGCTGCCGGGGATCTTCGTCCTCGCGGTGGCGATGGGCAGCATCGTCACCGGCTACGGGCTGACCGACGACCTGCAGAAGGGCCTCATCGACCGGTTCAGATCCCTGCCGATGTCCCCGGCGGCGGTGCTGATCGGGCGCACGACGGCGGACCTGATCCTCAACGTGACGAGCCTGCTGATCATGGGACTCGTGGGGCTGCTGGTCGGCTGGCGCATCCACACCGGCGTCTTCGAGGCCCTCGGCGGGGTGCTCCTGCTGCTCGCCTTCGCCTACGCGCTGTCGTGGGTGATGGGGACGCTCGGCCTGGCGGTCCGCAAGCCCGAGGTGTTCAACAACGTATCGAGTGTGGCGATCTTCCCGCTCACGTTCCTGGCCAACACGTTCGTCGACAGCGGCCGCCTGCCCGCCCCGCTGCGGGCGATCGCGGACTGGAACCCGGTTTCGGCGATCACGCAGGCCTCGCGGGAACTGTTCGGCAACACGAGCCCGGCCATGCCGGTGCACGACGTCTGGCCGATGCAGCACGCCGTGCTCGCCTCGGTGCTGTGGATCGCGGTGCTGCTGGTGGTCTTCGTGCCGCTTTCGGTGCGCTGCTACAAGAAGGCCACCAGCCACTGACTCAGGGCAGCGTGAGGATTTCGCTGCCGTCGGCCGTCACCACGAGGGTGTGCTCGAACTGGGCCGTCCACTTCTTGTCCTTCGTGGTGACGGTCCAGTCGTCGGCCCAGATGTCGTAGTCGATGGTGCCCAGGGTGATCATCGGCTCGATCGTGAAGGTCATGCCCTCCTCGATGATCGTGTCGACGGAGGGCTCTTCGTAGTGCAGGACCGTCGGCGGGGTGTGGAACGCCGGGCCGACGCCGTGGCCGGTGAAGTCGCGGACCACGCCGTAGCCGAAGCGCTTGGCGTAGGACTCGATGACCCGGCCGATCACGTTCAGCTGACGGCCCGGCCGGACCGCCTTGATCGCCCGCATGGTCGCCTCGCGGGTGCGCTCCACCAGCAGGCGGGCCTCCTCGGAGACGTCGCCGGCGAGGAAGGTCGCGTTCGTGTCGCCGTGGACCCCGCCGATGTAGGCGGTGACGTCGATGTTGCAGATGTCGCCGTCCTCGATCACCGTCGAGTCGGGGATGCCGTGGCAGATCACCTCGTTGAGCGAGGTGCAGCACGACTTCGGGAACCGGCGGTAGCCCAGCGTCGAGGGGTAGGCGTGGTGGTCGAGCAGGAACTCGTGCACCACCTTGTCGATGTCGTCCGTGGTGGCGCCCGGCTTGACGGCCTTGCCGCCCTCCTCCAGGGCCTGCGCCGCGATCCGGCTCGCGACCCGCATCGCCTCGATCACCTCGGGCGTGCGCACGCCGTTGCCGGTGTCCCGCTTCGGCGCCGGCTTGTCCACGTACTCGGGACGGGCGATGGAACTGGGGACGTCACGGCGCGGCGTCTGGACGCCGGGAACGAGCGGGGCACGAACGGACATGCCTCCACCTTACGACGGCCCGCTCAGCCGATCCCCGCCAGGAACCGGTGGGCGGCCTGCACCGCCGGTTTGGACGACCCCGCGTCGGTCAGGAGGACGGCGAACGCCAGGTCGCCGCGGTAGCCGACGAACCAGCCGTGGGAGTGCGAGCCGTCGCCGAACTGGGCGGTGCCGGTCTTGCCCGCGACCTCGGGGAGGTCCCGCAGCCCGGTCGCGGTGCCGGTGGTGACGACCTCGCGCATCATCTCGCGCAGGGCGTCGAGCACGTCCGGCGACGGCGGGTCGCCCACGTTCTTCGTCGCCGCCGGCATGCCCTTGACGATCGACGGTGACGGCACCTTGCCGGCCTGCACGGTCGCCGCGACCAGCGCCATCCCGAACGGGCTGGTCAGCACCCGGCCCTGCCCGAAGCCGTTTTCCGCCCGCTGCACGGCGGAGTCGCTGGCCGGGACGTCCCCGGTGACCGTGGTCAGGCCCGGGACGACGAAGTCCGCGCCGAGGCCGAAGGAGCGGGCGGTGTCGGTGAGCGCGGAGCCGCCGAGCCCGGCCGCGAGCCGGGCGAACGTCGTGTTGCAGGACCGCGCGAACGCCGTCTTCAGCGGCACCCGGCCCAGGTCGAACCGGCCTTCGTTCGGGATGACGCGGTTTTCGACCGTCGTCGCGCCGGGGCAGTCGACCGGGCTGCCCGCGTCGACGTCCCCGGTGGCCAGCGCGGCCGCCGCCGTGACGATCTTGAACGTCGACCCCGGCGGGTAGCGCCCGGACAGCGCCAGTGAGCCTTCCTCGTCGGCGGCGTCGTTCTGCGCGACGGCGAGGATGTCCCCGCTCGAGGGCTGGATCGCGACCAGCGCGGCGGAGTGCGGCTCGGTTTCGAGCGCCTTCTCCGCGGCGGCCTGGATCTTCGTGCTGAGCGTGCTCGTGACGGCGGGCGCGAGCCGGGGCGGCTCGGCCTTGAGCTCGGACACCTCGCCGCCCGTGACGTCCCGGGTGACGATCCGCCAGCCCGCCGCCCCGGCCAGCTGCTGCTCGACCAGCGCGCGGATGCCGGGCAGGACCTGCTGCCCGGACCCGCGGGTCACCGGCAGCAGCCGTTCCTGGCTGGCGAAGCGCACCCCGGGCAGGTCGTAGATCGCCGGCTTGACGCGCTGGTAGTCGCCGGCGCGCAGGGTGATCACCGGGTAGGCGTCGCCGGGCTTGGTCTTGCTCATCCCGTCGAGCACGGACCGGCCGGTGACCGACGGCTCGTACCGGTGCAGCGCCTTGGCGAGCGTCCCGGCGACGGCCCTCGTGTCCCCGGCCTTCTGCGGGTCGACGACCACGCCGATCACGGTCTGCGGGCGCATCAGCGGCACGCCGTCGCGGTCGAGGACCGGGGCCGTGTCGGGCAGCTGCGGCAGCAGGCCGAGGGTCTGGCCGACGGCCAGCTGGGGGTGCACGACCGTCGGCTGCCAGTGCACCTGCCAGCCGTTCTCGGCCGCCCGCAGCTGGGCGTCGGCGCGGTAGGACCAGGTGCGGCCGCGCCGCAGGTGCCAGGTGAGCCGGTACCCGGCGGTCACGACGTCGCCGTCGGGCTGCTTGACCTCTTCGTCGTCGACGTCGAGGCCTTCGGGGTCGAGCACGCCGCGGACCTGGCTCAGGACGGTTTTCGCGGCGTCGGGTGAGTCGGTGTTCGCCGCCGCGGCGGCGACGTCCCCGGACGCGACGGCGTCCAGGAAGGCGGAAAGGGCGTCCTCGGGACCGTCGCCCGAGCACCCGGCCGTGGTCGCGGCGACGAGCAGCAGCACTGCGAGCGCACTGCGGTGTCGACGTGCACTCATGGCCGGATAGTGCCTGGTCAGCGTGGTCCAGCGAGGCTGAAACACCGCCACGGAAGGGTGGTTAGAACAGCACCGTCGCGTACTGGCCGACCTGTTTGAAACCGATCTTGCGGTAGGCCGCGAGGGCGGGGGTGTTGAAGGCGTTGACGTACAGGCTGGCCGTGCGGCCGAGGCCGCGGACCAGCCGGTTCACCACCGCGGCGGTGCCGGCGGTGCCGAGCCCGTCGCCCCGGCGGTCGGGGTGCACCCAGACGCCCTGGATCTGCCCGACGGTGGCCGACATGGCGCCGATCTCGGCCTTGAAGACGACCTCGCCGTCCTCGAAGCGGGCGAACGCGCGGCCGGCGCCGATGAGTTCGGTGACCCGGGCGCGGTAGCTGGCGCCGCCGTCACCGCTGCGCGGGTCGACGCCGACCTCCTCGATGAACATCGAGACGGCCGCGGGCAGGTACCGCTCGAGCTCGTCCGGCCGGACCGGGCGGACCAGCGGATCGGCGGGAACGAGCGGGGTGCTGTCCAGCGCCATCAGCGGCTGGTCGTCCCGGACTTCGCGGGCCGGGCCCCATTCGCCTTCGAGTTCGTCCCACAGGCCGAGGACCTGCTCGGCGGGCCCGACGAGCGAGGAGCAGGTGCGCTGCCTGCGCAGGGCGCGGTCGGCGAAGGAGCGCAACGCGGGCGCGTTGCCGCGCAGCGGGATGAGGTTCGGCCCGGAAAAGCACAGCCCTTGGAGCCGTCCGGCCCGGACCGGACGGCTGTCGGCGGCCCAGAGCTCACCACCGAGCCGCCACGGGTCGAGGCCCGCGGCCTCGACCCGGGCGCTGACCATGCAGCTGCCCACCGGGTCCGCGGCCAGCGCGGCACGGACCGCCGGATAGTCCCGATCATCGAGCAGCCGTGCACCTGCAAGCCGCAACACGGACTCCAGGGTGCCAGATCCGGCTGCTGAACGGAACGCGAGCCTCCCGACACGGTGAGATGAACAGCGGTGGCCGGACATTCCGGGCATCATCGGGCGTATGCAGCGGTACACGTACAAGGTCGTCGAAGTCAGGGAAAAGCTGCTCGGCGGGAAGATGTCGGGCGACAAGCTGGAGAAGCTGCTGAACGACCACGCCGGGGACGGCTGGCAGCTGAAGGCCATCACGGCCACCGAAGTGAAGGGCCGGGTCGGCCCCGGCGGGGTCGACGGATTGCTGGTGACGTTCGAGCGGCCGGTGCAGTAGCGGGCGGGGCCGGGCGGCCCGTGCAGTAGCGGGCGGGCCCGGGCGGCCGGTTCGCCACACGGCACGCCGGTGCTTCCACCCGGCCCCGGACCGGCCGTCGCGGCCAGGCGCCGGCCGCCGCCCTCACCCGCGGCCAGGCGCCGGCCACCGCGCGGCCAGACGCCCCCCACCGCCCTCACCCGCGGCCAGGCGCGCCGCCGCCCCGCGGCCAGACTCCCCGCCGCCCTCCCCCGGCCAGGTGCCGGTCGCCGCGCGCCGCCGTCACCTGGTGGTCAGGCTGCTCCGCGGTACGTGCCGATCGTCCACGCGTTGCCCTCCGGGTCACGGAGGCTGAACGTGTGGGAGCCGTACTCGGTGTCCGTCAGCTCCGCCGTGATCTCCGCACCCGCGTCCTTCACCCGCGCGTACACCTCGTCGACGCGGTCCGACACCACGTACACGGCGGCCGTGCCCGGCTTCATCGCGTCGTGGATGCCGTCCGGTGGGCGGACGCTGCCCAGCATCACCGCGCCGCCCTCGGGCCAGCGCAGCTCGGCGTGCGCGATCAGGTCGCCCTCGGGCACCACCAGCGCCTCGGTGAAGCCCAGGACGTCGACGAGGAAGCGGACCGCGGCCGGGGCGTCGTCGTACCGCAGGGCCGGCCAGACGTTCGGTTCAGGAGTCATGCCGTCAGCTTCGCGCCACCTCCGCCCCCTCGTCTTGGAGGAACGGGAGCTCCTCGGCGATCCACGTCCCCGGCGTGCACCCGGCCAGCGCGCGCCACTCGTTCGTCAGGTGCGCCTGGTCGTAGAACCCGCACTCCGCCGCCAGCGCCGCCAGGTCCGTCCGGCCCCGCCGCAGCAGGCGGCCGGCCCGCTCGAACCGCAGCACCCGCGCCGCCTGCTTGGGCGCCAGCCCCAGCTCCGCGCGGAAGCGCTCGCCCAGGTGCCGCCGGCTCCAGCCGACCTCCTGCGCCAGGTCCGCGACGCGCACCCGCCCGTCCGCGCCCCGCAGCCGGCGCCACGCCGCCCCCACCTCGGGCGGCGGCGCCACCGGCGCCACGGCCCGGGCGGCCAGGACGTCGTCCAGCAGCGCGAACCGCTGCTCCCACGACGGCAGCGAGCGCAGCCGCTCCGGCAGGCAGCCGAGGCCGAAGCCGGCGAGGTCGGCCACCTCGCCGCTCAGCTCCGCCGCCGTCACGCCGAACAGCGTCCGCACGCCCAGCGGGTCGAGCTCCAGCTGGATGCCCTCCTGCACGCGGTCCTGCCGGATCAGCACCGCGCTCGTGTGCAGGCCGCCGACCAGGGCCTGCAGGTGGCGTCCGCCCATCCGCACCGGCCCGGCGAGGCTGATGACGAGCGTCACGTGCCGGGACGGCAGGCCGCGGTGGACGGCCAGCGTCACGTCCTCCTGCGCGTACCCGACATAGCGCGTGACCAGGGGCCGCACCACCGGGTGCGGCCGGCGGACAGCCCAGGTCACGCTCATGGTGGCGAGGGTAATCGGCACCACCGACAGTTTTCGGCGGCTCGGGTCGCGGAGGGCGAAGCCTCCGGTGTCACGGCCGGTTCCGCGTCTGCTAACACGGAGGGTGCGTCCCCACCGCGGAAGGAACCCCCGATGACGATCCAGGAACAGGCGCAGCAGCTGGAGCTGCTCGCCGACCAGGTGCCGACCGGCCTCGCGCTCGCCACCAAGAGCGACCTCGAAGACCTCCAGGCCCAGGTGCTCGGCCTGCTCGGGGAGACGTCCACCGCGACCGCGATCCAGGGGGCGATCCAGCTCGCCTCGCAGCAGATCGACGAGGTCGCGGCCGCGCTCGAGAACGTCCGCCTGCAGATCCGCGACGCCGCCCAGCACCACCTACAGGGCTGAAGACGCACCGAAGCCCTCCTCACCGCGGCGGTGAGGAGGGCTTCGGCGGAGAACTCAGCCGGCGGTCACGACCGGAGCGCCCTCACCCATGGACTCGCCCGCCTCTTCGGCGATGCGCATGGCCTCTTCGATGAGCGTTTCGACGATGGCGTGCTCGGGCACGGTCTTGATGACCTCGCCCTTGACGAAGATCTGGCCCTTGCCGTTGCCGGAGGCGACGCCGAGGTCGGCTTCGCGGGCTTCGCCGGGGCCGTTGACGACGCAGCCCATGACGGCCACGCGCAGCGGGATCTCCATGCCTTCGAGGCCGGCGGTGACCTGCTCGGCGAGGGTGTAGACGTCGACCTGCGCCCGCCCGCACGAGGGGCAGGACACGATTTCCAGCTTGCGCGGCCGCAGGTTCAGCGACTGCAGGATCTGGATGCCGACCTTGACCTCTTCGACCGGCGGCGCGGACAGCGAGACCCGGATCGTGTCGCCGATGCCCTGGCGCAGCAGCGCCCCGAACGCCACCGCCGACTTGATCGTGCCCTGGAACGCCGGGCCGGCCTCGGTGACGCCCAGGTGCAGGGGGTAGTCGCACTGCTGGGCCAGCAGTTCGTAGGCGCGGACCATGACCACCGGGTCGTTGTGCTTGACCGAGATCTTGATGTCGTGGAAGTCGTGTTCGGCGAACAGCGAGGCCTCCCACAGCGCCGACTCCGCCAGCGCCTCCGGCGTCGCCTTGCCGTACTTGTCCATGATCCGCTTGTCCAGCGAGCCGGCGTTGACGCCGATCCGGATCGGCGTGCCGTGGTCCTTCGCCGCCTGGGCGATCTCCTTGACCTGGTCGTCGAACTTGCGGATGTTGCCCGGGTTGACGCGCACCGCCGCGCAACCGGCCTCGATCGCGGCGAAGACGTACTTCGGCTGGAAGTGGATGTCGGCGATCACCGGGATCTGCGACTTCTTCGCGATCGCGGGCAGCGCCTCGGCGTCGTCGGCCGACGGGCAGGCCACGCGGACGATGTCGCAGCCCGCGGCGGTCAGCTCGGCGATCTGCTGCAGGGTCGCGTTGACGTCGGAGGTGAGCGTCGTCGTCATCGACTGGACGGAAATCGGGAAGTCGCTTCCGACGCCGACCGACCCCACCTGGAGCTGGCGGGTCTTGCGGCGCTCGGAGAGGACGGGCGGGGGCAGGGCGGGCATACCGAGTGCGACGGTCACGGCTTCCAGCGTACCTACCCCTACCGGGGCACCTTCACCAAGTCAACCGTCACGGTGAGCAGTATTACGGCGGGGGTGAGCGGCCGTGGCCCGGCCGCCACCCCGCCGTGGGACTACTGGCCGAGCCGGATGGGGTTGACGATGTCGGCGGTGACGGTCAGTAGCGTCACCGCGCCGCCGATCAGCACGAGCACCATCGTGATCCCGGACAGCCGCGTGTAGTCGACGGGACCGCCGGCCGCCTTGCCGCGGCGGGCCCGGATCCAGTCGCGGACGCGCTCGTACCAGACCACCGCGATGTGCCCGCCGTCCAGCGGCAGCAGCGGCAGCAGGTTGAACACGCCGATGAAGAAGTTGAGGCTGGCCAGCAGGAAGAAGAACAGGACCCAGATGCCCCGCTCGACGGCCTCGCCGCCGATCCGGCTCGCGCCGACGACGCTGACCGGGGTATTCGGGTCGCGCTCGCCGCCGAAGATGGCGGTGACCACGGCGGGGATGCGCTCCGGGAACTGGACGAGCCGCTGCGCCGTCTCGGCGAACATCGTGCCGGTGAAGTCGAAGGTGGCGCCGATCGCGGCGACCGGGCCGTACTGGATGGTCGGCGAGTCCACCTTCGGGGAGGCGCCGATCATGCCGACCTCCTTCACGCCGGAGGGGCTCCAGCGCTGCACCTTCGGCACGTCGACGACGAGCCACAGCTGCTGGGTGCCGCGCTGCACCTCGAACACCGTCCGGCCGCTGGTGGCCTGCACCGCGGTGAGCATCTCCTCCCAGGTCGCGACCGGCTTGCCGCCGACGGAGAGCACCTTGTCACCGGGCCGCAACCCCGCCGAAGCGGCCGGGGTCAGTGCGTCCTGCGGGCAGGGGGCGTTGGCCTGGGCCTCGGCCTGTTCCTTCGTCGTGGTCGGGCGGGCGCAGGAGGTCGAGTCCAGCACGGGAACGGTCGGGGTGGGGTTCAGGTTCGGCAGGCCCATGGTCACGGCCATCAGGTAGAGGACCACGAAGCCCAGGATGAAGTGGGTGATCGACCCGGCCGACATCACGACGGTGCGCTTCCAGGTCTTGAACCGCCACATCGCGCGCGGCGCCTCGTCCGGGGTGACCTCGTCGAGCGCGGTCATGCCGGCGATGTCGCAGAACCCGCCGAGCGGGATCCACTTCAGGCCGTATTCGGTTTCGCCGCGGCGCCAGGAGAACACCGTGGGCCCGAAGCCCACGAAGTACCGGCGGACTTTCATGCCGAAGGCCTTCGCGGTGACCATGTGCCCGGCTTCGTGCAGCGCGACCGAGACACAGATCCCCAGCGCGAACAGCACGACGCCGATGATGTAGGCGAGCACCCGCTACTTCCCCTCGATGATCGAACCGGCCCGGGCGCGAGCCCAGCGCTCGGCCGCGAGAACGTCCTCGACGTCGCGTGGCTCGCGACGCCATTCGTCGGCGGCTCCCACCACCTCGGAAACAGTGTCCACTATCGACGTGAAGCTGGTGTTCTGCGCGAGGAACGCCGCCACCAGCTCCTCGTTCGCGGCGTTGTAGACCGCGGGCAGGCAGCCACCCGCGGCCCCGCAGTGCCGGGCCAGCTCGACGGCCGGGAACGCCTCGTCGTCCAGCGGCTCGAACGTCCAGGTCGCGGCGGTGTCCCAGGTGCACGCGGCGGCGGTGCCGGGGACGCGGTCCGGCCAGTGCAGCGCGAGCGCGATCGGCAGCCGCATGTCCGGCGGGCTGGCCTGGGCGATCGTGGAACCGTCGGTGAAGGTCACCATCGAATGCACGATCGACTGCGGGTGGACGGTGACGTCGATCCGGTCCGTCGGGATGCCGAACAGCAGCGCCGCCTCGATCAGCTCCAGGCCCTTGTTGACCAGGGTGGCGGAGTTGATCGTGATGAGCGGCCCCATGGACCAGGTCGGGTGCGCCATCGCCTGCTCGACGGTGACGCCGGCCAGTTCCGCGCGCCGGCGGCCGCGGAAGGGGCCACCGGACGCGGTGAGCACCAGCCGGGCGACCTCGCTGCGGTGGCCGGCGCGCAGGGCCTGGGCGATGGCGGAGTGCTCGGAGTCGACGGGCACGAGCTGCCCGGGCTTGGCGGCGGCGAGCACCAGCGGCCCGCCGGCGATGAGGGACTCCTTGTTGGCCAGGGCGAGCGTGGCGCCGGTGGCGAGCGCCTTGAGCGTCGGCTCGAGGCCGCGGGAGCCCGGGAGCGCGTTGAGCACGGTGTCGACGGGCACGGCGTCGATCAGCTCGGTGACGGCGTCGGAGCCGGCGAGCAGCCGCGGGAGCTTGAACTCGCCGCGGGCGTACCCCCGCTTCTGCGCCTCGGCGTACAGCGCGAGCTGGACGTCTTCGGCGGCCGTGGCCTTGGTCACGGCGACGGCTTCGACACCGTGGGCGATCGCCTGCGCGGCGAGCGCGGCCGGGTCGGCACCACCGGCGGCGATCCCGGCCACCCGGAACAGGTGCGGGTTGCGCGCGGCGACGTCGAGGGCCTGCACGCCGATGGACCCGGTGGAGCCGAGCACGAGAACGCTTCGCGAGGTAGTCATCGCCGGTCATTGTCGCGCGGGGCGTCTCCGCGGCGCACCCGGAGGTGTGGGATCATCGGCGGGTCCGAGGTTCACGGGGTTTGAGGAGTTCATCGTGGCAGGCAAGGCGGTCGAGAAGAGGCGGCCCGAGGTCGACCCGCGCGACGAGCCGTCCGCGGCCTGGGGCTGGCACGGCTCGTTCCCGAAGGCCACCCGCATCGCCGGCTGGCTCAGCGCGATCATCCTGCTGGTGATGATCAAGGGCAACCACGAGAACAACACCGAGAACGTGTGGCTCGTCGGGCTGTCGCTGTTCCTGATCCTGCTGCTCGTGCTGGACATCCGCAAGCAGCGCACGGCCTGGCGCAGGTAGCCGGTTTTTCGCTAACGTCCCCGGCATGAAGCTGCGCTGGGGACTTGCTCTTGCCGGTGTACTGGGCGCCTTGCTGGTGGCCCCCACCCCGGCTTCGGCGTCGGTGCCGCTGGTTCGGTGCACGTTCACGCCGACACCTTCGAACCCGGCGGCGCGGCCGGTGGTGCGTCCGCTGCCGTTCGCTCCGACGCGCGGGACCATCGATGTGACGTTCCGGTTCAACTACGGGCCGGTGACGGTCCGGCTGGATCGTGGCGGGGCGGCGCCTTGCGCGGTGCACAACATGGTGTCGCTGGTTCTGCAGCGGTTCTACGACCATTCGCAGTGCTGGCGGTTGTCCGACTCCGCTCGCCTCGGTGTCCTGCAGTGCGGGGACATCTACGAGGTGGAAAAGGGCGGACCGGGATACGAGTTCCCGGACGAGGTTTCGGGCGCCGAGACGTACCCGCGCGGGACGATCGCGATGGGGAACCAGGGCCCGGGGACCAACGGTTCGGAATTCTTCATCGTGCATTCGTTCGCGCACATCCCGGCGAACTATTCGGTGATGGGGCGGGTGATCCGCGGAATGCCGGCCATCGACCGGATGGTGGCGGACGGCATCATCCCGACCGATCCGAACGGGCCCCTGGACGGAGCCCCGGCGCACCCGGTGAAGATCCAGCGGGCCACGGTCGGCTGGTGACGGAAAGCCGGGTGCCTTCCGGCACCCGGCTGCCGAGACACCCTCAGCGTTCGCTGGACGGCGACACCAGTTCGGTCGGTCCGCTGCCCGACTCCCCGGCCACCGCGGCCAGCTCCTCGCCCACCGACTCGCGGTCGGCCGGCCGCGCGTCCTTCGTCAGCAACGACGCCACCGCCCCGATCAGGCACACCACGATGGCGAAGCCGAACGCCACCGCCAGCCCCGACTGGAACGGGCCCGAGATCAGGTTCGGGAAGAAGCTGCGGCCCGTCAGGAACGACGCCTGGTCCGGCGGCAGGGACGACAGCTGGCCGCCCAGGAGCTGCTGGATCGGGTTGTAGCCCAGGAACGCCGCGAACAGCACCGCCACCGCCGGGAGGTTCGCCACCTGGGCCGCCGCCGCCTCGGGGACGCCGTGCGCGACCAGGCCGTCGTGCATCGTCGACGGGAGGCTGCTCGACAGACCCGAGATGATCAGGCTGAAGAAGAAGCCGATCGACAGCACCATCGCCGCGTTCTGGAACGTCGTCATCATGCCCGCGCCCGAACCGCGCGCGTCCGCCGGCAAGCTGTTCATCACCTCGGCGCGGTTGGGCGAGGAGAACATGCCCATGCCGATGCCGTTGATCAGCAGGATCGCGGCGAACGCCCAGTAGTCGAAGTTCACCGGCAGGACGATCAGCAGCAGGAACGTCACGGCCGTGATGAACAGGCCGCCCGAGGCGAGCAGGCGGCTGCCGATCCGGTCGGCGAGGATGCCCGACGTCGGCGCGGCCAGCAGGAAGCCGACCGTCATCGGCAGCATGTAGATGCCGGCCCACAGCGGGGTCTGCTCGAACGTGTAGCCGTGCTGCGGCAGCCAGATGCCCTGCAGCCAGATGATCAGGATGAACTGCAGCCCGCCGCGGCCGAGGGACGCCGTCAGGTTGGCGACGTTGCCCCAGGTGAACGAGCGGATCTTGAACAGGGAAAGCCGGAACAGCGGGTTGTCGACCTTCGACTCGATGATCACGAAGGCGACCAGCACCGCGAGCCCGCCGATCAGGCAGCTCAGCACGAACGGGCTGCCCCAGCCGGTCGGCGAGGAGCCGTAGGGCTGGATGCCGTAGGTGATGCCGATGAGCACCGCGATCAGGCCGACGGCGAAGGTGATGTTGCCCCACCAGTCCATCCGCGCGTGCTTGCGGACGCCGGTGTCGTGCAGCTTGAGGTACGCCCAGATGGTGCCGATCACGCCGAACGGCACCGACACCAGGAAGATCAGGTTCCAGTCGACCGGCGCGAGCACGCCGCCCACGACCAGGCCGAGGAACGAACCCGCGATGGCCGCGACGCCGTTCATGCCGAGCGCCAGGCCGCGCTGGTTGGCCGGGAAGGCGTCGGTGAGGATCGCCGAGGAGTTCGCCATCAGGAAGGCGCCGCCGACGCCCTGCACGATGCGCCAGCCGATCAGCCACAACGCGGCCGCGTCGCCGTCGAACCACGTGACGGCCAGCATGATCGACGACACCGTGAACACCGCGAAGCCGAGGTTGTACATCCTCGCGCGGCCGTACATGTCGCCGAGCCTGCCGAAGCTCACCACCAGCACCGCGGTGACCACGAGGAAGCCCATGATCATCCACAGCAGGTAGCTCGTGTTGGCCGGTTCCAGGGGGTTGATGCCGATGCCCTTGAAGATGTCGGGCAGCGCGATCAGCACGATCGAGGAGTTGATCGTGGCGATCAGCATGCCCAGCGTCGTGTTGGACAGCGCGATCCACTTGTACCGCGGCCCCAGTTCCGCGATCGAATACGTCCGGCGTTCCGCCACTGTGCAACCTCTCTGCTCGCAAAGTCCCTTAGCTAGGCTAAGCAAGTTGCTTGCGTATGGCAACCAACAGGCGGAAACACGTGGGAGAGCATGATCACAGCCGCTTGACTGTCCTTTGAGGACCCTTTACCGGACGGGTGTGGACAACTCGACCGCGTGGGGCCGGTTGTGGACAACTGCGGTGCGGGGCCCGTGGACCAGCGAAATCTGTCAGTGCCCTCGGGTAACGTCGAAACCGGGGGTCCCCCTCACGGCGAGGCCCCGATCAGGCGCCCGAGCACCGCCACTCCCTCCGCGATCTCCGTCGCCGTCCGGGCCGCATACCCCAGCACCAGCCCCGGCCGGCCGGGTCGTTGCCGGTGCCACGACAGCGGCTGGACCTTCACCCCCTCCGCCAGCGCGGCCGCCGCCAGCGCCACGTCGTCCACCGGAGACCCGAACGTCACCGTCAGGTGCAGACCCGCCGCCGCGCCGTGGACCACCGCCGACGGCATGGAGGCCGACAGCGCCCGGATCATCGCGTCGCGACGACGGCGATGCCGACCCCGCACCACCCGCAGCTGCCGCTCCAGCTCGCCCGTCTCCATCAGCCGGGCCAGCACCAGCTGCGCCAGCACCGCGTTCCCCAGGTCCGCGAACCGCTTCGCGGCCACCAGATCGGCGAAGAACCGCGGTGGCGCCAGCAGCCAGCCCACGCGCAACGCCGGCGCCAGCAGCTTCGACACGCTGCCCATGTAGCACACCTCCGGCAGCATCGACCGGACCGCGGGCACCGGCGCCCGGTCGTAGCGGTGCTCGGCGTCGTAGTCGTCCTCGAGCACGATCCCGCCGGCCGCCGCCCAGCTCATCAGCTCGCGGCGGCGCTCGCCCCCGAGGACCACCCCCGTCGGGAACTGGTGGGCCGGGGTCAGCAGCACCGCCGGTGCGTCCAGCGACGCCACCCGCACGCCGTCGTCGTCGACCGGGACCGGCGGGGTTTCCAGGCCGCTGTGGTGCAGGTGCTGGCGCGCGCCCAGCGACCCCGGGTCCTCGACGGCCACCGCGGAAACGCCGTGCTGCCGCAGGACCTGTCCCAGCAACGTCAGCGCCTGCGCCACCCCGGCCACCACGATGATCTCGCCCGGGTCGGCGCGGATCCCGCGGTTGCGCGCCAGCCAGCGCGACACCGCCAGCCGCATCGACGGCGCGCCGCGCGGGTCGCCGTAGCCGAAGTGGGACGGCTCCAGCTCGTCCAGCACCGCCCGCTCGGCGCGCAGCCATGCCGCCCGCGGGAACGCCGTGAGGTCCGGGACGCCGGGGGTGAGGTCGATCCGCGCCGGCGCCGCGCGGACCGCGTCGAAGACTTCCGCACCCGGCAGAGGCGTGATCACCTTCGAGACGAGCCGGCCCGGGGAAGGCGAAGGGGACGGCGGCAGCACGGGCGCGGCGACGATGACCGTCCCCGCCCGGCCGCGGCCGGCGGCGTGGCCGTCGTCGATCAGCCGCTGGTAGGCCTCGGTGACCACGCCCCGCGACACGCGCAGCTCGGCGGCCAGCACCCGGGACGCGGGCAGCCGGCCGCCGACCGGGAGCCTGCCGTCGGCGACCGCCGCGCGCACCTGCCCGGCGAGCCAGTCCGCGAGGCCGCCCGGCGGTGCCTCGCGGACGTCCAGCTGGAGGAAGTCCGACCCTATGGACCCCTCCGGCAGCGGGGGTTTGGCCCTGTCCATCGGACCATTGTCGCAGGACGCTGGGCTCATGGACACCGCTTACGTGCACGGGTACACCGAACCCGAAGCCCGCCGCCTCGGCGACCAGGCCGACACCCTCGCCGACCTCCTGCACGCCGGGACGGCCTATCCCGCCGGCAGCCGCGTGCTCGAGGCCGGCTGCGGCGTCGGCGCCCAGACCGTCCACCTCGCGGCCCGCAGCCCGGCCGCGCACATCACCGCGGTCGACGTCTCCGAGGCGTCGCTGCGCCAGGCCCGGACCCGGGTCGAGGGCGCCGAGTTCCGGCGGGCCGACCTGTTCGACCTCGACGGCGAGTACGACCACGTCTTCGTCTGCTTCGTGCTGGAACACCTGCCGGAGCCGGAAAAGGCGCTGACCCACCTGAAGACGCTGCTGCGTCCGGGCGGCACGATCACGGTGATCGAGGGCGACCACGGCTCGGCGTTCTTCCACCCGCGCAGCGAGCACGCCCAGGCCGCGATCGACTGCCTCGTCCGCCTCCAGGCCGACGCCGGCGGCGACGCGCTCATCGGACGGCGCCTGTACCCGCTGCTGACCGGCGCCGGGTTCGCCGACGTCACCGTCGAACCGCGGACCGTCTACGCCGACGCGTCGCGCCCCGGCCTGGTCGCCGGGTTCACCCGGGACACCTTCACCGCGATGGTCGAAGGCGTCGGCGAAACCGCCGTCGCCCGCGGGTTGGCCACGCCGGACCGCTGGCAGCACGGCGTCGCCGACCTGCACCGGACCACGCGCGAAGACGGCACCTTCCACTACACGTTCTTCAAGGCCACCGGGAGCAGGCGGTGAGGCCGCGGCTCGCGGGCAGCTCCGACGTCGTCGACCGGGACCTCGAACGGCTCGAAGCCGACCTCGCCGCCCGCGAGCCCGATCAGCCCGCGACGCGCTCCAAGGCCGTCAGGTGGTTCTTGACCCGGATCGCGCCCGGCACGCATTCCCCGGCGTAACAGGCCAGTGCCCGCTCCCAATGCGAGCGCGCCGCCCCCGGATCGCCGAGTCCACTGTGTACTTCGCCGAGCCCGCAGTGCGCCCGGCCCTGCTCGGGACGGCAGCCCGTTTCCTTGGCCACGGCCAGGGCTTCGCGGTGGTACCGCAACGCGTCCGAAGCGGCACTCTGTCCGCCGTGCGCGGCGGACAGAGTGCCGAGGCTGTTGAGCACGCGGGATTCCACGCCGCGGTCACCGCATTCGCGGGCGAGGCTCAGCGCCTCTTCGAGGTGCTGGGCCGCTTCCGCGTGCCGTCCCTGCGCCAGCCGCACGTCGCCGAGGTGCTTCAGCGCGACACTGCGGTTGGGCGGGCTGCCCGTGTCCTGCGCGATCTCCAGCGCCCGCTCCAGGTGCGCCGCGGCTTCGGCGTACCGGCCGCGCGCGTGCTCGACGTCGCCGAGGATGCCCAGGGCGTACCCCTCGCTCACCCGGACACCCATCGCGCGCAGGTGCGCCAGCCCCTCCGCCAGGAACTCGGCCGCTTCGTCGTGCCGGCCCAGCGCCGACAGCACATCGCCCAGGTTGACCAGCGCGTAGCCCTCGGTCGTGCGGTCGGCGATGTCCCGGGCCAGTGCGAGGGCCTCTTCGAGGTAGCCGATCGCTTCGCCGTACCGGCCGATGCCGCGGCAGGAGCAGCCCAGCACCACCAGGACCAGGCCCTCGCTGGTGCGGTCGCCGGACTTCCTGGCCAGCGCGAGCGCCTCCGTCGAGTACCCGATCCCCTCGGCGAACCGGCCGAGCGCCCGGCAGACCAGCCCCAGCGTGTTGACGGCGTGGATTTCGGTGCGCCGGTCGCCGGTCTCCCGGGCGAGGGCGAGGGCCTCCTCCAGATACCGCAGCGCCTCCGGCGACCGGCCGACCCGCCAGTGGCCCAGCGCGATCAGGATCAGCGGTTCGGCCTCGGCCGCCCGGTCGCCCGTGTGGTGGGCGAGCGCCGAGGCGTGCGTGTGCAGCACCAGGGCTTCCTCGTGGTAGCCGCCGACGTCGAGGTAGTGCCACAGGATCCCGGACAGCAACCGCAGGTGGTCCGGCCAGCCGTGCCGCGTCGCGTGCGCGGCGACCGCCAGGAGGTTGCGGCGTTCGGCCTCCAGCCACGCCTGCGCGTCGAGAACCTTGACGTCGGGGTCCGGCACGCGCGGCCGCAGGTGCCGTTCCTGGGGCAGCACGACGTCCATGGCCTGCCCGGCCGAGGAGACGTAGAAGTCGAACAGCCGCCGCTGCGCTTCACGGCTCTCGCCGGGATCTTCGGCGGCGAGCTCGGCGGCGTAGACGCGCAGGAGGTCGTGCAGCTGGACGCGGTCGTCGCCGGTCCGCTGCGCGAGGTGGGCGCGCACGAGGGTGCCGGCCAGCCGTTCGGCCTCGGCCGGCGGGACGTCGGCGAGGGCGGCCAGCGCGGGCGGCGTCAGGTCACGGCCGGGGTGCAGGCCGCAGAGCCGGAAGAGGCGGGCGGCGTCGGACGCGAGGTTGCGGTAGGACCAGGAGAAGACCGCGCGGACGGCGGTGAGCGGGTCACCGCCGCCGTCGAGCAGGTCGAGCCGCCGCCGTTCGTCGGCCAGCTCCGCGGCCAGGGCGGCGAGGCGCTCGCCCTCCCGGCTCAGCGCCAGCTCGGCGACCAGGCGCAGCGCCAGCGGCAGCCGGGCCGCGTACCCGATCAGGGCCGCGGTGGCCTCGGGTTCGGCGTCGACGCGCGGGCCGAGCAGCGCTCGGAGCAGGTCGCGGGCTTCGGCCTCGGTCAGCAGGTCGACGAGCACCCGGCGGGCGCCGTGGCGGGCGACCAGCCCGGGCAGCGCGTCCCGGCTGGTCACCAGCACCAGGCACGTCGGCGAGCCCGGCAGCAGCGGGCGGACCTGGCCCACCGCGTTCGCGTTGTCCAGCACCAAGAGCATCCGCCGCCCGGTGAGCGCGGTGCGGAACTTCGCGGCGCGCTCGTCCGGCTCGGCGGGGATGTCGGCGCCGGGGACGCCGAGGGCGCGCAGGAACCCCGACAGGGCGTCGCCCGGGTCCACCGGCCGGACGGTGCCGTAGCCGTGCAGGTCGAGGTACAGCTGGCCGTCGGGGAACTCCCCGGGCGAGCGCTGCGCCCAGTGGACCGCGAGCGCGGTCTTGCCGACCCCGCCCGTGCCGGACAGGACGGCGATGCGCGCGCCGGTGTCGCCTTCGTCGCGGTGCAGCAGCGCGTCCAGCTCGGCCAGCTGGGCGGCGCGGCCGCGGAAGCCGGGGACGTCGGCGGGCAGCTGCGCCGGCACCCGGGACGGCGGCTCCGGAGCGGCGAAGTCCTGCCGCAGCACCTGCCGCTGGGCGGCCCGCAGTTCGGGGCCGGGCTCCAGGCCCAGCTCGCCGGCGAGCCGCCGGCGCACTTCGCCGAACACGTCCAGCGCGGCGGCCTGGCGCCCGGACGCGGCGAGCACCAGCATCAGCTTGGCGTGCGCGGACTCGTTCAGCGGTTCCTCGGCGGTCAGCACCCGCAGCTGCACCGCCGCGTCTTCGGGGTCGGCGACCTCGGCGTAGGCCAGCACGGCCTTGGCGCGCCGCATCGCCAGTGCGAGCCGGGCCGGGTGCTGGCGCAGCCGTTCGACGTCGGCGAGCGCCGGGCCGCGCCAGAGCCCGAGCGCCTCCTTCGGGGCGTCCCGCGCGAGCAGGGCCTCGAAGCGCAGCAGGTCGAGCTCGTCCTCCCCGGCGACGAGCCGGTAGCCGCCCTTGTCCGTGGCGATGAGGCCGGCCGGGCGCAGCGCCCGCCGCAGCCGCGCGACGTAGGTGTGGAGCAGGTCGAGGCAGGACGGCGGCGGCTCGTCCCAGATGACGTCGACGAGGTCTTCGCGCCGGACCGTGCGGTTCGGCTGCAGGGCCAGCATCGCGAGCAGCAGGCGTTGTTTCTCCGCGCCGATCTCCACCGGTTCGGCGCCCCGCGTGACCGTCAGGGGACCCAGCACCCGGATCCGCACGGGTTCCGGCGGGGCTTCGGCGAGCGCGTCCCGCAGCTTGCGGGCCGTCTCCGGCCGGGGCCGCCGCACGCTGCCGAGCTCGGCGTTGCGCACCGCGCGCAGGCTCAGCCCCGCCCGCTCGGCGAGCTGCGCCTGCGTGAGGCCGGTGCGCACACGCCGCTCCCGCAGCCATCCGGCGAACGACGGGCCTTCGTCCACAGGCGTCCTCTCCTGCGTCCCCCGAGCGGAACGTACCTCTTCAGCATCACGATCGTGCCGCCCGAGATGTACCACCGATCGGCGAAGATAACCGTTTGCGCAGGTACCGAGGGTGACAGCGGCGGACAACGACAGTACAGGCGCTCGTCCACCGCGGTTTCCTAGGCTTTCGGGCGTCCGGTGGTGGCGAGGGGTCCGCGGCGCAGCCGTCGCATGGGGTACGACGGCTGCACCCGGGCCTACACGCCGAAGCGCTTGAGCAGGGCGCGCACGGCGGCCGGGTCCTCGACGTGGGCGTTGTGCCCGAGGCCGGGCAGCGTGACGGCGTCGGGATCGAGCGCCCGCAGCTGCTCCGGGCGGCTCATCGGGTCGTCCTCGCCCGCGGCGAGCACGACCGGGCAGCGCGCCCCGGCCAGCAGGGCCGGCATGTCCGGCGCGCCGAGGCCGAACGCGGCCGGGTCCATCGCGAGGCGCCAACCTCCCTCGGTCTCGCGAAGCCCGGCCGGGTCGGTGGGCGCGATCCCGAGCAGCCCGGACACCTTCAGGTACGCCTGCTCGGCGTCTTCCCGCGTCGCGAACACCCGCGGCGGCCGCGCCGCGAACGAGGCCGCGCGGTTGAGGTCGTCCTGGCTCCACTCGACCTTCACCCCGAGGGCCAGCACGCCGTCGACCTCGACGTCGTAGCGGCCGGACGCCAGTTCCAGCGCGAGCACGCCGCCGAGCGAATGGCCGGCCACGACCAGCGGTCCGCCGTCCGGCAGCGCCCGCGCGACCGCCTCGGCGAGGGTGGCGAAGCTGTAGTGCGGCAGGGGCGCGGACGGGCCGTGGCCGGGCAGGTCCGGCACCAGAACGCGCCGCTCGAGCTGGACGGCGAAATGGTTCCAGACGGCCCCGGTCGCGCCGAGGCCGTGCAGGAGGAGAACGGCCGGTTCGCCCTTGCCACCGATGCGCATGTTGAGCGTGTCCATCCGCGCAGCCTCCCAAACTGTCGGTGGCCGCGGCTAGGGTCGGTTCGTGATCACCGATCCGGACACCTACGTGCGAGGGGTCCCGTACGACGAGCTGGCGCGGCTGCGGCGCGCCGGCCCGGTGGTGCGCGTCGACGACTTCTGGGCGGTGCTCGGCCACGCCGAGGTCCGGCGGGTGCTGCGCGATCCCGGGGTGTTCTCGTCCCAGCTGGGCGGAACCCAGATCCGCGACGCGGCCGACCTCGCCTACGTGCGCCGGATGATGCTCAACATGGATCCGCCGGAGCACGGGCGGCTGCGCGGGCTGCTCACCAAGGCGTTCACCCCGCGCGCGATCGCGAAGCTGACTTCGCAGATCGAGAGCTGGGCGCGGGCGCTCGTGCTTGCCGTCGCCGACGACGGCGAGTGCGACTTCGCGCAGGTGGCCGCCGACCTGCCGCTGCTGACCCTGGCCGAAGTCTTCGGTGTGCCGGAACAGGACCGGCGGCTGATGTACGACTGGAGCAACCGGGTGATCGGCTACCAGGACGCCGAATACGCGGTGAGCTCGACGGTTTCCGTGTCCGAGGTGAGCGAGCTGGCCCGGGCCGCGCTCGCCGTCCGCCCGTCGCCGGGGCCGGACGGGTCGATGCCGGATCCGCGGACGCGCGCGGGCATGCCGGACCTCTACGCGTACGCGAACGCGCTCGGCGAATACAAGCGCGAGCACCCGGGCGAAGACGTGATGAGCAATCTGATGCGGCACGTCGGCGACGACGGCGGCCGCGTCTCGCTCGCGGAGTTCGAGAACCTGTTCTGGCTGTTTTCCGTGGCGGGCAACGAAACCCTGCGCAACGGCCTGCCCGGCGGACTGCTCGCGCTGCTCTCGCACCCCGCGGAGTACCGGCGGTTGCTGGCCGACCGGTCGCTGCTGCCGTCGGCGGTCGAGGAGATGCTCCGCTGGTGGACACCGGTCATGCACTTCCGGCGCACGGCGGTTTCGGACGTCCGCCTGTCCGATGTGGACATCCGTGCCGGGGACAAGGTGGTCGTCTGGTTCTCTTCGGCCAACCGGGATCCGTCGGTGTTCCCCGCACCGGACACCTTCGACATCGGGCGGACGCCGAACGACCACCTGACCTTCGGCCACGGCCCGCACTTCTGCCTCGGCGCGCACCTGGCCCGGGTGCAGCTGCGGGCGATGTTCGACGCGGTGCTGGACCGGCTCGGCTTCGTCGAACTCGCCGGGGAACCCGTGCGGCTGCGGTCGAACTTCCAGAACGGCCTCAAGTCGCTGCCGATCCGGTGGGCCCGCTGATGGAAATCCGCGAGCTGCGCGCGTTCGTCGCGGTCGTCGAGGCGGGCGCGATGTCCAAGGCGGCCCGGCAGCTGCACGTGAGCCAGCCCGCGCTGTCGCAGACGATCACCGCGCTCGAACGGCGGCTCGGCGTCCGGCTTCTGGTGCGCACCAGCACCGGCGTGCAGGTCACCGAGGCCGGGACGACGCTGCTCGGCGAGGCCCGCGCGGTGCTGGCGCGCCACGACCAGGCGCTGGCCGCCATGGCCCGGCACACCGCGGACGGTGGCGGCGTCCTGCGCGTCGGTGTCCCCCTGGAACTGCCGCCGGACCTGCTGCCGGCGGCGCTCGCGCGGCTGCCGGACACGCGGGTGCAGGCCCGCCACCTGTCGTCGGTGGCGCAGGTGGCCGCGCTGCGGGCCGGCGAGCTGGACGTCGGGCTGGTCCGCGAGCGCCCGCCCGGGCCGGACCTGGACGCGGCCCTCGTGGTGACCGAAGACGTCGGTGTCCTGCTGGCCACGGAGCTGGCGGAGAAGCTGGGCTCGCCGGTCCGGCTCGAGGACCTGGCCGGGCTGGAGTGGTTCGCCTTCCCGCGGGCGGGCAGCCCGGCCTGGTACGACGAGCTGGCGGCCATCCTGCGCAGCCACGGCCTCGACGTCGGCCCGGAGGTCCCGGAGGAACAGCGGCTGATCGTCGAGCTCAAGATCCCGGCGGTCAGCGCGGGCGGGGCGTACGCCTTCGCCCCGCCCGAATGGCCGTACCCGCTGCCGGAGACGGTCCGGTGGGTGCCGCTGGCGGGGAACCCGATCGTCCGGCGGACCTGGGCGGTGTGGCCGGCGGCGTCGCGCCGGCGGGACGTCGCCGAGTTCGTCGCGGCACTGGAAGACCATCGGCAGACCGGATCGGAGGTATAAGGAGGGCCGAACGCCCGGCCGGAAGTCTCCGGCTGCGGTCTCGCTTGAACCCTGCGACCGGGAAAACCCCGGGGATCTCGAAGGAGTTGAGCGATGACTGCAGAACTGTCCGGGTCGACGGCCCTGGTGACCGGCGGGACGAGCGGCATCGGCCGCGCGACGGCGGTCGCGCTGGCCGGGCTGGGCGCGCACGTGGTGCTGTCCGGCCGGGACGCCGGGCGCGGGGCCGAGGCCGTCGCGAAGATCCGCGCGGCGGGGGGCAAGGCCGACTTCGTCGCGGCGGACCTGACGGACGCCGCTTCGGCGCGCGCCCTCGCGGACCGGGCGCGGGAGCTGGGCGGGCCGATCGACGTGCTGGTCAACAACGCCGGGATCTTCCCGACCGGGCCGACCGCGGAGTTCGCCGAAGCGGACTTCGACGCCGTCTTCACGACCAACGTGAAGGTGCCGTTCTTCCTCGTCGCCGCGTTGGCGCCGGAGATGGCGGCCCGCGGCCGCGGCGCGATCGTCAACGTGTCGACGATGGTCGCGACCCGCGGCATGGCGGGCATGGCGCTCTACGGTTCCTCGAAGGCGGCGGTCGAGCTGCTGACGAAGGCGTGGGCGGCGGAGTACGGGCCGTCGGGCGTGCGGGTCAACGCGGTGAGCCCGGGCCCGACCCGCACGGAAGGCACCTCGGTGTTCGGCGAGGGCCTGGACGAACTGGCGGCGGCGGGCCCGGCGGGCCGGGTCGCCGGGCCGGAGGAGATCGCGGCGGCGATCGCGTTCCTGGTGGCGGGGGACGCGAGCTTCGTCCAGGGCGCGATTCTCCCGGTGGACGGCGGCCGGCTGGCGGTGTGAGCGCGGGCGGACGGCGTCACCGGAGGTAGGTGACGCCGTCCCGGAGCCGCTCGCCGACGGTGAGCGAGAAGACGTCCGGCCGCGCGCCATGCCCCGAGACGTCGAGACTCTCGCGGGCCGGCCAGGACGCACCGGAAGCCGTCAGCCGCGGACCGCTTCGCGCCGCGGCCACCACGGGACCACGGCCGACGTCCGCCGCTGGTAGTCCGCGTACTCCGGGTACCGGGACTTCGTGATGCTCTCGGTGAACCGCGTCGAGCCCACGAACAGCAGCGTGAGCAGCACCGCGCCGACGACCGTCCACTGCAGACCGCCGGCGACCACGCCGAACGCGGCGACCGCCCACCACTGCGCCTGCTCGAAGAAGAAGTTCGGGTGCCGCGAGTAGCGGAACAGCCCGCTCCGGAGGAACCGCGTCGAAGCCCGGCCGGCGTGCTTCTCGCGGTGGAAGTCCCACTGCTGCTGGTCGGCGACCGTCTCCCCCACGAGGAAGGCGGCGAACACCACGGCGACGACGACGTCCGCCACGCCGAACGAGCCCCGGTTCTCCAGCGCCGGCAACGCCGGCAGCGTGATCAGCAACAGGATCACGTTCTGGTACAGCGAAATGAAGAAGAAGTTGAACAGCTGGAACTGCCAGGGTGCCATCCGCTCGCGCAGCACCGCCCACCGGTAGTCCTCGCCGCCGGGCGCGTAACCACCCTTCCGGGCGAAGTTGAACGTCAGCCGGGCGCCCCACAGCGCGACCAGCGCGAACAGCACGTCGAGCCGCGGGTCGGCGAACCCGGCGGCGCCGGCGAAGATCCCGGCGTAGACCACCGGCACGATCGACCAGATCCGGTCGACCCAGGAGTACTCCCTGGTCACCACGGAGACCAGCCAGGTGCCGAGCGTCACCCCGGCGAAGACGTACAGGCACACCCGCAGCGCGTCCATGGCCCCACTTTAGGACCTAGGATCGGCGCCGTGCCGTACTCCTTCCTCAGTCACCTCGAGTGCTCCCGGACCGGCGAACGCCTGGAGGCCGACGCGGTCCAGGGACTCTCCCCCGCGGGCGCGCCGCTGCTCGCGCGGTACGACCTCGACGGCGTCCGCGAAGCCGTGACACCGAAGGAGATCGCCGGGCGGGAACCGACGCTGTGGCGCTACCACGAGGTGCTGCCGGTGCGTTCGGCCGAGCACGTCGTCAGCCTCGGCGAGGGCATGACGCCGGTGCTGCGGCTGCCGCGCTACGGCCGCGAGCTGGGGCTTTCGCGCCTGTGGATGAAGGACGAAGGGCTGGTTCCCACCGGCACGTTCAAGGCGCGCGGCGCCGCGGTCGGCGTCTCGCGGGCCGCGGAACTGGGCGTGCGCGGGATCGCGATGCCGACGAACGGCAACGCGGGCGCGGCGTGGGCGTTGTACGCGGCGCGCGCGGGGCTGTCGAGCCTGGTCGCCATGCCCGGCGACGCCCCGGCGATCACCATGCGCGAGTGCGTCGCGGCCGGCGCCGAGCTGTACCGGGTGGACGGTCTCATCGGGGACGCGGGCAAGCTGATCGCCGCGGCGGCCGGGCGGCGCCCCGGCGTGCAGGACGTCTCCACGCTGAAGGAGCCGTACCGCATCGAGGGCAAGAAGACGATGGGGTACGAGCTCGCCGAGCAGTTCGGCTGGCGGCTGCCGGACGTCATCCTCTACCCGACCGGCGGCGGCGTCGGCATCATCGGAATCCACAAGGCGCTGCTGGAGATGCGGGAGCTGGGCTGGATCTCCGGGCCGCTGCCCCGGCTCGTCACCGTCCAGGCCACCGGGTGCGCGCCGATCGTCACGGCGTTTTCGCGCGGCGAGCGGGAAAGCACGCCGTTCCCGGACGCCCGGACCGTCGCCTTCGGCATCACCGTGCCCAAGGCGCTGGGCGACTTCCTCGTGCTCGACGCCGTGTACGCGACCGGGGGCACCGCCGTCGCCGTCACCGACGAGGAGCTCCTTGCCGCGCAACGGGAACTGACCTCTTACGAGGGCACGTTCGTCTGCCCGGAAGGCGGAGCGTGCTTCGCCGCGTTGCGGCACCTTCGCGAGTCGGGATGGCTCGAGGGCGGCGAAGACGTCGTCGTGCTCAACACCGGCGCCGGGATCAAGTACCCGGAGACGGTGCCCCTCGATGTCCCGCTGCTGTCGACGACCGACGCGATCCCCTAAAGGACCGAGCGCACCGTTTCCGGGTCGCGGGCGACGACCGCCGTGCCGTCGTCGGCGGTGATGATCGGCCGCTGGATCAGCTTGGGGTGCTCGGCGAGCGCCTCGATCCACTTCGGCCGGTCCTCGGGCGTGCGGCCCCACGCCTTGACGCCGAGCTCCTTCGCGACCGGCTCGGCGGTGCGCGCGATGTCCCACGGCTCGAGGCCGAGGCGCTCCAGGACCGCTTCGAGCTCCGCCGCCGTCGGCGGGTCCTCGAGGTAGCGGCGCACGGTGTACTCCGCGCCCGCTTCGTCCAGCATCGACACCGCGGTCCGGCACTTCGAGCACGCCGGGTTGATCCAGATCTCCACGGCGGCAGCTTACCGCCCTGGTTTTGGAGCACGTGCTCTGTTACCGTCGCGGCATGCCCCGCCCCCGCGTCCACGACCTCGACGCGCTCCTCGACGTCGCCGAACGGCTCGTCGCCTCCTCGACGGAGGTGACGGTCCGTGGCCTCGCCGCGGCCGCGGGCGTGCCGAACGGGACGATCTACCACGCGTTCGGGTCCCTCAGCGCACTGCTGGCCCGCGTCTGGCTGCGCGCGGCGACGGCGTTCCTCGACCTGCAGACCGCACTGGTGGATAAGGCCCCTTCGCCGGTGGAGGCCGTCGTCGCGGCGGCGGACACGCCCGCGGTGTTCGCCGCCGCGCGTCCCGACGGGGCGCGGATGCTGCTCGCGGTCCGCGGCGACCGGCTGTTCGGGCCGGAACTGCCGGACGAGCTGGCGGAAGCGCTGCACGCGGTGGACAAGCGCCTGGTCGCGCTGCTCGTCCGGCTCGCCCGGCAGCTGTGGGACCGCGGCGACGGCCTGGCGGTCGAGGTGATCACCACGTGCGTCGTCGACCTGCCGACCGCGTTCTTCCGCCGTGACATCACCGATCCCCTGGTACGGGCCAGGCTGGCCGCCGCGGTGCGGGCCGTGCTGACCGTGCCCCCTCGAGAAAAGGACCGACCGTGACCGTATCCGTGCTGGATCTGGGCGACGACGAAAACCGGTTTTCCCCGGACTGGCTGCAGCGTGTGCACTCCTATTTGGACGGTGTCGGGGGTGCGCTGGTGACCACCGGCAGCGGCAAGTTCTATTCCAACGGCCTCGACCTCGAATGGCTGACGGCGCACGGTGACCAGGCCTCGGCGTACGTGGCCGACGTGCAGGAACTCTTCGCGCGGCTGCTGACGCTGCCGGTTCCGACGATCGCGGCGGTCAACGGGCACGCGTTCGGCGCGGGCGCCATGCTCGCGATGGCGCACGACTTCCGCGTCATGCGCGCCGACCGGGGGTACTTCTGCTTCCCGGAGGCGGACATCAACATCCCGTTCACCCCGGGGATGGCGGCGTTGATCCAGGCGAAGCTGACCCCGTCGGCGGCCGTGGCGTCGATGACGACGGGACGCCGCTTCGGAGGCGCCGAGGCGGCGGAGATCGGGCTGGTGGACGACATCGCGGCCGAGGGCGAAGTGGTGAAGGTGGCGAGCGAACGGGTGCACGCGCTGGCGGGGAAGGACCGCGGAACGCTGGGGGCGATCAAGGGGACGATGTTCGCGGCGGCGGTGGCGGCGTTGCGGGCGGCTTAGGCCTCCGGCCCCCGGGTTCCAGCCTACCGGGGGCCACCGACAGTTCCGGGTGGCCGGCGGAGCGGGATGGCTGCGGCCGGACGGCGGAAAGCCTTGCGCGGGAACGATTCCCGCGCAAGGCCGCCGTCAGCGCTGTTCACCCGACCGCGTCACCTCCGCCAACCGCCCGCGCAGGTACCCCCGCTCCGGCTCGGTCCCGGCCAGCTCCAGCGCCTCCCGGTAGGCCGCAGCCGCCTCCGCAGCACGGCCCGACCGGCTGAGCAGCTCCCCGCGCGCCGCCGCGAACGGGCCGTACCCGCGCAACCTCGGCTCGTCCGCCAGGGCGTCCAGCAGCACCAGCCCCGCCGCCGGGCCGTCGCGCATGGCCACCGCGACCGCTCGGTTCAGCTCCACCACCGGCGAGGGGGCCAGCCCGCGCAACACGTCGTACAACGCCACGATCTGCGGCCAGTCCGTGCCCGCCACGTCCGGTGCCTCGTCGTGCAGCGCCGCGATCGCCGCCTGGACGCCGTACAGGCCCGGTGGCCCGCCGGTCAGCGCGACCTCCACCAGTGCCGCCCCCTCCGCGATCATCGCGCGGTCCCAGCGGGTGCGGTCCTGGTCGTCGAGGAGCACCAGCGCGCCGTCCGGGCCCGTGCGGGCGTCGCGGCGCGCGTGGATCAGCAGCAGCAACGCCAGCAGGCCCGCCACCTCCCGCTCCCCCGGCAGCAGCCGGCGGAGGATGCGGGCCAGCCGGATCGCCTCCTCCGCCAGGTCGAGCCGCTGCAGGTCCGGGCCCGCGCTCGCCGCGTACCCCTCGGTGAAGATCGAATACACGACCTGGAGCACGCCCGGCAGCCGCCCGGGCAGCTCGACGGCGTCCGGCACCCGGAACGGGATCCGGAGCGTGCGGATCCGGTGCTTCGCGCGCACGATCCGCTTGCCCATCGTCGCGCTCGGCACCAGGAACGCCCGCGCCACCTCCGGGGTCGTCAGGCCGGCCAGGCAGCGCAGCGTCAGCGCCGCGCGGTCCTCGGCGGGCAGGGCGGGGTGGGCGCACGTGAAGAACAGCTGCAGCCGCTCGTCCGGCAGGCCGCCGCCGGACTCCGGCGCGGGCGCCGCGCGTTCGGCCTCGACCTGCAGCACCGCGAGCCGGGCCGCGTAGGCCTGGTCGCGGCGCAGCCGGTCGACCGCCTTGCGCCGGGCCGTGGTCATCAGCCAGGCGCCCGGCTTCGGCGGCACGCCCTCGGCCGGCCAGCGCACCAGCGCCGCCTCGATCGCCTCCGACGTCACCTCCTCGGCCAGGTCGAGGTCGCCGAACCGCCGGACGAGCGCGGCGAGCAGCAGCCCGCGCTCCTCCCGGAACACCGCCTCGAGGCTCAGCCGGGGATCCCCGGCAGCCCCGGCCGGCGCGCCCGCCCGCCCCGCCACCGGCGTCAGCCTTCGTGGTCGGCCAGCGGCCGCACCACGATCGACCCGCCGTCGCGGGACCCCGGGCAGCGCGCCGCCCAGTCGAGCGCGACGTCGAGGTCCGGCACGTCGACGACGAAGTAGCCGCCGAGCACCTCCCGGGATTCGGCGAACGGACCGTCGGTGACGAGCCGCTCGCCCCGGTCGTCGACCCGGACCGTCGCGGCCGTGGTGAAGTCGGCGAGCGAGCTTCCGGACAGGTAGACGCCCGCCTCCTGGATCTCCTTGTGGAACAGCTGCCAGTCCGCCGGCGTGCAGCCGCCGGCGACCTCGCCCCCGGCGTCCAGCGCGGCGTTGATCAGCATCAGGTACTTCACGGGATTCCTCCTGTGGCTCGGTTGCCGTACGCCACCACTACGAACGGCGGCCCGCCGCTTGGACACACCATCGCAGAAGAATCCGCCCGCGCGGAACGGCGCTCAGCCGTAGCGGCGTGCGTCGAGAAGCCGGCCGAGCTGCTCACGCCGGGAAGTGCCCTGCGGGAGCCGGGTGAGCAGCTCCTGCAGGACGTCGAAGACCTCTTCGGGCACGGCGTCCGGATCCGCGCGTTCGAGCAGCGCGGCCACCGTCCGGATCGCCCAGTACTGGATGAAGGCGGTGGGTTCCCGGCCGAGCGCCCGCACGGTGTCCTCGAGCAACGCGGGATCCGGCCGTCCGTACAGCGCGGCGTACCCGGCGAGGCGCATCCCGCCGTCGTCGTCGCCGAAAGCCCGCACCGGGTCGAAGCCCGGCACGCGCGGCAGCACGGTCACCATCGCGCCGAACAGCTGGTCCAGCTCCGCGGTGCGGGCCGGCTGCCGGGGTGTCTTGCGCAGCCGCTGGTACTCCTCGGCGAACAGGCGGACCGTCTCCATCGTCGGTGGCAGGTCCTCGCCCCGCGCGGCCCCCAGCGCCGCCTGGGCGGTGCTGCTCGCTTCCGCGGTCGTGCGCTCGAGCGCGTCCTGGCGCTGCTGCAGGTCGCGGTACTTGACCTTCCAGCCGCCCGGCAGCTCGATGCTCTCCAGCAGCTCACCGAGCCAGGGCACCAGGGCCACGACCAAGAGCAGCACCGTGCTGGCGTCGATCTTCAACCCGGGCCAGACGAGGTGGGCCGCGGCGGCCAGGAGCGCGACGACGCTGACCGCGGCGCCCAGCCACCGCCGCTTCACGACGTCACCGGAAGGCGTCCGCGTGTGCCTCGGCCCACTCCTCGAACGTCCGCGCCGGCCGGCCGGTCACTTCGGACACCGTCGGGTACACCGTCGCTTCGTCCAACGTCCCGTCGACGTAGAAGCTCCAGAACGCCTCGACGTACTCACGCGGCATCGCGGCCTCGAGTTCCGACCGCGTCTCGGCGTCCGACAGCCCCACGGACCGGAGGTCGCGCCCGAGCACCGAGGCCAGCGCCGCGACCTGCTCGACGGGCCGCATCGCGACCGGTCCGGTCAGGTCGTGGACGAGCCCTTCGTGCCCGCCGGCCAGCGCGAGGACCGCCACCGCCGCGATGTCGGCCGGATCGATGCACGCCGCCGCGACGTCCGGGAACCGGACGCGGACCGTGTCGCCCGAGCGCAGCTGCGGCAGCCAGCGCAGGGCGTTCGACATGAACGCGCGCGGCCGCAGGAACGTCCAGTCCAGACCCGACTCCCGCACCGCGCGCTCGGACAGCGTCATGTACCGGGAAACCGCGTTGTCCAGGTCGGCCAGCGCCGCCGATCCCCCCGACAGCAACACGATCCGCCGCACACCGGCGTCGCGCGCCTTCGCCAGCATGCCCGGCATGTCCTCGTAGCCGGACAACACCGAACACGCCTTCGACGCCCTTCAGCGCGTCGGTCAGGCTGCCGGGATCGTCGAGATCGCCGACGACCGCTTCGGCGCCCTCCGGCAACTCGACATCCGGCCGGCGCACCAGCGCCCGGACCGGTGCGCCCGCCGCGGCGAGCGCCGCCGTCACTTCCGCGCCGACATTGCCGGTGGCGCCGGTGACCAGGAACATCGTCCACCCCCCGGAGTCGTTCCGGTCACCCTAGCGCCACCGGCCGCCCTCAGTCCTGCGTCGGCAGGTCCTCGAACTCGACGACCTGGCGGACCTCCACCTCGATGTCCTGGTCGAAGAGCTCGACGTACCGCTCGGCGAACGCGACGGCCTCCGCCCGGTCCGCCGCGTTGATCAGCGCGAAGCCGCCGATGACCTCCTTGGCCTCGGCGAACGGCCCGTCGGTCACGCGGACGGCGGCGCCGCGGGCCTTGCGGACCAGCGCCCCCTTCTCCGTCGGGTGGACGCCCTCCGCCGTGATCAGGATGCCCTTCTCCGCCGCCTCCTGGATGAAGCCGCCCATCTTCCCGATGAACTCCTGGCTGGGGTTCCACGACTTCGGGTCGTGCTCGTCGACGCGGTGCATCATGAGGAAACGCATGGTCTGCTCCCTGGTGTCTTCGGCCGGGGTCCGGTGCGTTCCCGGACGCGGTGACCGGCCTTCACCCCCGCGTCGATCGGCCGCCTCCGGCGTTCGACATTTCTCCGGGGAGAGTTTTGCGGCAGAGTACCTGTGACCTGCATCACCGGGAGAAGGGTGTCCGATGTCCGTCCTGCTCGCGATCGGAACGCGCAAGGGCCTGTGGCTCGCAACCAGCACCGACGACCGCGTCACCTGGGAGCTCACCGGCCCGCACCACCCGATGACGGAGGTGTACGCGGTCGGCATCGACACGCGCCGCGCCACCCCGCGGCTGCTGGCCGGGGTGACCAGCGAGCACTACGGGCCGAGCGTGGCCACCAGCGACGACCTCGGGGCGACCTGGGCCGAACCCGGCCACGCGCCGATCGCGTTCCCGGCGGACACCGGCGAAGCGCTGGCCAGGGCGTGGCAGCTCGTGCCGGGCCCGGCGAGCGAGCCGGACGTCGTCTACGCCGGCACCGAGCCGTCCGCCCTGTTCCGGTCCACCGACGGCGGCCGCACCTACGAGCTGGTCCGCGGCCTGTGGGACCACCCGCACCGCGCGCACTGGACGCCCGGGGGCGGCGGCAAGGCCATCCACACCGTGCTCCCGCACCCGGCCGACCCGGCCCGCGTCACCGTGGCGATGTCCACCGGCGGTGTCTACCGCACCGAGGACGGCGGCGCGTCCTGGACGCCCGCCAACACGGGCATCAAGGCGGTCCACGTGCCCGACCCGTACCCCGAATACGGCCAGTGCGTGCACAAGGTCGCGCGGCACCCGGCCGCGCCGAACCGCCTCTTCGCCCAGGTGCACCACGGCGTCTACCGCAGCGACGACGCCGGGGGCAGCTGGCAGTCGATCGCCGAGGGGCTGCCCAGCGACTTCGGCTTCCCGATCGTCGTCCACCCGAACCGGCCGGAGGTGGTCTACACGTTCCCCTTGGTCGCGGACGCGATGCGGTTCCCGCCGGAGGGCCGGTGCCGGGTGTACCGCAGCGAGGACGCCGGGAAGTCGTGGGAAGCGCTGGGGCCGGGACTGCCCGACGGGTACTGGGCCGGCGTCCTGCGGGACGCGATGTGCACCGACGACGCCGACCCGGCCGGGGTGTACTTCGGCTCGCGCACCGGCGACGTCTACGCCAGCCGCGACGACGGCGACAGCTGGCAGCTCGTCGCGGCGCACCTGCCCGACGTGCTCAGCGTCCGCGCCGCGAGGGTGTGAGACCGTGCGGATCACCGTGTTGCTGCCCGGGACGCTGCGGGACAAGGCCGGCGGCGAGGCCCGGCTGGCCGTCGAAGTCGCCGAGCCGGCCACGCTGGGCACCCTGCTCGACGTGCTCGCCGAGCGGTACCCGGCGCTGGAACGGCGGCTGCGCGACGAACAGGCCGGGCTGCGCCGGTACGTCAACTTCTACGTCGACGGCGAGGAGTGCCGCCACCGCGACGGCTCCGCGACGGTGCTGCGCGAAGAGACCGAGGTGCAGATCATCCCGTCGGTCGCGGGAGGCTGAGCTCGTCGAACAGCGCCGCCGCCCGGCGGGCCGTCGCGGCCGCCCGGCGTCCGGTGCTGAGCAGCGCCAGCGCGACGAGGGCGGCGCCGAGCCCGGCGACCAGCCACCACACCCCGTGCCCGGCGCTCGAGAGCGCGACCCCCAGCGTCGTGCCGGTCTGCCGTCCGGCCGACGCCAGTGACGCGGCCACCCCGGCCATCGATCCCGGCATCCCGGCGACGGCGGTGTTCGTGATCGGCGGGTTCACCGCGCCGAGGAACACGCCGAACAGCAGGAAGGTGGCGAGCACGACGGGCAGCGGCGTCGCCGGGCCGAGGAACGCCGAGGCGAGGCCGCCGGCGGCGAGCGCGGCACCGGCGACGACCAGCGGCCACCGCGGCCCGCGCGTGCCGACGAACCGCCCGGTCCGCGGCGACAGGACCAGGACGAGCACGCCGACCGGCAGCAGGCACAGGCCCGCCGTCAGCGGGGTCATGCCGCGGACGTCCTGCAGGTACTGCGTCGTCACGAACAGGAAGGCGCCGAACCCGCAGAGCGCGAACAGCGCCATGACGATCGCCCCGCTGAAGGACACGCTGCGGAACAGGCGCAGTTCGAGCAGCGGATCGGGGCGCCGCGGTTCGCAGGCGAGGATGCCGAGCACGCCGAGCCCGGCGACGGCGAGCAGCCCGAGGATCCACGGGGACGTCCAGCCCAGCCGGTGCGATTCGATGAGGGCGGAGACGACGCTGCCGAGCACCAGCAGCACGAGCACCTGCCCCACCGGGTCGAAGCGGCGGGCCCGCGGCGCCCGCGACTCCGGCACGAACAGCGTCGTGGCCACGAGCGCGGCGGCGATGATCGGGACGTTGACCCAGAACACGGCCCGCCAGCCGAAGGCGTCGACGAGCGCGCCGCCGAGGATCGGCCCGAGCGCCAGGGCCAGGCCGGACATCGAGCCGAACACGCCGATCGCGCGGGCGCGCTCGGCCGGCCCGGGAAAGGTGGTGGCGACGATCGCCATCGCGACCGGGTTGAGCATCGTGCCGCCGGCGGCCTGCAGCACGCGGGCCGCGATCAGCCAGCCGATGCCCGGGGCCAGGCTGCACAGCAGCGACCCGAGCCCGAAGACGGCGAGCCCCCACCGGAACACGCGCCGCCGGCCGAACCGGTCGGCGGTCGATCCGGCGAGCACGAGGAACGCGGCCAGCACGAGCGTGTAGGCGTCGACGGTCCACTGCAGACCGGAGACGGAAGCGCCGAGGTCGCGGCGGATCGAAGGCAGGGCGACGGTGACGATGGAGATGTCCATCACCACGACGACGATGCTGGCGCAGCAGATCGCGAGCACGAGACCCGGACGGCCGGCGGTGGGAACGGTCATGCGTCCGAAGCTAGGATTTAGAGCGTGCTCGAAGTCAAGCCGATCCCCGCGGAGGGGCTGACCATCGCCGACGCGGCCCGCCGCAGCGGGGTCAGCGCCCACACGCTGCGCTACTACGAACGGGCCGGCCTGGTCGTGACCGACGTCGACCGCACCGCCGGCGGCCGCCGCCGCTACCGGCAGCTGGACCTGGACTGGATCAAGATCTGCACCAAGCTCCGCGCGACGGGCATGCCGATCAAGACGATCCGCCGCTACGCCGAGCTGATCACCGCCGGGCGCGGCAACGAACCGGAACGCCTGGCGCTGCTGGAAGAACACCGCGCCGACGTGCTGGCGAAGCTGGCGGAACTGCAGGAGAACCTGAAGCTGATCGAACGCAAGATCGGGGTGTACCGGGGGCGGCTGGAAGCCGGCGACGCCGACGGCCTGTGGGCACCGGCCCGGCCGGGCTGAGCGTTATCCCAGGCCGCCGTAGGCCGCGGTCACTATGGTCATGCCCCGCCCGTCGCCGACGACGGCGTCGACCATCCGGTTCATCACGTAGGCGACGGTGAGGCCGGCGTCGAGGTCGTTGAACACCAGCGAACCGCCCATGCCGCCCCAGAAGCAGGTGCGGCCGCTGATGCCGTAACCCATGCCGTAGCGCATCCGCACGCCCAGCGCGTGGTCGAGGCCGTGGTACTGCTCCGTCAGGGCCCGCTCGCACCCGGCCCGGGACAGCAGCCGCACGCCGCGGGCGGTGCCGCCGGCCGACAGGACCGACTGGACGGCCGCGACCGACCGGGCGTTGCCGTACCCGGCGCCCGAAGGGATCTCCGCGCGGCGCCACGCCGGGGTGTTCGTGTCCTCGGGCACCAGGTCCGGATTCGGGGCGACGTCGAAGAGTTCGGTGGGCGGCGGCGGGGTCAGCCCGCCGGGCGGGGCGAGGGACGGCGCGACGCGGTGGTGCTCGTCGTCGGGCAGCCCGATGCGGAAGTCGGCACCCAGCGGGCCGGCGACTTCGGCGGCGAAGAACGCGCCGATCGTCCGGCCGGTGATCCGCCGGACCACTTCGCCGAGCAGGAATCCCTGCGTCACCGCGTGGTAGCAGCCGACGTCGCCGGGCGGCCACCGCGGCGTCTGCGCGGCCAGCAGCGCGGTGACCTTCGGTGCGTCACAGAGGTCGTCGAGGGTGATGGGCGTGTCCCAGACGGGCAGGCCCGCGGTGTGCGAGAGCACGTGCCGCACCCGCACGTCCGCGGCGCGGAACTCCGGCCAGTACGCCACGAGCGGTGCGTCGAGGTCGAGTTCTCCCCGATCCGCGAGGACCAGGGCACACAGGGCCAGCATCGTCTTGGTGGTGGACCAGACGTTGGTGATCGTGTCCTCTTCCCACGGCACGGTCCGGCCGGCGTCGGCGTACCCGCCCCACAGGTCGGCCACGGGCTCGCCGTGGACGAACACCGCGACCGAAGCCCCGACGTCGTCCTTGGCCAGTGACTCCGCGAGTGCGTCGCGGACGTCCCGGAATCGCTCGTCGCACGTTCCGCGCACCTGCCCCATGGGAGCCGAGTCAACCGCTTGCACGCCGTCGCCGCCACCGATTTCCGTCCCCGGGGCGGGCGATCATCGGCTGGGGCGCCGTCGTCTACCGTAAGGGCGTAGCGGGCTACCGTCCGTGTGCTCCGACGGCGATGGCAAGGCGGCTGGTGAAGGAACGCGAGTTGCGGCGCCGCTGCAGGCGGCTGCTGAAGGAACTGGGCATCCGCCCGCCGCTCGACGTCCTCGAGCTGTGCCGCAGCGTCGGCGACCAGCGCGGCCGCCCGATCCGGCTGATCCCGCACCGGATCCCGGTCCCGGGACCGTTCGGCGCCTGGATCGCCACCGCCCAGGCCGACTACGTCGTCTACCAGCAGGACACGAGCAAGGCCCACCAGCGCCACATCATCCTGCACGAACTGGGCCACATGCTGGCCGGCCACGGCGCCACCGCGGAGAACCACGACCTGGCCGGGCGGCTCGTGCCGGGGCTGGAGCCGGAGGCGGTCCGGCGGGCCCTGCTGCGCACCTCCTACGACACCGACCACGAGCGGGAGGCCGAGACGGTGGCGACGATCATCCTGGAGTGGGCGTCGGTCCTCGACCGGGTCGCCCCGCCGTCGTCGGACGAAGGTGCCGCCCGGCGGATGGACGCCGCGCTGGACGAACGGCTGGGCTGGCTGTGAGCAGCAAGATCACGCTCCTCGTGGTCCAGGCCGTCATCCTGTTCCCGGCGCTGCTGTGGAAGAGCTACCAGCTGACGCGCGCCCCGGGCGACGTGGCCCGCTGGATGGTCACCGCCTGCCTGGCCTGCTTCGCGGCCGCCTACCCGCTGGGCCTGCTGGCCGGCGACGTCAACCAGCCGGACCCCGGGCGGATCGTGCCGCTGCTGTTCCAGCACGTCTTCCTGTGCGGGCTGGTGTTTTCCCTGGCGTGCTTCTTCCTGTTTTCGGCCCTGCCGCCCGCCCGGGCCCGGCGGCGCGCCCTGCTGGAGGCGGTGCCGCTGGGCACCGCGCTCCTGGTGATGGCGGCCGTCACGGTGCTCATGCCGGACGTCCCGCCGGCGCAGTACCCGCGCAGCGCGGTCTCGGTCTTCTACCTCGCGGCCGACCTGTACCTGACCTACGGCATCGCGAGTGCGTGCTTCTTCGCGCGGCGCTACGCCCGCGGAGCGGCACCACGGCTGGCCCGGGGACTGACCGTGGCGTCGGTGGGGTTCGCGATCGGCGCGCTGGGCGGAGCGACCCTGATCGCGGTGGTGCTGGTGCACTGGGCGGGCGCGGCGATCCCCCGGCTGCTGGTCCAGGCGACGGTCTGGCTGGTGTTCCCGAGCGCGATCCTGCTCGTGGTGGGCTTGTCCTACCCGGGCGTCGCCACCCGCCTGGCAGCGGCCCGGGTGTGGTGGCAGCACCTGCGGACGTACCACCGGCTCCGTCCCTTGTGGACAAAGCTGCACGAGGCGTTCCCGGAGGACGCGCTGAGCCGGACACCGCTGGGCCGGTGGGACGCGCTGAGCGTGCTCGGCGTGCACCGCCGCTATTACCGGCGGGTCATCGAATGCCGCGACGGGCTGGTCCGGATCAGCCCGTACGTGGCGGTCTCGGAGGGCCCGCTGCCGGACCGGCTGACGGCGGCACTGCGCGCGCACGCCCGGCGCGAGCAGGTCCCCGAGGAGCCGATGCCGCTGGCCGTCCCGGACGGCGGCAGCCTGGACGACGACGCCCGCGAGCTGGTCAGGTTGGCCGAGTCCCTCGCGGGCTGACCGGTCAGCCGCAGGGCACGCTGAGCGTGCTGTTGTTGGCCGTGTAGGTGGTTAGCGCGGTCCCGTTGCACTGGTACTGCACGACACCCTTGCCACTGGCCACGACCTGCGCGGAGCCGTCGGTGACCCGCGAGATCGACACGGGCAGCGGGATGATGGGCCCGAGCGGGAAGTAGGAGTACTGGTTCACCGCGGTCAGCGCGGTCCCGCTGAAGGTGAAGGTCTGGATCGGCCCACTGACGGCGTGCGCAGGCGCGACCCCGGCCCCGGTCAGTGCGAGGACCCCGACGACGATGGTGGCGTACCGAGACATCCGATGCGGCATGCCTACCGTTCTAACACCGCGGCCCGGACCTGTCTGCCACCATTCGTACGCCTCGACCGGCCGGGCCGGCCGGCGGTCAGCGGTCGAGCCAGGGGGCGAGCAGCTTCTCCAGATCGGCGTCCGACAACGCGCGCGGACCACCGTGGAACTCGTGCCAGCGCGCCGCGTCGCGGGCCGCGTTGTACTCGACCTCGTACGCCCGCATCAGGACGTACATGAACGTCACCGAACTGAACCGCTCGCCCAGCAACGACCGCGCGCCGCGGGCGACGTCCGTGGCGCCGCGGAAGTCCGCCAGCTTCAAGGATTCCGCAGCGGGGTCCAGCAGGCTGGGGGCATACATCACGACAAACACTCCATCACAGAAACGAAAACTCAGCCTTCGGCGGCCAGCTGGCCGCACGCCGCGGCGATCTCCTGGCCGCGCGTGTCACGCACCGTGCACGCTACTCCGCCCGCGTTCACCAGCCGCACGAACTCCCGCTCCACCGGCTTCGGCGACGCGTCCCACTTCGAACCCGGCGTCGGGTTCAGCGGGATCACGTTCACGTGCACCAGCTGGCCCAGGTGCTTGCGCAGCCGCTTGGCCAGCAGCTCCGCCCGCCACGGCTGGTCGTTGATGTCCCGGATCAGCGCGTACTCGATCGACACCCGCCGACCGGACGTGTCCGCGTAGTACCGGGCGGCGGAAAGAACCTCATCGACCGACCAGCGCTCGTTCACCGGCACCAAAGTGTCCCGCAGCTCGTCGTCCGGCGTGTGCAGCGAAACCGCCAGCCGCACCTGCATCTTCTCGTCCGCCAGCTTCCGGATCGCCGGCGCCAGGCCCACCGTCGACACCGTCACCGACCGCTGACCGATCCCCAGGCCGCCAGGCGCGGGGTCGGTGATCCGCCGCACCGCCGCCACCACCCGCTTGTAGTTCGCCAGCGGCTCGCCCATCCCCATGAAGACGATGTTCGACAACCGGCCGGGCCCACCGGGCATCGCGCCGTCGCGCATGACCGCCGCCGCCGAACGGACCTGGTCCACGATCTCCGCCGTCGACAGGTTGCGGTCCAGGCCGCCCTGGCCGGTCGCGCAGAACGGGCACGCCATGCCGCAGCCCGCCTGGCTCGAAATGCACAGCGTCGCGCGGTCCGGGTACCGCATCAGGACGCTCTCCAGCAGCGTGCCGTCGTGCGCCCGCCAGAGCGTCTTGCGCGTCGCGCCGTCGTCCGCGGCCAGTGCGCGCACCTCGGTCAGCAGCGTCGGCATCAGATCGGAGACCAGCCGCGCACGGGACGCCGCCGGGATGTCCGTCATCTCCTCCGGGTCCACCGTCAGGCGGGAGAAGTAGTGGTTCGACAGCTGCTTCGCGCGGAACGGCTTCTCCCCCAGCTCGGCGACCGCGGCCGCGCGCTCGGACACCGAAAGGTCGGCGAGGTGGCGCGGCGGGAGGCCGCGCTTGGGCGCGTCGAAGACGAGGGGAAGGGCAGTCATAACGGCTCTAGTCTCCCACGCGCTCACCGCGACCACCCGAGCCGCCCCCACGGCGTGTACTCCACGTCACGGGCGGCCCCGGTCGGCGGCCCCGGTTCACCCACCAGGATGATCGAAGAAGGAAAGCGTCCGACGAAAGAAGGTGAACGCGTGTCCCTCCGGCACCTTGTCCTGGTCGTCGTCCTGGTCGTCGCGGTCACCTCGGGTGTCGCCGCCTGCAGCACGCCGGCCGAGACCGCGCCGCCCGCGCCGAGCGGGCCGCACGCCACCGTCGGCTCCCTGCACCTGCCCCTGCCGGCGGGCGCGACCTACACCGAGCACAGCCCGGACGGCCTGCTGGACGGCTGCCTCGCCGAAGCCGCCGTCGTGTGCGAAGCGCGGATCCTGGACCTGCGCACGGCGGACCCCCAGGCACCGATCAACCCGCCGAGCACCAAGCGGCCCTTCGGCTGGTACCCCGGCACGGACCTGCCGACCTGCATCACCCCCGCTTCACCGCCCGGGAAGGCCACGACGGCCACCGGCAGCACCCTCGTGGACTCCGGGTTCGCGCGGATCGGGCCCAAGAACGCCGAGTACGGCCGCTGGAAGGTCACCTGCGAGAACTCGGCGCAGAACAACCAGGTCCGGATGTGGTGGCTGCCGACGAGCCGGATCCTCGTCGTCCAGTACGGGTCCTTCCCGGGCTGGGACACGAAGATGGACAACCTGCTCGCCGGCGCCACCTTCAGCTGACGGCGTCGAGCGCGGCCCGGATGATCGCGTCCGTGTCGATGCCGTGGTGGCGGTAGACGTCCTCCAGCGAGCCCGACTGGCCGAACCCGGTGACGCCGAGCGCGACCGACGGGACCCGGTTGATCCCGGCGAGGAACGCCAGCGTGTGCGGGTGCCCGTCGAGCACCGTGACCAGCGGCTTCGCGCGGGAAGCGGGGAACACCTGGTCCAGGATCCACGTCTCGCCGTGCCCGCGGCCGGACCGGGCCTGGACCGCTTCGAACAGCAGCCCCGGGCTGGTCACGCACACGACGTCGGCCTCGACGCCGACCTGGGCCAGCCGCTCGGCCGCCGCCAGGGTGTCGGGCACCAGCGCGCCCATCGCCGCCAGCGTCACGGCCGGTGCGGCGGCCCGCCGCAGCAGGTACGCGCCCGCCACGACCTGACGGCGGCGGCGTTCGCGGGCCGCCGGGTCGGCGGGCACGGCGGCGAGGGTCTGGTCGACCGGACGCGTCGAGAGCCGGAAGTACGACGACGTCCCGCCGGGTTTGCCGAGCCGGCCGAGCGCGGCCAGCAGCGTCCACTCGGTGTCGATCGCGAACGCCGGTTCGTAGCTGACGCAGCCGGGCTGCTCGATACCGATCGACGGCGTGGTGATCGACTGGTGCGCGCCGCCTTCCGGGGCGAGCGTGACACCGGACGGCGTGCCGATCAGGATCGACTGCCCGCCCGCGTAGATGCCGAACGACCACGGCTCCAGCGCGCGCTCGACGAACGGGTCGTACATGACGCCGATGGGCAGCAGCGGCTCACCCCAGCGGCTCCAGGTCGCCCCCAGTTCGCCCAGCAGGCCGACCAGGTTCGTCTCGGCGATACCCAGTTCGACGTGCTGGCCGGTCGGCTTCTCCCGCCAGTGCATGATCGTTTCGGGGTCATCTTCGAACCAGTCGCGGCGTTCGGTCGCCGACCAGACGCCGACCTTGTTGACCCAGCCGCCGAGGTTGGTCGTCGAACTGACGTCCGGGCTGACCGTGACGACCCGCTTCGCCGCTTCGGGCGCTTCGCGTGTCAGGTCGAGCAACACGCGACCCAGCGCCGCCTGCGTTGTAGCGGTCCCGGACGGCGTACGCCCGATGTCGACGGGCAGCTTCAGCGAAGGCGCGGAAGGAACGTCCGGACGGCGAAGGCGCGAAGCGACTTCCGTGCACAACGCGGCTTCGGGCGACCCGTCGGCGAAGCGCTCCCAGGGCGAAGCGAGGTCCGTGCCCAGCGACGAGGCCAGTTCCGCCATCTGCGCCACGGTCAGCAGCGACGAGTGGTTCTGCGGGTGCCCCTGGGTGGGCAGGCCGCGGCCTTTGACGGTGTAGCAGAAGATCACCGTCGGCCGGTCGTCCGCGATGGACGCGAAGACCTCGTCGAGCGAGCCGAGGTCGTGGCCGCCGAGGTTCCGGATCGCGGCCAGCAGCGTCTCGTCGTCCAGCGATTCGACCAGCGACGCCAGGGCCGCGTCGCCCGCGGGCAGCCGGTCGCGCACCTGGGCGGCGTCGCAGCGCAGCAGCCGCTGGTACTCGGGGTTCGGCATCGCGTCGATGCGGGCGCGCAGCTCGGCGCCGCCGGGCCGGGTGAACAGCTCTTCCAGCAGGCGCCCGTACTTCAGCGTCAGCACCTGCCAGCCGGCGGCGTCGAACATGCCCTGCAGCCGCCCGGCCGCGATGTTCGGGACGACCCGGTCGAGGGACTGGCGGTTGAGGTCGACGATCCAGACGATCTCGCCCAGCTCGGCGACGGCCGGGTCGAGGATGGCCTCCCAGATCGCGCCTTCGTCCAGTTCGGCGTCGCCGACCAGCGAGTACTGCCGTCCGGTGCCCGCCGCCGAGCCCCGGGTGGTCAGGTAGCGACGCGCCAGCGCGCCCCAGATCGGGGCGGTCGCCCCGATCCCGACCGAACCGGTCGAGTAGTCGACGGGGTCGGGGTCCTTGGCGCGGCTCGGGTAGCTCTGCAGGCCGCCGAACTCGCGCAGCGTCGGCAGGTAGGCCTCGTCGAGCTCGCCGAGCAGGTAGTTGATCGCGTGGAGCACCGGCGACGCGTGCGGCTTCACCGACACGCGGTCCTCGGGACGCAGGTGCCGGAACCACAACGACGTCATGATCGAGACGAGCGACGCGCACGACGCCTGGTGGCCCCCGACCTTGAGCCCCGACGGGTTGGGGCGGACCCGGTTGGCCTGGTGCACGATCGCGGTGGCGAGCCACAGGACCCGCTGCTCGATCGCGGTGAGCGCCGGGGCGGTCACGGGGGCATGGGTCATCCTGGACATCTTTCGCACCTTTCGTGCAGGAAGCGCCCACCAGGACAGCATTGGTGGACGCCTCGCACAACCGATGGCGTCGGAAGTGCGCAGAATGCCCAGCGGCTACGGAGAGCTCAGGCCTCCGGCTGCGCAGAATGCACGCGCTCCAGCAGGGGCGCCAGGCGGTACGGGACGAGCTCGCGCATGACGAGGGAAATGTTCGTCCGCTCGACGCCGGGGGAAGCCAGGATGCGCCCGGCGATCCGGTACAGGTCGTCGGCGTCGACCGCGACCACCTGCACCATCAGGTCGCTCGCCCCGGTCAGCCCGCACACCTCGGTCACCTCGGGGATCGCGGCGAGCGCCGTGCCGATCTCGGCCAGCCGCCGCTGGTCGACCTGCGCGTTGACGAACGCGCGCAGCGGGTGCCCGAGGCGCGCGGGGTCGATGCGGCGTTCGAACGACCTGAGGACGCCCCGCTGTTCGAGCCGCACGAGCCGGGCCTGCACCGTGTTGCGGGACAGGCCCAGCCGCTCGGCCAGGGCGACCGCGGTGGACCGGGGGTCCTCCCCCAGCGCCAGGAGCAGGCGCGCGTCGATCTCGTCGATGGTTTCCGGCACCCGCCGATCCTCCCAGGTGACCGGTGTCACCGAAGACGGGTTGTCATCCGACCGTTTCCGATATATCGTGAACGTGTCGCAACAGTTCGAGAAAGGAACACCTGACATGCGTAGGCAACGACACCCCTTCGCCCACGAGCGTGGGCGCGCACCTTTCGGTCCCTTCGGTGGTTTCGGCGAGTTCCCCCCCGGCTTCGGCCCCGGTGGACGCGGTCGCGGCCACGGCCCGCACCGGCGGGGTCACGGCGGACGGCGCAGCCGCCGCGGTGACGTCCGCGCCGCGATCCTGGCGCTGCTCGCCGAGCAGCCCCGGCACGGCTACGAGATCATCCGCGAGATCGGCGAGCGCTCCGGCGGCTTCTGGCGGCCGAGCCCCGGCTCGGTCTACCCGACGCTGCAGCTGCTGGCCGACGAAGGCCTGGTCATCAGCAAGGACGAGCACGGCAAGAAGCTGTTCGAGCTGACCGACGCCGGCCGCGCCGCCGCGGAGCAGCAGGACAGCACGCCGCCGTGGGAGCAGATCGCCCAGGACGTCGACCCGGTCGAGGTCGGGCTCGCGAAGGCGGGCAAGAACCTGGCCGCCGCCGTCGTGCAGATCATGCGCGCGGGCACCGAGAGCCAGCAGGCCCGCGCGGCCGAGGTCCTCAACGACGCCCGGCGCTCGCTCTACGGCATCCTCGGCGAGGACGAGGAAGAGTCTCCCGAGGCCGCGGAGTGACCTGGCAGGACGAGGCCGGTGGGCTTGCGCCGCGCGTGGACGCGGTAGCCCACCGGCAGCGTCAGGTCCTGGCGGCGATTCCCGTTACGCTGCAAGGACTCCGCGATCGCCTGTTCGGCCACCGGTTTGCTGAACTCGATCTTCAGCACGGCTTCGAGGTCCGCCGCGGTCGCGAACCGCCATTCGGTCGCGACGCGGCGGCAGCCGAACCCGGCCTTGGCGAAGAACCGTTCCACCGCGACCGGGTCGTAGTGCGGTAGGTCGGCGCGCATCCAGCGGCCGTAGGGCTCGCTCGTCACGTCGAGGTCGACGATCAGGAGCGCGCCGCCCGGCCGCAGCACCCGCTCGGCCTCCGCCAGCCCCGGCTCGCACCCGGGCCCGAAGAAGTACGCCGTACGCGCGTGGACGACGTCGACGCTCGCGCTGCGGACCGGCAGCCGCTGGGCCCGGCCCATCCGGACGTCCACGTTCGACAGTCCCTCGACACGCTTCAGCGCGCTTCGCACCAACGGCTCGTGTGGCTCGACCCCGAGCACCGATCGCGCGTCACGCGCGAAGCGCGGCAAGTGAAACCCGTCACCGCAGCCGACGTCCAGCACGTCCCGGCCGGTCCAGTCGCACTCCTCCCGCAGCACCCGCCAGATTTCGCCGCCGCTGTCCTGCGCGTGGTTCTCCAGTTCGTAATCGGCCTGGTAGTACCAGATGTTGGGGCTCGGCACGACCTCCGCGTGCCGCGACGACCACCGCACCCCCGCTGCTCCTTCCGGGTCCTCGTCGCCGGGCCGTGCCCGCACGGTGGCGAATTCTTGGCGGAAAACTCACGGATCACGCCTAGAATCCGGTGGGTATCCGGGAGGAGCACCCATGACAATCGGCCCGTCCAGTACCCCGTCCCCGGTCCCGGCCGGAATTCCGTGCTGGATCGAGCTGGCCTGCCGCGAGCAGGCCGTGGCGGAACAATTCTACGGTGCGCTCTTCGGCTGGGAGTACACCACTCAGCGGGATCCGGCGACGTCCGACGGCCGTTACGCCATCGCGGCGCTGAACGGCGTCCCCGTCGGCGGGCTCTACCGTGCGGCGCAAGGCGCGCCACTGGGCTGGATGCCGCACATCTCCGTGCCCCACACCGCGAGCGCGGCCGAGTGGGTGGAGCACCTCGGCGGGCGGATCACCCTCGGGCCGGTGGCGATCCCGGACCGCGGCACGATCATGCACGCCATCGACGCGTGCGGTGCGCCGGTGGTGTTCTGGGAGGTGCCGCCGAACTGGGAGTTCATCACCGGGATCCCGAACACCTTCAGCGGCGCGGACCTCAACACCCACGACGGCGTCGCGGCGGATCACTTCTACACCAAGCTGTTCACCTACGGCAGCCATCAGATCGGCGACGGCGAGATGCTCGACTACGTCGAATGGCTCATCGAGCACGAGCCGGTGCTGTACCGGTACGTGATGGGCTCGGAGTACAGCCTCGACACCCCGCCGCACTGGCTCGTGTACTTCGACATCGACCCCGCCCGCGGCGTCGACGCGGTCGCGGGCGAAGCGATCATGCACGGCGGCACGGTGGTGATCCAGCCCTACGACACCCCGTTCGGCCGGATGTCGATCCTGGCCGACCCCGAGGGCGCGGTTTTCGCGGTGATCGACCACTCGCGCATCGCCGAAGGCTCGGGCCGCGCGGAGGTCGACGACCCCTACGACGACTAGACCGGCACGAACGCCGAAAGCAGCAGCCAGGACACGACCGCCGAGGGCAGCAGCGAGTCGAGGCGGTCCATGATCCCGCCGTGCCCGGGCAGCAGCGTGCCCATGTCCTTGACGCCGAGGTCGCGCTTGATCAGCGACTCGACGAGGTCGCCGAGGGTCGCGGTCAGCACGATGGCGACACCGAAGATCACGCCCTGCCAGACGTGGCCGTCGAGGAGCAGGCTGAGCGTCAGTGCCCCGGCCACGACCCCGCCGATCACCGAACCCGCAAAGCCTTCCCAGGTCTTCTTCGGGCTGATGGCGGGCGCCATCGGGTGCTTGCCGCCGAGCACGCCGGCGATGTAGCCGCCGGTGTCCGAGGCGACGACGCCGATCAGGAACGTGAGAACGCGGCCGACGCCGTCGTGCGGCGGCACGAGCATGGCCGCGAAGGCACCGAAGAGCGGCAGGTAGGCGGCGGCGAAGGTGGACGCGCTGATGTCGCGCAGGTAGCCTTTCGCGCCGCCGGGCAGCCGCCACAGCAGGCAGGCGAGGACGGTGAGGACGAACGCGGTGAGCGCGCCCTCCCGGCCGAACGGCCAGGCGAGCCAGATCATCGCCTGCCCGCCGACGAGCACCGGGATCATCGCGACCCGGATGTCGGCGACCCGGCGCAGCACCCCCGCGAATTCGAAGGTGCCGACCGCGATCGCGATCGCGATGATCCCGATGAACAGGTACCGCACGGTGAGCAGGGAAACGATGATCGCGGCACCGAGCAGCAGCGCGACCCCGATGGCCGCGGGCAGGTTCCGCCCGGCCTTGGAGGCCTTCTTGACGTCCTCCGGCGGTGCCGGTGTATCCGGCGCGCCCGGTTCGGCGGCCGCAGTGGTCTCCGCCGCCCGTTCGGCCGCGGCGCCAGGGGCTTCCGCAGCCGCACCAGTTCCCGAAGTCGCCGAGGTATCCGCAGCCGCACCGGCCGCCCGCTCGGCCGCGGCGCCAGAGGCATCCGCAGCCGCACCCGAAACCACCGAGGTTTCCGCCGCCTCGCCGGTCCGCGAGGCGATCGGTGTGTCCGCCGCGGCGGTGCCGGCGGCCGACAACCGGGCCGCTTCGCCGGCCCCCTCCGGCGCGACCGGTGTCTCCGCCGCCGGGCCGGCTTCCGAGGTCGCCGAAGCCCGGCCGGGGACCGCCCCGGCGGTGCCCGGGAACTCCGGCGTGGCCGGGGTGCCGGCTCCCGGCGCACCGGCCGGTTGGTCTCCGGTGACGTCCACCCGGTCCTCGCGTTCCTCGCTCACCTGTGCCATCAGACCTCGAGCAGCTCGGCTTCCTTGTGCTTGACCAGCTCGTCGACCTTGTGCACGTAGGTGTCGGTGAGGTTCTGCAGTTCCTTCTCCGCGCGCGCGACGTCGTCCTCGCCGGCCTCGCCGTCCTTCGCGATGCGGTCCAGCTCGTCCTTGGCCTTGCGGCGGATGCTGCGGATCGACACCCGGGCGTCCTCGCCCTTGCCCTTGGCGACCTTCACCATCTCCTTGCGCCGCTCCTCGGTGAGCTGCGGGATGACGATGCGGATGACCTGGCCGTCGTTGCTCGGGTTCACGCCGAGGTCCGACTCCCGGATCGCCTTCTCGATCGCGCCGAGCTGCGACTGGTCGTACGGCTTGATGAGCGCCATGCGGGCTTCCGGCACGTTCACGCTGGCCAGCTGGTTCAGCGGGGTCGGCGAGCCGTAGTACTCGACGACGATCCGCGAGAACATCGCCGACGAAGCCCGGCCGGTGCGAACCGACTGCAGCTCGTCCTTGGCGACGGACACCGCTTTTTCCATCTTCTCCTCGGCATCGAGGAGGGTCTCGTCGATCACGGTCACTCCCGTAGTTGTGATGGGTGGCGCTTGCTGATCCCAGCAGGTCTAGGCCGGCACCCCGGCAGTGGGGGTGCTGACCAACGTGCCGATTCTTTCACCACTCACCGCGCGGGCGATGTTCCCCTCGGTGAGCAGGTTGAACACGATGATCGGCATGTTGTTGTCCATGCAGAGGCTGAACGCCGTCGCGTCGGCGACCTTGAGGTCCCGCTCCAGCACCTCGCGGTGGGTGATCTCGCGGAACATCTCGGCGGTGGGGTCGGCCTTAGGGTCCGCGGTGTAGACGCCGTCGACGGCCTTCGCCATCAGCACGGCTTCGCAGCCCAGTTCGAGCGCCCGCTGCGCGGCCGCGGTGTCGGTGGAGAAGTACGGCATGCCGACCCCGGCGCCGAAGATCACGACGCGGCCCTTCTCCAGGTGCCGCTCGGCGCGGCGCGGGATGTAGGGCTCGGCGACCTGGCCCATCGTGATGGCGGTCTGCACTCGGGTGGGCAGGCCCTCCTTCTCCAGGAAGTCCTGCAGGGCCAAGCAATTCATGACGGTGCCCAGCATCGCCATGTAGTCGGCGCGGTCGCGGTCCATGCCGCGCTGCGACAGCTCGGCGCCCCGGAAGTAGTTGCCGCCGCCGATCACGACCGCGACCTGGACACCGGTGCGGGCGACGTCGGCGATCTGCTGCGCGACCGAGTGGACGACGTCGGGATCGACGCCGATCGAACCACCGCCGAACATCTCGCCGCCCAGTTTCAGCAGCACCCGCCGGTAGCCACCTTCGACCCGGTCACCCATCTATGTCGCCTCCTGTGTTGTTGGCCGCCTCCGCGGGAGGGAGTACGTCGGCGGGTGCCCTCGACCGTGTTTTCTCTCCGGACCCGGCAGTGCCCCGTCCCCGATGGACGGAGACGGGGCACTGTGGGGGTGAAACCTACGCCCTGGCCTGACGTCAGGCCTGGCCGACCTCGAACCGCGCGAAGCGGGTCAGCGTCACGCCGGCCTCGTCGAGCAGGGCCTTGACGGTCTTCTTGTTGTCCTTGACCGACGGCTGCTCGAGCAGGACGTTGTCCTTGTAGTAGGCGTTGACCTTGCCCTCGATGATCTTCGGCATGGCCTGCTCCGGCTTGCCTTCCTCGCGGGCGGTCTGCTCGGCGATGCGGCGCTCGTTCTCGACGATCTCGGCCGGGACCTCGTCGCGGGTGAGGTACTTGGCGCGCAGCGCGGCGACCTGCATGGCCGCCCCGCGGGCGGCCTCGGCGTCGTCACCGGTGAACTCGACGAGCACGCCGACGGCCGGCGGCAGGTCGGAACCGCGGCGGTGCAGGTAGGTCGCGGTCTGGCCCTCGAAGGCCACGACGCGGCGCAGCTCGAGCTTCTCGCCGATGCGGGCCGAGAGCTCCTGGACGACCTCGTTGACCGTCTTGCCGTCGAGCTCGGCACCCTTGAGCGCCTCGACGTCGGAGGTCTTGACGGACTTCGCGACCTCGACGATCTTCGCGGCGAGCGCCTGGAAGTCGGCGTTCTTCGCGACGAAGTCGGTCTCGGAGTCCAGCTCGATGAGGACGCCGCCGTCGCCGGTGACCAGGCCTTCGGCGGTGGCGCGCTCGGCGCGCTTGCCGACGTCCTTGGCGCCCTTGATGCGGAGGAACTCGACGGCCTTGTCGAAGTCGCCGCCGTTCTCCTCGAGGGCCTTCTTGCAGTCCATCATGCCGGCGCCGGTCATCTCACGCAGGCGCTTCACGTCGGCGGCGGTGTAGTTCGCCATTCTGGTAAATCCGTCCTTCGCAGGAAATCTGGGGGTTGCCACGCCCGTGCGGCCGGGCCAGGAGGCCTCGGCCGCACGGACGGTGGAGCGTCAGGAGGAGGCGGTCGCCTGCTCGGTGGCGGCCTCGGCCGGGGCCGCCGCCTCGACGGCAGCGGCGGCTTCGGTCGCGTCGGCGGCGGCGGTCTCGGAGCCGGCGAGCAGCTCCTTCTCCCACTCGGCCAGCGGCTCGTCGGCGGCGACGCCCGCCTCCGGCTTGGAGTCGGCCGAAGCACCGTTGCGGCTGGAGCGGGCCATCAGGCCGGCGGCCGCGGCCTCGGCGACGACCTTGGTCAGCAGCGCGGCGGAGCGGATCGCGTCGTCGTTGCCCGGGATCGGGTAGTCGACCTCGTCCGGGTCGCAGTTGGTGTCCAGGATCGCGACGACCGGGATGTTCAGCTTCCGAGCCTCGCCGACGGCGATGTGCTCCTTCTTCGTGTCGACGATCCACACCGCGCTCGGCACCTTGGCCATGTCGCGGATACCGCCGAGGGTCTTCTCGAGCTTGTCCTTCTCGCGGGTCAGCGTCAGGATCTCGCGCTTGGTGAGACCCTCGAAGCCGCCGGTCTGCTCGCGCGACTCGAGCTCCTTCAGGCGGAGGAGACGCTTGTGCACGGTCTGGAAGTTGGTCAGCATGCCGCCGAGCCAGCGCTGGTTGACGTAGGGCATGCCCACGCGCGCGGCCTCGTTGGCGATGGCTTCCTGAGCCTGCTTCTTGGTGCCGACGAACATGATGGTGCCGCCGTGCGCGACGGTCTCCTTGATGAACTCGTACGCACGGTCGATGTAGGTCAGCGTCTGCTGCAGGTCGATGATGTAGATGCCGTTGCGCTCGGTGAAGATGTAGCGCTTCATCTTCGGGTTCCACCGGCGGGTCTGGTGCCCGAAGTGCACGCCGCTGTCGAGCAGCTGCTTCATGGTGACGACGGCCATTGCCGGAATCACACCTCTTCTGTGTAGTGCGCACCGTGCGTTCAGCCGGCGCGCTGCTCGGTTTGTCGCTCCCGGCCGGGTGGCCGATCGCCCTGGTGCCCGTGCCGGCGTCCGGACCCCGGGGAGTGAGGACCCCCGAGGACCGCCGGACCCGTGCGCCCACCCGGCTGCTTCCAGACCGGGGAACGCGCACGTGCACGCGAAGTCAGTCCGCTGAAACGGACCGCGGAGAAGATTCTACCCCCTCCCACCACCCCCTCCCCCACCGGCGGCCAGTGCGCGAAGGAGTTGTCCACATCGCCTCGAGTTGTCCACAGATTCACCATCGGTCCCCCACGGGCCGGCGGGCTGCCGCAGGCTGGAGTCATGGAGTCGATCAAGCAGGCCGGACGGCGGGCGCAGGGGTGGTTGTTGGGCGCGATTACGCTGGTCACGGCGGTTTTTGGTGGAGCGTGGACGGATGGAGAGGCAGGCGTCGGCGCGTGGTGGGCGGGGGTTGCCGGAGGGGAGGCGCCGGCGTCGGCGGCCCTGGGGATAGGTGCAGCCGGCTCCGGGCCCCCAGGGACCGCGGCGAAGGTGTGGAGGAGCGGCTGGGACCCACCCGATCCGGCGGCAGCTGAGCGCCGAGCGGGCGGGTCCGGCCCAGCCGAGGCGAGCAAGCCGGCGGCAGGCGAGCCCGCGACCGGCGAGCGCCGAGCAGGCCGCATTGGCCAGCCCGAGCCGACCGAAGCCGAGCGTCAAGCAGGCGGCTTCATTCCGCCCGAAGCGGAGGCGGCCCGGTGGCTGGCGGAGGCGACCGCGGGGGAACCGCGAGCAGATCGGCGCGCGACCACCGCCAACCCCTCGCCCGCAGGGCAGGCAGCTCTCCCCGCAGCCGCACCCGAGCCAGCCGCAGCCGAGCCTCGAGCAGGCGACTTCAGCCCGCTCGAGGCGGGGGCCGCGCAGCGGCAAGCGGCGGCGGAGCAACGACCGGGCGGTCTGGCACAGCCGCGGCCGTACTCACAGCTCGCCGGGCCGGCGGCGGCCGAGCGTGGGGCAGGCGAACTTGCCTCTTTCCCAGCGGAGCCGACTCGGTGGCCGGCGGAGGAGACCGCAGGCGGACCGCGAGCAGATCGGCCCGCGACCACCGCCAACCCCTCGCCCGCAGGGCAGGCAGCTTTCCCCACGACCGCACCCGAGGCGGCCGTGCCGTGGGCGATCGCGCTCATGGCCGCGCCGCCGTGGGCGCCCGCGGCCGTGGCTGAACCTGGGACGGGCAGCTCCCTCACCACGCGGCAACCGCGGCTCTCCTGGCCACTTTCACCCGTTCCGGTGATCACCAAGTACTTCGACGCTCCCGAAACGCCCTTCGGTCCCGGGCACCGCGGGGTCGACCTGGCTGCCGTGGCCGGGCAGGACGTGCTGGCCGCCGATGCGGGCGTCGTCGTCTTCGCCGGGTTGGTGGGCGGGCGGCCCGTGCTCTCCGTCGACCACGACGGTGGCCTGCGGACCACCTACGAGCCCGTCGCCCCGAAGGTGACTGTCGGCGAACAGGTCTACCGCGGGCAGGTGCTCGGCACCGTCCTCGCCGGGCATCCCGGCTGCACGGTGGCGGCGTGCCTGCACTGGGGCGTCCGGCGCGGCGAGGAGTACGTCGATCCCCTCAGCCTGACCGGCGAACTCGGCGAATACCGGCTCAAGCCGTGGGGAGGTGATCGGTGATCAGGCGCCGGTCTGCTCGACCAGCTTGGCGCGCAGCCGCATGACCGCGCGCGTGTGCAGCTGGCTGACCCGCGACTCCGTGACCCCGAGGACCTTGCCGATCTCGGCGAGGGTCAGGCTCTCGAAGTAGTAGAGGCTGACCACGATCTTGTCGCGCTCGGTCAGCTGCGAGATCGCCTGGGCGAGCTGGCGGCGGTTGTCCTGGTCGACCAGCACCGCGACCGGGTCGACGGCGTCGTCGTCGGGCAGCGTGTCGACCAGCGAGCCACTGTCCTTGCCCGCGGCCACCAGGTCCTCCAGCGCGACGACGCTGGTGAGCTGCAGCTGGCCGTAGAAGTCGCGCAGGTCGTCGAGACCGATGCCGAGTTCGTCGGCGAGTTCGGCGTCGGTCGGGGTGCGGTGCAGGCGGGCGCCGAGGCGCTCCATCGCGCGCTCCGCCTCCTTCGCCTTGCTCCGGACCGCGCGCGGCACCCAGTCCTGCGAACGGAGGTCGTCGAGGATCGCGCCGCGGATGCGCTGCATCGCGTACGTCTCGAAGCGCAGGCCCCGCTCGGGGTCGAACTTCTCGATCGCGTCGACGAGCCCGAAGATGCCCGACTGCACCAGGTCTCCCACGTCGATGTGGGTGGGCAGCCCGGTGCCGACCCGGCCGGCGACGTACTTGACCAGCGGGGCGTAGTGCAGCACGAGCCGATCGCGCGACGCCTGGTCCGGATTGTCCGCGAACTGCTGCCACAGAGCCGCGATTCCGGCGTCGACCTCGTAGCCCGCCCGGGTCTCCGCGGGCGCGGCAGCCTCACCGTGAGTGCTCACTCCGGCGGCTTCGGTCACGTGCGGGCCTGCGGTCATTGCACAGTCGTTCTCGGCATGCGGCTCAGTGTCGTCTCCGTGCTCGTGCGGATGCGCGTGCGCCGCCGGGCCCGCTGGTGACGACCCCGGCGAGACTCCCCGGACCGCCTCAGGCCCTGGGGTGCGCTCGGTCATGGATCGCTTTCAACCGGTCGACGGTCACATGAGTGTAGAGCTGCGTCGTGGCGAGCGTAGCGTGACCAAGCAGTTCCTGAACGCTCCTGAGATCGGCACCCCCTTCGAGCAGATGCGTCGCGGCGGAATGCCGCAGGCCGTGGGGCCCCATGTCGAGTGCTCCGGGCACCGCCGTGACGGCATCGTGCACGACACGCCGGACAGTCCGCGGGTCGACGCGTTTGCCGCGCACACCCAGGAAAAGCGCGGGTTCGGCGCTCTCACCACCGGATTCCGCGACGATCTTCGGCCGTCCCTCGTCGATCCAGTCCGCGAGCGCCTCCGCCGCCGGAATGCCGAACGGGACGACGCGCTCCTTGCCGCCCTTGCCCAGCACCGTCACGACACGACGGGAGAAGTCCGCCCCGCCGACGTCCAGGCCGCACAACTCCGACACCCGGATGCCGGTCGCGTAGAGCAGCTCGACCATCGCGCGGTCACGCAAAGCGACCGGATCGCGTTGCGCCGCCCCGGCAGCCGACGCCTGCATCACCTCCCCCGCCTGGCCCGCACGCAGCACCCCGGGCAGGGTGCGGTGCGCCCGCGGCGCGGCGAGGCGTCCGCCCGGGTCCGTGGCCAGGACGCCAGTGCGGTGCGCCCAGGCGGTGAACGTGCGGGCGGAGGCGGCCCGCCGGGCGAGCGTCGTCCGGCTCGCCCCGCCGGACTGCTGGGCGGCGAGCCACGCCCGGAGCCGGGCGAGGTCCAGCTCGGCGACTTCAGCGCCACCGTCCACGACGAACCCGAGCAACGACACCGCATCGCCGACATACGCGCGGACCGTGTGCGCGGACAGGCCGCGTTCGAGCCCGAGGTGCCGTTCGTAGGCGGTGACGACGGCCCGTACGGACTCGGGCAGCGCGGCCCGGAGCGCGCGCAGGTCGGGACGGCGGGCCCGGCCGGAGCGTGATGGCGGCATGGATGTCACGCTGCGCGAACATCCGCCTCCGGTCAAGGATCGCCACGCGGCCCCACCGGACCGGCCGAACGCCGTCGGCGTTTTCTCCCGGATTTCGTGGTGGTCACGCGCTTTCCTTCCGCCGTCGCCAGCCGGATTCGCCACGGACGGCGAATCCGTCGATCTCCAGTTCCGGGAGCAGCGCCCGCACCCGCCGCAACGGGAGGCCGGATTCGGTCGCGACCTCGGCGTCGGACCGGTCGACGCGCACAGCCAGTGCTTCGAAGGCGCGCAAGGCCTCCGGCCCCAGCCGGTCGGTGCGCCGTTTCGGCCGGCTCGGCCCCTTGTCCTCGGCGATGCCGAACCGGCCGACGGTCTCGAGGACCTCGTCCAGGCTCGAGACCAGCGTCGCCCGGGCGTCGCGAATCAGGTCGTGGCAGCCGGCCGACATCGCGGACGAGATCGGCCCGGGCAGGGCCATCACCACCTTGCCGAGGGCACCGGCGGTGCCGGCGGTGTTGCGGGCCCCGCTGCGGCGTCCCGCCTCGACGACCAGCGTGCCCTCGGTCAGGGCGGCGATGAGCCGGTTGCGGACGAGGAAGCGGTGCCGGGCCGGCGGCGTGCCGGGTGGGTACTCGCTGACAACGGCACCGCCGGAGCGGACGATCCGGCCCAGCAGGCCGACGTGCCCGGCGGGATAACCGGCGTCGACGGCACACCCCAGCACGGCGACGGTGACGCCGTCGGCGGCGAGCGCGCCGCGGTGTGCTGCCCCGTCGATGCCGTAGGCGGCGCCCGAGAACACCGGCACACCCCGGCGGGCGAGCCCGTGCGCGAACTCGGCGGCGTGGTGTTCGCCGTAGCTCGTCGCGGCACGAGCACCGACGATGGCCACGGCCCGATCGGCGGCGGTGCCGAGCGCCACGTCCCCGGCCACCCACAGGGCCAAGGGCGGAACGGCTTCGGCCACCCCGCGCCGGGCGGCGAGGTCCAAGGCGAGCAGCGGCCAGGCGGGCCACTCGTCGTCCTCGGGCACGACGAGCCGGGCGCCGACTGCCGCGGCCCGCTCGAAGTCCTGGGTGACGAGGTCGTAGCCTCGCCGCGCCTCGGTCGCCTTGAGGACCTCGGCCGGGCAGTCGCCCCGCCGAACCCGCTCGGCTGCCGCTATCGGCCCGTGTTCGGCGACGAAGGCGACGACCGCGGCCGCCGGGGGCTCGGCCACCCGCAGCAGGTAGGCGCGAGCCTGCCGCAGCTTGTCCGTGCTCGCGCTGCCACCCGCTTCTGAAGCCTGGGGCAATTCTTCCGCGCTCACGCCGCCACCTGCTTCCACGACGCCGACGTCTGCGCTCGTCTGCAGACCGCGCCAAAGGCAACCGACGTCGGCACCAACGGCTCAACTGCGCGCTCCCGGCAAGCCGACCGCCTGTCCTCGGCGACGAACCGGACCATCGCGGGTGCCGATGGCTCGGCCACGCGCGCCTGGCAGGCCAACCACGAGTCCTCGGCGACGAACCCGACCACCGCGGCTGCCGATGGCTCAGCCACGCGCCCCTGGCAGGCCAACCGCCCGCCCCCGGCAACGCACCCGACCACCCCGGGTGCCGATGGCTCAGCCACGCGCCCCTGGCAGGCCAACCGCCCGTCCCCAGCAGCGAACACGACCACCGCGGCTGCCGACGGCTCAGCCACGCGCGCCCGGCAGGCCAACCGCGAGCCCCCGGAAACAGGCCCGACCACAGCCGACGCGGAGGAGTTCGTTACCGGAAGCAGGCAGGCGCGCGTCGGCCACAGACCGGTCAGGCTGTAGCCGGTGTCGAAGGCGATCGGGCCCGACATCGACAGCTCCGCCATGCACTCCCGAAGGACCGACAGCTCTTGGCCGGCCACGGTGGCCGCGCGCTGCTTGCCGTCCGGGCCGGCCGGGGACGTCACTTCCGCGGGCGTCGGCGGTCCACTCCGACGGAACTCGGCTGTGCTCATGCCGCCCCCCGCTCTCGGAAGGCCAACGCTGCGCTCACCTGGTCGGCGCCGGGGCGGGGTTCGCCGTCCAGGTCGGCCAGGGTCCACGCGATGCGCAGACAGCGGTCCGCTCCTCGGCCGCTCAATGCGCCGCGGTCCAGCGCGCGGTCCAGTACGGTCGTGGCGTCCGCGGGGAGGGCGAACTCACGGCGCAGCGCCGGTCCGGGGACCTCCGAGTTCGACAGCCAGCCGTGCGCGCTCCAGCGGTGGGCTGCGCGTTCGCGGGCTGCGAAGACCCGCTGGCGCACCGGTTCCGACGGCTCCGCCGCGCCCGTGTCGTGCGCGCTGATCGCGCTCAACGGGCGCAACCGGACCCGCAGGTCGACGCGGTCGAGCAGCGGGCCGGACAGCTTGCCCAGGTAGCGGCGGCGGGCGTTGGCCGAGCACACGCAGTCCGCGTCCTTCGGCGGCGCGCATGCGCACGGGTTGGTCGCCAGGACCAGCTGGAACCGCGCGGGATAGGTGATCGATCCCTTCACCCGCGAAATGCGTACCTCGCCCTCTTCCAGAACCGTCCGGAGCGACTCCAGGCACTGTCCGCCGAACTCGCAGACTTCGTCGAGGAACAGGACACCCCGGTGCGCCCGGCTGATCGCGCCCGGGGAGGCGATCCCGCTGCCGCCGCCGATCAGGGCCGGCACGGAAATCGAATAGTGCGGGGCCACGAACGGCGGAACGGTCACCAGCGGTGAGGACTTCGACAGCGAGCCGTCGACCGAGTGGACCGCGGTGACCTCCAGAGACTCCTCCGGTGTGAGCTGCGGGAGGAGACCGGGCAACCGCTTGGCCAGCATCGTCTTGCCGACGCCGGGCGGACCGGTGAGCAGGAGGTGGTGCCCGCCCGCCGCGGCGACTTCCAGGGCCCAGCGCGCCTCCGGCTGGCCGACCACGTCCGCGAGGTCCGGCACCTCCGGCGGGGGCACCGGGCCGGGTGGCTCCGGGTGCGCCAGCTCGGCTTCGCGCTTCAGCCAGGCCACGAAGTCGCGCAGGTGGGGCGCGCCCGCGACTTCGATGCCGTCCACCAGCGCCGCTTCGACGAGGGAGTCCGTCGGCACCACGGCTCGGCCGTATCCCGCCGCCCGGGCGGCCAGGAGGCCGGGCAGGATGCCGCGGACCGCGCGGATCCGGCCGTCCAGGGCGAGTTCGCCCAGCAGCACGGTGCCGAGCAGCCGCGTGGCCGGGACCGCGCCCGACGCCGCGAGCACCGCCGCCGCGATGCCCAGGTCGAAGGCGGACCCCATCTTGGGCAGGTTCGCCGGGGACAGGCCGAGCGTGACCTTGCCGTCGGGCCAGGGCTGGCCGGAGTTGCGGACGGCGGACCGCACGCGGTCCTTCGCCTCGCGCAACCCGGCGTCGGGCAGGCCCACGAGGGTGATCCGGCTCAGCCCGCCGCCGAGGTCGGCCTCGATCTCGATCACCCGGCCGTTGATCCCGAGCAGGCCGGCCGACCAGGCTTTGGCGATCGGCATCAGAACGCCGCCTCGATGTGCCGCAGCTGCGGACGGGCACCCGGTTCGGCGAGGATCGTCACCACGTCGTAGCGGACGGGGCACCAGCCGAGGCGGAACTCGCGCAGCCAGCGCTGGGCGGCACGGCGGACGCGCCCCGCCTTCTCCTCGGTGACCGTCTCCGTCGGGAGACCGAATTCCGTGCCGGAGCGGGTCTTCACCTCGCAGACGATGACGCGGGTGCGATCGGTGAAGACGAGGTCCAGCTCGCCTTCGCGGCAGCGCCAGTTGCGGGCCAGCAGGACCAGGCCGCGCTCCCGGAGGTAGCGGAGCGCGAGGTCCTCGCCCCAGGCGCCCAGGTCTTGGCGGTGTTTCGCGAGCTCGTCGGTGCCCGTCATCGTGTTCGCCCCCTCGTCGGTTCGCTCCCGTCACCGGGACGGTCCCGGCGATCACGGTGCGTGTGCCTTCGACGATGGCAGGGCGCGACCCGGCCGGACCAGCCCCGGTTCGCCGGACTGTGGACAACCGGGGTGTTGGGGACAACTCGTCCACGGATCGCTGTGGAAGGCCCGGAATGTCGGTCGGGTGTGCTAGGGGCCGAGCACACGGAAAAAACCGCGCCGGCTCACCCGGGATGGTGAGCCGGCGCGGTCGTCCGCAAGTGGCGACTAGCCCGAGAACGGGCCGTCTTCGGGGAGCCGGAGGTCCGGCTTGTCCAGTTCCTCCACGTTGACGTCCTTGAACGTGATGACCCGGACGTGCTTGACGAAGCGAGCCGGGCGGTACATGTCCCAGACCCACGCGTCGGACATGCGGACCTCGAAGTACACCTCGCCGCCGCCGTCGCGGACCTGGACGTCCACCGCGTTGGCCAGGTAGAACCGCCGCTCGGTCTCCACCACGTACGAGAACTGGCCGACGATGTCGCGATACTCGCGGTACAGCGAGAGCTCCATCTCGGTCTCGTACTTCTCGAGATCCTCTGCGCTCATGAAATCCGCGCCCCTCCTCGGGATCGTGCTGCTGCTCCGCCGGCGGAGCGTTCATTGTGACCCACACCCGCGGCCGGGGCATGCAGCGGCAGGCTGAGTTGTGGCTCTAATGCCTCGTCGAGGACCGCGGCCAGGCCGGGCGCGCCGGGCGTTTCCATCGCCTTCTCCAACGCCGCATACGTCAGCAGGACCGGCCGCGCGGGGCGGAGGCCGTGCTTGACGGCCACGGTGGCCACGTTCGTGTACGACCAGCGATGGACATCGCTGGGGCCGTGTTCGCGCAGCGCCGCCAGGTGGTCGGACGTGCTGTACCCCTTGTGCACATCGAAGCCGTAATGCGGGAAATCGTCGTGGTAGCCCGCCATGATGCGGTCTCGCGTCACCTTGGCCAGCACGGACGCGGCCGCGATGCAAGCCACTGACCGGTCGCCCTTGATGACCGCCGCGTTCGGGGCGGTCAGACCCGGGACGCGGAACCCGTCGGTGAGGATGTAGCCCGGCTGCACGCGCAGGGCAGCGGCCGCGCGTCGCATGGCTTCCAGGTTCATCACCCGGATGCCGTAGAGGTCGACCTCTTCGGTCGGGACGACGATCACCGAGTAGTCGACGGCCCGGGCGAGGACCAGGTCGTAGACCCGGTCACGCGCCTTGGCCGTCATCATCTTCGAGTCCGTCAGCTCGGTGAGCTTCGCCGCGTCGCCCTGCTTGAGCACGCAGGCCGCGACCACCAGCGGCCCCGCGCACGCGCCGGCGCCGGCTTCGTCCGCACCAGCGACCGGGCCGAGGCCACGGCGGTCGAGGGCGCCCTGCAGACCCCAGAAGAGGTCGCCGCGCACCACGGCTCGCGGTGGCCGGATCGGCTCGGCCGCCGTCAAGGGAACGGGAACTGTCAAGGCTGGATCACCCGTCTGCCGGCCAGGACCGGGTGGCTAGGGCTTCCGCCCGGCCGCCCGGCGCAGTCCGGCCTTGAGCTTGCGCCCGACGAACAACGCCGGCCACGCCGCCGCGATCCCGGCACCGAGCGGGAGCCCGCTCTGCCACGCCGGCGCACCGAGCGCCACCGGCTGCGCCGACTCCTGCGGGTTGTGGTCGGTGATGCCACCCCAGCGGCTCGGCGGCAGGACGATGATCCGCGCCTTGCCGATGATGTTGTCCACCGGGACCGCGCCGTTCACGCCGCCACCACCCTGGAACCGGGAGTCGTCGGAGTTGTTGCGGTTGTCGCCCTGGACCCAGACCGTCCCGGCCGGCACCTTGACCGGGGTGAAGGTCTTCTGCTCCTGGTTCGACGGGTCTTCCCAGTGGATGTACGGCTCGTCGAGCGCCTTGCCGTCCACGATCATCCGGCCCTGCGGGTCGCAGCACTGGACGGTCTGGCCGCCGACCGCGATCACCCGCTTGACGAAGTCGCGCTCGTCCGGCGGGGCGAACCCGACCAGCGAGCCGAGACCACGCAGGCCCTGCACGATGATGTTGCTCGACTCCTGCGGCGCGACCTCGTTGTTGATCCACGCCTGCGGGCCCTTGAACACGATCACGTCGCCCGGGGAGGGCTCGGTGAAGTCGTAGGTGACCCGGTCGACCAGGATCCGGTCACCGGTGCAGCCAGGACACCCGTGCAGGGTGGCCTCCATGGAGCCCGAAGGGATCATGAAGACCTTCGCGAGGAATGTCTGGATCAGGATCGTGAGCACCAGGGCGATCACGAGCAGGATCGGCAGTTCCTTCCAGAACGACCGTTTCTTGGCGGGCTTGGCTCGCCGACGGGATCCCCCGCGCTCCTCGGAGCGGGACAGCCGGGGCTTGTCCTCCTCGGAGCGGTCGGGGTCGTCCTCGGGAGCGTTCTGGGACACGGGTTCGGCCACGTCGTCAGGCTACCGGTAACCGGGTGGTGACTCAGTTAGCCGAGGCCGTCTCGCGGTTCTCGCGGCGCTCCTTGATCTTGGCCTTCTTGCCGCGGAGGTCGCGCAGGTAATACAGCTTCGCGCGCCGCACGTCGCCGCGCTTGTGGACCTCGACCGAGGCGATGTTCGGCGAGTGCACCGGGAAGGTGCGCTCGACGCCGACGCCGAACGAAACCTTGCGCACGGTGAAGGTCTCCCGGATGCCACCGCCCTGACGGCGGATGACCACGCCCTGGAAGACCTGGTTGCGCTCGCGGTTGCCCTCGATGACGCGGACACTCACCTTGAGCGTGTCGCCCGGGCGGAAGTCCGGGATGTCGGAACGCAGCGACTGCTTGTCCAGCGCGTCCAGGGTGTTCATCGGTGGTCCGTCCTCGTCTTCGGTATGGCTTGCGTACAGATCCCGGGCGCGCAACGGTGCCGCTGCGGGCGACCCGGGGGGCTGATGGCGGGCTCGTGGACGAGGAGGTCCACTCACGCCAACCTGTCAAGTATTACAGACCGTGCCACGCGTCAAGTAACCGGGCTAGGCCTGCTCGGGGTCCAAGCCCTCCAGGACCCCGCGATCGTGCTTGTCGAGACTACCTTCCGGCAGCCGCGCCAGGAGATCGGGGCGGCGGCGGGCCGTGCGCTCCAGGGCCTGGTCACGCCGCCAGCGGTCGATCAGGGCGTGGTTCCCCGAGCGCAGCACGTCCGGCACGGCCAGGTCCCGCCACACTTCCGGGCGCGTGTAGCTGGGGCCTTCGAGCAGGCCGTCGGAGAACGAATCCTCGGCGGCCGACCGCGCGTTGCCGAGCACGCCGGGCAGCAGCCGGACGACGGCCTCGACGATGACCAGTACCGCCGCCTCGCCGCCGACCAGCACGTAGTCCCCGATCGACACCTCGTCGACCGGCATCCGGCGCGCGGCGTCGTCGACGACCCGCTGGTCGATCCCCTCGTACCGGCCGCAGGCGAAGACCAGGTGCTTCTCCGACGCGTAGGCGTGCGCCAGCTCCTGCGTGAACGGCTTTCCGGCGGGCGTGGGCACGACGAGCCGCGTTTCGGCGGTGCAGACGTCGTCCAGGGCCGGGCCCCAGATCTGCGGTTTCATGACCATGCCGGGACCGCCGCCGTACGGCGCGTCGTCGACCGCGCGGTGCACGTCGTGGGTCCAGTCGCGCAGGTCGTGCACGCCGACCTCGATGAGGCCGCGGTCGATCGCCCGGCCCAGCAGCGCGGCGCGCAGCGGGTCGAGGTACTCGGGGAAGATCGTGACGACGTCGATCCGCATTTCAGGCGTCCAGCAGCCCTTCCGGCGGGTCGAGCACGACCCGGCCGCCCGCGACGTCCACGGTGGGGACGATCGCGCGGACGAAGGGCACCAGCACCTCGCGGCCGTCGACGTCGAGCTCCAGGAGCTCGCCGGCGGGCGAGTGGACGATCTCGACGACCTTGCCGACGACCGTCCCGTCGGCCAGCTCGGCCCGCAGGCCGGCCAGCTCGTGGTCGTAGAACTCGTCCGGGTCCGAAGTCGGCGGCAGCGTGTCGGTGTCGGCGAGCAGGAGCGCGCCCCGCAGCGTCTCGGCGACGTCGCGGGTCAACACCTCCTCGAAACGCACCAGCAGCCGCCCGCTGTGTTCGCGGGCGGCTGCGATGGTGAGTTCCCTTTTGCTGCCGTCACGCAGCTTCGTCGTCACGGCCGCACCGATCTTGAACCGCTCTTCCGGCGAGTCCGTGCGCACGTCCACCGCGAGTTCCCCGCGGATGCCGTGCGCCTTCGCGATGCGGCCGACTACGACGTCCATCCTGACCGTGCTTCCGAAACGCTCAGCGGTCGGTGTCGACGACGTCCACGCGGACGCCGCGGCCACCGATGCCGCCCATGACGGTGCGCAGCGCGGTCGCCGTGCGACCGCCCCGGCCGATCACCTTGCCGAGGTCGTCGGGGTGCACGTGCACCTCGAGCGTGCGGCCACGGCGGGTGGTCAGCAGCTCGACCCGGACCTCGTCCGGGTTGTCGACGATCCCGCGCACCAGGTGCTCGAGGGAGTCAGCCAGAAAGCTCACTCGGCCTTCTCACTCTCGGCTTCGGCCTTCTCGGCGTCGGCCTTCTTCGGGGTCGACTTCTTCTTCGGCGTGGTGGCCTCGGTGGAGGGCTCCTCGCCGGCCGCGGCCAGGGCCGCGTTGAACAGGTCCTGCTTGGACGGCTTCGGCTCGGCCACCTTCAGGGTGCCCTCGGCGCCCGGCAGGCCCTTGAACTTCTGCCAGTCACCGGTGATCTCCAGCAGGCGCTGGACCGGCTCGGTCGGCTGCGCGCCGACCCCCAGCCAGTACTGGGCGCGCTCGGAGACGACCTCGATCAGGCTCGGCTCTTCCTTCGGGTGGTACTTGCCGATCGTCTCGATGGCCTTGCCGTCCCGGCGGGTGCGCGCGTCGGCGACGATGATGCGGTAGTACGGCGCACGGATCTTGCCGAGGCGCTGCAGCTTGATCTTGACGGCCACGGGTGTGGGTTCTCCTCGAATCTCTCTGGTGCTGGGCTGGGCGCACGCGGGCCGAGTGGGGACACGGACGCGGGCACCCGAAGGTCAGGAGCTTTCGCACGGTGAGAGGGTCCGGCGGAAGCAGGCAGTGACCCATTCTGCCAGACGGCGCTTCCGGACCTAGAAAGAGGCCACCCCGAGGGCCCCGAGCAGGATGGTCAGCGCCGGGAGGAAGTTGTTGACCTGGTGCGCGACGATGCTGCTCGGCAGGCGGCCGGTGACCAGCCGGGCCAGGCCGATCGGCACCGCGATGACCAGCAGCAACGTCGTCCGCAGCGGCTCGAGGTGGCTGGCCGCGAACACCGCTGTGGAGAGCAGGAACGCCGCGAACCGGCCCCAGCGCTCGCTGCGCCACTGCAGCTGTTCCGCCGCGCCCCAGAGGAGGCCGCGGTAGATGATCTCCTCGCAGATCGGGCCCAGCAACCAGAGGTAGACGAACATCACCAGGGCCGCCGGAATCGACATCCGGCGGTCCTCGACCAGCGCGCTGATCGCCGACGTGGCGTTGGCGTTGCCCACCAGGTGCGTCCACAGGTACGCGGCCAAAGTGGTGAAGACGAGCCCGACGCAGCCGTACCGGAACCCCGTCTTCACGTCGGCCCAGCGCCACTCCAGGCGCAGGTCGGACACGGGCCCGTTGCCGCGCACGAAGGTGATCAGCACCGCGACGCCGGCCGCGATCATCGTCGGCAGCATGGTGCCGAGCAGCACGACGCGCATCGGCAGCGGACCGGGGCCGGTGTCGCCGACCAGGGCGGACACGAAGGCCGCGGACGCCAGCAGGACGGCCTCGACGAGCAGGAACGCCCCGAAGCCCCACCGGTGCCGCGGCGCAGGCGGGAGGAAGGCGGTCGCGGCGGGCTCCTCGGGCTCGGGCAACGGCGTGGCGTCGGCAGCCGGGTCCCGGGGCTGGGAAGTGGTCACGCCTTGCCCTCCGCGTCGCTCGGCTCCTGCCTCGAGCCTAGCCGCCGGGATGTGATCGCACAGTATCCGTCCAGCTACTGTCCATCGATCTTCGCAAAGGTCAATGCGCGACGAACAGCAGCACCGCGGGCGGGAGGTTGTTGGCCGCGTGCGCGATCACGCCCGCGCTGACCCTGCCGGACAGGTGCCGGGCCAGTCCCATCGCGATGCCCTGGCCGAACAGGGCGATGGTGCGGGTCGGCTCGCCGTGCAACTGGGCGAACACCAGCGAAGTCAGCACGAGCACCACCCACGGCGGGATCCGGTGGAACGACAGCGCGTTCCACAGCGTGCCGCGGACCAGCAGTTCCTCGGTGATCGGCGCGCCGGCGATGACGATCACCGCCGCGAGCACCAGCCACACGGTGTCGCCGTCGAAGGTGTCGGCGAGGTCGGTCAGCGGGCTGTCGGAGACGTCATCGGCGCCGTAGACCGCGATCAGCACCAGGTTCAGCAGGTAGCCGACGACCAGGGCGAGCACACCGCACGCCAGGCCGATCCGGACGTCACGCCAGGTCGGCTTGAGGCCGAAGTCGGTCCGCAGTCCACTGCCCCAGCGCCACGAGCCGACGGCCGGGCCGAGGCCGAGCAGGAGGTTGGGCACGAACGCCAGGAGCAGGAGCGGCCCGATGTCGTGCAGCTCCAGGGGGTCGAACTCGCCGACGTTGCGGTTGACCGCCGCGGCGATGATCAGGTTGGTCAGGTAGTAGCCGGCGATCCCCGCGAAGAACGCCACGAAACACCAGTGCGCTCCCAGCACGCGCCGTGCGCCGTCGTCGTCCGTCACGCATCCCACGCTAAAGTGCCGACCCCGCAAGGAAATCAGCGGGGGTCTAGGCGTACACGACGCCGCCGAGCACGATGTGCGAAGGGTGCCGCAGGACGCCCAGGTCCTCGCGCGGATCGCTCGGGTAGACGAGCAGGTCGGCCGGGGCGCCGTCCTCGATGCCCGGGTGGCCGAGCCAGTCCCGGGCCGCCCAGGACGCGCTCGCGAGTGCCTGCTCACGGGTCATGCCCGCGCGGTGCAGCGCTTCGATCTCGTCGACGAGCCTGCCGTGCTCCACCATGCCGCCGGCGTCGCTGCCCGCGAAGACGCGTACGCCCGCTTCGATGGCCGAGGCGACCATCTCGCCGACGCCGGCGTGCAACGCCCGCATGTGCGCCGCGTAGGCCGGGTACTTGCCCGCCTTGTTGGCGATTCCCGGGAAGTTCTCGATGTTGATCAGCGTGGGGACCAGGGCGACGTCGTGGCGCGCGAGCTCGGCCAGCTGCCCGGCGCTCAGGCCCGTGCCGTGTTCGAGGCAGTCGATGCCGGACGCGATCAGGCCGGGCAAAGCGGCTTCGCCGAACACGTGCGCGGTGACGCGGGCGCCGTGGTCGTGCGCCACCTTGACCGCTTCGGCGAGGACGTCGTCCGGCCACAGCGGCGCGAGGTCGCCCACCCCGCGGTCGATCCAGTCGCCGACGAGCTTGACCCAGCCGTCGCCGTCCTGGGCCTGCTCGGCCACGGCTGCGGGCAGCTGCTCCGGGTCTTCGAGCTCGATGCCGAGCCCCGGGATGTAGCGCTTGGCCAGGGCGAGGTGCCGCCCGGCGCGGATGATCGTGGGCAGGTCGGCCCGCTGCTGGAGCGGCCGGACGTCGAGGGGCAGGCCGCAGTCGCGGATGAGCAGCGTCCCGGCGTTCCGGTCGGTGATCGCCTGCTCGGCCGCCTCTTCGAGCGAGACGGGGCCGCCGACGCCGATGCCGGGGTGGCAGTGCGCGTCGACCAGGCCGGGCACGAGGAAGACGTCCCGGCCGAGGGTCTCGGCGCCCGGCACCGGCTCGAACGAGATCCGGCCGCCGGTGATCCACAGCTCCCCCGGCTCGCCGCCGGGCAGGAGCACCCCGGCGGCGTGGAGCGCGGTGCTCAATTGTCCTTCGGGTTCTTCGGGAGCTTGAACTTCGACGGGTCGAAGCCCGGGACGTCGTTCATGCCGCCGAGCTGCGACAGGTCGGGCATCCCACCCGGCATGCCGCCACCCGGGGGCAGCATCGGCATGCCGCCGGGGAGGCCGCCGCGGACCCTGGGGGGCGTGGGGCCGCGGCCCTTCTTGCCCTTCTTGCCCTTGCGGGACTTGGAGCCGCCCCCGCCGCCGAAGCCGAACCGGCCGGCCATCTGGGCCATCATCTTGCGGGCCTCGAAGAACCGGTTGACCAGGTCGTTGACCTCGCGGACGGTGACGCCGGAACCGTTGGCGATGCGCAGCCGCCGGGACCCGTTGATCAGCTTCGGGTCTTCGCGTTCGGCCGGGGTCATGCCGCGGATGATCGCCTGCAGCTTGTCCAGGTGCTTGTCGTCGACCTGGGCGAGCTGGTCCTTCATCTGGCCGGCGCCGGGGAGCATGCCGAGCAGGTTGCCGATCGGGCCCATCTTCCGGACCGCGAGCATCTGCTCGAGGAAGTCCTCCAGGGTGAGCTGGCCGCTGGACAGCTTCTCCGCGGCCTTCTCGGCCTGCTTCTGGTCGAAGGCCTGCTCGGCCTGCTCGATCAGGGTGAGGACGTCACCCATGCCGAGGATCCGCGACGCCATCCGGTCCGGGTGGAAGGTGTCGAAGTCCTCGAGCTTCTCACCGTTGGACGCGAAGAGGATCGGCTGGCCGGTGACCTCGCGGACGCTCAGCGCGGCACCACCGCGGGCGTCGCCGTCGAGCTTGGTGAGCACGACGCCGGAGAAGCCAACGCCGTCCTGGAACGCCTGGGCCGTGGTGACGGCGTCCTGGCCGATCATCGCGTCGACGACGAACAGGACCTCGTCCGGCTCGACCGCGTCGCGGATGTCGGCGGCCTGCTTCATCAGCTCTTCGTCGACGCCCAGGCGGCCCGCGGTGTCGACCACGACGACGTCGTGCTGCGCACGCTTGGCCTCGGCGATCGCGCGGCGGGCGACGTCGACCGGGTCGCCGACGCCGTTGCCGGGCTCGGGCGCGAAGGTGACGACGCCGGCGCGCTCGCCGACGACCTGCAGCTGCGTGACGGCGTTCGGGCGCTGGAGGTCGCAGGCGACCAGCATCGGCGCGTGGCCCTGCTTCTTCAGCCACATCGCGAGCTTGCCGGCCAGGGTCGTCTTACCGGCACCTTGCAGACCGGCGAGCATGATCACGGTCGGCGGGGTCTTGGCCAGCTTCAGCCGGCGCGTCTCGCCGCCGAGGATCCCGACGAGCTCCTCGTTGACGATCTTGATGACCTGCTGCGCGGGGTTGAGCGCCTGCGAGACCTCGGCGCCCTTCGCCCGCTCCTTGATCCTCGCGATGAAGGTCTTGACGACGCCGAGGGCGACGTCGGCCTCCAGCAGCGCGATGCGGATCTCGCGCGCGGTCGCGTCGATGTCGGCGTCGGACAGCTTGCCCTTGCGCGTGAGCGTCTGCAGGGCGGCGGTGAGCCGATCGGAGAGGGTGTCGAACACGGGTGTGCACGCTCCAGCTGGGTCGATGGTGGCGCGCCGGACTCGGCCGGCGTGGTCGAGGGTAGTCGCTCCGGCTCCATGTCTCCGACGGCATGCGTCAATATTAAACATAGGTTTACCAGCAGCGCAGGCCACTTTCGTGTGACTCTGCGAAAATGAGTGGCACACGCGGCAGATTTTAGTAAACATAGGTGCATGACCGCTGTTGCCGTCCTCCGAGAGCCGGACACCGACGCCGACGAACCCGTGCCCCTGCGGCGGATCGCCGGGCTGTTCCGCCCGCACCGCGGGCCGCTGGCCGCGCTGTTCGCGCTGATCGTCGTGCAGGCCGGCCTCGGCGTCGTCTCGCCGTTCCTGCTGCGCGAGATCCTCGACGACGCCCTGCCGCGCCGCGACACGCTGCTGATCAGCCTGCTGGCGGCCGGCATGATCGTCTGCTCGGTCGGCAGCGGCTCCCTCGGCGTCGCCACCACCGGGCTGTCGAACACCATCGGGCAGCGGGTGATGAACGAGCTGCGCGTCTCCGTCTACGGCCACCTGCAGCGGATGTCGCTCGGCTTCTTCACGCGGACGAAGAGCGGCGAAGTGCTCTCGCGGGTGTTCAACGACATCGGCGGGGTGGACAACGTGATCACCACGACCGCCGGGTCGGTGGTGCAGAACGCGACCACGACGATCGCCATCGCGACCGCGCTCGTCCTGCTCGACTGGCAGCTCGCCGCGTTGTCCCTGCTCGTCGTGCCGCTGTTCCTGCTGTTCACCCTGCGGCTGGGCGAGAAGCGGCGGACGCTGGCCCGCGGCCGCACGCGGCGGATGGCCCGGCTGACGACCATGGTCGAGGAGTCCCTGTCGGTCACCGGGGTGCTGCTCGCGAAGACGATGGGCAACGAGCGGGCGATGCGGGAGCGCTTCGGCGCGGAGTCGCGGGAGATCGCGTCGCTGGAACGGGCCGCCGCGCTGGCCGGCCGCTGGCAACGGGCATCGCGGGCGATGAGCCTCACCGTGATCCCGGCGCTGGTCTACTGGATCGCCGGGCTGGCGCTGGCGGGCGGTGCGTCACCGATCTCCCTCGGCACCGTCGTGGCGTTCACGAGCATGCTCAACCGGCTGGTCGCGCCGGCGAGCGCGATGCAGACGATCGGGCAGAACGTGGCGACGTCGAAGGCGCTGTTCGGCCGCATCTTCGAGGTGCTGGACCTGCCGGTGGAGATCGCGGACAAACCCGGCGCCCAGGTGCTGCAGGTGCGCCGCGGCGACATCTCGATGCGCGGTGTCTCGTTCAGCTACGACGAAGGCGGCCCGCCGACGCTGCACCAGATCGACCTCGACGTGCCGGCCGGGACCACGACGGCCCTCGTCGGGTCGACCGGGTCGGGCAAGACGACGCTGGCCTACCTCGTCGCCCGGCTTTACGAGGTGCGCAGCGGGTCGGTGACGATCGACGGCACGGACGTCCGGGACGTCACGCTGGCGTCGCTCGCGGCGGGCGTCGGGCTGGTGTCGCAGGAGACGTACCTCTTCCACGACACCGTGCGGGAGAACCTGCGCTTCGCCAAGCCGGACGCGACGGACGACGAGATCGAGCGGGCGGCGAAGGCGGCGCACATCCACGACACGCTCGCCGCGCTGCCCGAGGGGTACGACACGGTCGTCGGCCAGCGGGGCTACCGGTTCTCCGGCGGGGAGAAGCAGCGGATCGCGATCGCCCGGATCCTGTTGCGGAACCCCCCGGTGCTCATCCTCGACGAGGCGACCAGCGCACTCGACACCCGGACCGAACGGTCCGTGCAGGCCGAGCTCGACCGGCTCGCCGCGGGGCGCACCACACTGACGATCGCGCACCGGTTGTCCACTGTGGAGCACGCCGACCAGATCGTCGTACTGCACGAAGGGAGGATTGCCGAACGCGGGACACACGAGGAGCTGCTGGCGCGCGATGGGCGTTATGCCCGGCTGGTCCGTGGGACCACCTAATGTGGGGTCATGCACACCGAACCGGCCCGGACCCTCGAAGAGACCGCCGCGCGGATCACCGCGGAGGCCGACCTCGCCGAGTTGTCCCGGCGGTTGCGCGAAGGCGTCGGGCGGCTCAACTGGCGGATGCGCGCCGAGGCGGACCGGACCAGTCCCGGGCCGGCCCTGCTCGCGGTGCTGAGCCGGCTCTACCGGGCGGGCACGCAGACGCCCACCGAGCTGGCCGAGGCGGAACGGCTGCAGCCGCAGTCGCTCACCCGGATCCTGGCGGCGCTCACCATCCGGGGGCTGATCGAGCGGGAGCCGGACCCCGACGACGGGCGCCGCTCGCGGATCAGCATCAACGCCGACGGCCTCGCGGTGCTGCGCGAGTACAGCGCCCAGCGCGAGCGCTGGCTGGCCACGGCGCTCGAGTCGACGCTGTCGCCGACCGAGCGGCAGCTGCTCAAGCTGGCCGCCGACCTGCTGATCCGGGTCGCGGACGCCTGAAAGCTGCCGTGGAGACCCCTCGATCCCTCCACGGCAGCCTTCGGACACCCCCTTGCCCGCGCCGCCTCCCCGCGGTGCGGGACGGGTCCCGGGAACGGGCCGCTCCTCCTCCGGCCCGCCCCGGAACCCTGGTGCCCGGACGGCTCACCTCCCCAGGGGCCGTCCGGTCATCCCCCCTCGCCAGCGATCCGGTACTCGCTGGCAGAAGGAAGTCTGCCGCGCCCAGGACGGCGGGTTGAGTGTGAGAACCCTCAATTACCCGTGGGTAGTAATACTCAGCCGGACGCCTTCGTGCGGCCACGGCTGCGCGTCGCGGCCCGCTTCGCCGTCGTGCGCGCCTTCGCCGCCCTCGAGGCGGCCGCCTTGGCCTTCTCGACGGCCGCGTTGCGCCCGTCCTCCGCTTCGGCGGCGCTCTCCTGCAACGCCGCCAGCAGGCGGGTGACGCCCTCGGCCTGTTCGGCGGCCGTCGGCTGGACGACCTCGGCGCCGTCGATCTTCGCCTGGACCAACGCCTGGAACGCCTCGCGGTAACGGTCCGGGTACCGGGCCGGGTCGAACTCGCCGGTCAGCTCCTCGACCAGGTTCACCGCACGCCGCAGCTCGCCGGGCCGGATGTCGACGTCGGCGTGCTGGAACGGGAAGTCCGGCGTGCGCACCTCGTCCGGCCACCGCATCGTCTCGAGCACGATCACCTGGTCGCGCACGCGCAGCGCACCGAGCGTCTCGCGGCGGCGCAGTGCGACGGTGACCAGCGCCAGCCGGCCCGACTGCTGGAGCGCCTCGCTGAACAGCACGTACGGCTTCGTGCCCGCCGGCTCGGGCTCGAGGTAGTAGCTCTTCGCGAACCACAGCGGATCGACGTCGGGCACCGGCGCGAACCCGCGGATGGCGATCGTGCGGCCCGGCATCGGGAGCGAGGCCAGCTCGTGGGCGGACAGCAGGACGACGTCGCCGCCGGGGACGGGATAGCCGTGGACCATCTCCTCGGGCGGCACTTCGGCGCCGTCGACCTCGCACACGCGCTTGACCCGGACGCGGCCGCCGTCGGTCTCGTGTACCTGGTGGAGCGGCAGTTCGCGCTCCTCGGTGGCGCTGTACGCCTTCACCGGGATGGCGTAACTGCCGAACCCGATCGTGCCCGTCCACACTGCGCGCATCCGTGCCACCTCCGCAGCTCCCAGGCTAGACAGCGGCCGCGGCGGATCGACAGCTACAAACGGGTGTCAGGCGAGACGGATTCGCTCACACATTCGAACGACGGCGTGACCTCGTCGAGCGCCTCCGCCGAGCACCGGGAGGCGATCGCGGCCGCGCGGAGCACCTCGGTGACGACCTCGACGTCCAGCGGCGGCGCCGCGGCGAGGGCCTCCGAACCGCCTTCGACCCGGGCGGCGAGCCCGGCGAGCGCGTGCGAAATGGCTTCTTGGCCGGCGACGAGCTGCGCGACGACGTCGGTGAGCTCGGCCGTCGTGGCGCCGGGACCGCCGCAGCGCAGGCCGGCGGCGAGTTCCTCGGCACAGGAGCGCAGGTGGATGGCGACGACGGTCGGCGGCAACGTCAGCCGATCTTGCATCGCTCACCCCTCTGGCCGGTCGAAGCAGCCATAGTGCCACCGCACGCGCCGTCACCGAATCCGACACACCGCCGCTCACATATTTGACCGTTCGTTCTGGATTCGGCTACCGTTTCGATCATGTCCCGGGTCAAGGAGTTCGACGTCGGCGAAGCCTGCGACAACGCGCTCACGCTCTTCCGGCGCCAGGGGTACGAGGCGACGTCGGTGAGCGACCTCGTCACGCACCTCGGCGTCGCCAAGGCCAGCTTGTACGCCACCTTCGGCACGAAGCACGACCTCTACGTCACGGCGTTGAAGCGCTACGCGGAACGAACCGACGCGCGGGTGATGGCCCAGCTGTCGGAGCCGGGTTCCGGGGTGGCCGCGGTGCGCCGGCTGTTCGACGGTTACGCAGCGGAAATTCTCGGCGACGAGACGAGGATGGGCTGCTTCGTCGTCAACGCGGCGATCGAACTGCTCCCCCACGATCCGGACGTCGCCCGGCTGGTGGAGCGCAGCTGGGACACCCTGGAGGTCGCCCTCACCATGGCGCTGGAACGCGCGAAGGCCCAAGGCGAACTTCCCGGCGGCAGCGACCCGGCGACGCTGGCGCGATTCCTGCTCACCGTGCTGCAGGGCCTGCGGGTCCTCGGCAAGGGAACCGACGCCGCGAGCCGGGTGGACGCGGCGGTCTCACAAGCCATGCGGTTGCTCATTCAAGACTGATCGGACCAGAAAGAAGGTACACGATGGGGGCACGTTTCGCGGGCAAGGCCGTCCTGGTGACGGGCGGCGGCTCGGGGATCGGACGGGCGACGGCGCGGGCGTTCGCGGCGGAAGGCGCGACGGTGGTCGTCGCCGGGCGCGATGGGCGGCGGCTGGCGTCCGCGGTGGCGGAAATCGGCGGCGACGCGAGTGCGGTGACGGTCGACGTGACCGACTCCGCGGACGTGGCACGGATGGTGGAGACGGTCGTCGAACGGCACGGGCGGCTGGACGTCGCGTTCAACAACGCGGGCATCCTCGGGTCGCCGGCCCCGGTCGCGGACCTCGACGAGGACGGCTTCGCGGCCGTGCTGGACACCAACGTCACCGGGACGTGGCTGTGCCTCAAGCACGAGGTCGCGCACATGCGCGCGCACGGCGGCGGCGCGATCGTCAACATGGCGTCGAACATCGGCGCGCACGGCAGGCTGCCGAACATGGCGGCCTACGCGGCGTCGAAGGCCGCCGTGAGCGCGCTGACCAGGACGGCGGCGCGCGACCACATCGCCGACGGGATCCGCATCAACGCGGTCAGCCCCGGCGCGACCGACACGGACATGTCCCGGCGCCCGGGCGAGACGGACGCCGACCGGGCCGCGCGGCTGAAGAACGCGATCCCGCTGGGCCGGGTGGGTGCCACCGCCGAGGTGGCCGCCGCAGTGCTGTGGCTGGCTTCGGACGAAGCCGCGTTCACCGTGGGGCACGACCTGGTGGTCGACGGCGGCGCGACCGCCTGAGCGGCCCCACCCGGGCCGGCGGGTGTTCACGACTCACGGTTGCGCATGGTGACGATTCCTTCCTCGGGCGGGAACGGACGGGTGGACGGCTGGGGTCAGGACTCGCGGTTGCGCACAGCGGCTCTCCTTCGGCGCGCGATGGGTCGGGGGCAGGGGTTCAGGACTCGCGATTGCGCACGGCAGCTCTCCTTCCGGCGCACGACGGGACGGGCGGGCAACGGCTCAGGACTCGCGATTACGCACGACAGCTCTCCTCTCGGACACAGGCGGACGAGGGGCACAGCGGCTCAGGACTCGCGGTTGCGCATGACGGCCTCCCTCCGGCGGTTCGCGCGGACATCGGGGACTCGGGGGCCTCAGGACTCGCGGTTGCGCATGGCGGCGGCCTCCCTTCACTGCTCCGAACGTGTGGCAATCATCGATCGCGGCCGCCCGGTGTGGTGGGGTGGATGCGGATCGTCGGATCACCCAGGGGAGTTGCACCGCCTTGAGTATGGACGGCGCCCGTCCGGCCGAACCCCGCGTGGGCCGGATCCGTGGGGCGCTGAACCCTGCTCTCTGGAAGCTCTGGCGGCAGCGCCGGTCGCTGATCTTCTACTGCTTCCTCGTCGAGTCCGTCGCGCTGGTGGCTACGGTCCGGACCGCCACCGCCGTGCCCGTGCGGACGTGGGACCTGATCGTCCTGGGGGTCCTCGCCGGGCTCGGGGTGCTGCAGGCCGAACTCGGCCGGCAGGTCGAGCGCGTCCGGCGGCTCGTGTCGGACACCCCGCACATCAACCTGACGTCGGTCTGGACGTTCGCCGGCGTCCTGCTCCTGCCGCCGGCCCTGGTCGCGGCCCTGGTCGTCGTGCTCTACCTGCACCTCGGGACGCGCAGCCTGGCGCGGATCAAGCGGGTCCCGCCGTTCCGGATCGCCCTGAACGCCACGCTCGTCGTCATCACCTGCTACTCGGCGGACGCCGTGCTCGGGTGGCTCGGGGTCGGCGGCATGTCCGACGCGCTGACGGCCGGCTGGCGCGGGGTCACGGCGATCGCGCTCGCGGCGGGGACGTACTTCCTGGTCGCGGCCATCACGATCGTCCCGGCGCTGACGATCACGACCCGCTCGGTGAAGGCGTTCTTCGGCGGTCTCGGCGACAACCTCCTGGAAGTCGCGACGCTGTGCCTGGGCATGCTCACCGCCCTGACGCTGACGACGCTGCCCGCGCTCACCGTCGCGATCGTGCCGCCACTGCTGGTGCTGCACCGGGCGGTGCTGATCAAGCAGCTGGAGATCGCGGCGACGACGGACGAGAAGACCGGCCTGTTCAACACGACCGGGTGGCATTTGCTCGCTTCCCGCGAACTGGCCCGGGCGCAGCGCAGCACGCGGAGCACGTTCGGCGTGCTGATGATCGACCTGGACCACTTCAAGCTGATCAACGACCAGCACGGCCACCTGGCGGGCGACATGGTGCTGCGCGCGGTGGCGGCGACGATCAAGAGCGCGGTCCGCGACTACGACTCGGTCGGCCGCTTCGGCGGCGAGGAGTTCGTGGTCCTGCTGCCGGACATCGGCCCGGCCGCGGTCCTGACGGTGGCCGAGCGCATCCGTTCGGCGATCGAAGCGCTGAAGGTCGAGTACGAGGACGGCGTGATCGCCGACCTCTCGGCCTCGATCGGCGTGGCGACGTACCCGGACGGCGGAACGGCCGTCGACCGCCTGCTGCAGGCCGCGGACAAGGCCCTCTACCGAGCCAAGGACGCGGGCCGCAACCAGGTGGTCGACGGCACGGCGATCGCCTAGGAAGCCGCCGGCTCGAGCCTCCAGAGGTCACTGAGCACCTTCAGCAGGGTTTCCTGGCGCTCCTCGAGCACAGCCGGGGTCCAGACGTCTGTTGCGAGCACCTGAGAGGTCAGCACGAACGGTGGCCAGCTCGTCTTCTCGAAGTACTTGCTCTTCTTCGCCCCGAACTCGAGGTTGCTCGCCGCCGAGTTCTTCCTCTTCGAGAGGAGGACGAGGTTCGCCAGGCGATGGACCCAGTGAGCTCGCTCGTCCGAAGTGAAGTCGATGATCCACCTGCTGACCGCTGGAGGCGATTGAGGCAGGACGTGCTCGACGCTGATCAAGGGGTAGCCGTCGTAGCCCGTTCCGCCGTCCGACAAGGCCGAATCGAGGCGCAGCAGCACGTACAGGCGAATCCTTATCACCGTGTAGATCTCGGCATTCAGCTTCGCGAGGGTTTCCGCCTGTTCCTCCCGGGAAAGCTGCAGCGGGGATTCCGCGGAATAGAGATCGCGGCCCTTCTCGATCCAGTCCAGGACGCGACCGTACCGCTCGACCCGACGTGTGATGTCCACCCGGCGAACGAGCATGCCGGCGGCCAGCCTTTCGAGGTCGACGAGGAAACGGAGCAGTGCCGCAGAATCGGCGGTCGGCCGGCTGAAGTAGCTGATCGCCGGTGGAATCCAGTCCGTGTTGTCCAGCTGTTTGAGCCAGCCCAGGAGCCGGTTGATCTCCTCGGCGCCCGGCCCTCCGGTGTAGCTGGCGCGCGTGACGACCTCGAAGGCATCCGAGAAGGGAACCAGCACGTCGTCGATGAACTTCTTGCCGTCGGGTACCCGCCGCAACACCGACGCGCGGAACTCCTTGAGGATCGACTCTCGAGCTTTCGTCTTCGCGTACACCATCCGGATGTGTGAGAAGAGATCGCCGAAGTCGTTGCGGCCGAGGTCGTCTTCCTCCTGCGCCCACTTGTTGGTGTAGGCATCCTGGTCGATGTCGGGGATCTTGCCGATGATCTCCGACTTCAGGATGTCGGTGTGGGTGAGATCCAGGCCGCGCTCGTTGAGAACCGAGAAGATCCGATACGCGGACTCGAAGTCGACGGTCGCCACGACAACGAGGTAGGTGTAGCTGTAGATGAACGAGACCAGGCGCTCGCGGTCGGGGCCCGGCAAGGCGCTCAACCGGGACTTGAAGAGGAGTGCGTTCTCGACCAGCCGTAGCCGGCTGTCCGGGGTCACGTTCTGGAGCGCCGGCAATTCGTCGTTACCCGATCGCTCCTGGATGTACTTCTCGAAGAACCCTTGGTCCTGGTCCCGCAGCCGAAGCCGCGGTTGGTCGGCGGTGCCCTTGACCGGATCGCCTTCCTGGAAGATGCGTTTCTCGAGTGATGCGGCGAAGCCCGGCGAGACGTACGCGCGGAGGACGCTGAGGAGCACCGTCAGAGTCGTGAGGCGTTGCTGTCCGTCAACCACCTCGGAACGCGGCTGATTCTCCGCTTTGACAAGGACAATGCTCCCCAGGAAGTACGGATCCGACTCGGAGAGCGAGTCTTTCGCCTTCGCGGCAGCGAGGAGGTCGTCGAACATCTCCCCGGCCTGCTCCGTCGTCCAGGCGTAGGGACGCTGGTAGCGAGGGATGACGAACTGGTAGGCGTCGTCGAAGATCTCGCCGACGGTGTGCTCCGCTGCTTGGATTTTGGTCCCGGCCATGCGGAAGATCTCGGTGGAACGGGACCCACCGTTACAAGAGTTACCACATCGTTCGCCTAGGAAGCCGCCGTCAGGACGGCTTGTTCCACCTCGCGGCGCCAGCCCGGCTCGATGCGGCCGCTGCGGGGGGTCACCGCGAACGAGTCCACCACCGCTCCGCCCAGCGTCGACGCCTTCGCCCAGCGGACCTCCGCGTCGCACCTGCGCAGGGCGCCCGCCACGCGGAACAGCAGGCCGATGCGGTCGGCCGCTCTCAGTTCCAGGACCACCGTGTCCGGGCCGCTCGTCTCGTCGTCGAACCACAACACCTTCGGGGGGACCGGGGCCGCCGGGGAGCCGTAGTCGCGCTCCTTCGCCGCCAGGCGCTGGGTCAGGGGCAACGTGCCCGCCACCGCTCGGGCGAACTGTTCGCGCAGCAGCGTTGCGTCCGGCAGGGAACCGAACTTCGGGGACGCCGTGAACACCCCCGCGCGGCCGCCGTCGTGGCCGCGCAGGACCGCCGAGTGGACCTCCAGGGAGTTCAGCGCCAGCACGCCCGCCGCCGGGGCCAGGAGCTCCGCGTGGGCCGGGACCGCCAGCAGGACCGTCACCACCTTGCCGTGCGCGCTGATCCGGATCTCGCCCGTGCCCGAGGCCACCGCCGAGGCGACGAGCTCGCGTTGTTCGTCGTCCATCGGCGTCGGGGCCGTGAACCCCTTGCCGCGCAACACTTCCTCGCAGCCCGAGACCAGCTCCGCGAGCAGGCGCGCCTTCCAGTCCGTCCAGACCCCCGGGCCGGTGGCCAGCGAGTCGGCCTGGGTCAGCGCGTGCAGCAGCTCGACCAGGACGAGGTCGCTGTCCAGGGTCTTCACCACCCGGGCCACCGTGGCCGGCTCGCCGATGTCCCGCCGCGTCGCCGTGTGCGGCAGCAGGAGGTGGTGGCGGACCATCGCCGACACCGTGCCGACGTCGGCCGGGCTCAAGCCCAGCCGGGTCGCGACCTGGGCCGAAATCTTCGCACCCAGCTCCGAGTGGTCGGCGTCGCGGCCCTTGCCGATGTCGTGCAGCAGCGCGCCGATCAGCAGCAGGTCCGGGCGCGGGACCGTAGTGGTCAGCTTGGCGGCCTCCACGCACGTGCGCACCAGGTGGCGGTCGACCGTCCACTGGTGCACCGGGGAGCGCGGCGGCAGGTCGCGGACCGCGCCCCACTCCGGGAACAGCCGGGACCACAGGCCGGTCCGGTCGAGCGACTCGACCGCGTCGACCAGGCCCTCGCCCGCGCCCAGCAGCTCGACCAGCGCGTTCAGCGCTTCGGCCGGCCACGGCGCGCGCAGCTCCGGGGCCGACTCGGCCAGCGCCTTGAGCGTGCCGAGCGCGATCGGCTTGCCCGTGCGCGCCGACGCCGCGGCCACCCGCAGCAGCAGCGCCGGGTCCTTCGCCGGGACGGCGTCGCGGGCCAGCGCGACCTCGTTCCCGTGCAGCACCACGTTTTCCGCCAGCGGCGTCCGCGCGGGACGCCGGCCGAACCGGGTCCGCGGTGGTTCCACTGTGGACCGCAGGGCGACGTCCAGCGCGTAGGCGATCGTGCGGCCCGCGCCGGAAAGCTTGCGGGCCAGCGTGAACCGGTCGCCGAAGCCGAGTTCGGCGGCGACCAGCTCGGCCTCCGGCGCGGACAGGACGTCCCGTTCCCGCCGGATCTCCCGTCGCAGCTCCGTGCGGACGTCGAGCAGGAGTCCCTTCGCCTCCAGGAGTTCCTCGCCCGGCCGCGCGGTGAGCTGCGCCGCGGCCAGGGCTTCCAGGACGGCGAAGTCCCGCAGGCCGCCCCGGCCGTGCTTGAGGTCCGGTTCGGCGGACTGCGCGATCTCGCCGCTGCGCGCCCAGCGCTGCCGGACCGACGCCGTCATGTCCGGGATCTGCTTGCGCGCCGTGCGGCGCCACTGGTCCCGCGCCGCGGTCACCAGCCGGCCGCTCAGCTCGGCGTCCCCGGCGAGGTGCCGGGCGTCGAGCAGGCCCATGGCCACGCGCAGGTCCTCCGAAGCGACCTTCAGCGCCTCACCGGGCGTGCGGACCGAGTGGTCGAGCCCGACTTTCGCGTCCCACAAGGGATACCAGAGCGCGTCCGCGATCTCGCCGACGCCGCTGTTGCCGTTGTGCACCAGCAGCAGGTCGAGATCGGAGAACGGCACCAGCTCCCGCCGGCCGAGCCCGCCCACGGCGACCAGCGCGACACCCGGTTCCGCGGTGTCGACGCCGGCCGCCGAGGCTCCCCTGCCCAGCCAGAACTCGTAGAGGTCGACCAGGGCCGCCCGCAGTGCGGACGACCCCAGCCTCCCGTGCCTGCCCTCGAGCAAACGCTCGGTGGCCTTGACCAGTTCGCCCCCGTCGGCCATCCCGTACGCCCTAGAGCGCGTCCGTGCCGCGCTCGCCGGTCCGGACCCGGATCACCGTCTCGACCGGGGTCACCCACACCTTGCCGTCGCCGATCTTGCCGGTGTGCGCGGCCGTGGTGATGGCGTCGAGCACCTTCTCCACGTTGGTGTCGTCGGTGACGACCTCGATCTTCAGCTTGGCCACGAAGTCCACCGAGTACTCCGCGCCGCGGTAGACCTCGGTGTGGCCCTTCTGCCGTCCGTAGCCCTGGACCTCGCTGACCGTCATGCCCAGCACGCCCAGCTGCTCCAGCGCGGAGCGGACGTCGTCGAGCGTGAACGGCTTGACAATCGCCGTGATGAGCTTCATGCCTTGCTCTCCTCGAGTTTCGCGGCCGGGGTGGCGGACTTGACCGGGATGGTGTTCGGGTGGCCGAGGCCCCCGCCGGTTCCGGTGAAGTCGTACGCGCTCTCCGCGTGCTGGGCTTCGTCGATGCCGCTGACCTCGTCCTCGGTGCTGACGCGGAAGCCGCCGGCCTTCTTGATCACGAAGCCGATGATGAAGGACAGCACGAAGGAGTACGCGAGCACCGCACCGGCGGCCGCGGCCTGCCGGCCCAGCTGGGTGAACCCGCCGCCGTAGAACAGGCCGTCCGCCCCGAGCGAGTTGACGCTGGTGGTGCCGAAGAAGCCGATCAGCAGCGTGCCGACGATGCCGCCGACCAGGTGGACGCCGACGACGTCGAGCGAGTCGTCGAAGCCGAACTTGAACTTGAGCGAGATGGCCAGCGCGCAGACCGCACCGGCGATGAGGCCGATCGCGATGGCCCCGATCGGGCTCACGAAGCCACACGCCGGGGTGATGGCGACCAGACCGGCGACCGCGCCCGAAGCCGCGCCGAGGGTGGTCGGCTTGCCGAACTTGAGCTGCTCCACCAGCAGCCAGCCGAGGACAGCGGCGGCGGTGGCGACGGTGGTGTTGGTGAACGCGACGGCGGCGAGGTCGTTGGCGGCCAGCGCCGACCCGGCGTTGAAGCCGTACCAGCCGAACCACAGCAGCGACGCGCCGAGGAGCACGAACGGGACGTTGTGCGGGCGGCCGGTGTCCTTCGGCCAGCCCTTGCGCTTGCCGAGCACGATCGCCAGAGCCAGGCCCGCGGCACCGGCGTTGATGTGGACCGCGGTGCCACCGGCGAAGTCGAGCGCCTTGAGGTTGTTGGCGATCCAGCCGCCGACGGCGTTCTCGCCGATGAACCCGTTGAAGGAGAACACCCAGTGCGCGACCGGGAAGTACACGACCGTCACCCAGATGACGACGAACAGCGTCCAGCCCCAGAACTTCGCGCGGTCGGCGATGGCGCCGGAGATCAGCGCGGGCGTGATGATCGCGAACATCAGCTGGAACATCACGAAGGCCAGGACGGGCAGGCCGTCCGAACCGGGCCAGGCGACCGCCGGCGAGGTGTCGGTCGCGGCGACCGCGAACCCGGCGAGCTTGCCGAAGGTGTTTTCCAGCCCGGCGAAGTGGAAGTTACCGAGGAATCCTCCGAACGCGTCGTCGCCGAAGGACATCGAGAAGCCGTACAGGGCCCACAGCACCCCGACGACGGCCAGCGCGATGAAGTTCATCATCAGCATGTTCAGGACGCTCTTCGCGCGGACCATGCCGCCATAGAAGAACGCCAGTCCTGGGGTCATGAGCATGACCAGCGCGGCGCTGGCCAATACCCACGCGGTGTCTCCTGCGTTCAGCACATCGTCCTCCCGTGCCCTGGGTTCGTGCGTTGGCAGTTTTGGCGCGCGGTGTTTCACGGGGCGGCTCGCGAGGTTTCACCCGCGTGAACTGTCCGCGCCGGGTTGTTACGGCCAGGTTTCCCAGGACCCCGCCTCGGGTGTCCGGTTGCGAAACGTCGTGGTCGAATACCCCCATGACACCGGCCGACCACGGGAATGACCCACTGCCACCCCCGGTCGTCGCGGCACTGCGGTGTTCGGTGTGCGGCGACCCGATCGGCGCAGCGGGCCGCACGCTGCGTTGCGGGAACCGCCACTCTTTCGATCTAGCTCGCCAGGGTTACGTGAACCTGTTGCACGCGCGAATCCCGGCCGGGACGGCGGACACCGCACCCATGGTCGCGGCCCGCGCGGACTTCCTCGCCTCGGGCGCGTACGAACCCCTCGCCGACGAGCTGGCCCGCGTGTGCGCGGACGCCGGCGGTCTGGTGATCGACGCGGGCGCGGGCACGGGCTACTACCTCGCGCGGGTGCTGGCGGCGTCGGAGGCGTTCGGCCTCGCGCTGGACGTCTCCGCGGTCGCCCTGCGGCGGGCGGCGCGGGCCCACCCGAGGCTGGGCGCGGCGGTGTGGAACCTGTGGGAGCCGTGGCCGGTCGGCGACGGGGTGGCGTCGGTCGTGCTGAACGTCTTCGCGCCGCGCAACGGCCCGGAGTTCCACCGCGTGCTGCGGCCGGGCGGCCGGCTGGTGGTGGCGGCCCCGGCCCCGGACCACCTGCGCGAGCTGGGCGACCTCGTCCTGGCCGTCGACGAGCGCAAGGACGAGCGGCTGGACGCCACCCTCGGCGAGTACTTCACGCGTGCGGAGCGCACGGAGGTCCGGCGCGAGGTGGAGCTGACGCCGCGGCAGGTGCGCCAAGCGGTCGAGATGGGTCCCGCCGGGTTCCACCTCGACCGGAACGGCCGCCGGGAGCGGCTCGACGCGCTGAGTGAGCCGCAGGTCGTCACGGTGTCGTTCACGGTCGCGACGTACCGGCGGCGCTGAGTCTGGGAAGGTGGAGGCGTGAAGCCCGACTGGACCGCGCCCGCGACCCGCCTCGCGGACACCGGCTGGGTGCGGGCCCGCATCGGCGGCGCGGCGAAGCTGTACGGGTGTGCCCGGCCCGAGGTGCTGGGGACGATCTGGTGGTACTCGCTGTCGTCGGTGCTGGTGGCCCCGGCCGTGGCGGGCCTGGTGGCCGGACGGCCGGTCGATCCCTCGCTGGACGCCGTGGAACTCGACCTCGTCGCCGACGGGCGCTTCCTCGGCGCGCGGTCCACCCGTCCCCTCGACGGCGGCCTCCCCGAACTCGGCGCCGCGTTCGCCAAGGCCCTCGGCACCGCGATCAGCACCATCGCCGCCGTCAGCGGGGCGCGGGAGCGGGCGCTCGGCGCGATCGCCACCGACTCGATCGGGAACCGGCTGCTGTGGACCCCGGATCCCGAACGCGCGCTGCCCCTGGCCGAACCCCTGGTCGCCGCGATCGGCCTGGGCCTGCCCAAGCCGCGTTTCGTGCGCGTGGGCCGCACCCCCGCCGTCCGCCGTGCTTCGTGCTGCCTGATCTACGAAGCCGGCAACCCGAAGTGCGTGAGCTGCCCGCGTCAGACGCCCGAAGAGCGCGAAGCCCGCCTTCGTGCCGCCCTGGGTTAGAAAACCGCCAGCTGGAGCCCGGCAAGCCGCGCCGGGTCGGCGATGACCTCGATACCGGTGATCCGGTCGCCGCCGACGCGGAACGCCAGCACCACCGCCGGCCGGCCGTCGCGCTCCATGAGCAGGCCGGGCGAGCCGTCGACCAGGACGAGCTCGCTGGCGCGGGCCCGCTCGGACGCCAGGATCGCGCCGCGGCGGACGCTCTCGACACCGCGCAGCTCGATCGGCGCCGGGCTCGGGCCGACGAACCGGTCGGCGCGCAGCACGACGTCCGGGTCGAGCAGGGCGAGCAGCGCTTCGAAGTCACCGCCGCGGGAGGCCGCCAGGAAGGCCTCGACGACCTTGCGCCGCCGGGGCAGGTCCGCGGCCGCCGTTTCGCCGCCCTTCACCCGGCGGCGGGCGCGGCTGGCGAGCTGCCGGGTGGCGGCCGCGGTCCTGCCGAGCACCGGCGCGATCTCGTCGAACGGCACGGCGAACATGTCGTGCAGCACGAACGCCACCCGCTCGGCCGGCCCCAGCGCGTCGAGCACCACCAGCAGCGCCCGCCCGACCGAGTCGGCCAGCTCGGCCTCCTGGCCCGGGTCGCGGCGGTCGTCGTCCGGCTCCGGCTGCCCGTCCAGGGGCTCCTCACGGTGGTTGCGGCGCGTACGCAGCAGGGACAGGCACACCCGGGCGACCACGGTCGTCAGCCAGGCGGGGAGGTGGTCGATCTCGCCCGTGTCGGTGCGGTGGAACCGCAGCCACGCCTCCTGGACGGCGTCGTCGGCTTCGGCCGCCGAACCCAGCATCCGGTAGGCGACCGCCCGCAACCGCGGCCGCTCCTGCTCGAACCGCTCGGTCAGCGCGTCCACCTGTCTCGCTCCTTCCGCCCCGGGGTCGTAGCAGTAGACCCCGCGACGGCGGGTGATGTGACCGGAGCGCGGGTGATCTCCGTCATCCCGCCGCGGTCCGGCGCAGGGCCGCGGCCAGCAGGGCCGCCGGTTCGGACAGCGGCCCCGGCAGCCGCGCCAGCACCACCCGCCGCCGTTCGGACGGCCCGCCGCGGACCTCCAGCACCCGCACGCCCGGCGGCACCGCCTCGGCCAGCGAAGCGGGCAGCGTCGTCAGCCCGCAGCCGGCGGCGACCAGGTTCAGCTTCGCCAGCCAGTCGCGCGCGGTGTGGGCGATCTCGGGCCGCTCGTCCAGCCCCGGCCACACGCCCATCAGCGTGTCCTCCCCCGCCGACGGCCCGGCGATCCACCGCTGCCCGCGCAGGTCGGCGACGTCGACCGGGCCGGCACCGGCCAGCGGGTGGCCCGCCGGCACGGCGAGGCGGAGGCTGCGCTCGGCCAGCGTCTCCAGGCGCAACGCCGGTGTCTCGGCGTCCGGTGGCCGGAACGGCGGGACCGAGCCGAGCACGGCCAGGTCCACGGTGCCCGCGCGCAGGGCCCGGACGAGGACCGGCGTCGTGCCCTCCCGGGTGACGACGGTGACCGCCGGGTGGGTGCGGCGCAGCTGCGCGACCGCGCGCGGCACCAGCACCGCGCCCGCGCTGGGGAACCAGCCCAGCCGCACGGTGCCGGCGTCGGCGGGCAGCCCGGCCAGCTCGCGCCCGGCCGCGTCGATCTCGTCGAGCACCGCGACGGCGTGGCGCAGCACGATGGTCCCGGCGGCGGTCAGCCGCACGCCGTCGGGCCGCCGCTCCAGCACGGGAGTGCGCGCCACGCGTTCGAGGGACGCGATCTGCCGCGACACCGCGGACTGCGTGTAGCCCAGCGCCGCCGCGGCCGCGGTCAGGGTGCCGCGTCCGGCGACCTCGCGGAACACGCGCAGGGCGACCAGGGAGACGTCACCGAAGTCCATGACGTCCACGCATACCAGGGATGCTCGATTCTCGCTTTTCGCATGGCCCGGGCGAACCTACCGTGGCCGGTATGACACGTATCGCCGTGGTGACCGGGGCCAACCAGGGCCTCGGCTTCGCCCTCGTCCGCGGGCTCGCCGCCCGCCTCGCCCCGGAAGACCTCGTTCTGCTCACCGGCCGCGACGCCGGCCGGGTGGCGGACGCCGCCGCCCGCGTCGCCGCCGATCCGGCGACGCGCAGCCGGGTCGAGGGCCGCGTGCTCGACGTCTCCGACGCGGACGCGGTGGGCCGCTTCGCCGAGCCGGTCGACATCGTGCTCTCGAACGCCGTCGGCCCGCTCGACCCGGGCCGTCCGCAGGCCGAGCAGGCCGACGTCTTCCTCGACGTCGCCAACGGCGGCACCCACGCCGTGCTGCGGTCGTTCGGGCCGGTCCTGCGGCCGGGCGGCCGGCTGCTGGTCGTGGCCAGTTCGCTCGGCACCCTCGGCCACCTGCCCGAGCCGCTGCGGGCGCGTTTCGACGGCGTTTCGCTGGACGACGTCGAGAAGGCGGTCGAGGACTGGCGCACGGCGATCCACGACGGCACGGCCGCCGCGCAGGGCTGGCCGGACTGGATCAACGTGCCGTCCAAGGTGGCCCAGGTCGCGGCGGTCCGCGCGGTGGCGGCCGAACGCCGGGCCGCGGACCTGGCCACCGGCACGCTGGTGGCGGCGGTGTGCCCGGGCCTGGTCGACACGCGGGCGTCCCGGCCGTGGTTCAGCGACTTCAGCCAGGCGCAGACCCCGGACGAGGCCGCGCGCAAGGTGCTCGACCTGGTATTCGCGGACGTGGATCCGGTGACCTACGGCGAGCTGGTCCGGTTCGGGCGCGTCCTGCCGTGGCGGAGCTGACCGGGTTCAGAGCACGCAGAACTCGTTGCCCTCGGGATCCGCCATGACGAAGTGGTCGGGGCGGCCGTCCAGCTGGTCCTCCCGCAGGACGGTCGCGCCCGCGGCGGTCAGCCGGGCGACCGCCTCGACGACCCGCTCCCAGCGCGTCTCCCACGGCACCTCGCGGCCCCCACCCGCCTGGACGTCCAGGTGGAGGCGGTTCTTCACGACCTTCGCCTCGGGCACCTTGAGGAAGCTCAGGCTCGGCAGGACGCCCTCCGGGTCGGTCAGGTACGCGCCGTCGTCCCACTCGGCTTCGGGCACGCCGTGCCGGGTGAACCACGCCTCCCAGCTCGCGAACCCCGGCGGCGGCGGGCGCTCGATGTAGCCGAGGGCCACCGCCCAGAACCGGGCCAGCACGCGGGGTTCCGCGCAGTCGATCGTCACGCTCCAGCGCACCGTCACGGGTGGGAGCGTAACCGCGCCCACGCCCTGGGAGCGCGTGTCATCCGGGGGATGCTGCGGTTACCGTGGACCACGATGAGTGAACGCAGCTGGGGCTTCCGCACCCGCGCCCTGCACGCGGGCGGCACGCCCGATCCGGCGACCGGGGCACGGGCCGTGCCGATCTACCAGACCACGAGCTTCGTCTTCGAGGACGCCGCCGACGCGGCGAACCTCTTCGCGCTCCAGAAGTACGGCAACATCTACAGCCGGATCGGGAACCCGACGGTGGCCGCGTTCGAGGAGCGGATCGCCAGCCTCGAAGGCGCCATCGGGGGTGTCGCCACCGCGAGCGGGCAGGCCGCCGAGTTCCTCACCTTCAGCGCGCTCGCCGAGGCCGGCGACCACATCGTCTCCGCGAGCGGCCTCTACGGCGGGACCGTCACCCAGCTCACCGGCACGCTTCGGCGCTTCGGCATCGAGACCACCTTCGTCGGCGGGGGCATCGACGACTACGCCGCGGCGATCACCGACCGGACCCGGCTGCTCTACACCGAGGTCATCGGCAACCCCGGCGGCGGCATCGCCGACCTCGCCGCGCTGGCGGACCTCGCGCACGCCCACGACATCCCGCTGGTCGTCGACGCGACGCTGGCGACGCCGTACCTGTGCCGCCCGATCGAGCACGGCGCCGACATCGTGCTGCACTCGGCGACGAAGTTCCTCGGCGGGCACGGGACGACGCTCGGCGGCATCGTCGTCGAATCCGGGAACTTCGACTGGGGCAACGGGAAGTTCCCGCGGATGACCGAGACCGTCGACAGCTACGGCGGCCTTCGCTATTGGGAGAACTTCGGCGAGTACGCGTTCTGCACCCGGCTGCGCGCCGAGCAGCTGCGGGACATCGGCGCGGTCCTGTCGCCGCACTCGGCGTTCCTGCTGCTGCAGGGGGTCGAGACGCTCCCCCAGCGGATGGACGCGCACGTCGCGAACGCCCGCGCGGTCGCCGAGCACCTCGAGGCGGACCCGCGCGTGGCCTGGGTGTCCTACGCCGGGCTGCCGTCGCACCCGCACCACGAGCTGGCCCGGCGGTACCTGCCCGCGGGACCGGGCGCGGTGTTCTCCTTCGGCATCGACGGCGGCCGCGCGGCCGGTGAGAAGTTCGTCGAGTCGGTGGAGCTGCTGTCGCACCTGGCGAACGTCGGGGACGCCCGGACGCTCGTCATCCACCCGGCCTCGACCACGCACGCGCAGCTGTCGGAGGAGCAGCTCGCGGCGGCGGGCGTCGGGCCCGACCTGATCCGGCTGTCGGTCGGCCTCGAGGACGTCGACGACATCCTCTGGGACCTCGACCAGGCGCTGGGCAAGGCGGTGGCCGGGTGACGCACGACGTGAGCGCCGTCGAGCGGCGCGCGATCCTCACCCGGACGAAGTCGGTGACGATCGTCGGCGCGTCGGCCAACCCGGCGCGGCCCAGCTACTTCGTCGCGACCTACCTGCTTTCGTCGACGCGTTATGAGGTCAACTTCGTCAACCCGCGGCTGGACACGCTGCTCGGCAAACCGGTGTACGCGTCGCTGAAGGACGTCCCGGGCGAGCCCGACCTGGTGAGCGTCTTCCGCAAGCACGACGACCTGCCGCAGGTGGCCGAGGAGGTCATCGACGCCGGCGCGCGGACGCTGTGGCTGCAACTCGGGCTGTGGCACGAGCCGGTGGCCGAGCGGGCGCGGGCAGCCGGGCTGGACATCGTGATGAACCGGTGCGTCAAGATCGAGCACGCGCGCTTCGCCGGCGGGCTGCACCTGGCCGGGTTCAACACCGGCGTGATCAGCTCGCGGCGGCCGTCGGCGCCCTGACGCGGGAAGAGAACGGCCGTTCCTGCGGTTGCCCGGGTATGACCTTGGGGATCACGTTCTCCGGCGGCCCGACCGCCCTGCTGGAACTGGGTGGCGTCCGGCTGCTCACCGACCCGACCTTCGACCCGCCCGGCGACCACCCGATCGGCGATCGCGTGCTGGTCAAGACCGAAGAATCGGTGCTCACCGAGGAAGCCATCGGGATGGTGGACGCCGTCCTGCTGTCGCACGACCAGCACCCGGACAACCTGGACGACCGCGGTCGCGCGTACCTCGCGACGGTGCCGCTGACGCTGGTCACGCCCAGGGGAGCCGCGCGGCTCGGCGGGACTTCGCGGGGCCTCGCGCCGTGGGAATCGACGCGGGTCGGGGCGCTGACCGTCACGGCGGTTCCGGCGCTGCACGGACCGGACGGGGCCTCGCGGCTCACCGGGGACGTGACGGGGTTCGTCCTGACCGGCGACGGGCTGCCGACGGTGTACGTGAGCGGGGACAACGCGTCGGTGGACCTGGTGCGGGAGATCGCGGCGCGGTTCCGCGTCGACGTCGCGGTGCTGTTCGCCGGCGCGGCCCGGACGGCGTTGTTCGACGGCGCTCCCCTGACACTGACCAGCGTGGACGCCGTCGAAGCGGCGAAGGCGCTGGGTGCGGCGAAAGTGGTTCCACTGCATCTGCGGGGCTGGGGGCACTTCAGCGAGGGACCGGAGAGGCTGCGGTCGGCGTTCGAGGCGGCGGGGCTGGCGGACCGGCTCGTGCTGCTGGAGCCCGGACAGCGCGCGGAGGTCTGACGCCGGTCGGGCGGGGGTCCGGCTGGGCGCGGGTTCCGGTCGGCCAGGGGCAAGCGCCCCAAGGCCGCCTTGGGGCGCTCGGGGCGGCCGCGAGCGGCTGGGGCCGGGGAGGCCGCGGTGGGCTGCTTCGGCGTCGTGAGAGGCTGGCGGCATGGCCAAGCCGACCCCGCTGCAGTTCCGGAACATCCTCGTCGCCGTCCTCGCGGCGGCGGGCTTCGTGTGGAGCGTCGTCGTCGGGCTGCCGTGGTGGGTGAGCGCGCTCGTGGGCTGCGCCTGCGTCCTGTCGCTGGCCTCGGCTTACCTCAACCGCCCCGGCGCGAACTAGCGCGTCTGTGCCTCCGGCCAACGTTCTGCCATGACGACGATCTGGGGCATCCACAACGACCAGCCCCAACTGGACCTGGTCGGGAACGGGTTCGTCTCGATCGGCTGGGACGACCTGGGCGACCTTTCCGATCTGAAAGACGACCGCGACGATGCGAAGGCCCGCGTCGCCCGGGCACGCCCCGATCTCAAGCCGGGAGCCATCCCGGTGACCGCGGGGACGTTGCTTTCGTTCCGGCACCGGATGCGGCCCGGGGACATCGTCATCTACCCCTACAAGCCGGACAGCACCGTCAACATCGGCCGGATCACGGGTGACTACTACTTCCAGGCCGGCGTCCCGCTGCACGCGAACCGGCGACCGGTGAACTGGCTGCGAACCGGTGTTCCCCGGACGACCTTCTCGCAGAGCGCGCGCTACGAGATCGGCTCGGCCGTCACGGTGTTCCAGGTCAAGCAGCACCGACAGGAATTCCTCGACTTCCTCGAAGGTCTGCCGACGGCGGCGACCACCGCCGTGGCCGAGGCCGAACCGGAAGCGGCTGCCGACGAAGCGGCCGAACAGCCGGATGCCCAGCGGATCGAGACCTACACCCACGACTTCGTCATCGACACCTTGATGAAAGAGCTGGAAGGCGTCGATTTCGAGCACTTCGTCGCGCATCTCCTCGGTGCCATGGGATACCGGACCGAAGTGACGAGCCCGTCACGCGACGGTGGGTACGACATCATCGCCTCGCACGATCCCCTGCTGCTGAAGCCGCCGATCATCAAGGTCCAGTGCAAGCGCACGACCTCGTCGATCGGCCGTCCGGAAGTCCAGCAGCTGACCGGAGCTCTCGCGGCCGGCGGGTCCGAGCTGGGCTTGTTCGTGACGTTGGGCAGCTACTCCGCCGACGCACAACACGAAGAACGGCACCGCCAGAACCTCCGGCTCATCAACGGCCGCCAGCTGGTCAAGCTGATCTTCGAGCACTACGCCAAGTTCAGCCTCGAATACAAGCGGCTCCTCCCGCTGCGGGCGATCTACGTCGTCGACAGCAACGCGAACTAGCGCGTCTTCGCGAACCTCGCCTTCAGGTTCGCCCGGCCCGCTTCGGTGAGCCGGCCGAACAGCCGCAGGCGGGCGAGGCCGCCGTCCGGGTAGATGTCCAGGCGGGCCTCCGTCACCTCGGGGCCGTCCGGGACGGCGAACCGGTGGCGGGTGTCCGGTTGCAGCCGCGTCTTCGGCAGCAACGGCACCCACTCGCCGTACGTGTCCCGGCCGCTCACCGACGCCCAGCCCGGCGCATTGCCCTTCAGGTTGCTCGTGTCCAGCTCCACGAACCGGACGATCCCGGCGCCCGCGAGCCGCAGCGTCACCCAGTCATTGCCGTCGTCGCGGCGGCGGGCCGTCTCCCAGCCCTCCGCCTGGTGGGCCGCCAGGCCCGGCGAAAGGATGTTGTTCGGCGACGAATAGAACCGGTTGCTGCAGCCCGTGACGACCGCGCCGTTCTCCAGGGCCGCCAGGTCGAGCGCGTCCGGATCCAGCAGGGCCGGGTCCGGGATCGGCGCGCCGTGGACGCGCAGGCGGGCCACTCCCCCGTCCGGGTGCTGCGTCAGCCGCACGTGCGTGTAGCGCCGCGAACCGTTGACCGCGTAGAAGTTGTCCGTGTCGCCCGCGGCCGGGGCGTGGTCGACCAGGACGTCCCAGTCGGCCGCAGCCACCTCCGCCGCCGAGGGGTAGCCCGGCAGCGACGTCGCTTCGACCGAGACGAACGGCGGGTAGTTGCCCTTGAAGAACGCCGTGTCGACGACGACGCCGGTGATCGTGCCGGCCAGGCCGAGCCGGACGACGGCCTGGTCGTCGCCCGGTTCGCGGTGGCGGCGGGTCTCCCAGCCGTCGTACACCTGGCCCTTCGGCCCGAACGTCTCCGCGCGGTGCGCGGGCACCCACGGGTTGACCAGGTTCTCCTTCTCGGCGAACAGCTCGTCGGTCGCCCACATCACCGTGCCGCCGAAGCGGCGGGACGCGAGGTCGGGCAGTTCTGTCCACTCCGGACGGTCGGACACTGGGCCTCCATTTCAGCAGTTCCCCCGGGTCAGCAACGCGCCGCGCGGCTCGTCGCCGGTGATTTCGGTGCCCCGCAGCCACGTCGAGTGCACGACGCCGGCGAGCGGCCGGCGGTCGTAGGCGCTGACCGGGTTGCGGTGCTTCAGCTTCGCGACGTCGACCACGAACGCCTCGTCCGGCGCGAACACGCAGAAGTCGGCGTCGTACCCCACCGCCAGGTGCCCCTTGCGGCGCATGCCCGCCTGCGCGGCCGGCCGCTCGGCCATCCAGCGCACGACGTCGGTGAGCGCGAACCCGCGCTGCCGCGCCTGCGTCCAGATCGCCGGCAGGCCCAGCTGCAGGCTGGAAATCCCGCCCCAGGCTTCGCCGAAATCGCCGCTGTCGAAGCGTTTCAGCTCCGGTGTGCACGGCGAGTGGTCGCTGACGATCGTGTCGATCACGCCGTCGGCGAGGCCCTGCCAGAGCCGCTCGCGGTTGGCCGCCTCCCGGATCGGCGGGCAGCACTTGAACTGCGTGGCCCCGTCGCGGATCTCCTCGGCGACGAAACTCAGGTAGTGCGGGCAGGTTTCCGCCGACAGCCGGACGCCGTCCTGACGCGCGGAAGCGATCAGCGGCAGTGCGTCCGAAGAGGACAGGTGCAGGATGTGCGCCCGGGCCGAGTGACGGCGGGCCGCCTCGATCACGTGCGAGATCGCCAGGTTCTCCGCCTGACGCGGCCGCGAGCGCAGGAAGTCGACATAGCGACCGCCGTGCGGCTGCGGGGCTTCGTCGATCTCGTGGGCGTCTTCGGCGTGGACGATCATGAGCGCGTCGAAGGAACTCAGCTCCCGCAACGCTTCGTCGAGCCCGGCCGGGTCCAGCGGCGGGAACTCGTCGACCCCGGAGTGCAGCAGGAAGCACTTGAAGCCGAACACCCCGGCGTCGTGCAGACCGCGCAGTTCGCCGGCGTTGCCCGGGATCGCGCCGCCCCAGAAACCGACGTCGACGTGCACCCGGCCGGCCGCCGCCGTGCGCTTGACCGCCAGGGCCGAGATGTCGACGGTCGGCGGCAGGCTGTTGAGCGGCATGTCCACGATCGTGGTCACCCCGCCCGCCGCGGCCGCCCGGGTCGCCGTCTCGAAACCCTCCCACTCGGCGCGGCCGGGGTCGTTGACGTGGACGTGCGTGTCGACCAGCCCCGGCAGCAGCACGACGTCGTCGCCGAGGTCGAGGACGCGGTCGGCGGCCGGCGCGGCACCGCCGGGTTCGACGGCGACGATCCGGCCGCCGTCGACGCCGATGGTCGCCGGCCCCTCGCCCGCGGCCGTCACGGCCCGGGCGGCACGCACCACAAGATCCATCCGAAAGCCCTTCTACGGGAGGATGAGCACCGCCGATTTCACAGACCGGAAAGACGGTTTCGCACAACGACAGTAACCACGGCGCGCGCCGCTCGTCAACGACGGACGCCGCGCGTTACGGTCATCCTCGTGCGGCTTGAAGCGGAGTTCACCAGCGAACCGTTCCACGGCGAAGGGTCGCCGCCCGAGCACGCCGTCGCCGCCCGCGACGCCGCCGCCGAAGCCGGTCTGGACACCGACTTCGGACCACTCGGCACCCTCGCCCGCGGCGAGGCGAAGGAACTCCTCGAAGCCCTCCCGGCGATCGCGAAGGCGGCCTTGGACGGCGGCGCCACGCGCGTCACCCTGCAGCTGCGCCGGGCCGACGATCCGGGCAGCGCACCCGTCGTCGAGCTGAACGACGCACTGGCGCGGCTGATCGCCGACGTCGAGCGGGAACTGGGCGCCAAGCTGGGCGAACTCGACCGCGCGGGCAAGCAGCGCGCGGTGCGGCTGCTGCGCGAACGCGGCGCGTTCGGCCTGCGGAAATCGGTCTCCTCGGTGGCCGACGCGCTGGGCGTCACGCGGTTCACCGTCTACAACTACCTCAACCGGGAAGCGGACTGACCAGCACTTTCAACAAAATGTTGACGGAACTCCGGCGCCGACGTACGGTCAGCGGGACGCCACCCACGAGGAGTTCCCCGTGCCGCTCACCCTCTCCGACTTCAACACCGCCGACGCCGGCGTGGTCCGGCCGATCCTCACGGCCTGCCTGGACGTCCCGCGCTGGGTCGACGCGATCCTGGACCACCGCCCGTACACCAGCCGCGAAGCACTCGAAGCCGCCGCCGACCTGCCCCTGAGCAGCGACGAAATCCGGCGGGCGATGGCCGCGCACCCCCGGATCGGCGAGCAGCCGGCGGGCGGCTGGGCACGATCCGAACAGTCCGGTGTGGACAATCCGGACGCGTTCGCCGCCGCGAACGCCGAGTACGAAGCCAAGTTCGGCCACGTCTACCTCGTCTGCGCCACCGGCCGCAGCGGCGACGAGCTGCTCGGGATGCTGCGCGAGCGGCTCGGCAACGACCCGGCGACCGAACTCGCCGTCGCCGGGCGGGAACTCCTCAAGATCGCCGAACTCCGACTCGCGAAAGCGGTGACCGCGTGAGCCTCGTGACCACCCATGTCCTCGACACGGCGGCCGGACGCCCCGCCGCGGGCATCGCCGTCCGGTTCGAAACCGCCGAGGGGAAGCCGATCGCCGAGGGCCGCACCGACGACGACGGCCGCATCCGCGACCTCGGGCCGGACTCCTTGGCACCGGGCGTCTACCGCCTGGTCTTCGACACCGGCGCCCACCTGGGCCCGGACGCCTTCTTCCCGGAGGTCGCGCTGACCTTCCGGATCACCGACCCCGCGGCGCACCACCACGTGCCGCTCCTGCTCAGCCCGTTCGCCTATTCGACCTACCGAGGGAGCTGACCGTGGCCATCACCCTGGGCCCCAACCAGTACGGCAAGGCGGAGGTCCGCCTGGTCACGGTGCGCCGCGACGGCCCGGTGCACCACCTGAAGGACCTGACGGTGTCGACGTCGCTGCGCGGCGAGCTGGCCGCGACGCACCTGACCGGCGACAACGCCGGGGTGCTGGCGACCGACACGCAGAAGAACACCGTGTACGCCTTCGCGAAGGAAGCGCCGGTCGGCGAAATCGAAGAGTTCGGCCTGCGCCTGGCCCGCCACTTCGTCGGCACCCAGGAGAACATCACGGGCGCGCGCGTCAAGATCGACGAGCACGGCTGGGACCGGATCGCCGTCGGCGGCTCGCCGCACGACCACGCGTTCAGCCGGTCCGGCGACGAGCGCCGCACGACGGCGGTCACGGTCCAGGACGGCCGGGCGTGGGTCGTGTCCGGCATCGACGGGCTGACGCTGCTGAAGTCGACGGGCTCGGAGTTCCACGGCTTCCCGCGGGACCGGTACACGACGCTGGCGGAGACCGGCGACCGGATCCTCGCCACCGCCGTCACGGCGAAGTGGCGCTACCAGGGCGAGCAGATCGGCTGGGCGGAGAGCCACCGCGAGATCCGGCGGCTGATGCTGGAGACGTTCGCGACGAAGCACAGCCTTTCGCTGCAGCAGACGCTGTACGCGATGGGCGCCGCGGTGCTCCAGGGCCGGCCCGAGGTGGCCGAGGTGCGGTTGTCGCTGCCGAACAAGCACCACTTCCTGGTGGACCTGAGCCCGTTCGGGCTGAAGAACGACAACGAGGTGTTCTACGCGGCGGACCGGCCGTACGGGCTGATCGAGGGGACGATCCTGCGGGACGACGCCGAGGACGCGGGGCCGGCCTGGGACATCCACTGAGTTGATAGAACGCTCTATCATCGAGGGGTGGCAGGGACCAAGGAACGCATCATGGCCGCCGGAGCCGAGCTGTTCCGGCGCAACGGCTACGCCGGCACCGGGCTGAAGCAGATCGTCTCCGAGGCCGGTGCGCCCTTCGGGTCCCTGTACCACTTCTTCCCCGGCGGCAAGGAGGAACTCGGCGCCGAGGTCATCCGCACCTCCGGGCTGGCCTACCTCGCCCTCTTCGATCTCTTCATCGCTCCGGCCGAGGACCTGATCAGCGGGATCGAAGCCTTCTTCGCCGCGGGGATCGCGACCCTCGAAGCCACCGACTACGTCGAGGGCTGCCCCATCGCCACCGTCGCCCTCGAGGTCGCCTCCACCAACGAGCCGCTGCGCCAGGCCACCGCCGAGGTCTTCACCGCCTGGATCGACGCCGGGACCGAGAAGTTCGCGAAGTTCGGGCTGTCCCGCGAAGCGGCCCGGACCCTCACCATCACCGCCGTCAACAACCTCGAAGGCGCCTTCGTCCTCTGCCGCTCGCTGCGGGACACCGAAGCCATGGCCGTCGCCGGAGCCGCGACCGTCGAGGTCGCCCGGCACCTCGAAAGCGCGCAACTTTAGTCGGCAATCGCACGCAAATCACCAACATGGTGCTTGACCACTCAGCGAGCACCGGCGTAGTGATCTAGCCTCCTGCCTCACACCGTCGTCCGGTTGGAGCCGCCATGCGCCGTGTCCTCGCCGTCGCCGCAGCAGCAGTAGCCGCCGCAGCGCTGGCCACCCCCGCCCAAGCCCTGGAGAACGGCCTCGCCCGGACGCCGCCGATGGGCTGGAACACCTGGAACACCTTCGAGTGCAGCATCAACGAAACCCTCGTCGAGCAGACCACCGACCTGATGGTCAGCTCGGGGATGCGCGACCGCGGCTACACCTTCGTCAACCTCGACGACTGCTGGATGACCTGGTCCCGTGACGCGGACGGCAACCTCGTCGCCGATCCCGCGAAGTTCCCCAGCGGCCTCAAGGCGCTCGGCGACTACATCCACGCCCGCGGCATGAAGTTCGGGATCTACGAAGACGCGGGCACGATGACCTGCCAGGGCTACCCCGGCAGCCTCGGGCACGAACAGGCCGACGCGAACCTCTTCGCGAGCTGGGGCGTCGACTACCTCAAGTACGACAACTGCCACAACGACAGCTCCACCCAGCAGGACTACGTCCGGCGCTACTCGGCCATGCGCGACGCGCTGCAGGCCACCGGCCGCCCGATCACCTACAGCATCTGCGAATGGGGCTACTTCGACCCCGCCACCTGGGCCGGGGACGTCGGGAACCTGTGGCGCACCACCGGCGACATCACGAACAACTGGGGCAGCATCGACTCGATCTACCGCCAGAACGTCGGGCTCGCGGCCGCCGCGAAGCCGGGGGCCTGGAACGACCCGGACATGCTCGAAGTCGGCGACGGCATGGACTTCCAGGAGGACCGCGCGCACTTCACGCTCTGGGCGGCGATGGCCGCGCCGCTCATCGCCGGCGCCGACCTGCGGTCCGCGAGCGTCGCCACCTTCTCGACCTACCTGAACCCCGACGTGATCGCCGTCGACCAGGACCCGCTCGGCAAGCAGGCCACCCGCATCGCGACCGGCAACGGCCTCGACGTCCTGGCGAAGCCGCTCCAGGACGGCGCGGTCGCCGTGGTGCTGTTCAACGAAAACGGCACCCCGCAGCCGATCACGACCACGGCCGCCGCGGCCGGGCTGCCCGCCGCGGCGAGCTACCGGCTGGCCAACCTGTGGTCCAAGGAGCTGACCACCAGCGACGGCACGATCGGTGCCACCGTGCCGTCGCACAGCACGGTGATCTACCGCGTCACGCCCGGATCGGGCAGCAGCATCGGCACCACGCAGCCGATCCAGGGCGCGTCGTCGGGGCGCTGCATGGACATCGACGGCACCAACGCCGACATCCGGGACTGCGACGGCGGCGCGAACCAGGCGTGGACGTTCACCGGCGCCGGCGAGCTCACGGCGAACGGCCGCTGCCTGGACGCCGAAAAAGGCGGCACGACCGCCGGGACCAAGCTCCTCGCCTGGCCCTGTCACGGCGGTGCGAACCAGAAGTTCAAGCTCGAAGCCGACGGTTCGATCACCCAGGCCGGGCTGTGCGTCGACGTCACCGGCGGCGACAAGCCCGCCGGCAACGTCAACGGCACGCAGCTCGAACTGTGGAACTGCAACGACGACGCCAACCAGAACTGGCAGCTCAAGTCCCCGTGAGGTGCTCCGGCCGCACCGGGACGCGGGTGAGCGCGAGCCCGGTCGCGGCCCGGATCGCGGCGACGATCGCCGGGGTCGACGAGATGGTCGGCGGCTCGCCGACCCCGCGCAGGCCGTACGGCGCGTGCGGGTCCGGGCGTTCCAGGACGTCGATGCGCATCGGCGGCATGTCCAGGACCGTCGGGATCAGGTAGTCGGTGAAGGAGGGGTTGCGGATCTTGCCGCCGGAGGTCTGGATCTCCTCCATCACCGCGAGCCCGAGGCCCTGCGCCGAGCCGCCCTGGATCTGGCCCAGCACGGCCTGCGGGTTCAGCGCCTTGCCGACGTCCTGGGCACAGTCGAGCGCGACCACCTTGACCAGGCCCAGTTCGGTGTCGACGTCGACCACGGCCCGGTGCGCGGCGAACGCGTACTGCACGTGCGCGGTCCCCTGCCCGGTCTCCGGGTCCAGCGGGGTCGTCGGGCGGTGCCGCCATTCCACCGTTTCGTCGTGGACGTCGTCGCCGAGGACGTCGGCCAGGTCGGCGAGCACCTGGCCGTCGGCCGCGACGAGCTTGCCGCCGACCACGCGCACCCGCCGGTCGAACCGGGCCAGCAGCCGTGCCCGCACCGCCGCGCACGCGGCCTGCACCGCGCCGCCGGTGACGTAGGTCTGGCGGGACGCCGACGTCGAGCCGCCGTTGCCGATCGAGGTGTCCATCGGCAGGACCGTCACCTGCTCGACACCCAGCTCGGTCCGCACGATCTGCTGCATGATCGTCACCAGGCCCTGGCCGACTTCGCAGGCCGCCGTGTGCACGGTCGCGGCCGGCTCGCCGCCGACCAGCTGCAGGCGCACCCGGGCCGTCGAGTAGTCGTCGAAGCCTTCGGAGAAGCAGACGTTCTTGATCCCGACGGCGTACCCGACCCCGCGGACGACGCCTTCGCCGTGCGTCGTGTTGGACACCCCGCCCGGCATGTGGCGCAGGTCGAACGGCCGGTCCGGCGGCATCGGCATCTCCCGCACGCGGGTCAGCAGCTCGGCGACCGGCGCTTCGGCGTCGACGACCTGGCCGGTCGGCATCAGGTCGCCCTCGCCCATCGCGTTGCGCACGCGGACTTCGACCGGGTCGAGGCCGCACGCGGCCGCGAGCTTGTCCATCTGCGACTCGTAGCCGAAGGCCGCCTGCACGGCGCCGAAGCCGCGCATCGCGCCGCACGGCGGGTTGTTCGTGTACGTGCCCCAGCAGTCGACCGCCACACTGTCCACTTTGTACGGTCCGACACCGAGCGTCGCCGCGTTCGCGACCACCGCGCCGGTCGAGGACGCGTACGCGCCGCCGTCGAGGTACAGGCGCGTCTCCACGTACACCAGACGGCCGTCGCGCGTGGCGCCGTGTTCGTAGTACATCTTCGCCGGGTGGCGGTGGACGTGCCCGTAGAAGGACTCTTCGCGGTTGTAGACCATCTTCACCGGCTTGCCGGTGTGCAGCGCGAGCAGGCACGCGTGGACCTGCATCGACAGGTCTTCGCGGCCGCCGAACGCGCCGCCGACCCCGCCGAGCGTCAGCCGCACCTTCTCGACCGGCAGCCCCAAGGCGGCGACGATCTGCTGCTGGTCGACGTGCAGCCACTGCGTCGCGACGTACAGGTCGACGCCGCCTTCGGTGTCCGGGACCGCGAGCCCGGACTCCGGGCCGAGGAACGCCTGGTCCTGCATGCCGACCTCGTAGACGCCCGAGACGACGACGTCGGCGGCGAGGTCCTGGGGACCGCGGCGGATCTTCACGTGCCGGACGACGTTGCCGCCTTCGTGCAGCGAAGGGCCTTCGCCCGCGACAGCGGCTTCGGAGTCCGTCACCGGCTCGAGTTCTTCGTAGCCGACGCGGATCCGCTTCATCGCGCGGCGCGCGGTCTCCGGGTGGTCGGCGGCGACCAGCGCCACCGGCTCGCCCTGGTACCGCACCACGTCCGGCGCGAGCACCGGCTGGTCGGCGTGCTCGAGGCCGTACCGGTTGACGCCGGGGACGTCCTCGTGCGTCAGCACCGCGTAGACGCCCGGCACGGCCAGGGCTTCGGCGATGTCGATGGAGGTGATCCGCGCGTACGGGTGCGGGCTGCGCAGGGTCACGCCCCACACCATGTCCTCGTGCCAGAGGTCCGAGGAGTAGGCGAACTCGCCGCGCACCTTCACCGTGCCGTCGGGCCGCCGCGGCGAAGCACCGACGCCGTTCGTGGTCGGCGTGGTGACGGACGTGGTGGTCATCGGCCCTCCTGCAGTTTCGCGCTCGCGGCCGCCAGCTCGCGGGCGATGGCGGCCTCGTCGGCCTCGCGCAGGGTGCCGTCCTCGACGATCGCCTTGCCGCCGACGAACAGCCGCCGCAGCGGCGGGACCGTGCCGAGCACCAGCGCCGCGACCGGGTCGGCGATGCCGGCGTGGTTCAGCCCGGTCAGGTCCCAGACGGCGAGGTCGGCGAGCTTCCCGGGCTCGATCGAGCCGAGGTCGTCCGCGCGGCCGAGGCAGCGGGCGCCGCCCATGGTGCCCATCCAGAGCGCTTCCCGCGTGGTCAGCCCGCGCGGGCCGCCGCGCTGGCGGGCCTGCAGCAACGCCTGGTGCAGTTCCTCGCCGAGGCCACCGGACTCGCTGGAGGCGGCCCCGTCGACACCGAGGCCGACCGCCACGCCGGCGTCGAGCAGGTCCCGGACCGGGGCGATGCCGGAGCCGAGCCGTCCGTTGGACGTCGGGCAGTGCGCCGAGCCGGTGCCGGTCGCACCGAACCGGCGGATCGCCTCCGGCGCGAGGTGGACGGTGTGCGCGAGCCAGACGTCGTCGGCGAGCCAGCCGAGCTTGTCGGCGTACTCGGCGGGCGTGCAGCCGACCTCGGCGAGGCACTGGCGTTCTTCGTCCAGCGTCTCGGCGAGGTGGGTGTGCAGGCGGACGCCCTTGTGCCGGGCCAGCTCGGCCGCGCCGGACATCAGGCGTTCGGTGACCGAGAACGGCGAGCAGGGGCCGACGGCGATCTGGAGGTGCGCGCCCGGCGAGTCGTCGTGGAAGCGGGCGATCGCCGCTTCGGTGCCGGTCAGCGCGTCCTCGGTCGTCTCGACCAGGTTGTCCGGCGGCAGGCCGCCGTCGGACTCGCCGCGGTCCATCGACCCGCGCACGACGTGCAGCCGGACACCGATGCGCTGGCGGGCCGCGACCAGCGCCGCGACCTGGTCGCCACCGTCACGGGGGAAGACGTAGTGGTGGTCGGCGACGGTGGTGCAGCCGGTCAACGCGAGCCGAGCCATCCCGGCCGTGCCCGCGGCGTGGGTGATCTCGTCGTCGAGGCGGCCCCAGACCGGGTAGAGCTGCTTGAGCCATTCGAACAGCGTGTGGTCGGCGGCCATCCCGCGGGTCGCCCACTGGTAGAGGTGGTGGTGGGTGTTGATCAGGCCGGGGGTGACCAGGCAGCCTCCGGCCTCCACGCGGTCGTCGAACTCGCCGGTGTACACCCCTTCGCCGACTTCGGCGATCCGGTCGTTCTCGACGACGACGTGCCCGCTCGCGTACTCCTCGCCGGTGACCGTGGCGATCGCCGCGTTCGCGATGAGCGTCCTCACGCGACACCTCCCGTGGCGGCGGCGCGGACCGCGTCGAGGATCTTCTCGTAGCCGGTGCAGCGGCAGAGGTTGCCGGCCAGTGCCTCGCGGATCTCCTCGTCGGAGGGGTCGGGGACGCGCTCCAGCAGGTCGTGCGCGGCGACGACCAGGCCGGGGGTGCAGAAGCCGCACTGCACCGCGCCGTGGTCCACAAAGGACTGCTGGACCGGGTGGAGCGTGTCGCCGTCGGCCAGCCCCTCGACCGTGCGGACCACCCGGCCCTCGGCCTGCCCGGCCGCGACCAGGCAGGCGCACACCGGGACGTCGTCGAGGTAGACCGTGCAGGACCCGCATTCGCCCTGCTCGCAGGCGTTCTTCGAGCCCGGCAGGCCCAGCCGCTCGCGGAGCACGTAGAGCAGGCTTTCGCCTTCCCAGACGTCGTCCGCCTGCCGCGGCTCGCCGTTGATCGTGACATTCAGGCGCATGCGCGCTCTCCCGTCCGGTGTTCGTCCCAGGCCCAGGTCAGGGTCCGTCGCGCTAGTACCCCCAACGCGTGCTTCCGATACGCCGCACTGCCCCGGACGTCGTCGATCGGGGCCGCCGCTTCCCCGACCAGGTCGCCGAAGCGGCGTTTCAGGGAGTCCGGCAGGGGCGCGGGTGAGGTCCACGGCAGCTCGGCGGCCAGGAAGTCCTCAGCTTCGCGGGCGCGGCGCGGGGTCGGGGCGGCGGACCCGATGGCCGCGCCGACCCGGCCTTCGCGCAGGCACAGCGCGAAGGAGCAGACGGCGATGACCATCGCGTTGCGCGTCCCGACCTTGGCGAACTGCTGCGGCCCGGCGTGCGCGGGCAGGTGGACGGCGGTGATCAGCTCGTCCGGCTCGAGGGCGTGGCGTTTGACGCCGACGTAGAACTCCTCCGCGCGGAGGAGGCGGGTCCCCCGGACGGAGGCCACCTCGACCCGCGCGTCCAGGGCGAGCAGCACCGGGTGGGTGTCGCCCGCGGGCGAGGCGGCGCCGAGGTTGCCGCCGACCGTGCCGCGGTTGCGGATCTGCGGGGATCCGACCGTGCGCGAGGCCATGGCCAGCGCGGGGACGGCTTCACCCAGTTCGGCGATGACGCGGGAGTACGGGACGCCGGCGCCGAGCCGGACCGTGCCGTCCGAGGACTCCACAGTGGACCACGTCGCCAGCTCGGGGACCCGGGTGAGGTCGAGCAGGGCTGCCGGGCGCCGGTGGTCGAAGTTGAGCTCGACCATGACGTCGGTGCCGCCGGCGATCGGCACGGCGTCCGGGCGCCCGGCCTTGAGGGCCAGGGCCTCGGCGAGCGTCGCGGGGCGCAGGAACTCCACTGGCGGCTCCTTCGTGGGGGGCGATAGACCAGTAGACGACGGATCACGGCCGGGCGGCAACGGCGCCACGCATGAACCGCACTGGAGCGGACCCGGGGCCGGTTGTGCTTTCCTACAAGCCTCATGACGACCGTGAAAACTCTGCTGGGCCTGACCGGCCTGCGGCTGCGCCCGCGGGCCGGGGCCGACCTGCTCGACCGGCCGGTGACGCGCATCTACGTCACGGAGCTGTCCGACCCCGGACGGTACCTCTCGGCCGGTGAGCTGGTGCTGTCCGGCCTGCTCTGGTGGCACGCGCCGGGCGACGCCGAGCCGTTCGTGGCCGCGCTGGCCCGCTCCGGCGCGGCGGCGCTGGCCGCGTCCGGCGCGGACTCGGGCGGGATCCCGGACGACGTCGTCGACGCCTGCGTCCGGCACGGGATCCCGCTGCTGGAGGTGCCGGCCGACCTGTCGTTTTCGGTGATCACCGAGCAGGTGGTGCTGGCCTTGGCGGCCGCGTCGGACAGCGCGCGCAAACGTTTGCAGGCGGCTGCGGAGGCCCCCGTCGAGACGCTGCTCGAGCGGGCTTCGGCGGAGCTCGGGCTGCCCTGCTGGGTGGTGTCCGGCCTGGGCCGGCTGATCGCGGGAACGGCTCCCCTGCCGCTGCCGCCGGACGACGTCGTCCGCCGCTACGCCGCCCGCGAGCCGGGGCCGCTGACGGTGGTGCCGGTCGAGGGGCGGCACGCGGTGCCGTGGCTGATCGCCCTCGGCGGGCCGGTGAGCCCTGCGCAGGCGGAGCTGGCGGAGGAGGTGGCGGGGCTCGTCGGGATCACGCGGGCCCGGGCCTCCCGGCCCGAAGCGTCGGTGCCGGACGAGGTGTGCGTAGTCGCGTTGCGGACCGAGGGCAGCGACGAGAGCCGGGACGTCCTGAGCGAGTGGCTGCCGGACGCGCTGGTGCTCGAATCGTCGGGTGACACGTCGTACGCGGCGGTGGCGGAGCTGTCCGCCACGGCCGGGTTGTCCACTGTGGAGCCGCTGCTGCGGGCCACGCGGATCTTGTGCGGTATCGGCGATCCGGGCCCGCGCGACGAGGCCGTGGAGAGCGCGCGGTACGCGGTGGAAGTGGCGGCGCGGCGGCCGGACCGGGTGGCGGTGGTGCGGGCCGGTGAAGTGGACGTGCACGAGCTGCTGCTGGCCGGCGCTCCGGCCGGGCTGCGCGCGGCCCTGCGCCGCCGGGTGCTGGGCCCGCTGCTGGCCTACGACGCCGAGCAGCACACGGATCTGGTGCACACGGTCCGGGTGTTCCTGGAGTGCTCGGGCTCCCCGACCCGGGCGGCGAAGGCCCTGCACGTCCACGTCAACACGCTGCGCTACCGCATCGGCCGCGCGGGCGAGCTGCTGGGCGCGGACCTGACCGAGTTCACCGGCCAGCTCGACGTCTACCTCGCGCTGCGGGCGGGCGACTGAGACCGGGTGCGCGGAGAGGTCGGCCGCCGTCGGCGACCGGCGGGGCCGCGCCGGGCGGCGTCCCCCGTCCGGACGCCGCTCGCCCGCTCGGCGCACGCCGCGCACCTCGTACCCCTTCGCCCGCCGTCCGGCGTTGCGCGCCTGCGTGCCGGGGGGAGGATTGGCGGGTGGACCCCGAAATCACCTCGGCCCGGCAGGCGGCGGACGACGCCCGCGTGCTGGCCTTCGGGCGGCTGCAAGGCGCGGCGCACCGGCTCGCCTACCTGCTCGGGCGGGCGCTGGAACGCGAGTGCGGGATCACCCAGCTGGTCTACGAGGTCCTGCTGATCGTCGGCCGCACCGGGGAGGACGGGCTCACCATGCGCTCCATCGCCCAGGAGCAGGTGCTCACCACCGGCGGCGCGACCCGGCTCGTCGACCGGATGGAGGCGCTCGGGCTGGTCACCCGCACGGCCGACCCCGGCGACCGGCGGGTGCAGCTGGTGCGCCTCACCGCGCTCGGCGAGGAAACCACCGTGCGGGCCAGCCGCGTGCACGTCGAGAACATCGAGCAGTTCTTCTTCCGGCCGCTGCCCGAGGACCACCGCGCGCGGTTCGCCGAAGACCTGCGGACGCTCAGTCACTCCGCTCGCGACGCCCTCCCCCGCCTGCGCTGACGGCCCTGCGGCACACTCGGCGACGTGAGCGAGACAGACTTCCGCGACGCGCTGCTCGCCGCCGCCCAGGACCCCGAGCGGGCCCGGCAGCACGCCCGCCGGATCGCGCCCGGCTTCGAGCTGCCCGCCGGGCTCGCCGAGGCCGCGGACCGGGCCGCGGGGCCGCTGATCGGCCGGGCCTGCCGGGGCGGCTGGCTGCCCGAAGACCTCCGGCAGGCCGCGAGCCGCCGCGTCGACGAGTTCGCCGGCTCCTACGTGCTCGACGCCCTCGCCGCGCACGCCACGGCCGGGGATCCGCGGAGCCTCGCCGAGGCCGGTGCCGTCCGCTGGTGGACCGACGCCGAACCGCACCTGACGCAGTGGGCGGCCAAGCACATCCTCACCCCGGCCGAAGCGGTGACGGCGGTGATCGAGGCCCTGGGCCTGCTGCTGACCCTGCCGGTCCTGGGGACCGCGCCGCACCCGCGTCCGGCCGCCCACCACGGCGTCGACGGCAAGAAGCTCGGCCGGGTCCGGGCCCTGCTGGCCAAGGCCGAGTCCAGCTCGTTCCCGGAGGAAGCCGAGGCGCTTTCGGCGAAGGCCCAGGAACTCATGACCCGGTACGCCTTCGACCGCGTGCTGGTCGAGGCCGCACCCGACATGCCGTCGTCCCGCCGGATCTGGCTCGACACGCCGTACACCGACGCGAAATCCCTGCTGGTGCACGTGGTCGCGCAGGCGAACCGCTGCCGGGCCGTCTTCGACTCGCGCTGGGACTTCGTCACCGTGGTGGGCGACGAAGACGACCTGGACGCGGTCGCGCTGCTGACGACGTCCCTGCTCCTGCAGGCCACCCGGGCCATGATCGCCGACCCGGCCGGCCGGTCCCGGCCGTTCCGGAAGTCGTTCCTCGTCGCCTACGCCACCCGGATCGGCGAGCGGCTCGAGAAGGCGGCGGAAAGCACCCTCGCGGCGGCGCCGGACTCGGCGGACTTGCTCCCGGTGCTGGCTTCACACGACAAGCAGGTGGCGGCGACGTTCACTTCGCTGTTCCCCGATGTGGTGAACAAGTCGGTGACGGTGCGCAGTCACGAAGGCTGGGGCGCGGGCCGGAAGGCCGCCGACCGCGCCCGGCTGCGCTGATCGGCTACAGGAAGATCTTCACCAGCTGGTCCCGCCCGTCCTGGTCGCGCACGAGGACCTGCTTGCCCGCCTTGAGTTCGGCGTCGACGAACTCGTAGACGAGCAGCGCCCGGTTGACGAGGTCGACCTTCTTCAGCCCCGTGCGTTCCTGCAGCTTCGCCAGCGCATCGACCGCTTCGGCGATCAACGCGACGTTGACCCGGCCCACTGGGTTGTCTTCACTCACGACCTCATGATGGCAGAATAGCCACCGAAACCCCACTTTTTTCGCAGCGATTCGGTATTGCCACCGATCGGCACCGGACGTACAGTCGAAAGCGCCTGCTGCGGACCCGCCTTCATGCGAACGGGCCGAGCGATCGGGAAGCCGGACCACGCTTCCTCGCGGCCGGGCGAACCGGTGCGGCAGCTCATGGGGGACAGCCGTCCGGTAGTCGACCGCGGCTCGTGCCGCGGTCCCGAAAGTGGTCACCGGACGGGCCACCATCGGCGCCCGGCCGGACCCGGAAAGGAACGGGCACGAGCATGGGTGCCGGAATCGAGCGTGCGGATCCGTCCGCGCCTCACGAAGAAGAACCGGACCGGGACGACGTCCCGACGCGGTTCGCGCACGTCCGGATCGAGACGTCGGAGGTGAAGGCGGAGCTGGCGGTGCCGTCGAGCCAGACCCGCCGGTTGCTCACCACGGTCCTGGACCTGCTGGTGGTGCTCGGCGCGGCCCTCGGTCCGGCGCTGACCTGGAAGACGGCTCCGGCCGGACTTCCGACGTGGGCGGCGGCGGGGACGATCGCCGGTCAGCTCGCCTTGCTGACCGTCGTCGCCGTGTTCGCGCACCGGCCGGAACGAACCGGCCGGCTGCCGTCCTAGCACCGGCCCTGCGCAGCGGCTGGGTGGGCGCCGGGCAGGCGTCCGCTCAGCCGCTGCTCACGCCAGCCGCAGGGCGTACTTCTCCAGCTCCGGCCGGCCGAACGGCAGCTCGTCCTCGTCCAGCGCCCCGCAGTCCAGTCCCCGCAGCAGGTACACCGCCAGCGCCTGTGCCGTCGCCGGCTCGTCCAGCACGCCGCCGGCCGTTTTGCCGGCGTACGCCCGCAGCCTTTCTGCCGCTTCCGGGAAACCGGCGCGATAGAACTTGTACGTCGCCGCGAAGCGGGTCGGCAGCTGGTGCGGGTGCAGGTCCCAGCCCTGGTAGAAACCGCGCTGCAGGGAGCGGCGGACCAGCCGGAGGTGCTCGGCCCACGCCGTCGGCAGCGCGTCGCCGATCGGGAGGCGGTTGGTCGAGCCGTCCGAGAGGCGGACGCCGGTGCCCGCCGCCGCGACCTGCATCAGGCCCTTGGCCAGGTCCGCCGCCGGGTGGTCCATGCTCTGGTACGCGGCCGCGACGCCGAGGCCCGCGCTGTAGTCGTAGGTGCCGTAGTGCAGGCCCGACAGGCGCCCCGAAGCCGCGTGCACGATCCGCGCCACCGACAGCGTCCCATCGAGATCCACAATGGACTGGGACGTCTCGATCTGGACTTCGAAGCGCAGCGTCCCCTCGGCCAGCTCGTACGCGGATTCCAGCCGCGCCAGCACTTCCGCGGCCACCGACACCTGCTCGACCGCCGTCACCTTCGGCAGCGTGACGATGAACCCGGGCGGCAGCGGCCCGTTCTCCAGCAGCGCCCCGAAGAACAGGTCGAGGGTGCGGATGCCCCGCCGGCGCGTCGGCGCTTCGAAGCTTTTGAAGCGGAGGCCGCAGAACGGTGTCCCGCCGGTCGTGGCCAGGGTCTGCCCGGCCGCCAGCGCGGCGGCGTCCTCGACGTCGTCCGGCACGCGGCCGAAGCCGTCCTCGAAGTCGATCCGCAGGTCCTCGATCGGCTCGGTCAGCAGCTTCGCGCGGACGCGTTCGTACACGTCCGCGTCGACGCCGAGGAGGTCGCCGTGCTCGACGAACACGCGCATCGCCTGCTTGCCCCAGCCGGCCACCAGGCGCGTCTTGTACTGCGACGCCGGGACGTAGACCGTGTGCACGGGCTGCCGTCCCGGCCGCTCCCCCGGGTACGACGCCGCGACGCGCGCGTCGGCCGCAGCCAGGCGCGCGTCGGCGGCGTCGTAGACGTCCTCGGGCAGCCGCACTACTTGATCCGCTCGTACGCCGGCAGCGTCAGGAAGTCCGGGAACTCCTCGGCCAGCGCGACCTGCTCGAACAGCTCGACGGCGGGCTCCAGCTGCTCCGGCTTGAGCTCGGCGGCCAGCTCGCCGCGGACGTCGGCCAGCACGCCGCGCACCAGCTCCGCCGTGACGGCGTCGCCACTGTCCAAAGTGGTCCCGTTCTTGACCCACTGCCAGATCTGCGAGCGCGAGATCTCGGCGGTGGCGGCGTCCTCCATCAGGTTGTGGATGGCCGCCGCGCCGTTGCCGCCCAGCCAGGACGCGATGTAGCGGACGCCGACGTCGACCGCGGCGCGCAGGCCGGCCGCCGTCGCGCTGCCCGGCGTCGAAGCGACGTCGAGGAGCTGGTCGGCGGTGACGCTCACTTCGTCACGGGTGCGCTCGAGCTGGTTCGGCCGGTCGCCGAGGACCTTGTCGAACTCCTCCTTGCACAGCTCGACCATGCCCGGGTGCGCGACCCAGGAGCCGTCGAAGCCGTCGCCGGCCTCGCGCGACTTGTCCGCGTGCACCTTCTCGAAGGCACCCTTGTTGACCTCGGGGTCCTTGCTGGGGATGAACGCGGCCATGCCGCCGATCGCGAACGCGCCGCGCTTGTGGCAGGTGCGCACCAGCAGCTCGGTGTAGGCACGCATGAACGGCGCGGTCATGGTGACGGAGTTGCGGTCCGGCAGCACGAACTTCTCGCCCGCGTCGCGGAAGTACTTGATGACGCTGAACAGGTAGTCCCAGCGGCCGGCGTTGAGGCCCGACGCGTGTTCGCGCAGCTCGTAGAGGATCTCCTCCATCTCGAACGCGGCCGGGATGGTCTCGATCAGCACGGTCGCGCGGACGGTGCCGTGCTCGATGCCGAGGGTCTTCTCGGCGTGGGTGAAGACGTCGTTCCAGAGCCGCGCTTCGAGGTGGCTCTCCATCTTCGGCAGGTAGTAGTACGGGCCCTTGCCGCGCTCGATCAGCTCGGCCGCGTTGTGGAAGAAGTGCAGGCCGAAGTCGACGAGCGCGCCGACGCCCTCGCGGCCGCCGAAGGTCAGGTGGCTTTCGGGCAGGTGCCAGCCGCGCGGGCGGACCACGATCGTGGCGTGCTCGACGTCGTCCTTCAGCGCGTAGCTCTTGCCGCCGCTTTCCAGGGTGATCGTCTCCCGGACGGCGTCGTACAGGTTGACCTGGCCGGAGACCACGTTCTTCCAGTGCGGGGTGTTGGCGTCCTCGAGGTCGGCGAGCCACACCTTCGCGCCGGAGTTGAGCGCGTTGATCGTCATCTTGCGGTCGGTCGGCCCGGTGATCTCGACGCGGCGGTCGCGCAGCGCGGGCGGCGCGCCGGCCACCTGCCAGTCGCCTTCGCGGATCTCCTTCGTCTCCGGCAGGAAGTCGAGCCTGCCGGTGGTCCGGGCCTCTTCGCGGCGCTTGCTCCGCGCCTGGAGCAGCTCGTCGCGGCGGCCGGCGAAGGCGTCGTGGAGGCCGGCGAGGAAGGCGAGCGCCTCCGGCGTGAGGATCTCGTCGCCGCGCTCGACCGGGTCGCCCAGCACCTGGACTTCAGAAGACATGGGGAAACACCTCGAGGGTTCGGATCTTTGGATAACGGCCCTACGGTTTTCTACCAGCCGGACTATAGTTTCTGCATAGCGGAACCTCAACGCCGACGTAAGGAGGGCCACCGTGCCGGCGGAGAAGAACGGTCGCGACGGCGGCGTCCAGTCCCTGCAGCGCGCCTTCGAGCTGCTGGAACACCTCGCGGACACCGGCGGCGAAGCCAGCCTGTCCGAGCTGGCGACGCTGTCGGGGCTGCCGATGCCGACGATCCACCGGCTGATCCGCACCCTGGTCGACCTGGGGTACGTCCGCCAGAACACGAACCGCCGCTACGCGCTCGGCGCGCGCCTGATCCGGCTGGGCGAGAACGCGAGCATGCAGTTCGGCGCGTGGGCGCGCCCCCTGCTGGCGGAGCTGGTGGAGGAGGTCGGCGAGACGGCGAACCTGGCCGTCCTGGAGCGCGACGAAGTCGTGTACGTGGCCCAGGTGCCGTCGAAGCACTCGATGCGCATGTTCACCGAGGTCGGCCGGCGGCTGCTGCCGCACGGCACGGGTGTGGGCAAGGCGATGCTCGCGCACCTGCCGGCTTCCGACGTCCGCGAGCTGCTGTCGCGGACGGGCATGCCGGCGTACACCGAACACACGTTCACGGACCCCGACGCGCTCGCGGCGGAACTCTCGCGGATCGCGTCCCAGGGGTATGCCCTGGACGAGGCGGAGCAGGAGCTGGGCGTGCGGTGCGTGGCGGTGGCGGTGCCGGGCGCGCCGGTCCCGGCCGCGGTGTCGGTGTCGGGACCGTCCGGCCGGCTGACCGCCGAGGCGGTGGCGCACATTGCCCCGGCGGTGCAGCGGGTGGCGGACGCCCTGGGGGCGAGCCTCTCCCAGGCACCACTATCAGTATGACTGAGAGTGATATCTGATGACGGAAAGTAACCCCGCTGCCGAGGGCCCGGCGGCCGCCGGTAAAGTACGCCGCATGTCCAGCCTCGAAGACCTCGAAGCCCGCGTGACCGCGTTGGAGGAGCAGGTGCGGCACACCCGGCAGGACGCCGCGGCGGCCCGCATCCTCGCCGGCACGGCGGACCGCGACGTGTCGGAGTTCAAGCAGACCTTGAACGGCCACACCCAGGTGCTGAACGCGCTGCGCGAGACGCAGGTCGAGCAGGGTCAGGAAATCATCGACCTCAGGGCCGAGATGCGCAGCGGCTTCACCAAGATCAACGTCAGCCTGGAGCAGGTCAGCAGGCTGCTTCAGCAGGCCATCAACAAGGACTGACTCAGCTCAACTCCCCGGCCAGCAAGTCCATCAGCAGCCCGTCGTGCCAGGTGCCGTCCGGGGCGCGTTCGTAGTCCCGCAGCACCCCGACCGGGCGGAAGCCCACCTTCGTGTACACCCGGATCGCCGTTTCGTTGGCCGCCGCCGGGTCGATCGTCAGGCGGTGGTGGCCCTGGGCGAACAGGTGCGCGGCGAGCGTCCGAATGGCGTCCGTGCCGAGGCCGCGGCCGTGGAAGCCCGGGTGCACCGAGATGTCGATGCCCGCGTGGCGGTACTGCGGGTCCAGCTCCTCGCAGCTCTGGATCAGGCCGACGACTTCGCCGCCGAACTCGATCACGTAGACGGTGTAGCCCTCTTCGACCTCGTACAGGCCTTCGGTTTCCCGATCCGGGTCGCCCCACCAGCGGGCGACCTCGGGAGTGGCGAGGATTTCGCGCAGGCGGGCGCGGTCGGTTGAGCCGATCGGGCGCAGGCGCACCCGATCACCGTGGATGGCGGTCATGATGGTTCCTCACTCTTGTAGCGGATGACGGTTTCGGAGCGTCTGCTACGAGGAGGGGCACGTGCGGAAGTGCGTCAACCGGGCATACCGGGATTGTGCGCCGGCGCGGGCCGCCCGTCACCCGGATTTCCGCCGGAGGGAGCCACCGATGGAACCGCAGCTGAACTGGCTCGCCGCCGCGCACGTGGACCAGCTCGTCAACCGCGCGCTCGACGGCTTGCCGTCCCCCGCGGTGTGGCCGCACCCACCCAAGGCGGCCGGGGGAACGGTCGAGATTTCTGTCCGGCACCACTCGACCGTGAAGGTCCGCACGCCGGTGATCCTCACGCTGCAGGAGGAGAACAGCCGCACCGGCACGGCGTTTTCGGTGGTCCTCGGGCACACGGCCCGCATCGCGATGCCGGGCGGCCGCTACTTCGGCGCGGCGATGGTCGTGAACCCGGCGCGCCGCACCCTCGACGGGATCGGCTGGTCCAGGCTGGCGGTGAACGCGCACCGGACGTCCCCGCTGGTCATCCCGGCCCAGCGCCCGTCGGCGCAGCAAATCTTCCAGCTGGGCCTGCGGAAGGCGGACGGGACACCGCTGTTCCGGATCCAGGTGTGATGTCCGGGGAGGCTGGTCAGCCGGGTGACCGGCGGCCGATCACCTAGCCCAGGAGCGCGTCCACGAAGGCGCCCGGCTCGAACGGCGCCAGGTCGTCCGGGCCCTCGCCCAGCCCGACCAGCTTCACCGGCACGCCCAGCTCCTTCTGGACCTGGAACACGATCCCGCCCTTGGCCGTCCCGTCCAGCTTCGTCAGCACGATGCCCGTGACGTCGATGACCTCGGCGAACACGCGGGCCTGCATGAGCCCGTTCTGGCCCGTCGTCGCGTCCAGGACCAGCAGGACCTCGTCGACCTTCGCCTGCTTCTCCACGACGCGCTTGACCTTGCCCAGCTCGTCCATCAGGCCCGTCTTCGTGTGCAGGCGGCCCGCCGTGTCGACCAGGACCGCGTCCACGCCCGTGTCCACGCCGCGCTTGACCGCGTCGAACGCCACCGCCGCCGGGTCCGCGCCCTCCTTGCCGCGCACGACCTCCGCGCCCACGCGCTCGGCCCACGTCTGCAGCTGGTCGGCCGCCGCCGCGCGGAACGTGTCCGCCGCGCCCAGCAGCACCGTGCCGCCCTGGGCCACCAGGACGCGGGCGAGCTTGCCCGTGGTCGTCGTCTTGCCCGTACCGTTGACGCCCGCGACCAGCACCACGGCCGGCTGCTTCCTGCCGTCGACGGTGTGCGGCAGCGCCCGCACCGCCCGGTGGCCGTCGGTGGACAGCTGCGCCGTCAGCACCTCGTGCAGCACCTCGCGCGCCTCGGCCGACGACCGGACCGCGCGCCGGGACAGCTCGTCGCGCAGGCGCTCGACGATCTGGTTCGTCGTCGCCGCGCCCAGGTCGGCCATCAGCAGCGTGTCCTCGACGTCCTGCCAGGAGTCTTCGTCGAGGTCGCCGGCGCCGAGCAGGCCCAGCAGGCTCGTCCCGAACACCGAGCGGGACTTCGACAGCCGGCCGCGCAGCCGCTCGATGCGGCCCGTCGCCGGCTCGATCTCCTCGGCGGGCGGGGCGGGCTCGGCCGGTGCGACGACCTGGGCTTCCGGCAGCTGGGCGTCCGGCAGCTTGACGTCGCGGACCGTGCGCTGCGCCGAGTCGCGCGGCACCGCCGCGTCGTCGCCCACCGTGGGCTGGCCGTCGACCTCCGGCCGGTCCTCGACCGGGTGCTCGACGGCGGGTTCTTCCAGCGGCGTCGCCGTGCCGCCGGGCGCGAGGGCGATGCCCCCGCTGGCGGCGTACGAACCGCCCTTCGGTTTCTCCTCGACCTCGCGCTGGGCGTCCAGGCTGATCCGCCGCCTGCGGGCGACCAGCAGGCCGGTCACCAGCAGGGCGACCAGCACGACGACGGCGACGACTACGAACAGGAACCAGGTGCTCGACACGGGCCCATCCTTCCATCCGCGCTCCCCGCGCGCCGGACCCCGTCCGCACAGGCAATTCGTCACCACGTAGGTCGCGATTGGGCCAAGACTTCACCACGTGGGTTGCATCACTCGGAAAGCTCCACTAGACCCCTCCGGATGGGGATGCGGACGAGCCACGGCTATCGGGTGATCGGCCTGATTTCGGGCACGTCGATCGACGGGATCGACGTGGCCGCCGCCGACCTGCGCGCCGAGGACGGCACGGTCGTGTTGACGCCGCTGGGCGAGCTCGACGTCCCCTACCCCGAACCGCTGCGGGAGGCCCTGCTGGCGGCGTTGCCACCGAACCCGTGCAGCGCCGGCGAGCTGACGCGGCTGGACACCGGCGTCGGGCAGGCGTTCGCCGACGCGGCGCTGCGCGGCGCCGAGGAACTCGCCGGCGGCCGCGCGGACTTCGTGGCGTCGCTGGGCCAGACGGTGTTCCACTGGGTCGAGGGCGGTCACGTCCGCGGCACCCTCCAGCTCGGCCAGCCCGCCTGGATCGCCGAACGCACCGGGCTGCCGGTGTGCGCCGACCTGCGGGCCCGCGACGTCGCCGCGGGCGGCCACGGCGCGCCGCTGGCGAGCACGCTCGACCGGCTGTGGCTGCGCGGCCTCGCCGAGGACACCGGACGCCCGGTCGCCGCGCTGAACCTCGGCGGCATCGCGAACATCACCGTCGTCGCCGAAGGCACGCCGGTGATCGCCTACGACACCGGGCCCGCCAACGCCCTGCTCGACCTCGCGGCCCACCGCGTCACCGGACAGCGCAGCGACGTCGGCGGCCGGCTCGCCCTGAGCGGGTCGGTGCGCGCCGACCTGCTCGTCCGGCTCTCGGCCGACCCCTACTTCGCCGCCGGACCGCCGAAGTCCACGGGCAAGGAGCACTTCACCGCGGGCTACCTCGACGCCGCCCTGGCCGGGCTGGCGCCGGTCGAGCCCGGCGACCTGCTCGCGACGCTGACCGAGCTGACCGCCGTCACCGTGGCCGACCAGTGCCGCCACCACGGCGTCGGGACCGTCATCGCCTCCGGCGGCGGGGTCCGGAACCCGGCCCTGATGGCGGCGCTGGCCCGCACCCTGCCGACGGCGGTGTGGAAGACCAGCGACGACCTCGGGCTGCCCGGCGACGGCAAGGAGGCGTACCTCACGGCCCTGCTCGGCTGGCTCACCTGGTGCGGCGTGCCCGGTACGGTGCCGTCGGCGACCGGTGCCCGCGGGCCGCGCCTGCTCGGCGCGCTGGTCCCGGGCGCCGGCCCCCTGATCCTTCCCGCCCCGCTGGGGGGCGCCGTGACCCGGTTGCGAGTCGCGGAGAAAGCCGGATGAAGGTAGGAGTGATCCATGCGCGGTGTTGACCTCGCCATCATCGTGGTCTACCTGGCGGCGATGCCGCTGATAGGCGTGCTCGTCGGCCGGAAGCAACGGTCGGCGGCCGACTACTTCGTCGGCGAGCGCAGCCTCCCGTGGGGCGCGGTGATGCTGTCCGTGGTGGCCACGGAGACCTCGACGCTCACCGTGATCAGCACGCCCGGGCTGGTCTTCGGCAACGCGTTCCTGTTCCTGCAGCTGGCCTTCGGCTACATCATCGGCCGGACGATCGCCGCGTTCGTGCTGCTGCCGCGGTACTTCCGGGGCAACCTGGTCAGCGCGTACGCCTTCCTCGGAAAGCGGTTCGGCTCCGGCCTGCAGGGCACGGCGTCGGTGACGTTCGTGGTCACGCGGCTGCTCGCCGAGGGCGTGCGCCTGTTCGCCGGCGCGATCCCGATCAAGGTGATCCTGGGGCACTACGGCGTCCACCTGGACTACTGGGTGATCGTCGTGATCCTCACCGCGCTCACGCTGGTCTACGCCTACATCGGCGGGATCAAGGCCGTGGTCTGGGTCGACGTCATCCAGCTGTCGCTGTACCTCGGCGGCGCCGCGGTGGCCGCCATCGTGCTGCTGAACAAGCTGCCCGGCGACTGGGCGTCGCAGGCGTCCGCGGACGGCAAGTTCATGCTCGTCGACTTCACGAAGAACCTGCTGACCAGCCCGTACGCGTTCGTGACGGCGGTGCTCGGCGGCGCGGCGCTGTCCATGGCGTCGCACGGCGCCGACCAGCTGATCGCACAGCGGCTGCTGGCCACGCGCAGCCTGCGCGACGGCCAGAAGGCGCTGATCGGCAGCGGCATCATCGTCACCATCCAGTTCGCGCTGTTCCTGCTGGTGGGGGCGATGTTGTGGGTGTTCAATGGGCGCAAGCCGGTGGCGCAGCTCGGCCTGCAGAGCCCGGACGACGTGTTCTCGCGGTTCATCATCGACGACCTGCCGGTCGGCGTCTCGGGCCTGCTCATCGCGGGGGTGCTGGCCTCGACGATGGGGGCGCTGGCCTCGGCGCTCAACGCGCTTTCGACGTCCACCGTGGCCGACCTCTACCAGCGGTTCACCCACCGTTCGCCGGAGGATTCGAAGCTGCTGCGGCACGGTCGCATGTGGACGCTGATCTGGGCGGTCGTGTTCGCCGTGTTCGCTTCGCTGTTCTCCACCACGAAGAACTCGGTGATCGAGCTGGGGCTGGCCATCACCGGCTACACCTACGGCGCGCTGCTCGGCTCGTTCCTGCTGGGCCTGCTGGTCAAGAAGGCGCGGCAGGTGGACGCGATCATCGCGTTCGTCGTCACGGTCGTGGTGATGGCGTTCGTCATCCTCGGGGTGAAGTTCAACGCGAAGACCGGCGGCCTGATCGGCGTCGACTTCGGCAAGGCGGCCGGGGACAAGGTGGCGCTCGCCTACCCGTGGTACACGCTGATGGGCGTGGTGATCACGCTCGTCGTCGGCGGCCTCCTGGCCCTGCGGCACCGCACGCCGGACCCGAAGGCGGCCGAGTCCGAGGCCACCGGCGAGAGCGTGGAGGTCCCCGCCGCCTGATCCGTTGAACCGTTTCCGGCGGGCGCCCGTGTCGGGTTGCGGGAGCCCGCCGAGAAGCGGCGGGAGGATTTCGAAGGTGGGACTCATGAAGCGGATGACGGTGGCGCTCGCGATCGGCGCCCTCCTGGTCGGCGGCGCGGCGACGGCTTCGGCCACCCCGGCGGCCCCGCAGGTGCCGGACGCGATCAAGGTCCCGGCGGGCAACCTGCCGCTGGCGACGTACGCGGCCGAAGGCGTGCAGATCTACGGCTGCACGAACGGCGCGTGGGCGCTGATCCAGCCCGCCGCGGTGCTTACCCGGCACGGCAAGCCGGTGGCGCTGCACAGCAAGGGCCCGGTGTGGACGTCCACAGTGGACGGCAGCACGGTCGGCGCGACGGCCGCGGCGAACGCCCCGCGGGAAGGCGCGATCCCCCAGCTGCTGCTCAAGGCGAACCTCAACACCGGCGACGGCGTCTTCACCCACGTGACGTACATCCAGCGCTTGAACACCCGCGGCGGCGTGGCCCCGGCCGGGACGTGCACCGACGGCGCCCAGACCGCGGTCCGCTACTCGGCCGACTACGCCTTCTGGGTCGCCGGCTGACCAGCGCCCCAATGTGGGCCTTGGTTGCGTCAGACGCACCCAAGGCGGCCTTGGGTGCGTCTGACGCACCGAAGGCCGCCTTGGGGCGCTTGGGCTCAGCCGACCGTGACCGGTTCGTCGTCGGCCGTGCGTAGGCGCTGCGAGATCACCTTCGTGATGCCGTCGCCCTGCATGCTCACGCCGTAGAGCGCGTCGGCGATCTCCATCGTCGGCTTCTGGTGGGTGATGATGATCAGCTGCGACGAGTCGCGCAGCTGCTCCAGCAGCCCGATCAGCCGGCGCATGTTCGTGTCGTCGAGCGCCGCCTCGACCTCGTCCATGACGTAGAAGGGTGACGGCCGGGCGCGGAAGATCGCGACCAGCATGCCCACCGCGACCAGCGACTTCTCGCCACCGGACAGCAGCGAAAGCCGCTTGACCTTCTTGCCCGGCGGGCGCGCTTCGACGTCGACGCCGGTGGCCAGCAGGTCGTCCGGCTCGGTGAGGACCATCCGGCCCTCGCCGCCCGGGAACAGCACGCCGAACACCGTCTCGAACTCGCGGGCCACGTCGGCGTAGGCGCCGGCGAAGACCTCGAGGATCTTCTCGTCGACCTGCTTGATGACGGCTTCGAGGTCCTTGCGGGTGTCCTTGAGGTCCTCCAGCTGCGTGGAGAGGAACTTGTACCGCTCCTCCAGCGCCGCGAACTCCTCCAGCGCCAGCGGGTTGACCTTGCCCAGCAACGACAGGTCCTTCTCGGCGCGCTTGGCCCGGCGGGCCTGGGTCTCGCGGTCGTACGGCATCGGCGGCGGCGGGGTGACGTCCTCGCCGCGTTCCTTGGCCGCCTCGTACTCGGCCATCTCGCCCGCGCTCGGCGGGACCGGGACGTCCGGGCCGTACTCGCGGACGAGGTCCTCCAGCCCCATGCCGAAGTCCTCGGCGATCTTGGCTTCCAGGGTCTCCAGCCGCAGCCGCTGCTCGGCGCGCAGGACCTCGTCGCGGTGGACGGCGTCGGTCAGCTTCTCCAGCTCGCCGGTCAGCTCGCGGACCTTGGCGCGGACGCCCGTCAGCGCCTGCTCGCGGCTCTGGCGGCGGGCCTGGACCTCGTCGCGTTCGGTGGCGGCGCGCTGCACCGACTGCTCGATGCGTTCGAGCGCGGTCTCGCCGGCGTCGACGACGGCGTTGGCGATCTCGGCGCCGCGCTTGCGGGCCGCGGCGGCGCGCTCGGCGCGTTCCCGGGCCTGCTGCTCGGCGTGCGCGGCGCGGCGGAGGCCTTCGGCCCGGCCGGCGATGCTGCGGGCGCGCTCTTCGGAGGTGCGCTGCGCGAGCCGCGCCTCCATCTCTTCCTGCCGCACGACGGCCAGCTCTTCGACGGCAGCGTCGCGCTCGGCGGTGTCCGGGTCGTCCTCGACGGGCTGCTCGGCGACGGCGGCGAGCCGTTCCTCCAGCTCGGCGAGCTGGGCCAGCGCCTGGACGCGGCTCTGCTCGACCTTCGCGCGCTGCCCGGACAGCCGCTCGACCTCGGCCTGGGCCTGGCGGGCGGCCTGCTGCAGCCGGCTGAGCCGCTCCGACGACCGCGCCTTCCGGACCTTGGCCTCGCCGAGGGCGTCCTTGGCCTGCGACACCTCTTCGCGGCGCGCCTGCTGCTCGGCGCGGGCGCCTTCCAGCTCGGCCGCGTACCGCTCCAGCGAGCGTTCGGCCAGGCGGAGCCGCTCCGCCGCCTCGTCGACGGCGGCCTGGACCTCGATCACGCTCTCGCGCTTGCCGGAGCCGCCGATCGCCCAGCGGGCCCCGAAGACGTCTCCTTCGGCGGTGACCGCACGGACCTCGGGGTGCACCGCGACGAGGTGACGGGCCGCGTCGAGGTCGCGGACCAGCGCCAGCCGGTCGAGCGCCTGCTCGACGGCGGGCCGCAGCTGCGCCGGCGCGGTGACGACTTCGCGGGCCCAGCGCGCCCCTTCGGGCAGCGACGGCCACGAGGAAGTGTCCACAGTGAACTCGGGACCGCCGAGCAGGATGCCCGCCCGGCCGGAGTCGGTGTCCTTCAAGTACTTCAGCGCACGCAAGGCGTCTTCGCCGCCCGCGACGGCGATCGCGTCGGCCACCGGGCCGAGCGCCGCGGCCAGCGCGACCTCGTGGCCCGGCTCGACGGTCAGCAGCGCGGCGACCGAGCCCAGCAGGCCCGGCAGCTCGTGCGACGCACCGAGCAGCGCACCCGCGCCGTCCTTGCGCTTGAGCCCCATGGACAGCGCCTCGACGCGCGCCTTCTCCGACGCGATCTCGCGCTCGGCCGCGCGCTCGGCCTTGACCAGCTCTTCGACGCGGGCCTTGGCGGCGTTGTTGGCCTCGACCGCGCGGTCGTGGCGGTCCATCAGGCCGGCGTCGTCGGACTCCTCGGCGCCGCCCTCGGCCTGGGCCATCTCCAGCTCTTCGACGGCGATCTCGGCGCGCTCGGCGGCTTCCTCGATCGAGACGCTGAGCCGGTCGATCTCGTCGGTGGTGGCGCCGTTCTTGCTGCGCAGCGCCTCGACCTGGCCGGTCAGCTTGGCCATGCCCTCGCGGCGGTCGGCGATCGCGCGGACGGCGGCCCAGTGCGCGCGCTCGGCGGCCTGGACGCGCTGTTCGAGGTCTTCGCGGCGCAGCACCGTCTGGGCGAGCAGCTCCCGGGCCTCCATGACGGCCTCGTTGAGCTCTTCTTCCTGCTCGGCGACGCGCTCGGCCTCTTCGAGGAGTTCTTCGGGGTCGCGGCCGCCGGTGTGCGTCGAGACGTCGGCGGAGAGGTGCCGCTGGCGCTCGACGGCGAGGCGGACGGTGCCGCGCAGGCGCTCGGCCAGCGCGGACAGCTTGTACCAGGTCTCTTGAGCGGTCTGCAGCAGCGGCGCGTCCTCGGCGAGCGAGGCTTCCAGCTCGGCTTCCTCGGCGGAGACGATCTCGAGGGTCTGCTCGACCTCGGCGCGGCGCGCGCGGGCCGTCTTCTCGTCGGCCTCTTCGCGTGCGATCGCGGTGCGCTGGGTGACGAGGTCGTCGGCGAGCAGGCGCAGGCGGGAATCCCGCAGCTCGGACTGGACCGACTGGGCCTTGCGGGCGATCTCGGCCTGCTTGCCCAGCGGCTTGAGCTGGCGGCGCAGCTCGGTCGTCAGGTCGCCGAGGCGGTCGAGGTTGCCCTGCATGTTGGCCAGCTTGCGCAGGGTCTGTTCCTTGCGCTTGCGGTGCTTGAGGACGCCGGCGGCCTCTTCGATGAACGCGCGGCGCTCTTCGGGCTTGGACTCGAGGATCGCCGAGAGCTGGCCCTGCCCGACGATGACGTGCATCTCGCGGCCGATGCCGGAGTCCGAGAGCAGTTCCTGGACGTCCATCAGGCGGCAGCGGTCGCCGTTGATCTCGTACTCGCTCGCGCCGTCGCGGAACATCCGGCGGGTGATCGACACCTCGGAGTACTCGATGGGGAGCGCGCCGTCGGCGTTGTCGATGGTGAGGGTGACCTCGGCGCGGCCGAGCGGGGCGCGGCCCGCGGTGCCGGCGAAGATGACGTCCTCCATCTTGCCGCCGCGCAGGTCCTTGGCGCCCTGGGTGCCCATGACCCAGCGCAGCGCGTCCAGCACGTTGGACTTGCCCGAGCCGTTCGGCCCGACCACGCAGGTGATGCCCGGCTCGAAGCGCAGCGTGGTGGCCGAGGCGAAGGACTTGAAGCCCTTGAGCGTCAGGCTTTTCAGGTGCACGTGGTGCTGACCCCTCTGGCCGCGGGTACTGGCGGTTCAATCGTCCCAGGCTACCCGGCGGCGTCCGCGGACCCCCGGACGCGCCCCCTCCTCGGCGCGCCTAGCACACCCGCGGCGGCCTCAGCAACACCACGAGTCACACCGGCCCCGGACGGCCTACCGCTCGACGAACCCGGTGAGTCCCCCTTTCGGGGCGGACCAGCGCTCGGCGACGTGCTCCACACTTCCGGGTGATTCTCCCGACCGCAACGCGGCCAACAGCCGCTGACAGTGGTCACGGCTACCCTCCGCTATGACCTCGACACGGCCGTCGGCCAGGTTGCTCGCGCTGCCGACCAGCCCGAGTTCGAGCGCACGGCTGCGCGTCCACCAGCGGAAACCAACGCCCTGGACCCGGCCGCGCACCCACGCCGTCAGCCGGGTGTGGGTTTCTTCCTCACTCACACATTCCTCCCGTCCGGGTCAACCGACCGCGCACAGTAACGGATCAAGGCCACTACCTGGGCGAATACCCGCGCGCCGGTGATAACCTCGCCGCCGAGGTCGCTCCCCCGCGGTGGCTTGTGCCCCGATCCGACCTCGCCCGCGCCTCCCCGAATTCCCCAAGGAGCCCCGTATGCCCCGCCCCGCCGGGTCGGATTCGAGCTCTCGGATCACCAGGATCGACACCGCGCCGCCCAAGAGCAGCAAACCGAACCGCACCGGGTACGTCGTGCTCGGGGTGGCCGGGCTGGTCGTCGCGACCGCGTTCGCCGCCGTGGCCGAGCTCGCCGGGCCGGCCCCCGCTTCGACCGCGGGCGGCACGGGCGGCCCCGGCGGCCAGGGCACCCTCCCGGCCGGCGTCCAGACGCTGCCGAGCACCCCGGCCTCGCCGAGCTCGTCGACGGCCGGCGCGCCGCCGGCCACCCCGGGCCCGACGTCGTCCAGCGCGCCGACGACCGTCGTGTCGGTGAGCCCGGACGGCAAGACGACCACCACGGTCGTCACCCAGCCGTCCCCGCCCCCGCCCCCGCCGCCGCGCAGCGACACCGGCGGCAACCCGCCCCCGGTGACGAGCCAGCACCCGACGCAGCCGACGACCACCAAGACCACGTCGCCGGAAACCACCCCGACGACTCCGTCCACGGAGCCGACGACGACGACCACCGCGACCGGGGGCGGCTCCAGCTCGGCGGGCGCCCCCTCGTCGACCACGACCGGCGCGAGCACCACGGCTTGACCCCGAGCGGGCGCTGCCATCAGGCCAGCACAGCCGCGACCATCGCGTCGCGGAGGAACCGCCCGTAGCGCTCCGGAGGCCAGCCGCGCTCCAGGCAGAGCAGCTCGTACTGCTCGGGGCCGTGGTAGGTCCACAGGATGTCGCGGACGTCGTCGGCGGTCAGGCCCGGCTTGACCTGGCCGGTGGCCAGCAGGTCGGCCGAGAAGTACGTCATGGCCATCAGCGATTCCCGCCGCATCTGCGCCCACACCTCGGCGGCCGCGGGGTCGGCGGCCGCCGCGTCGCGGGCCAGCAGCTGCACCGGGGCCACCTGGGGTGCGATCGCCGCGAAGTGGTCCAGGTACATCGTGATCTTGCGCGCGGCGTCCGGCTCGGCCTGGATCGCGGCGATGAACTCGCGGCCGGCGATGGGGACGTCCTCGTCGTCGCCGGCGACCGTGACGTCGAAGACGGCTTTGAGCAGCGTCGCCTTGTTCGCGAACGCCTTGTAGACGGTCTGCACCGAAACACCCGCGGTCTTCGCCACCTCGGGCATCGCGGCGCCCGCGTATCCCTTCTCCCGGAACAGCACCGACGCAGCCGCCAGGATCCGGCGGCGGTTCTCGCGCGCCTGCTCCTGGCGCCGCGACGTGTCGTACCGGCGCTTGACAGGCCCGTCCATTTAGGTAGAGACTCCTCTATCCAATAGAAGTACATCTATCATGACACCCTGAGGGGGCGCTGACCATGATGGAACAAGCCACCACCGACGCCGTCACCGCCGCGCGGGAGCTCGCGCCCGAGCTGAGCGCGCGCGCCGTCGAAGCCGAACAGCTCCAGACCCTGCCCCGCGACCTCGTCGAACGGGCCCGTGCCGCCGGGCTCTTCCGCCTGGCGACGCCGCGCGGGCTCGGCGGGCAGGAGCTGCCGCCCGCCACGATCGTCGAAGTGGTCGAAGAGCTCTCGCGGGCGGACGGCTCGGCGGGCTGGACGATCACCATCGGCAACGCCTCGGCGTTCCTCGCCTGGCTCGATCCGGCGGTCGCGGCGGACCTCGTCGCCGGCAGCCCCGACCCGGTCGGCGGCGGCGTCTTCGCGCCCGCGGGCCGCCTCACTCCCGACGGCGACGGCAAGTTCGCCCTCGCCGGCCGGTGGGCGTTCTGCAGCGGCAGCCCGCACACGGACCTGTTCTTCAACGGCGCCATGGTCTTCGACGGCGACGCGCCGCGGACGGTGCCCGGGCGCGGGCCGGACTGGCGGCTGGCCGTCGTCCCCGCGGCGCAGGCGCGCGTGCTCGAAAACTGGGACGTCACCGGCCTGCGCGGCACCGGCAGCCACGACATCGCGATCGACGCGGTGGTGCGGCAGGAGCACACGATCTCGCCGTTCACCGAACCGGCGCGCCACGACGGCCCGCTGGGCCGGTTCCCGTTCTTCACGCTGGTCGGCACGATGATGGTCGGGGTCCCGCTCGGCATCGCCCGGCGCGCGCTGGACGAGTTCACCGGGTTCGCGCCGGCCAAGTTCCGCCCGCCGGGCCCGGGCCCGATCGCCGACGACGGCGACGTCCAGCTCGCCCTGACCCGCGCGGAAGGGCGGCTGCGGTCGGCCCGCGCGTTCGTCTTCGAGGCGCTGGGCGAGCTGTGGGACACGGCGTGCGCGGGCGACGTCCCGGACGTCCGGCAGCGGGGCCAGTTCCTGCTGGCGGCCCAGCAGGCGATGCGTGCTTCGCTGAGCGCGGTGGACATCGCGTTCGGCTACGCGGGTGCGGGCGCGCTGCACGCGGACCAGCCGATGCAGCGCTGCTTCCGCGACCTCCACGCGGCGGCCCAGCACATCTACTTCTCGGCCGCGGCGTCGAAGCGGTACGCCAAGCTGCGGTTCGGGATCGAGCAGCCGACCTTCTGGTTCTAGGAAGACCCATCGCGCCGGACCCGGCCGGACCACAGGTTCACGAGCGCACCGCCGAGGAACGCCCCCAGAGCGACGATGCCCTGGCTCCACGGGTCCGGCCGGTGCAGGAGGGCACCGATCCCGACCCCGGCCAGGTACACCAGTGAAGACATCAGGAGCAGCCGCACCGCTTTCCGGCTGCGTCGCCTCGTTTTCCCCTCGGTCACCCATCCGGGGTACCCACCGGGTCAGACCTCGAAGCGGTACCCCATGCCCGGTTCGGTGAGCAGGTGCCGGGGCCGGGAGGGCTCCAGTTCCAGCTTCCGCCGCAGCTGGGCCAGGTACACCCGCAGGTAGTGGGACTCCGTCTCGTACGACGGGCCCCACACCTCGTGCAGGAGCTGCTTCTGCGCCACCAGCCGGCCGCGGTTGCGGACCAGCAGCTCCAGCACGCCCCACTCCGTCTTCGTCAGGTGGACCTCCACGCCGTCGTGGCGGCGGACCTTCTTCGCCGCCAGGTCGACGGTGAACGACGCCGTGTCCACCACCGCGTCGGCACCGTCGGCGCCCGCCACGGCCGAACGGCGCACCGCCGCGCGCAGCCGGGCCAGCAGCTCGTCCATGCCGAACGGCTTCGTCACGTAGTCGTCGGCGCCCGCGTCGAGGGCCTCGACCTTGTCCGCCGAGTCGCCGCGGGCGGACAGGACGATGATCGGGACCGTCGTCCAGCCGCGCAGGCCGGCGATCACCTCGGTGCCGTCGAGGTCGGGCAGGCCGAGGTCGAGCACGACGACGTCGGGCTTGGTCTCGGCCACTGCCTTCAACGCGGCCGTGCCGTCGTGCGCGGTGATCACCTTGTAGCCGCGGGCGGTCAGGTTGATCCGCAGGGCCCGCACGATCTGCGGTTCGTCGTCCACCACCAGCACGGTGGCGCCCGGGTCGCTCATCGCGCCCCCTCCTCCTGGAACTCGACACTGAACGCGGGCAGGGACAGCACGATGGTGAGCCCGCCGCCGGGGGTGTCCTCGGCGCGGATCGTGCCGCCCATCGCCTCGGTGAACCCCTTCGCCACCGACAGCCCGAGCCCGACCCCCGGCGTCGTGTCCCGGTCGCCGCCGAGCCGCTGAAACGGCGCGAACGCCGAGTCCGCGGCGCCCTTGCGCAGGCCCTTGCCGTGGTCGACGATCCGCAGCTCGACCCGCCCGGAGTGGGCGCTGGCCCGGGCCGAGACCGGGCCGCCACCCCTTTCGTCGACGCCGTGGCGCAGGGCGTTGTCCAGCACGTTCGCCACCACCCGTTCCAGCAGCCCGGGGTCGGCCAGCACCGCGGGCAGCTGGTCGTCCACCGCCACCAGCACCGCCGCCGATCCGTCCACATTAGACAGGGCGTGCGCGACGACCTCGTCGTAGCCCACCGGGCGCAGGTGGGGCTTGACCGCTCCGGTCGCCAGCCGCGACGAATCGAGGAGGTTGTCGATCAGCCCGGCCAGCCGGTCGGCGGACAGCTCGATGGCCTCCATCAGCTCGGCGGTGTCCTCTTCGGACAGCTCCAGGTCGGCGGCGCGGAGACTGCCGATCGACGCCTTGATCGAGGTCAGCGGCGTGCGCAGGTCGTGCCCGACCGCCGACAGCAGCGTCGTGCGCAGCTCGGTCGCCTCGGCCTTGCGCTCGGCGCGGGCCGCGGCGGCGGCCGCGCGCTGCTGGCGCAGGGCGAGCAACGCCTGCCCGGCGACGGCTTCCAGGACCTGCCGGTCGGCCGCGGGCAGCGCCCGCCCGCGCAGGGTCAGGTGCACGTGGGACGTGACGGCGACGACAGTCTTCTCCACGTTTCCCACGTCGGCCTCGTCCGGGTCGGCGCACGGGGGCTCCCCCGCCGACGCCACGCACTGCCACTCCCCGTCCTGCTTCTCCAGCAGCGTCACCGACGTCAGCGCGAAGTTCTCCCGGACCTTCTCCAGGAGCCGCTCGATCGGGTTCGCGTGGGTCAGCACGGTCCGGGCGTAGGACGCCAGCAGTGCCGCCTCCGTCCGCGCCCGCGCCGCCTGCGTGGCGCGGCGCGCGGCCTGGTCGACGACCAGCGCGACGAGCACCGCGACCACGACCATCGCGATCAGCGTCACGAGGTTCTGCGGGGTGTGCACGGTGAGCGTGTACAGCGGTGGCGTGAAGAAGAAGTTGAGCAGGCCGGCGCCGAGCACGGCCGCGACCAGCGCCGGGCCCAGGCCGCCGACCAGGGCGACGATCACCGTGGCCAGCACGTAGGAGATGACGTCGGTGGCGAAGTCGAGCCCGGCCGGCACGAACACCCCGACCAGGGTGACCAGCACCGGCAGCACGACGCCGAGCACCCAGCCGGCGACCAGCCTCGACAGCCCCAGCGGGCTCGCGGCCAGCCGCGCCCGCAGGCGCCCGCCCGCCTCGGAATGGGTGACCATGTGCACGTCGATCGGCCCGGACCGGCGGATCACCGAGGCGCCGATGCCCTCGTCGAACAGCCGCGCCACGCGCGAGCGCCGCGAAGTCCCGATGACCAGCTGGGTCGCGTTGACGCCGCGGGCGAAGTCCAGCAGCGCGGTGGGCACGTCGTCGCCGACGACCGTGTGGAACGTGGCCCCGACCTCTTCGGCGAGCGTGCGGCAGCGGGCCATCGCGGTCGGGCCGATGCCGGCGAGACCGTCGCCGCGCAGGATGTGCACCACCTGCAGCTCGGCGCCGGCGCGGGTGGCGATCCGGCTGGCCCGGCGGATGAGCGTCTCGCTCTCCGGGCCGCCGGTGATCGAGACGACGACGCGTTCGCGCGCCTCCCACGTGTCGGTGATCCGCTGCTCGGCGCGGTAGCGCTGGAGGGCGACGTCGACCTGGTCGGCCACCCAGAGCAGGGCCAATTCCCGGAGCGCGGTGAGGTTGCCGGGGCGGAAGTAGTTGCCGAGGGCGGCGTCGATCCGCTCGGCCGGGTAGACGTTGCCGTGGGCCAGGCGCCGCCGCAGCGCCTCGGGCGTGATGTCGACCAGCTCCAGCTGTTCGGCGCGGCGGACGACCTCGTCCGGCACGGTCTCCTGCTGCGTGACGCCGGTGATCCGCTCGACGACGTCGTTGAGGCTCTGCAGGTGCTGCACGTTGACCGTGGACAGCACGTCGATGCCCGCATCGAGCAGCGTGTCCACGTCCTGCCAGCGCTTGGCGTTGCGGGACCCCGGCACGTTCGTGTGCGCGAGTTCGTCGACCACGGCGACCTCCGGCGCGCGGGCCAGGACGGCGTCGAGGTCCATCTCCTCGAAGTCGCGGCCGCGGTGGCCGGTCTGCCGCCGCGGGAGCACCTCGAGGCCGTCGAGGAGCTCCGCGGTCCTCGCGCGGCCGTGCGTCTCCACCAGCGCGATGACGACGTCGGTGCCGCGGTCCAGGCGCCGCCGGGCTTCGCCGAGCATGGCGAAGGTCTTGCCGACGCCCGGCGCCGCGCCGAGGTAGATCCTCAGCTCTCCTCGGCGCGGCTTGGCGTTCTCCGTGGTCACGGTGTCAGTGTGCCCCTCCGGCCGCGGCTTGCACGGCCAAGTTGAGCGGGAGCACATCCACGCCCGGGACGCCGATCCCGGCCCCGCTCGTGTTCCGGGCGATCAGCTGCTTCACCCGGTCGAGGGGCAGCCCCGTGGTGCGCGCGACCCGCGGGGCCTGCAGGTCGGCGTAGGCCACGCTGATGGCCGGGTCGAGGCCCGAGCCCGACGCCGTCACCGCGTCCGGCGGTACCTGACCGGGTGACACGCCTTCGCGCTTCGCGATGGCGTCCTTCCGCTCGCCGATCGTCTTCACGAGGTTCTCGTTGCCCGGGCCCAGGTTGGACGCGCCGGACGGCACCTGGGGGGTGGCCGCCGAGGGACGCGTGTGGAACCACGGGTCGCGCGCCGGGTCGGCGGGCACCGGGTCGACGCCGATCAGCGACGACCCCACGGCCTGGCCGTCCCGCGTGACGACCGAACCTTCGGCGTTGCCTTCGAGGCCGGGGATACGGGCGATCGCCCACACCGCCAGGGGGTAGAGGATGCCGAGCAGGACGGTCATGACGAGCAGGACGCGCAGCCCGGCCCAGGTCTGCTTGAGGAGCGTGGTCACGGTGTTCACCCGATTCCGGGGACGAGGCGCACGAGCAGGTCGATCAGCCAGATCCCGAGGAACGGGCTGACGATGCCGCCGAGGCCGTAGACGAGCAGGTTGCGGCGCAGCAGGGCCGAAGCCGACGACGGCTGGTACCGCACGCCCCGCAGGGCCAGCGGGATGAGCACGACGATGATCAGCGCGTTGAAGACGACCGCGGAGAGGATCGCCGACTTCGGCGTGGCCAGGTGCATGATGTTCAGCCCGCCGAGCTGGGCGTGGATGCCGGTGAACATCGCGGGCAGGATGGCGAAGTACTTGGCCAGGTCGTTGGCGACGCTGAACGTGGTCAGCGCGCCGCGGGTGATCAGCAGCTGCTTGCCGATCTCGACGATCTCGATCAGCTTCGTCGGGTCGCTGTCGAGGTCGACCATGTTCCCGGCCTCCTTGGCGGCGGAGGTGCCGGTGTTCATCGCGACGCCGACGTCGGCCTGCGCGAGCGCGGGGGCGTCGTTGGTGCCGTCGCCGGTCATCGCGACCAGCCGGCCGCCTTCCTGCTCCCGCTTGATGAGGGCCATCTTGTCTTCGGGCTTGGCCTCGGCGAGGTAGTCGTCGACGCCGGCGTCCGCGGCGATGGCCTTCGCGGTGAGGGGGTTGTCGCCGGTGATCATCACCGTCTTGATGCCCATCGAGCGCAGTTCGGCGAAGCGTTCCTTCATGCCCGGCTTGACCACGTCGGACAGCCGGATCACGCCGCGCACGACGGCGTCCTCGGCCACGACCAGCGGCGTCCCGCCCTGGGCGCTGATCTCGTCGACCACGCGGCCGGTCTCGGCGGGGAACTCGCCGCCGTTGTCGCGCACCCAGGCGCGGACGGCGCTCGCCGCGCCCTTGCGGATCCGGCGGGTCCCGATGTCGAGGCCGCTCATCCGGGTCTGCGCGGTGAAGGGGACGAACTCGCCGTGCTCGTCCTGAGCCGCGTGTTCCGCCGTCAGCTCGACGACGCTGCGGCCCTCGGGGGTCTCGTCGGCCAGGCTGGCCAGCCGGGCGGCGCGGGCCAGCTCGTCCGGTGTGGACGCACCGACCGGGATCAGCTCGGTCGCCCGGCGGTTGCCGAAGGTGATCGTGCCGGTCTTGTCGAGCAGCAGCGTCGAGACGTCGCCCGCGGCCTCCACCGCGCGGCCGCTGGTCGCCAGGACGTTGCGCTGCACCAGGCGGTCCATGCCCGCGATGCCGATCGCGGACAGCAGCGCGCCGATCGTCGTCGGGATCAGGCAGACCAGCAACGCCGTCAGCACGATCACCGGCTGCTCGGACCCGGAGTAGCGGGCCATCGGCTGCAGCGCCACGACGGCGAGCAGGAAGATGATCGTCAAGGTCGAGAGCAGGATGGTCAGCGCGATCTCGTTCGGCGTCTTCTGCCGGGAAGCGCCTTCCACCAACGCGATCATGCGGTCCACGAAGGACTCGCCGGGCTTGGTGCTGATCCGCACGACGATCCGGTCGCTCAGCACGGTCGTGCCGCCGGTGACGGCGCTGCGGTCACCGCCGGACTCGCGGATGACCGGGGCCGACTCGCCGGTGATGGCCGACTCGTCGACGGTCGCGATGCCCTCGACGACGTCGCCGTCGCCCGGGATCACCTGGCCCGCCTCGACGACGACCAGGTCGCCGACCTTCAGCTCGGCGCCCGGAACCTGTTCCTCGGAGCCGGTTCCGGTGAGCCGGCGGGCGACGGTCTCCTTCTTCGACCGCCGCAGGCTTTCGGCTTGGGCCTTGCCGCGGCCTTCCGCGACGGCCTCGGCGAGGTTGGCGAAGAGGACCGTGAACCACAGCCAGACGGCGACGAGGACGGTGAACACGCTCGGGTCGGTGACGGCGAAGACGGTGGTGAGCGCGGACCCCGCCCACACCACGAACATCACCGGGTTGCCGAGCTGGTGCTTCGGGTTCAGCTTCCGCAGCGCCTCCGGCAGCGACGTCCAGAGCTGCCGCGGGCTGAAGACCCCGGCCCCCACCCGGCTCTTCGGTTCGGCGGGAGCCATCTGCGGTCGTTCGTCGGTGACGGTCATGCGAGTGCCTCCGCGATGGGCCCGAGCGCGAGCGCCGGGATGAACGTGAGGGCCGCGACGAGCACCACCGTGCCGGTGAGCAGGGTGGCGAACAGCGGTCCGGTGGTCGGCAGGGTGCCCGCGGTTTCGGGCACCCTGCGCTGGGCGGCCAGGGAACCGGCCAGGCAGAGCACGGCGAGGATCGGCACGAACCGGCCGAACGCCATGGCGACGCCGAACGACGACTGGAACCAGTCGCTCGTCGCGGTCAGCCCGCCGAACGCGCTGCCGTTGTTGTTGCCGGTCGACGCGTAGCCGTAGAGGATCTCGGACAGCCCGTGCGCGCCGGTGTTGCCCAGCGCGCCCGCCGTGCCCGGCAGGAGCAGCGCGATACCCGAGCCGAGGAGCACGACCGTCGGCATGGCGAGCATGGCGATCGCCGCGCAGGTGACCTCGCGCTTGCCGAGCTTCTTGCCGAGGTATTCGGGCGTCCGCCCGACCATCAGGCCGGCCAGGAACATCGCGATGATCGCCAGCACGAGGATGCCGTAGAGGCCGGTGCCGACGCCGCCGGGCGAGATCTCGCCGTAGAGCATGTTCAGCAGCGGTCCCCCGCCGCCGAGCCCCGAGAAACTGTCGTGGGCGCCGTTGACCGCGCCGGTCGACGTGCCCGTGGTGGTGTCGGCGAAGATCGACGTCAGGCCGATGCCGAAGCGCTGCTCCTTGCCTTCCGTGCTCGCGCCCGCGGCCAGCGCCGCCGGGTTGTCCGCGTTGGCCTCGGAGAACCAGATGAGCGCCAGCGAAGCCGCCCACAGCAGGCCCATCACGCTCAGCAGGACGTACCCCTGCCGGCGGTTGCCGACCAGCGTCCCGAACGCGCGGGTCAGGCTGACCGGGACGACCAGGATGAGGAACAGCTCGACCAGGTTCGTCCACGCGGTGGGGTTTTCCAGCGGGTGCGCGGAGTTGGCGTTGAAGATGCCACCGCCGTTGGTGCCGAGTTCCTTGATCGCTTCCTGACTCGCCGCCGGGGCCAGGGCGATGGTGCCGTGACTGCCGTCGGGATTCGTCACCGCGACACCGGCCTTGAGGCTCTGCACCACGCCGAGGGCGACCAGCACGAGCGCGAACACGAACGCCATCGGCAGCAGCACGCGGACCGTGCCGCGGGTGAGGTCCACCCAGAAGTTGCCGAGCCGGTCGGTCTTCGCCCGGACGAAGCCCCGCGTCACCGCGATCGCCACGGCCAGGCCGACGGCCGCCGAGAGGAAGTTCTGCACGGTCAGCCCGGCCATCTGCACGAAGTGGCCCATCGTCGTCTCGGGGACGTAGGACTGCCAGTTCGTGTTGGTGACGAACGAAACCGCCGTGTTGAACGCGACACCCGGGCTCACCGAGCCGCGGCCGAGGCTCCACGGCAGGAGCGGCTGCAGGCGCTGCAGCAGGTAGAGCAGGACGACCGAGCCGAACGAAAAGCCGAGCACGCCCGCGGCGTAAGTCGGCCACCGCTGCTCGGCGTCGGGATTGACGCGGAAGAGCTTGTAGAGGCCCATCTCGAGCTTCAGGTGCTTCCCGGTGGCGAAGACGCGCGCCAGGTGGTCGCCGAGCGGCCGGTAGACCGCGGCGAGGGCGGCGAGGAGCAGGCCGAGCTGGACGAGCCCGGCCGTCGTGTCGGTCATTTCAGAACTTCTCCGGCCTGATCAGCGCGACGAACAGGTAGACGAGCAGGCCGAGCGCGAGCAACCCGCCCACGACGTCGGCCGTGGTTCCGGTGCCGCTCACAGCTTTTCCAAGCCGCGCAGCACCAACGCCAGCACCACGAAAACGCCGATCAGCAGAACGGCGTAGAGCAAGTCGGCCACAGGCACCTCTCAAGACGGGTCACCGGGTTCGGTGACCGGGACGACGTCACTGTGCGGTCCGGGACGGCCTTTTCGAAGGCGGCTGATGGCGCCTTGATGCGTTCCTGATCCGCCTTTACGGGCTCTTGATGGCCGGTGGCGGCCGTCACGCAAGCGTTTGCCCGTCGCTGACCGTATGCAGTCGGTCAGTGACTCGCGACACAACGCGTGACCGAACAGGTGCGGAACGTGCAATTCGGGCAGACAAGATCGTCAGGCCGTGTTACACCTGTGTTACCGATAGTTGTATCGGCTAAGCAAATCTTTGGGAGAGGGGATCACCTATGTGCGGTATCGCCGGCTGGGTTTCCTACGACGCCGACCTCACCCGCCGCCAGGACGTGGTCGACGCCATGACGGGGACCATGGCCTGCCGCGGACCGGACGACTCCGGGACGTGGGTGCGCACGCACGTCGCGCTCGGCCACCGGCGGCTGGCCATCATCGACCTGCCCGGCGGCCGTCAGCCGATGACGGTGCACACGCCGAACGGCGACATCGCGATGGTCTACAGCGGTGAGGCGTACAACTTCACCGAGCTGAAGGAAGAGCTGACGAAGCTCGGCCACAAGTGGGAGACCGACAGCGACACCGAAGTCGTCCTGCACGGCTACCTGCAGTGGGGCGACGCGGTCGTCGACCACCTCAACGGCATGTACGCCTTCGCGATCTGGGACGAGCGCGACGACCGGCTGGTCATGATCCGCGACCGGATGGGCATCAAGCCGTTCTACTACTACCCGACCCCCGACGGCGTTCTGTTCGGCTCGGAGCCGAAGGCGATCCTGGCCAACCCGCTGGCGAAGAAGGTCGTCGACACCGACGGCCTGCGCGAGCTGATGGCGTTCACCAAGCGGCCGGGCTGGTCGCTGTGGAAGGGCATGGAGGAAGTCCGGCCCGGCACGATCGTCACGGTGTCCCGCGAGGGCATCAAGACCCGCACCTACTGGAAGCTGGACGCGAAGCAGCACACCGACGACCAGGAGACCACCGTCGCCCGCGTCCGCGAGCTGATGACCGACATCGTCAACCGGCAGCTGGTCGCCGACGTCCCCCGCTGCGTCCTGCTGTCGGGTGGCCTGGACTCGAGCGCGGTCACCGGCCTGGCCGCGGCGCGGCTGGCCGAGCAGGGCGAACGGGTGCGGACGTTCTCGGTCGACTTCTTCGGCCAGGAGGAGAACTTCAAGCCGGACGAGATGCGCGACACGGCGGACTCGCCGTTCGTGCGGGACGTCGCCGCGCTGGTGGGCTCGGCGCACCAGGACGTCGTGCTCAACCCGGCCGAGCTGACCGATCCGGAGGTGCGGCGCGCGGTGCTGCGGGCGCGGGACATCCCGGCGGGGCTGGGCGACATGGACACGTCGCTGTACCTGCTGTTCAAGGCCATCCGCGGCGAGTCGACGGTGGCCCTCTCGGGCGAGTCGGCCGACGAGGTGTTCGGCGGCTACCGCTGGTTCTTCGACGAGGCGTCGGTCAAGGCGGAGATGTTCCCCTGGATCGCCTTCCGCAGCGCGATGCTGACCGACCGGACGTCGATCTACACGCCCGAGCTGATGGGCCGGATGGACCTGCAGTCCTACCTGCACGACCAGTACCGCTCGGCGGTCGCGGAGGTCGACCACCTGGACGGCGAGTCCGAGACCGAGGCGCGGATGCGGACGATCTGCCACCTCCACCTGACCCGCTTCGTCCGGATGCTGCTGGACCGCAAGGACCGCGCGTCGATGGCGGTGGGCCTGGAGGTCCGGGTCCCGTTCTGCGACCACCGGCTGGTCGAGTACGTGTACAACACCCCGTGGTCGCTGAAGACGTTCGACGGCCGCGAGAAGAGCCTCCTGCGCCACGCGACCAAGCACGTGCTGCCGGACTCGGTGCGCGACCGCGTGAAGAGCCCGTACCCGTCGACGCAGGACCCCGGTTACGCGGCGGCGCTGCAGCAGCAGGCGAAGGAGGTCCTGGCCGAGCCGGGGCACGCGGTGTTCGGCCTGGTCGACCGGTCGTGGGCCCACCGCGTGTCCGAAGTGGACTCCGCGACGATGGCCCCGGCGGACCGGATCGGCCTGGACCGGCTGCTCGACCTGTACCACTGGATCGAGATGTACTCCCCGGAGCTGCAGCTCGACTGAGTCAGCGCGTGCGCGTGGCCGCCCGGACGAAGGCGGCCACGCGCGGCGAGCGGGACGAACTCGGCCAGGCCACCTGCCAGCGGGCCTCGCCGAGCCCGTCGATCCGGCGGTACGCGACCCCTTCCCGCGGGTACCGCCGGGCGACGGACTCCGGCAGGAACGTCACGGCCTGGCCGAGTTCGACCAGCCGCAGCGCTTCGGCGAGGTCCTTCGCCGGCGGACCGTGCTTCGCGGGCGGAGCGCCGGCGGGTGCCCGGTCCCGTGCGCGGTAGTACGCGTCGAGGCGCTCGTCGACGCCCGGCCAGGTGACCGCCGGCCGGGCGAGGACCTCCGCCAGCGTGGTGGCTTCCCGGCCACGCGGCTGGGCGGCCACGCGTGGCTCGGCGTGGACCTGCTCGACGTCGAGGCCCGTGCGGTCGAAGGGCGCGGCCACCAGGGCGACGTCACCGCGGCCGTCGCGGAGCATGTCGGCCGCCTCGTCGCCCGTGGTCGCGAACAGCAGCTCCGCCGGCTCGGCCAGCTCCGCGAGGATGCCGGGGAGCAGCCCGCCGTCACCGTCCGGTTTGGACACCACCACCAGGCCGCCCGCGCGGCGCGCCCGGCGCCTCGCCGCGTGCGCGGCGGCCACGGCGGTGCGGGCGTCGGGCAGCATCGCCTCGCCTTCGGGCGTCAGCGCGACGCGGCGGGTGGTGCGTTCGAAGAGCGTCACGCCGAGCGCGCGCTCGAGCCCGCCGACGGCCCGCGAAAGCGTCGGCTGGCTGACTCCCAGCCGCTCGGCGGCGCGGCCGAAGTGCAGCTCCTCGGCGACCGCCACGAAAGCTTCGAACCCATTCATACGGGTTCAGCATAAATGGCGTATTTCCGCTCCGGCCGGGGCGCTGGTTGCCTGGTCGGCATGACCAACATCGACGTCGTCCGCCGCTACCTGACCGCCTTCAACGACGGAGACCTCGCCGCGTTCGACGAGCTGATCGACCCCGCGTACGTCAACCACAGCCCGAGCCTGCCCGGCCTGCCGCCCGGCCCGGCGGGCCTGAAGCCGATCGTCGAGGATCTCCGGCGGCAGGCGCCGGGCCTGCGGTTCGAGGAAGTCCACCTCCTCGAAGACGGGGACCTCGTGGCGGCGCACCTGCTGGTCCACGGCTTCGGGCCGGAACCGGCGCGGCAGATGCAGATCGAGCGGCTGCGCAACGGCCGGATCGTCGAGCACTGGCGGGTCACGGCCTGAGCGGAAGCACGGCGGCGACCTCGTCCCCTTCGGTCGTCAGCGCCGCACCCGCGCCGCTCAGCAAGGCCTGCGCGGCGCCGTTGCCCGCCGTCGTCGAAGCGATGAACCTCGCCGCGCCGCTCGCACGGGCTTCGGCCACCAGCAACGCCGCCACCTGCGTGCCGATCCCGCGGCCGCGGGCGGCGCGGGCCAGCCAGATGCCCGCCTCGACCGCGTCGCCGCGGGGCGCCAAGCGGGCCGCGCCGATCGCCACGCCGTCGTCGTCGATCACCCACGTGCGTTCCACCCCCGTCGCCGGATCCACCGATCGGGACCGGTGGAACGCCACGAACGCGGCGCGGCGCTCGGGGGTCCAGCCGGGTGGGCCGTCGACCGGGGGCATGACCTCCAGGGGATCGGCCCCCGCTTCGGCGGCTTCGAGCAGCCGCGTCAAGGCGGCCTCGTCCAACGGCGTCAAGCGGATCACGAGCGCAGTCTCGCGGCCGAGCGCGTGCGGCGCGAGCGGATTTTGCCCAGCCCGCGCAGGAAGCGGACGTACGGCGACCAGCGGACCGGTCGGCCGATCCGCCCGGTCACCGCCAGCTCCGCCCGGTCCAGCAGCTGCTCCAGCAGCGCGTCGTGCAGCGGACGGAAGAACAGCGGCCACGTCAGCCGGGCCCAGCCGTGCAGGGAAGCGACCAGCTCGTGGGTCAAGGTGTCGTCGTCGATCGAAAACGAGTGGTGCCCGTGGACGCCCGCCGGGGCCGTGAACCGGAAGCCGAGCCGGTCCGGGGTGACCTCCTCCAGCACGTACCGGACCGGGCCGTGGCCGGCCGGGGTGCCCGGCACGCGGGGGCCGTCGAGGCGGGTCGGCGGCCAGTCCGCCACCGGCCACAGGCGGTCGCCGGGGGTGCCGAGGGTGTCCAGGAGCTCGGCGAGGTGCGCCCGGGTCGCCGGGAACCGCCGGGTGTGCACGTTGCGGACCATGGTGAAGCCCTCCCGTTCTGGAGACTGTCCTCCAGAACGTATTAGAGCATAGTCTCTACAACATGGGCCGGCCCGCGACGCACACCACAGCGCAGTTCCTCGACGCCGCCGCGGCGTTGTTCGCCGGCGGGGGTGCCCGGGCGGTCACGATGGCCGCCACCGCGAAGGCCGCCGGCGCGCCGAACGGCTCGATCTACCACCGCTTCCCGGACCGTCCGGCCCTGCTGGCCCAGCTCTGGCTCCGCACCCTGCGCGACTTCCAGGACACCTTCACCGCCGCGCTCGGCGCCGCGGCCGACGTCGAAGCGGCCGTCGCTGCCGCAGCCAGCGTCGTCCACTGGTGCCGCAAGCACCCCGAAGGCGCCCGGGTCCTCGACGCGGGCATGCAGGCCTTCGACCCGGCCGGCTGGTCGGCCGAGGCGCACGCGGCCCTCGCCGCGACGGAACAGGAACTGCGCGGCGCGCTCAAACGCGCGACGCTGAACCTGCCGCCGCTCACCGGTGTCACGGACGAGGAGATCGTGCTCGCCCTGGTCGAGATTCCGCGCGCGGTCGTCCACCGCTACCTCTCGACCGGCCGCACTCCCCCGCCGAAGGCCGCGGCGCTCGTCGAACGCACGGTCCGCAAGCTGCTCAGCGCCTGACTTCCGCCAGCCGCACCGGACGCCGTTCCCGGCGCGACACCTCGCACGCCTCCGCGATGTAGAACGCCTCCAAGGCGTCCGCCGCTCCGCACGGCACCGGCGCCCGGCCCGCGACGACGTCCAGGAACGCCCGCAGCTCCGTCGTGTACGCCGGCCGGAACCGCTCCATGAAGCCGGGGTACGCCGGCCCGGGCAGCGGCGCCACCCCCGGCTCGGCCGACCGCAGCGGCGCCCGGTCGTCCAGCCCGACCACCACACCGGAGGCCGAGCCGAGCACGTCGAGGCGCACGTCGTACCCCGCGCCGTTGTAGCGGGTCAGCGACACCGTGGCCAGGGTGCCGTCGTCCAGGGTCAGCGTCGCCGCGGCCGTGTCGACGTCGCCCGCGTCGCGGAAGAACCGCTCGCCGCGGTTCGCGCCGATCGCGTACACCTCCTCGACCTCGCGGCCGCTCACCCAGCGGATGATGTCGAAGTCGTGGACGCCGCAGTCGCGGAACAGGCCGCCCGAGTGGGCCACGTACTCCGCCGGCGGGGGTGCCGGGTCGAACGTGGTCGCCCGGAGGGTGTGCAGCCAGCCCAGCTCGCCGGACTCGACGGCCGCCCGTGCCGCCGCGTAACCGGCGTCGAAGCGGCGCTGGAACCCGATCTGGACCGGCACGTCGGAGGCGCCGATGCGGTCGATCACCGCCAGGGTGCCCGGGATGTCCGCCGCCACGGGCTTCTCGCAGAACACCGGGATGCCCGCGTCGACGGCGGCGATGATCAGGCCCGGGTGCGCGTCCGTGGCCGCCGTGACGACCACGCCGTCCAGCCCCGCGGCGAACAGCTCGTCGAGGGATGCCGATTCGACCCCGAGCTTCGCGGCGGCGGACGCGGCTCGCGCGGGGTCGACGTCGGCCACGACGACCGATCCGACCTCGTCGAAGCCCTTGAGCGTCTCCGCGTGGGCGGTGCCGATCCGGCCGGTGCCCGCCAGTCCCAACCTCATCGTGAAGCTCCTTCTCCTGCGGTGGATTCGGCGGTGGTCGCGCGGACCACCAGTGACGGGTGCAGCAGGTGCCGGACCGGCTCCGTGCGCTCCCCGCGGACGCGTTCGAGCAAGGCCGCGAAGGCCAGCCGGGCCATCTCCTTGCGCGGCTGGTCCACCGTGGTCAGGGACAGGTGGCGCAGCGCGGCCAGCGACGTGTTGTCGTAGCCGACGACCGAGACGTCCTCGGGCACCCGCAGGCCGGCCTCTTCGAGCGCCGAGATCGCCCCCACGGCGTTGAAGTCGTTGCCGGAGACCAGGCCCGTCGGCAGTTCCGGGCGCGGGTACGCGGCGAGCAGCTCCCGCACGGCGTTCTCGCCCCCGATGTCGGTGTGCTCGCTGCGCACGACGATCGGCTCGAGGCCGTGGCGCCGCATCGCCGACTCGAAGCCCCGCCGCCGCTGCGCCGCGCCGGCCGCGCCGCCGCCGTCGAGGTGCGCGATGCGCCGGTGCCCGAGGCCGACCAGGTGGTCGACGGCCAGCGCTGAGCCCGCCTCGCCGTCGTCGTTCACCGTGTCCACTGTGGACGAGCGAGCGGTCCGCGAGACCAGCACGACCGGGCACTGCCGGGCCGCGACCTGGATCGCCGAGGCCGGGACGACCGGGGAGAGCAGGATGATACCCGCCGGGCGGAAGGAAAGCAGGTTGTGCAGGGCGTTCCACTCGCGCGTGGGGCTGCGGCCGCCGGTGTTGAGGATCAGGTCGAACCCCGCCGCCTGCGCCGCGGTGTCCAGCTCTTCGACGATGTCGGCGAAGAAGGCGTTGCGCAGGTCGTTGACCATCACGCCGAGCACGGTCGACGTCCGGCTGGCCAGCGACCGCGCCATCACGTGCGGCTGGTAGCCGAGTTCTTCGGCCGCGCGCAGCACCGCGGCGCGCCGCGCGTCGGACACCTTCGGCGAATTCCGCATCACCAGGGAGACCAGTGCGCGGGAAACCCCCGCCCGCGCGGCGACGTCCTCCATCGTCGGACGCACGACCCCACCCCCTGATCTCGGAAAACTCGGCCTTGACTTGGTGTGACGGACGCTACAAGATTAGAGCGCTCTAATCAATAGAGCGCTCCAACGGACCAACGGAGGCCCCTTGTGACAGCGACGATCCGCGTGGCCGCCGCCCCGATCTCCTGGGGCGTCTGCGAAGTTCCGGGCTGGGGCCGGGTGCTGGACGCGGCCACCGTGCTGGGCGAGATGGCGGCCCTCGGCGTCCAGGCCACCGAGCTGGGGCCGCCCGGGTACCTGCCCCGCGAGCCCGCCGCCCTGCGCGAGCTGCTCGCCGGGTACGGCCTGAAGCTCGTCGGCGGCTTCCTCGCCGTCGTCCTCCACGAGCACCCGGAGCGCGCGCTGGCCGAGGCCGAGGAGTCGGCCGCGCTCTTCGCCGCCTGCGGGGGTGACGTCCTCGTCCTCGCCGCCGCGACGGGCCTCGACGGCTACGACGAGCGCCCGCGGCTCGATGACGCCGAATGGGCGACCCTCGTCGGCACCGCCGGAAAGATCCGGGACATCGCGGCGCGCCACGGCCTGCGCACGGTGCTGCACCCGCACGTCGGGACGCACGTGGAGCAGCAGGCCGAAGTCGAGCGCTTCCTCACCGATTCCGATCTCGGGTTGTGCCTCGACACCGGGCACCTGATGATCGGCGGGACGGATCCGGTGGAGCTGGCGAAGCGGTATCCCGAACGGGTGGGGCACGTGCATCTCAAGGACGTCCGGGAGGACCTCGCGGCCGAAGTGCGCGCGGGCCGGCTCGCCTACACCGACGCGGTCGGGCGGGGTATGTACACCCCGCTCGGCGAGGGCGACGTGGACGTGGCGGCGATGGTGCGCTCCGTCCAGGCCGCCGGCTACGACGGCTGGTACGTCCTCGAACAGGACACCGCCCTCGGCGAGGAAAGCCCCGACGACCTGCCCCGGCGGGACACCGGGCGCAGCCTGGCCCACCTCGCGAAGATCACCGACTCCCTCTGAAACCTGGTCCCAAAGGAGTGACTGTGTTCTCTATCCGGAAAATGGCCGGCGTGGCGGCGATCGCCGCCGCCGGGCTGGTCCTCTCCGCCTGCAGCGGCCCGGCCGCCGACAACCCGAACAGCGGCTCCAGCTCTTCGGCCGCCGCAGCGGCGCCGAGCACGGGCGGCCCGCTGAAGGTCGCCGTGGTCACCCACGGCAGCGCCGGCGACGCCTTCTGGAACGTCGTCAAGAACGGCGCCGAGCAGGCGGGCAAGGACCTGAACGTCGGTGTCGACTACTTCTCCGACGGCGACCCGGGCAACCAGGCGCGGCTCATCGACAACGCGGTCGCGCAGAAGGTCGGCGGCCTGGTCGTCTCGATGGCGAATCCGCAGGCCCTGCAGACGTCGATCCAGAACGCGGTCAAGGCCGGCATCCCGGTCATCACCATCAACTCCGGCGAGGACTTCAGCGCCCGGTTCGGCGCGATCGCGCACGTCGGGCAGAGCGAGGGCCTCGCGGGCCAGGGCGCCGGGCAGCGGCTCAAGGCGGCCGGCAAGACCAAGCTGCTGTGCGTCATCCACGAGGCCGGCAACATCGGCCAGAACCAGCGCTGCGACGGCGCGAAGCAGACCTTCGGCAACGTCACGACGCTGCAGGTCGACATCTCCAACCCGACCGACGCGCAGGCCCGGATCCGCGGCGCGCTGCAGTCCGACCCGTCGATCGACGCCGTGCTGGCGCTGAACTCGCAGGTCGCCGCCCGCGCCGTCGCCGCGGCCAAGGAAGCGAGCTCGAAGGCCCAGGTGGCCACGTTCGACCTGAACGCCGACGTCGTCACGGCCATCAAGGACGGCAGCATCCTCTTCGCCGTGGACCAGCAGCAGTACGAGCAGGGCTACCTCCCGATCGTGTTCCTGAAGCTGTACAAGGAAAACGGCAACACCATCGGCGGCGGCCACCCCGTGCAGACCGGCCCGGGCTTCGTCGACAAGAGCAACATCGACACCATCGCCCCGTACGCGCAGCGCGGCACGCGATGACCGCAGCGATCCAGGCGCAGCCCGACGAGCGCGTCGCCAAGAAGGGCTTGACGGACCGCCTGGTCGTCCGCCCCGAAATCGGCGCGCTCCTCGGCGCGGTGCTGGTGTTCGTCTTCTTCTCGGTCGTCACCGGCCAGTTCCTCAGCCCGCTGGGCGTGGCGACCTGGCTGGACGACTCCTCGACGCTGGGCATCATGGCCGTCGTGGTCGCGCTGCTCATGGTCGGCGGCGAGTTCGACCTGTCGGCCGGCGTGATGACGGCGTCGACGTCGCTGGTCACCGCGATCCTGGCCACGCAGGCGGGCTGGAACGTCTGGCTCGCGCTGCTGGCCTCGCTCGTCTTCGCGCTCGGCGTCGGCGCGTTCAACGGCTGGCTGGTGATGAAGACCGGGCTGCCCAGCTTCATCGTCACGCTGGGGTCGTTCCTGGCCCTGCAGGGGCTCAACCTCGGCGTGACGCGGCTGGTCACCAACACCGTCCAGGTGTCGGGCATGCGCTCGACCAGCGGTTACGCGTCGGCCGGCGGCCTGTTCGCGTCCACGTTCGACATCGGCGGCACCCAGTTCCAGTCGTCGATCATCTGGTGGGTCGTCGTCACGGCGATCGCCGCGTGGCTGCTGGTGCGGACCCGGTTCGGCAACTGGATCTTCGCGGTCGGCGGGTCGCAGGTGTCGGCCCGCTCGGTCGGCGTGCCGGTGGTGCGCACGAAGATCCTGCTGTTCATGGGCACCGCGCTCGGCGCGTGGCTGGTCGGCTCGATCAACATCCTGCGGTTCGCCAGCGTCCAGGCCAACCAGGGCATCGGGCTGGAGTTCCAGTACATCATCGCCGCGGTGATCGGCGGCTGCCTGCTCACCGGCGGGTTCGGCTCGGCGGTGGGCGCGGCGATCGGCGCGCTGATCTTCGGCATGGCCCGCCAGGGCATCGTGTTCGCGCAGTGGAACAGCGACTGGTTCATGCTGTTCCTCGGCGTCATGCTGCTGGCCGCGGTCCTGGTCAACAACGCCTTCCGGCGCCGCGCGGAGAGGGTACGCCGATGAGCCTGCTCGAAGTTCGCGAGATCGGGAAGACCTACGGCAGCGTGATCGCGCTGCGTGATGTGTCCACTGTGGTCAACGCGGGCGAGGTCACCTGCGTGCTCGGCGACAACGGCGCCGGGAAGTCCACGCTGATCAAGATCCTGGCCGGCGTGCAGCAGCACGACCGCGGCGAGTTCCTGGTCGAGGGCGAGCCGGTGCGGTTCTCCTCGCCGCGCGAGGCCCTCGACCGCGGGATCGCGACGGTGTACCAGGACCTCGCCGTGGTGCCGCTGATGAGCGTCTGGCGGAACTTCTTCCTCGGCTCCGAGCCGACGACCGGGTTCGGCCCGTTCCGGATGCTCGACCGGAAGAAGGGCCGCGAGACGACCAAGAAGGCGTTGTCCGACATGGGCATCGACCTGCGGGACGTCGAGCAGCCGGTCGGGACGCTCTCGGGTGGTGAACGCCAGTGCGTCGCCATCGCGCGAGCGGTGTACTTCGGCGCGAAGGTGCTGATCCTGGACGAACCGACGGCCGCGCTGGGTGTCAAGCAGGCCGGGGTGGTCCTGAAGTACGTCGCCCAGGCCCGTGACCGCGGGCTCGGCGTCGTGCTGATCACGCACAACCCGCACCACGCCTACCCGGTGGCGGACCGGTTCCTGCTGCTCAAGCGGGGTACCGCGCTCGGTTCGTACGAGAAGAAGGACATCGACATCAACGAGCTGACGCGGCAGATGGCGGGCGGTGCCGAACTGGAAGCCCTCGAACACGAGCTGCGGCAGGTGGAGAAGGCGTGAATCCCGCCGACGCACCCTTTCCCGCGGAGGCGGCATGACCATCGAGGCCTTGACGATCGGCCGGGTGGGCGTCGACCTCTACCCCGAGCAGAGCGGCGTGCCGCTGGCCGGGGTCAGCACGTTCGCCAAGTCGCTCGGCGGGACCGCGACCAACGTCGCGGTCGCCGCCGCGCGGCTCGGCCGGCGGACGGCGGTGCTCACGAAAGTCGGCCCGGACGGCTTCGGTGACTACGTCCGGCAGGCCCTCGACGGCTTCGGCGTCTCGCCGGACTTCGTGGGCACTTCGCCGGACCTGCAGACGCCGGTCGTGTTCTGCGAGCTGAACCCGCCCGCGGACCCGCCGCTGCTGTTCTACCGCTCCCCGATCGCGCCCGACCTCACGCTCACCGACGAGGACGTGCCCTGGGCCGTCGTCGAGTCGGTGCCGCTGCTGTGGGTCACCGGCACCGGCGTGTCCGTGGAACCGGCCCGGGCGACCCAGCGGAAGATCCTCGAGGCCCGGGGACGCCGGGCGCACACCGTCCTGGACCTGGACTACCGGCCGATGTTCTGGCCGTCGGTGGAGCAGGCCCGCGCCGAGATCGGCGGGATGCTCGACCACGTCACGGTCGCGGTCGGCAACCGGACCGAGGTGGAGGTCGCCGTCGGCACCGCGGACCCGGACACGGCCGCGGACCGGATGCTGGAGCGCGGGCTGCACCTGGCGGTGATCAAGAAGGGCGCCGAAGGTGTCCTCGTGGCGACTCCGGAAGGCCGCTGGACGGTGTCGCCGCAGCGCGTCGAGGTCGTCTGCGGGCTCGGGGCGGGCGACGGCTTCGGCGGGGCGCTGATCCACGGCCTGCTGTCGGGCTGGGACCCGGTGCGGACCGCGGAGTACGCGAACGCCGCGGGCGCGCTCGTCGCGTCCCGGCTGGCCTGCGCCGACGCCATGCCGAGCGCGGCCGAAATCGAGGAACTCCTGTGATCCACCGCCGCCGCGAAGTCTTGGAGGCCGCGAAGTGAGCAAGCTGCACCGTCCACTCGGGACACTGTCCGACGACGCCGACCCGGTCCGGCTGACCCCGGACACCGCCGGGTGGCGGTACTCCGGGCTGCGGGTGCTGTCCCTGGCGCCCGGCGAGACGCGGACCCTGCACACCGGCGAGTTCGAGGCGTTCGTGCTGCCGCTGGCCGGTTCCGCAACCGTCCGCGTCGACGGGGAGGTCTTCGAGCTGCGCGGCCGCGACTCGGTCTTCACCCGGGTGACGGACTTCGCCTACGTCCCCCGGGACGCCGAAGTCGAGTTGTCGACACCGGACGGCCTGGAGGTCGCGCTGCCGATGGCGCGCTGCACCCGGCGGCTCGCGCCGAAATACGGGCCCGCCGAGGACGTGCCGGTGGAGGTCCGCGGCGCCGGGCAGGCCACGCGGCAGGTCACCAACTTCGGCGTGCCCGGGGTGTGGGACCACGCCGACAAGCTCAACGCGTGCGAGCTGATCACCCCGGGCGGCAACTGGTCGTCCTACCCGCCGCACAAGCACGACGAAGCGACCGAGTGCGAGGTCGTCAACGAAGAGATCTACTACTTCCGCGTCGCCGGCCGCGACGGCGTGACGCCGTCCCGCGAGGGGTTCGGCCTGCACCGGACGTACACGTCCGACGGCGAGCTGGACGAGGACGTCGCGGTGCGCGACCACGACGTCTTCCTGATCCCGCGCGGCTACCACGGGCCGTGCGTGGCCGCGCCGGGCTACCCGATGTACTACCTGAACGTCCTGGCCGGACCGGCTCCGGAACGCTCGATGGCGTTCTGCGACGACCCGGCGCACGGCTGGGTCCGCGACACGTGGGCCACGCAGGAGCCGGACCCGCGGTGTCCCGTCACGAGTCACGAAGGACGTGTGCAGTGAAGCTGACGACGGCTCAGGCCCTGGTCCGCTGGATACTGGCCCAGCGGTCGGAAACCCTCGACGGGCGGGAAGTCCCGCTGTTCCCCGGCGTGTTCGCGATCTTCGGGCACGGCAACGTCCTCGGCCTCGGGACCGCCCTGGAGGAACACCGCGGGGAGATCCCGGTCTGGCGCGGGCACACCGAGCAGGGCATGGCGCTGGCCGCGGTCGGGTACGCGAAGGCCACGCACCGGCGGCAGGTCGGCGTCGTGACGTCGTCGATCGGACCGGGCGCGCTCAACATGGTGACCGCGGCCGGCGTCGCGCACGCGAACCGGCTGCCGGTCCTGCTGCTGCCGGGCGACACGTTCACCAACCGCGCGCCGGACCCCGTGCTGCAGCAGATCGAGCCGTTCGGCGACGCGACCGCGACGGTGAACGACGCCTTCCGCGCGGTCTCGCGCTACTTCGACCGGATCACCCGGCCCGAGCAGCTGCTCTCGACGTTGCCGCAGGTGGCGCGGGTGCTGACGGACCCGGCCGACGCCGGCCCGGTGACCTTGGCGCTGCCGCAGGACGTCCAGGCGGAGACCTACGACTTTCCGGAGGCGCTCTTCGAGCCGGTGACGCACCGGCCGCTGCGCCCGCGCCCGGACCGGCGTTCGGTCACCGAGGCGGCCGGGGTCCTGCGCGCGTCCCACCGCCCGCTGCTGGTGCTCGGCGGCGGCGTCCGGTATTCCGGGGCCGGGCAGCGCGCGCTCGAGTTCGCCGAGCGGCACGGAATCCCGCTCGTGGAGACCACGGCGGGCCGGACGCTGGTGCCGCACGACCACCCGCTGCACGCGGGCCCGCTGGGCATCACCGGCTCGACGTCGGCGAACGTCGTCGCGGCCGCGGCCGACGTCGTGCTGGCGGTGGGGACCCGGCTGCAGGACTTCACGACGGCGTCCTGGACGGTCTTCTCCCCCGGCCTCCGGCTGGTGTCGCTCAACGCGGCCCGGTTCGACGCGGTGAAGCACGGCGCCCTCTCGGTGGTCGGAGACGCCGACGCGGGCCTGGCCGAGCTCGCCGCCCAGCTGGAGAGCTGGCGGGTGGACCCGGCGTGGACGTCCCGGGCCGCCGGCGAGCGGGCTTCCTGGGACACGCACATCGACTCGCTGCGGTCGTCTCCGGGCGAGCTGCCGTCGTACGCGCAGGTGGTCGGGGTGGTCAACGACCTGTCGGCGGCCGACGACTACGTCATGACGGCCTCGGGCGGGCTGCCGGGCGAGCTCATCGGCGGCTGGCGCGGGTCCGGCTCGGTCTCGATGGACGTCGAATACGGGTTCTCCTGCATGGGCTACGAGCTGTCCGGCGCGTGGGGTGCGGCGATCGCCCACCCGGGCCTGGTGACGACGCTGCTGGGCGACGGCTCGTACCTGATGCTGAACTCGGAGCTGTTCTCGGCCGCGTTCGCCGGCCACCCGTTCGTCGCCGTCGTCTGCGACAACGACGGGTACGCCGTGATCGCGCGGCTGCAGGAGGGCCAGGGCGGGAAGCCGTTCAACAACTTCTACGCCGACTGCACGACTTCGCACGCTTCGCCACCGCGGGTCGACTTCGCTCGCCACGCCGAATCACTGGGCTGTGTGGTGTTCGCGGCGTCCACAGTGGACTCGCTGCGGGACGCGTATGCCTCGGCTCGCGAAGCGGCCGTCTCGGAGCAGCGTCCGGCTGTGGTCGTGGTGAAGACGCAGCCGTCGTCGTGGACCGAAGCCGGGGCTTGGTGGGAGGTCGGCGTGCCCGAGCACCTGGCCGGGCGGGACGGGTACGAGCGCGGGAAGGGCGGCCAGGTGCGTTACCTCGGGTCCTGAGTGACGGCCGGCGACGCGGCCCCGGCGACGAGCTGCCGGGGCGCGCCGGAGCCGTCGGCCGAGACCGCCCAGACGGCGTTGTCCAGCCCGTACAGGATCGTCCGGTCGTCCTGCCAAAGCGCCTGGTCGTCGACGCTGCGGGGCTCGGCGAGCTCGGTCTCCCGCAGGCTCGCGAGGTCCAGGACGGACAGCCGCCAGACGCCGTCGCCGACCTTCTTCTTGAAGGCGATCCGCTGGCCGTCCGGTGACAGGGACGGGCATTCGACGTTCTCGCGCAGGGTCTTGCCGCGGAAGCGCCGGTAGTCGGCTTCGACCAGGTACGTCTTCCCCTTGCTGCCCAGGGTGGCGTAGAAGCGGTTGCCGTCGGCGGCGAAGGTGATGCCCCAGTAGTTGACGTCGGCCGCGAAGTAGCGGTCGTCGCCCTTGAACACCGGCAGCTCCTCGATCGTCTTGACGAGCCGTCCGGTGTCGACCTCGTAGAGACCGGCCCGGGTCGAGAAGCCGGTCTGCGCGTAGGAATCGCCGGTGACGAACAGCGTCCAGTCGACGCGCCTGCCGTCCGGCGACACGCGCGCGCGGCTCGGCGTGCCGGGCAGGGTTTCGGTGTGGCGGACGGCGAGGTGGTCGTCGAGGACGAGGACGTCGGTGATCGCCGGGAGTGTGCCGGGCCGCACAGCCAGGCAGACCGCCGTCTGCTTCGCCACCGCGAACCGGTCGCACTTCAGGCCGCTGAGCCGGGGTTTCGCCTGCGGGTCGCCGAGCGGCACGGCGCCGACGCGGCCGGTGGCGGTGTCGCGGAACAGCAGCTGCCCGGGCGCCAGGGTCAACGCGGCGGCGGGTTCGGCGGCCGCGGTGTCGTGCCGCGCGCTGACCGTGTACGTGACGGCGGCGGCGATCAGCAGGGCCGTGCCGCCGAGGGCGAGGACGAGTTTCTTCACGGGCGCACCGGTTTCGCGAAGGCGGCGGCGAGGGCGACGGCGGCCAGGCAGGCTGCGGCGACGAGCACCGCGGGCCGCAGGTCCCACAGCGTCCACGCCAGTCCGAAGAGGACGGAGGAGAGCATCCGCGCCACGGCCTGGCCCGTCTGCACCACGGCCAGCCCGGTGGCGCGCAGGCCGGCCGGGATGAGCGGGCCGGCGGCGGCCATCAGGACGCCGTCGGTGGCCGCGTAGAACACGCCGTGCAGGCCGAGCGCGACCACGGCGAGCCACAGCCCCGCCTGCGGGCCGCAGAGCAGCACCAGGGCCAGGCACAGGGCGGCGTGCCCGCCGAGGAACACCGGCCAGCGGCCCACGCGGTCGGCGAGCTTGCCGAGCGGCACGGCCAGCAGCAGGTAGACCCCGGCCGTGCCCAGGGGCAGCAGCGGGAAGTACGTCGCCGCGATCGCCCAGCGCCGCTGCAGGACGAGGTAGACGAACGAGTCGCCGACCGTCACCAGGCCCAGCAGGGCCGCCCAGAGCGCCACGCGCCGGAAGTCCTGCTGCCTCAGCAGGCCGAGCGCGGCCCGGGCGGACACCGCCGCGCGGTCGACGCTGCCCGGGTGGTCGCGGACGAACAGGACCAGCAGCAGCACGGCGATCGCCGCGACGCAGAAGCTGGTGAAGAACACGCTGGTGTAGCTGCCGAGGCTCAGCGCGAGCACGGCCATCGCCACCAGCGGGCCGAGGAACGCGCCGACGGTGTCCATCGCCCGGTGCACCCCGAACGACCGGCCGAGGGCCGCGGGCTCGCTGCTGAGCGAAATCAGCGCGTCGCGCGGGCCGGTGCGCAGCCCCTTGCCGGTGCGGTCGGCGGCGAGGACGACCCCGATGGCCGCCACCGACGAACCGGCCGCGACGAGGCCGAGCTTGCACACCGCGGACAAGCCGTACCCGAACCCGGCGACGGCCTTGAGCCGCCGCCACCGGTCGGCGAGGTGCCCGCCGAGCACCCGCACGACCGCGGTCGCCCCGGCGTAGAGCCCGTCGAGCAGCCCGAACTGCAGCGGGTTCAGGCCCAGGCCGAGGACCAGGTAGAGCGGGAGGACGGCGGTGACCATCTCCGACGAGACGTCGGTGACCAGGCTGACCATGCCGAGTGCCACCACGTTGGCGGACACCCGCTTGAGCCCCGGCCGGCGATCGGTCCCGGACGCCAGGTCCGAAGTACGGCTTGCCGCGATGTACATGCCCGGGCCTCCTAGTGGCAGGTGTAGGTCGGGCTGTTGTCGAGGACCTTGCCGTCGACGCCGATGAGCTGCGTCTGGAACGTGGTGTCCGTCATCGACAGCTTCAGGACGCCGAAGGTCTTCAGCAGCTTGGCCGTGGTGGCGTGCGCCGGGCTCAGGTCGTAGAGGTTGGCTCCGCCGCTGCCGCCGACGATCTCGACCGGACCGTTCGGATCCGCCTTGCCGTCGGCGTTCTGCGGGAGGAACCGCTCGTAGTCGTGGTCGTGGCCGTTGAGGACGAGGTCGGCCTTGTTGGCGACCAGGAGGTTCCACAGCTCGGTGCTGTCGGTGTTGTCGCCGTGGTCGCCGGAGCTCCACCGCGGGTGGTGGTAGTACGCGGCGACGCAGCCCTTCCTGTTGTTGGCCAGGTCCTGCTTCAGCCAGGTGATCTGGGGCGGCTCGGCGAACTCGTCGTGGGTGACGAAGTCGTTGGAGTCGAGGGCGATGAAGTGCCAGTTGCCCATTTCCCAGCTGTAGTACCGCTGGCCCTGCGGCTTGGCGATGGCGCCGAAGTACTGGTCGTAGCCGGTGAAGCCGCTGTAGGACTCGTGGTTGCCGGGGACCGGGTGCGTGATGCTCTTGAACTTGCCCCAGCTCTTGTCGTAGTAGTTCTTGAAGTCGGACAACGTGGGCTCGTCGTACTGGTTGTCCCCCATGGTGATCACGGCCGCGGGGTTGATGTTCTCGACGAGCTTCGCGGTCTTCGGGTGGACGCAGCCGGAGCTGCTCGCGGTGCACTGTTCGGCGATGTCGCCGGCCGCGGCGAGGACGAATCCCGCGCTCCCGGCGGCGGTCTTGACCGTGATCGGCGTGCTCGCGGCCGAGGTGTTCCCGGCGGCGTCGCGCGCACGGACCGCGTAGGTGTAGCTCGTGGCCGGGGTGAGCCCGGTGTCGGTGTAGGACGTGGTCGCGCTGGTGGCGACGACCGCGCCGTTGCGGAGGACGTCGTACCCGGTGACGCCGACGTCGTCGGTGGCGGCGCCCCAGGTCAGCGGAACGCTGGTAGCGGTCGCCGTGCCCGCGGCGAGGCCGGCCGGGGTGGTCGGGGCCTGCGTGTCGCCGGAGGAGTCCGTGGTGCCGAAGACCTGCATCTCCCAGAAGGAATAGCCGTAGCTCGTGCCGCGGGTGAGGCCGACGAAGCGCACGAAGCGGCCGCGGGCGGTGAGGCCGCCGAGGTCGTCGATCTTGCCGTCCCCGGTGTCGATGGCGGCGGCCGTGGTGAAGGTCGTGCCGTCGTCGGAGACCTCGATGCGGTACTTCTTGGCGTAGGCGGCTTCCCAGTTGAGGACGACGCGGTGGATGGTCGCGGGCTGGCCGAGGTCGATCCGCAGCCACTGCGGGTCGGCGCCTTCGGCGCTGGCCCAGCGGGTGGTCGTGCTGCCGTCGACGGCCTTCGCGCCGGTGTACGACGAGCTTTCGACGGTCGAGGTGGCAACGGGTTTTCCCTGCGACAGCAGGACATCGGCGGCCTGGGTGGTGGCGGCCGCGGCGATCGCGGACGGCAGCAGCACCACGGCGGCGAGCACGGGGGTGAAACGGGCTAAGGGACGTAGTCGGGTGGACGGCACGTCGCGCTCCTTACGGGCCTGGCGGTGGCTGGTGGGCTGCGGCGTCGGTGCAAACAGTTAGGAAAGTTTCCTAACTAAGCGGACTGTAACGAGAGGACGTTCCGGCTGACAAGACGTGTCTTGCCCTTGAATCGGTCAAGAGGGTGAGTTTTTCACCATTTCCCCTGCTCAGGGCATGTTCCGTTGAGCGGGCTACTGCCCCGCGCCCCGGGACCACCGCTGCTCAGCAGGGCCGCGGCGGCGCTTGAAGCCCTTCGAACACCGCGGCGATCAGCCGTCGTCCCTGGGCCGCACCTTCGTCGTTGTTCGCCACGCGCCACAGGAAGCTCATCAGCATGATGATGTCGGCGGGGTCGTGCCCCGGCGCGATGGTGCCTTCGGCCACGCACGCGTCGACGAGCTTCTTGACGGCCGCGGTGGTGGGCGCCCACGAAGCATCGATGAGCTCCTGGGCCGCGGCGCTGTGCAGGGCGTCCCCGAGGCCGTGCTTGATGCGGATGTAGGCCGAGAGCGTTTCGAACCACTCGACGAAGGCGGCCTTCGCCGAGGAATGCCGGGCCAGCACGTCGTCGGCGGTCGTCGTCAGGCGCTCGATGTCGTGCTGGTAGGCGGCGAGGATCAGGTCTTCGCGGGTCGGGAAGTGGCGGTAGAGGGTGCCGGCGCCGACCCCGGCGCGCTTGGCGACCTCGCTCAGCGGCACCAGCGGGTTCTGCGCGAACAGCTCGTGGGCGGCCTCGATGATCGCGACGCGGTTGCGCGCGGCGGCCTTGCGCTGGGTGCCATACGTCCCCTCGGTCATGCCCCGATCATGCCTCATCTTTGACATGCGGAGAATCCTCCGCTAGTTTCGGCGGCACATCCGGAGAATCCTCCGCGAGTTGCTTTCACCTGGAGAACACATGCGTTACGTGAAGCTGGGCGCCACCGGCCTGGACGTCTCCCCCGTCGCGATCGGTGCGATGTCCTACGGCGAACCCGACCGCGGCCACCCCGTCTGGTCCCTCGGCGAAGAGCAGGCCCGGCCCCTGATCCGGCACGCGCTCGAGGCCGGCATCAACTTCTTCGACACCGCGAACATGTACTCGAACGGGTCCAGCGAAGAGATCCTCGGCCGGGCGCTCAAGGACTTCGCCGACCGCGACGACGTCGTGATCGCCACCAAGCTCCGGCACCCGATGCGGCCCGGGCCGAACGGGCGCGGGCTGTCCCGCAAGGCGATCATGACCGAGGTCGGCCATTCGCTGCGGCGGCTGGGCACCGACTACATCGACCTCTACCAGATCCACCGCAACGACCACGAGACGCCGCTGGAGGAGACACTCGAGGCGCTCAGCGACCTGGTCAAGGCGGGCAAGGTGCGCTACCTGGGTGCGTCGTCGATGTTCGCGTGGGAGTTCGCCAAGGCCCTGCACCTGCAGAAGCAGCACGGCTGGGCGCGGTTCGTGTCCATGCAGGACCACTACAACCTGCTGGCCCGCGAGGAAGAACGCGAGATGATCCCGCTGTGCCTGGACGAGGGCGTCGGCACGATCGTCTGGAGCCCGCTGGCCCGCGGCCGGCTGGCCCGCGCCTGGGACGACGCGAAGTCGACCGCCCGCTCCAGCACCGACGGGGCCTACGCGGACCTGCTGTACACGCCCGCGGAAGAGGCGTCGAACCGCGCGATCGCGGAAGCGGTCGGGAAGGTGGCGGCCGCCCACGGGGTGAGCCGCGCGGCCATCGCCCTGGCGTGGCTGCACCGGCAGCCGGTCGTCACGGCTCCGCTGGTCGGCGCCGGTTCGGCCGGGCAGATCGACGATGCGGTGGCTTCGCTGGACGTTTCGCTCGGCGATGACGACGTCCGCGCTCTCACGGCGCCGTACACGCCGCGGTACGACTGGCAGGGCGTGTCCGACGAGGCGACCATGGCGGCGATCCGCGCCCGGGTCCCGGGCATGGCGCTCTGAGTTTCCCTTGCGGCACAACGAATCTGCGCTCTCCGGATGATCACCCGATTCAGCGATTCCGTTCGCACAGATGTTCGGTAGCTTGGGTCTATGGCTCCTTCGACCCGCCCCTTCGCCGTCCGGCGAAGACCCTCACCGCAGCAGTTTCCGGATCTCCGTCACGGCGGCCCGGCCCACCCGGTTGGCCCCGACCGTGCTCGCCGAAGGGCCGTAGCCCACCAGGTGCAGGCGCGGCTCGAGGACCACCCTGGTGCCGTCCATGCGGATGCCGCCACCGGGTTCGCGGACGTGCAGCGGCGCGAGGTGGTCGATCGCGGCGCGGAACCCGGTGGCCCAGAGGAGCACGTCGGCGTCGAACCGCTCGCCGCCGGGCCAGACGACGCCCTCGGGCGTGATCCGCTCGAACATCGGCCGCCGGTCGAGGATCCCGGCGGCGCGGGCGGCCCGCACCTCCGGCGTCACGGCCAGATCGGTCACGCTGACGACGCTTTCGGGCGGCAGCCCGGCCCGCACCCGTTCGTCGACCTTGGCGACGGCGTTGCGTCCCCAGTCCTCGCTGAAGGGCTCGTCACGCCAGACGGGCGGCCGGCGCGTCACCCAGGCGGTGGCGCGGGCGAGCGGGGCGAACTCCATGAGCAGCTGCACGGCGGAGGCACCCCCGCCGACCACGACCACCCGCCGGCCGCGGAAGTCCTCGGGTCCGGTGTAGTCGGCGGTGTGCAGCTGCCGGCCGGCGAAGGTCTCCTGGCCGGGGTAGCGAGGCCAGAAGGGACGGTCCCAGGTCCCGGTGGCGCTGACGACGGCCCGTGCGGCCCAGGACTCCGCCGGGCTGGCGACGACCAGCCGGTCCCCCGCCCGCGTCACGGACTGGACGTCGACGGGCCGCAGAACGGGAAGGTCGTAGACGCTTTCGAAGCGCGCGAAGTAGTCGGAGACGACCTCGGAGGCGGGCCGCGTCGGGTCCGGAGTACCGAACGCCATCCCGGGAAGGTCGTGAATGCCGTGCACTTTCCCGAGAACGAGCGACGGCCACCGGTACTGCCAGGCACCGCCGGCCCGTTTCCCGTGATCGAGAACGACGAACCCGCTCCGGTTGGCGAACCCGGCCCGCCGAAGGTGGTAGGCGGCGGACAACCCGGCCTGCCCGGCCCCGACGACCACAACATCCGTCTCGTGATCCGCGCCGCTCATACCGGTGTAAACGGCGCCGGCGCCGACGTATTTCGCGCCGTACATCACACCGATCGGCGCCGTCACACCGCGACGAGGGCCATCAGACACCCGCGTCAGCCACCTCGCGCCCGTACCTCACAACCTCAGCCCCGGCCAACCTCCTGCCGCCCGCCGACCAGCGCCGTTCCATCGCAGCCCGCACCATCACAGATACCTGCGTCAGCCTCGCAACCCGACCCCGGCCAACCTCCACCGCCCACGCCGGCCGACCCACTACCGCGGACCCACCTTCGCTGCCGTCACACCGCGACCCGGTTCCGGCCGGCCTCCTTGGCCCGGTACAGCGCCGCATCGGCGGTGCGGAGCACGTCATCGAGCAGCGGGCCCGCGTCGGGATACCGCGCGACCCCGATCGACACCGACAACCCGCTCACCCGCACGGTCCCGCCTCCCGTCGAGATCACCACGTTCAGCTCGCCCACCGCCACCCGCACCCGTTCGGCGACCGCCAGCACATCCGCGCGGCCGATGCCGGGCAGCAGCACCACGAACTCCTCACCGCCGAACCGGCCCACCGTGTCGCCCTGGCGTACCGAACCGGAGATCGCCACCGCGACCGCGGCCAGCACGTCGTCGCCGGTGAGGTGGCCGTACGTGTCGTTGATCCGCTTGAAGTGGTCCAGGTCGATCATCAGCACCGCGAAGCCCCCGACGGCGCCGCGGCGCTGGGCGCGGGCGTGCTCGCGTGTGGCGGAGTCGTGCCAGCCCGCGGTGTTGAGCAGCCCGGTCTTCTCGTCGGTGACGGCCGCGACCTGCAGCTGCTGCTTCAACAGCAGGTACCGGTGCAGCAACAGCAACGGCGCCACGACGAACACCACCAGCACCGGCTGCTCGACCAGCGCGAGGGCCGCGAGCCCGCCCAGGCAGAGGGTCGCCAGCTCGAACGCGTTGTCCTCCCACGTGCCGATCAGGTCGGCCGCCGAGCGCTGGCTGGTGTACAGGTAGATGCCGGCCGCCACCAGGCCGACGTTCACCAGCTCGAACACCGCGGCCGCCAGGCACAGCGCGAACAGGCCGCGCGGTGTCTGCAGCGGCGTCCCGTGCAACCCCAAGACAGCGAGAACGGAGGAAGCGGCAAAACACGAGAGCATCGCCCAAGCCGTGCTGGCCACGAACCGGTGCGCGGGGCGCGTGCGGACCTGTCGCCACACTCGCACCCACAGGTGCGTGTAGAGCACGACGGCCAGCAGCGCCACCCACGCCGGCGGGAGCAGGACGACACCGGCGAGGTACCAGACGGACGTGACGTTGATGTGCGTCTGCCCGCTCATCCACCGCCGCAACCGCTCGATGCGGCGCGACATCTCGGCCTGCGCCACCCCGAGCCCGACCAGCACGGCGAACCACCCGGGCCGCACCGGCCCACCGAACCCGGTGGCCAGCGCGGTCCCGGTCGCGACGACGGCGAGGAGTTCACAGCCGAGGGCGTAGGCGATCCAGCGGTTCTTCGCGCCACCCCACATCGCCCACCGCGCGGGCCACCCGGGCCAGGTCGAAAGCGCTCCCCGACGCACGGCGGCCTGCGCTCTCAAGAACCGAGGCCACAGACGTGACGAACCGCCATCGTGACGTACCCCTTGCGCGAAGTTCGGCCGACCAGGTAGCCCAGCGTAGCCGTTCCGGCGAGCCCCGTCGCCGGTCCGGGCGAATTGCGCCCGCCGCCAGCGTCAGAAGACCCGCGCAGGGTAGATCACCGCAGTTCAGCAGCCCACCGCCTGATCACCACCGGGGCACGCCGAGTCCTTCCCCCGCGCCGACCGACCAAAGCGGAGACTCACGCCCGCTGCCGTACCCGCCGAGGGCAGATCCGGCGCGTACCGGCCGCGGCCACCGCGACGCGGCGCCTCACTGGGGCCACCTCGAATGCGTCGCCTCGATGCGGTCAACTCGAATGCAAGTCAGCTCACTTGCGCAGTGCGCGGACGATCGCCACCAGGCCGAACACCGCGGCGATGCCCGCTAGCACCGGGACCACCCGCTTGAGCACCGACTGTCCCGCGTAGTCGAGCAGGTCGATGGCGTCCGTTTCCGGAGGTGCCGGGACGCTGTGCAGCGCCGGCCGGTCCGCCGCCTTGGGCTTCGGTTCCGTGTTGATCTCCGGCGTGGTCGGCGCAGCCTTGACCCCGGCCTGCGGCTTCGCAGCCGGTTGGGCCGCCGCAGCGGTCCCCTGCGCCGGGGCACTCCCGGGCGAGTCGTCCGCCGAACCTGCCTGTGCCGAAGTGCTCGCGGCCGAACCAGCGCTCCCGGCCGAGGCAGCCTGGGCCGATTCCTCTTGCGCCGAGATGCCCGCAGCCGAACCTGCCGCCGCCGCACCCGCCTGCGGCGATCCCTCCTGCGCCGAGGTGCCCCCAGCCGAACCCGCACCCGCCGAAGCCGCCTGCGACGCTCCCTCCTGCGCCGAGGTTTTCCCGGCGGCAGCTTGCGCCGAGGCCGAGCCCGCCTTCGCCGCAGTGCCCTCCGCCGAGCCGGCCTGAGCCGAACTCTCCTGCGCCGAGGCGCCGCCAGCCGAACCCGCCTGGGCCGAACCACTCCCCGCCGACTCAGTCTCTCCCCCGGGCGAGGCCAGCTTGCCCGACAGGCACCCGGCGAAAGTGTCCAGGATCTTCCCGCCCACCTCGCTGATCAGCCCCCGGCCGAACTGGGCCGGCTTGCCCGTGATCGACAGGTCCGTCGCCACCGCTCCGTGGGTTCCGCCGTCCGTCTCCGTCAACGTCAGCGTCACCGTGGCCGCCGCCGTGCCGGCTCCGCGGGAATCCTTGCCCGAGGCCTTGATCGTCACCTTGCGGGCGCTCTCGTCCTTATCGAGGAACTCGCCGTTCCCCTTGTACAGCAACGAAATCGGCCCCAGCTTGACCTTCACCGTTCCGCTGAACTTGTCGCCTTCGACCTTCGTCAGGGCCGCTCCGGGCATGCACGGAGCGACGCGCTCGGGGTCGACGACCGCCTGCCAGACCTCGCCGATCGGTGCCGGGACGGTGAATTCGTGGTCGAGCCGCACGGGCCGACCTCCTTCCTGAAGACGGACGGGTCCGGTGCCCACCCTAGCCGCCGCCGGGGCGACGGCCAGGGTGGCGAACCCGTGCGTCAGGCCCCGGCCGCCGCCGTGATCGCTCGGCCGGTCAGCACGCGGGCCAGGTGACGGCGGTATTCGACGTCGGCGTTGCTGTCGACCGGCGGATTCGTGCCCTCCGCCGCGTGCGACGCCGCCGCAGCGATCGAGTCCGCCGAAGCCTGGACGCCGACCAGGGCCGCCTCGACACCGGAGGCCCGGACCGGGGTCGAACCCATGTTCGTCAGGGCGACCCGGGCCTCCTCGATCACCCCCGCTTCGGTGCGGACGGTGACCGCGACCGCGACCATCGACCACGCCTGGGCGACGCGGTTGAACTTCTCGTAGTGCGCCCGCCACCCCGTGTGCTTGGGTACGCGGATCTCGACCAGGAGCTCGTCCGGGGCCAGCGCGGTGGTGAACAGGTCGCGGAAGAAGTCCGCGGCCGGCACCGTCCGGCGTCCCGACGGCCCGGCCACCACCAGCGACGCGTCCAGCGCGAGCACCGGCGCCAGCAGGTCGCCCGCCGGGTCGGCGTGCGCGATCGCGCCCCCGAGCGTGCCGCGGTGGCGGATCTGCGGGTCGGCCACCGTGTCGGTCGCCTCCTTGAGCAACGCCGCGTGCGAAGCGACCAGTGCGTCACGCTGCACGTCGTAGTGCGTCGTCATCGCGCCGATCACCAGCTCGTCGCCTTCCTCGCGGACGCCGCGCAGTTCCGCGACGCGCCCGAGGTCGACCAGCGTGGTCGGTGCGGCGAGCCGCATCCGCAGCACCGGCAGCAGGCTCTGGCCGCCCGCGAGGACCTTGGCGTCCTCGCCCGCCGCCGCCAGCGCCTGCACCGCTTCGTCCACTGTGGACGGGCGGACGTAGTCGAAGGGAGCCGGGATCACTGCGCACCTCCGGTGGCGTCGATCGAACCGAGGCCGCCACCGGCTTCGCCGCGGCCGGGGCCGCCCGCGTCGGTGGTGCCGTGCTGGATGGCGTGCCACACCCGCATCGGGGTCAACGGCATCTCGATGTCGTTCACACCGAACGACCGCACCGCGTCGACCACCGCGTTGACCACCGCCGGGGTGGACGCGATCGTGCCCGCCTCGCCGACGCCCTTGGCGCCGAGCGGGTTGGTCGTCGACGGCGTCTCGGTGCGGTCGGTGGTGAACGACGGCAGGTCGGCCGCCGACGGCAGCAGGTAGTCGGCGAACGTGCCGGTCGTCAGCGTGCCGCTCTCGTCGTGCTCGGTGCCTTCGAACAGCGCCTGCGCGATGCCCTGGGCGAGCCCGCCGTGCACCTGCCCTTCGACGATCAGCGGGTTCACCGCGACGCCGACGTCGTCGACGCAGACGTACGAGCGCAGCTTGATCCGGCCGGTCTCGGTGTCCACCTCGGCGGCGCACAGGTGCGTGCCGTGCGGGAACGAGAAGTTCTCCGGGTCGAACGTGGCGTCCGAGTCGAGCGACGGCTCCACGCCGTCGGGCAGGTTGTGCGCCGCGAACACCGCGAGCGCGACGTCGCCCATCGTCGTGGACGTGTCGGTGCCCTTCACGGTGAACTTGCCGCCCGCGAACTCGAGGTCGTCCTCGGCGCATTCGAGCAGGTGCGCCGCGATCGGCTTGGCCTTCGCGATCACCTTCTCCGCGGCCTTGACGACCGCGATGCCGCCGACGACCAGCGACCGCGAGCCGTAGGTGTCCAAGCCCTTGTGCGACGACTGCGTGTCCCCGTGCAGGATCTCGACGTCCTCGAACGCGACGCCCAGCTGGTCGGCGACGATCTGGCTCCACGCCGTCTCGTGGCCCTGGCCGTGCGCGGACGCACCGGTCGTGACTTCGACCTTGCCGGTGGGCAGCATCCGGATCGACGCGTACTCCCAGCCGCCGGCGCCGTAGTCCAGCGAACCGAGCACCCGCGACGGCGCCAGCCCGCACATTTCGGTGAACGTCGAGATGCCGATGCCGAGCTGGACCTTGTCCTTCGCCGCGCGGCGCTTCTCCTGCTCGGCGCGCAGGCCGTCGTAGTCGAAGAGCTGCTTGGCCTTCTGGGTGGCGGCCTCGTAGTTGCCGGAGTCGTAGGTCAGCCCGCACACCGTGGTGAACGGGAATTCCTCGTGCTTGATCCAGTTCTTCTCGCGCAGTTCCAGCGGATCCATGCCGAGCTCGACGGCGAGTTCGTCCATGATCCGCTCGATCGCGAACGTCGCCTCCGGGCGGCCGGCGCCGCGGTAGGCGTCGGTCAGCGTCGTCGTCGTGTACACGTTGGTGCACGCGAAGTGGTACGCCGGGATCTTGTAGATCGCGTTGAACATGAACGCGCCGAGGATCGGCACACCGGGGCCGACCAGGCCGTTGTACGCGCCGAGGTTGGCGAGCAGCTCGACCTTGAGGCCGGTGACCCGGCCGTCGCGGGTCGCCGAAATGGTGAGGTCCTGGATCTGGTCGCGGCCGTGGTGCGCGGCGAGCATCGTCTCCGACCGTGTTTCGTTCCACTTGACCGGCTTGCCGAGCTTCCGCGCGACCAGCAGCGCCATCATCTCTTCGGGCAGGACGCCGATCTTGCCGCCGAAGCCGCCGCCGACGTCCGGGGCGATGACGCGGATCTTGTGTTCGGGGATGCCGAGCGTCAGCGCCGACATCACGCGCAGGATGTGCGGGATCTGCGTGGCCGACCACATGGTGATCTGCGTGCTGGTCGGGTCGACGACGCAGGCGCGCGGCTCCATGAACGCCGGGACCAGGCGCTGTTGGCGGAAGCGGCGCTTGAGCACGACCTCCGAGGAGCTGATCGCGTCTTCGACGTTGCCGCCGGTGCCGGCCTCGGCCGAGTCGAACTTCCAGACCGCGCTCGTGTTGGTGCCGAGGTCCTCGTGGACGAGCGGGGCGCCCTCGGCGATCGCGGCTTCCATGTCGAGGACGACCGGCAGCTCGTCGTACTCGACGTCGATTTCCTCAAGCGCGTCGTGCGCTTCGGCGGACGAGCGCGCGACGACGACCGCGACGCCTTCCCCGGCGAAGTTGACCGTGCCGGCGGCGAGCACCGGACGGCGCGGGGCCTTCATGTCCGGCGTGATCGGCCACGCGCACGGCATGCCGATCGAGCCGTCGGGGTCGAGGTCCTCGGCGGTGTAGACGGCGATGACGCCGGGGGCGTCCTTCGCCGCCGACGTGTCGATCGAGACGATCTTGGCGTGCGCGAACGGGCTGCGCAGGACGGCCAGGTGCAGCAGGCCGGGCAGCGTGATGTTGTCGGTCCAGCGGGTGCGGCCGGTGATCAGCCGCTCGTCCTCCTTGCGGCGGCGGGACTTGCCGACTTCCGGTTCGATCGTCGCGGTCATCAGTCACCACCCACGCCGACGTGCTTGTTCTCGGCGATCCGCTCGGCTTCGGGCCCGGCGCCGGGACTCATGTGCTGCGCGGCGTCGCGGACCGCGCGGACGATGTTCTGGTAGCCGGTGCAGCGGCACAGGTTGCCTTCGAGCCCTTCGCGGACGGCCTGTTCGTCCGGGTCGGGGTTGTCGGCCAGCAGATCGATCGACTGCATGATCATCCCCGGCGTGCAGAACCCGCACTGCAGCGCGTGGTTGTCGTGGAACGCCTGCTGCACCGGGTGCAGCTTGCCGTCGCGGGCCAGGCCTTCGACGGTGGTGACCTCGCAGCCGTCGGCCTGCACGGCCAGCACGGAACAGGACTTCACGCTGTGCCCGTCGAGGTGGACGGTGCAGGCGCCGCAGTTGCTGGTGTCGCAGCCGACGACCGTGCCGACCTTCCCGAGTTTTTCCCGTAGGTGGCGCACGAGGAGGGTGCGGGGTTCGACTTCGTCGGTGTACTTCGTCCCGTCGACGGTGACGGTGATGCGCATCAGGCCTCCAAAAGCCGGCTCGGGAACGGCCTGCCCGACAGTGATCGGGCTCACAAACCCGAGCGTGCTACGCGACCTTCGCGTCGACAAGCCCTGATGTCACACGTTCAACTACCGGATCCGCAGATACGCCTCGACGCGGGAAAGCAACTCCGCACGTGCGGAAGTCCGGACGGGTGAACTTTGTCGGCCACCTGGATCAGTCAGCCGTGAATGCGTCCCGAGAGCTCGGCCAAGCGCTTGCCGCCGCCGCCCCACCGCAGCGCGATGATCTCCGCCGCGATGGACACCGCCGTCTCCTCCGGCGTGCGCGCGCCGAGGTCGAGGCCGATCGGCGACGACAGCCGTTCCAGCTCCACGTCCGTGATCCCGGCTTCGCGAAGGCGCGCGAACCGGTCGTCGTGGGTCTTGCGGGAACCCATCGCGCCGACGTAGCCGACGTCCAGGCGCAGCGCCACTTCCAGCAGCGGCACGTCGAACTTCGGGTCGTGGGTCAGCACCGCGATCGCCGTGCGCTGGTCGATGCGGCCCGCGTCGGCCTCGGCCTGCAGGTAGCGGTGCGGCCAGTCGACGACGACGTCGTGCGCGTCCGGGAACCGGCTGGCGGTGGCGAACACCGGCCGCGCGTCGCACACGGTGACCTGGTAGCCGAGGTAGGCGCCCATCCGGGCCATCGCGGCGGCGAAGTCGATCGCGCCGAAGACCAGCAGGCGGGGCGGCGGCTCGAAGGAGTTGACGAACACCGCCATCCCCTCACCGCGGCGCTGCCCGTCCGGGCCGTAGTGCAGGGTGCCGGTGCGGCCGCTGGCCAGCAGGCCGCGCGCGTCGTCGGCCACGGCGTCGTCCATCCGCGACGAGCCGAGCGAGCCCGCGGTGCGGTCCGGCCACACGATCATGTGCTCGCCGACCAGGCCCGCGCGCTCGTGCTCGATGATCGTGACGATCGCGACCGGCTCGCCGCCGCGCACCGACGCGACGACGTCGCCGAGCTCCGGCATCGACTCGCGGTCGACCGGCTCCACGTAGATGTCGATGATCCCGCCGCACGTCAGGCCGACCGCGAAAGCGTCGTCGTCGGTGACGCCGTAGCGCTGCAGCACCGGCCTGCGCCCGGCGACGACCTCCTGCGCGAGTTCGTAGACCGCGCCTTCGACGCAGCCGCCGGACACGCTGCCGGCGACCGTGCCGTCCGGGGCGACGACCATCGCGGCGCCGGGCGCCCGCGGCGCCGAGGAGAAGGTGGCGACCACGGTGCCGAGCCCGACCGTTTCCCCGTCGGACCAGCGGCGGAACACGTCGTCCAGTACGTCACGCATCGGAAATCTCCCCGAGCAGTCGTTCCAAGGTGGCCAGGGTGTGCCCGGCCAGGAGCCGGTCGATGTGGGGCAGCGCGGCCACGATGCCCGACTGGACCGGAGCGTACCCCGCGCGGCCGGCGTGCGGATTCACCCAGAATACGGCGTGCGCGAGCCGGCGCAGCCGCGCGAGCTGCTCGCCGAGCAGGCCGGTGTCGCCGCGCTCCCAGCCGTCGGAGAACACCGTGACCACCGCGCGACGAGCCACGCCGCGCCGGCCCCAGCGGTCGAGGAACGCCTGGAGCGTCTCGCCGAGCCGGGTCCCGCCCGCGAAGTCCGGCACCGCGGCGCCCGCCGCGAGCATCGCGCGCTCCGGGTCGCGCTGCCGAAGCTGGCGCGAAACGCGGGTGAGCCGCGTGCCGAGCGTGAACACCTCGACGGACGGCGGGGCGGACCGCGTGAGGACGTGGGCGAACCGCAGCAGGGCGTCCGCGTACGGGCTCATCGAGCCGGAGACGTCGATGAGCAGCACGACCCGCCGCGGCCGGCGGCCGCGCCGGGAGTGCACGAGTTTGACGGGTTCACCGCCGCCGGCCAGCATGGCGCGCAGTGTGCGCGAGGGATCGAGGCGGCCGCGCCGGGCGGGCGTCCGCCGCGCCGCCGGACGCTTCGGGAGCGCGGGCTTCAGGGTGGCCAGCAGTTCGCGGAGGTGTTCGCGTTCGGCGGTGGTCAGCTCGGCGAGGTCGCGGTGCCGCAGGACCTCCTGGGCGCTGGCGGCAACCTTCAGCTGGTCAGGACCTTCGCCGCCGTCGGCGTCCCCGCCCTCGGCCTGGCCCAGCGGGGCGATCCGCGCCTGCTTGGGCGCGGCGGCTTTCGCGCGCTGCGGAGTGCTGGTCTCGATCGAAAACCACTGGCTGAAGGCCTCTTCGTAGCACGGGAGGTCGTCCGGGCTCGAGCAGAGCGTCAGGCGCCCGGCCCAGTACAGCTGGGTGGGTTCGGCGACGTCGATCTCGGCGACGGCGGAGAGGTACGCCTGCACGCGGTGCGCGTCGCAGGCAACACCGGCTTCGCGCAGCGCGGCGGCGAACCCGGCGTAGCCCGCTACCGGATCGGAGACCGTGGTCATGTCTCCATTGTGCGCTTGGTTGGCGTCCCGGCGAGGAGTCGAACCTCGGACCTCGGCGTTCGTAGCGCCGCGCTCTGTCCTACTGAGCTACCGGGACGGGGCGGTCTGCGCGCAAGCCCCTCCCCGGGCAAGCACGCAGACCGCGCTCTTCGCGGCGGCCGACCCAAGGTAGCGGCGGGTGGGCGCGAAGAGCCTTCGGAAAGAAAAGGGAGTTTCAGCGGGCGACGCGGGAGATCGCGCCGCAGGGGTTCCGGTCTTGCCGTCGGGTCACGATCTCCTCCTCTCGGTGTGGCGTGCTGTGCTGAGGAAAAGAATGCCCGAGCCCGCCATGGAGTGGCAACGGAATTAACCGCCCCCCGATTGTCCTTTATGGACAGTCGTCAGGCGAAGAGGGCGTCGAGTTTCGCCCGGACTCGGTCGAGGTCTTCGCTGTACTTCAGGACGGCTCCGAGCGTCCGCGCCGCCGTCGCCGCGTCCAGCTCGTCGCGCTGCAGAGCGAGCAGAGCCCGCGCCCAGTCGAGCGATTCCGCCACTCCCGGCGGTTTGAGCAGGTCCATGGCGCGGAGCCGGTGCACTGCCTCGGCGATTTGCCGAGCCAGGACTTCGCTGGCCTGCGGGATCCTGCGGCGCAGGATCGCGACCTCCCGCACCAGGTCCGGGTGTTCGAGCCAGTGGTAGAGGCAGCGGCGTTTGAGGGCGTCGTGCACCTCGCGGGTCCGGTTGGAGGTCAGGACCACCAGCGGGGGTTGCTCGGCGCGGACTTCGCCGTACTCGGGGATGGTCACGGCGTGTTCGTCGAGCAGCTGCAGGAGGAAGGCCTCGAACTCGTCGTCGGCGCGGTCGATCTCGTCGATCAGCAGCACGCACGGGGCGTTGATCAGGGCCTGCAGCAGCGGCCGGGCCAGCAGGAACCGTTCGGTGTAGAGCGAGCGCTCCGCGGTTTCGACGTCGAGGTGCCCGTCCCCGGCGGCTTCGAGCGCGCGCAGGTGCAGGAGCTGGCGGGGGAAGTCCCATTCGTAGAGCGCCTGGGCGGCGTCGATGCCTTCGTGGCACTGGAGGCGCACGAGCGGGCGCTCGAGCGCGGCGGCCAGCGCCAGGGCGAGTGACGTCTTGCCGGTGCCGGGCTCGCCCTCGCAGAAGAGCGGGCGGCCCATCCGGAGGGCGAGGAAGCCGGCGGTGGCCAGCCCGTCATCGGCGAGGTAACCGGTCGCGTCGAGCGCGGCGGCGAGGTCTTCGGGCGAGTCCGTCACGCTCTCGATCGTAGGTGCTCACGCGGGACCCGCCAGATCAGCGGGCCGATCGACGTCCCGGCCGCTGCCGAGGTCACCGCACTCGACGAGGGTGAGGTCGTCGCGGGTGGCGAGCCAGTCGCGGGCGCCGCGGTCGCCCCGGGCGGTATCGGCGATCTCGCCCCACCACCGGCGCCCGAGCAGCACGGGGTGCCCGGGCACCCCGTCGTAGGCGGCGCGGGCGACGGTCCCGGAGGTGGCCCGGGCGGCGACGCGGGCGAGGATGTCCGGCCCGACCCAGGGAAGATCGACGAGGTGGACAAGCGCGGCGGCCCGATCGCTGCGCTCGAGGGCGCCCAGGCCGGCCCGGAGGGAAGCGCCCATGCCGCTCGCCCAATCGTCGGCCACCACGACTTGGCCGGGATCGGGCAGCAGGGCGCGGACTTCCCCGGCCGACGCACCGACGACAACCCGGACGGGATCACACCCAGCGGCGGCGAGGGTGCGGAGGGCACGGAGGACGAGAGGTTCCCCGTCGAGCTCGACGAGGGCTTTGGGCCCACCGAAGCGCCGGCCGGCCCCGGCGGCGAGAAGAAGCCCGGCGACGGGAGTGGTCATGGGACGAGTCTGCCGCGCGGATGAGCCCGACGGCCACGGGCATGGCCCGCGGCGGGCCCGGTGGTGCTCGGTCGGCTGCGACGGGTTGCGGGGCGGCGGCTCGGCTTGGGGCCCGGCGATGGCTACTCCGCGGCTGGAGATATCGGCTAGCCCGCGCTCGGGCGAGCGTGAGACAGCAGCTGGGCCTTCAGTGCCGCAGTCGGCGGCTCGGCCACCAGCGCCGGCCGGTCCGCGGCCGACGCCGTGCCGACCGCGCGCACGCTCGGGCGACCGGTTCGGGCCTCCGGTGCCGCAACCGGCCGCTGCACTGCGCTTGCCCTCGACCGCGGCATCCTCGGCTCGGCGGCGGGGCGGCCCTTGGGAGCGGCTCAGCCGCGGGCGTGGCTCGGGGCCGCGATGGCCAGGTCCGCTTCCATGGCCCGGGCCGTCTCCAGGAGCGGGGGGACCAAGTCCTTCCGCACCGACTCCGCGGTTGTGCGGCTGGCGTGGGTCGAAAGGTTCACCGCGGCCACCACGCGGCCCGTGCGGCCTCGGATCGGGGCGGCCACCGAACGCAACCCCTCCTCCAGTTCCTGGTCGACCATCGCCCAGCCCTGGGCGGCCACCTTGGCCAGTTCCGTGCGCAGGCGGTCGGGGGCGGTCAGCGTGTGCTGGGTGAGGCGGTCCAGCCTCGCCACCGCGAAGTACTCCTCCAGCTCCGCCTCGCTGAGCCCGGCCAGCAGGACGTGGCCCATCGATGTCGCGTACGCCGGGAAGCGGGTGCCCACGTTGATGCTCACCGTCATGATGCGGGAGACCGCCACCCGGGCCACGTACACGATGTCGGTGCCCTCCAGCACCGAGACCGAGCTCGACTCGTGCACGCTCGCGGACAGGTGCTCCAGGTGCGGCTGGGCCACCTCCGGCAACGTCATGCTGGACAGGTACGAATAGCCCAGCTCCAGCACGCGGGCCGTCAGGGAGAAGTACTTGCCGTCGGTGCGGACGTAGCCGAGGTCGGTCAGGGTCAGCAGGAACCTCCGCGCCGCCGCGCGGGTGAGGCCCGTGGCCCGGGCCACGTCGCTCAACGTCAGCTCGGACGCTCCCGCGTGGAACGCCTTGATCACGGCCAGGCCGCGCTCCAGCGACTGCACGTGGTGGGCACCACGGTGCGCGGGTTCGCTGTCCAGTTCGACTTCGAACTGCGGCCTCGTCGCGTCCATGCCCGGCACCCTATCCGGCGTCGGCGGGCCGGGCGCTCGGCTCGCCGAGCTCGGCCAGGGTGCGCTGCGCGATGGCGAACGCCGCGTTCGCCGCCGGGGCGCCGGCGTAGACCGCCGTGTGCAGCAGGACCTCGCCGATCTCCGCTGCCGTCAGGCCGTTGCGGACCGCCGCGCGGACGTGCATCGCCAGTTCGTTGTGCGCCTGCAGCGCCGTGAGGGCCGCCAGCGTCACGCAGCTGCGTGTGCGGCGGTCCAGGCCCTCGCGGGACCACACCGAACCCCACGCGCCTTCGGTGATGTAGTCCTGGAACGGGCGGCTGAAGTCCGTCGTGCCCGCGACCGCGCGGTCGACGTGCTCGTCGCCGAGCACCTCGCGCCGCACCTTCATGCCCTGCTCGTGGCGGTCCGTCACGCTCGCTCCAAGTGATCCAGGATCAGCCGGCCGAACCGGGCCGGCTGCTCGTAACTGCCCAGGTGCGCGGCGTCCGCCACGACCTCCAGCCGCGCGCCGGGGATGCCCTCGGCGATCGGCCGCGCGTGTTCCTCCGGCGAGGTGGCCGGGTCGTCCGCCCCCGCGATCACCAGTGTCGGCGCGGTGATCTTCGGGAGCAGGTCCAACAGGTCCATCCGCTCGATCACGCCGCAGCAGGCCGCGTAGCCCTCGGCCGGGACCGCCGCGATCATCGCCCGGAGGAACTCCGCCCGGTCCGGGTGCCGCTCGGCATACCCGGGGGTCAGCCAGCGGCTCACCCCGGCCGCGGCCACCGCCGCGGTGCCCTCGGCGCGGACCGTGCGGGCCCGCTCCGCCCACATCTCCGGCGGACCGAGCTTCGCCGACGTGCAGCAGAGCACCAGGCTCGCGACGCGGTCGGACGCGTGGACGCCGAGCCAGATCCCGGTCATGCCGCCGAGCGACAGGCCCACCAGATGCGCCCGCTCGACGTCGAGCTCGTCGAGGAGGGCGAGCACGTCGGCGCCCAGGTCCTCGAGCTCGTAGGGACCCGGCGGCACCGGCGACGCGCCGTGCCCGCGCGTGTCGTACCGGACCACCCGGAACCCGCGCTCCACCAGCGGCGCGACCTGGGGTTCCCACATCCGCAGGTCGCTGCCGAGCGACCCGCCGAGCACCACCACCGGCCCGTCCTCGGGTCCTTCGACGACCCGATGCAGCTTCACGGCACTCACGGCGTCACACCCGGAAGAAGACGGTCTCGCCGTCCCCCTGCAACCGCACGTCGAAGCGGTAGCCGTCGTCGGTCTTCGCGGCGATCAGGGTGCCGCGCCGGTCCTCCGGGACCGTCGCCAGCACCGGGTCTCCGGAGTTGTCCTGGTCCGCGAAGTAGATCCGCGTGACGACCCGGTTCAGCAGGCCGCGCGCGAACACCGAGACGTCGATGTGCCGCGCCTGCGTGGTGCCGCCCTCGCCGGGCACCACGCCCGGGAGCACGGTGTGGATGCCGTAGGTGCCGTCGGCCTCCGTCGGGCAGCGGCCGAAGCCGCGGAACTCCCCGTTCGCCGCGCCGCGCGGGTCGTCGGGGTGGCGGAAGCCGCCTTCCGGGTCGGCCTGCCAGGTCTCGATCATGGCGTCGGGGACCGGGTCGCCGTTGCCGTCGCGGACGGTCCCGCGGATCCAGAACGCCCCCGGCGTGCCCTCGGGCACGACGTGCGGGCCGTCGGGCCAGGGCAGCCCGATCGACAGGTACGGGCCGACGGTCTGCGACGGGGTGGGCAGCAGCTTGGTCATTCGTCCTCGTCCTCTTCCTCTTCCTCTTCGAAGACCGACGCGTCGCGCCCGCGCAGCACGATGTCGAACTGGAAGCCGAGCGCCCACTCGGCCTGCGTGATGGTGTGGTCGTACCGCGAAACCATTCGCTGCCGGGCCTTCTCGTCCGGGATCGAGTTGAAGATCGGGTCCTGGGAGAACAGCGGGTCGTCCGGGAAGTACATCTGGGTGACCAGGCGCTGGGTGAACGCCGAGCCGAACACCGAGAAGTGGATGTGCGCCGGGCGCCAGGCGTTGTCGTGGTTCTTCCACGGGTACGCGCCGGGCTTGATGGTGGTGAAGGTGTAGCGGCCGTCGCTGTCGGTCAGGGTGCGGCCGACACCGTCGAAGTTCGGGTCGAGCGGGGACGGCCAGCGGTCGCCGGTGTGCCGGTAGCGGCCGCCCGCGTTCGCCTGCCAGATCTCGACGAGCGAGTCGCGCACCGGGCGGCCGTCACCGTCGAGGAGCCGCCCGGTGACGATGATGCGCTGTCCCTGCGGCTCGCCGGCGTGCTGCCGGGTGAGGTCGTTGTCGTGCTCGCCGAGGCGGCCGGGGCCGAGCAGCGGGCCGGTGACCTCGGTCAGCATCTGCGGCAGGAGGACGAGGTCCTGCTTCGGGTGCCGCAGCGCCGTCGAGCGGTAGCCGGGGTAGCCCAGCGGCGGGTGCGTGCCTTCGGGGTCTTCCCCGTAGCGCGGCAGCCTGGATTCGGTCGGAGTGGCCACGTTTTCTCTCCCTTACCGGCCTTCGAGGACGACGGCCAGCCCCTGGCCGACGCCGATGCAGATGGCGGCGAGTCCCCAGCCACCGCCGCGGCGGTGCAGGTCGTGCGCCAGGGTGCCGAGGATCCGGCCGCCGGACGCGCCGAGCGGGTGCCCGATGGCGATGGCGCCGCCGTGGGTGTTCACGATCTCGGGGTCGACGTCCTTCCAGTCGCGCAGGCACGCGAGCGACTGCGCGGCGAAGGCCTCGTTGAGTTCGACCGCGGCCAGGTCGTCCCAGCCGATGCCGGCACGTTCGAGGGCGATCTCCGCCGCGCGGACCGGGCCGATGCCGAAGACGTCCGGGTCGACACCCGCCGCGCCGCGGCCGGCGATCCGGGCGAGCGGAGTGGCGTCGAGGCGGCTCGCGGCCGCTTCGTCGCCGAGCAGGAGAGCCGAGGCGCCGTCGTTCAGGGGGGAGGCGTTGCCCGCGGTGACGGTGCCGTTCTCCTTGCGGAACACGGGCTTCAGCTTGGCGAGCTTCTCGGGGCCGGAGTCCGGCCGGATGCCTTCGTCGCGGGCCAGGTCGACGCCCTCGACCGGGACGACGAGGTCGTCGTAGAAGCCCTCGTCCCAGGCCTTGGCGGCGTTGACGTGGCTGCGGGCGGCGAAGGCGTCCTGCTCGTCGCGGCCGATGCCGTAGCGCTCGGCGAGCTGTTCGGTGGACTCACCGAGGGAGATCGTCCACTGCGCCGGCATCGCCGGGTTCACCATCCGCCAGCCGAGGGCGGTGTTGTAGAGGGTCTGGTTGCCCGTGGGGAAGGCCTTCTCCGGCTTCGGCATGACCAGCGGGGAGCGCGTCATCGACTCGACACCGCCGGCGACGACCAGCGAGGCATCGCCGGTCTGGATCGCGCGGCTGGCCTGGATGGCCGCGTCGAGGCCGGAGCCGCAGAGGCGGTTGACCGTGCTGCCCGGGACGGTGGTGGGCCAGCCGGCGAGGAGGGCGGCCATGCGGGCGACGTTGCGGTTGTCCTCGCCCGCGCCGTTCGCGTCGCCGAGGGTGACTTCGTCCACTGTGGACGGATCGAGGTCGTTGCGCTGCTGGAGCGCCTTGAGGACCCCGGCGGCGAGGTCGTCCGGGCGGACACCGGCCAGTGCGCCGCCGTAACGGCCGAACGGGGTGCGGATCGCGTCGAGGATGTAGACGTCGGTCATGCGTTCGCCTTCCGGGGTGCCGGGGTGCTCGGGTGGGTCGGCTCGGTGGGGTTCGCTTGTGGCGGCACCCACCGGCTCGCGGGAGTGGTCATCGGCTCACCCTGCCACGCCTTCGGCCGCGCGGGGTGGTGATGCCCTCGCCTCCCGGGGTGGGTGGCCGTTGCGCGGCCGCGCGGTCGGAGCGGGAGCCGTCGGGTCATGCGCCGGCCTTTTCCAGGGTTCGCAGGACCGTCAGCTCCTGGTCGGTCGGGGCCGGGGTGGTCTTCACGTCGTCCGCGACCTTCAGCTTCCAGCCCGTTGCCGCCAGGACCTGGTCCAGGTCCACCCCCGGGTGCACCTCCGTCAGGGTCAGCTCGGCCGTCTCCGGATCCGGGCGGAGGAGGCCCAGGTCCGTCACCACCAGCGTCGGGCCCCGGCCGGGGAGGCCGAGCTTCTCGCGGTCGCCCTTGCCCGTTCCGTGGCCGAACGACGTCACGAAGTCCACCTTCTCCACGAACGCCCGCGGGTTCTGGCGCAGGACGATGAACACTTCGCCGCACGAGGCGGCGATTTCCGGGGCGCCGCCCGCACCCGGCAGGCGGACCTTCGGGTCCTGGTAGTCCGAGCCGATCACCGTCGTGTTGATGTTGCCGAACTTGTCGAGCTGGGCCGCGCCCAGGAAGCCCACGTCGATGCGGCCCGGCTGGAGCCAGTAGTTGAACACCTCGGGCACGCTGATCACCGCGTCCGCCGTGTCGGCCAGCTCGCCGTCGCCGATGGACAGCGGCAGTCGGGACGGCTTCGCGCCCAGGCAGCCGGATTCGTAGATGAGCGTCAGGTTCGGCGCGTGCGCGCGGCGGGCGAGGTTCGCCGCCTTGCTCGGAAGGCCGATCCCGACGAAGCAGGACATGCCGTCGCCGAGGGCGCGGGCGGCCGCGACGCTCATCATCTCGTCGGCCGTGTACCCCGCGCTCATGCCTTCACCCCGGTCAGCTCGTTCAGCCACTTCGTGAACTCCTCGCGGTCCCGCCCGACCTTGTCCCACGCCTGGTACGCCGCGTTGTCCCGCTCGTAGTACCCCGCCGCGTACGACGGCTTCGCGCCGCCGGGGACCTCGGCCACCGCCGTGACCACCCACGCCGGGAGCACGACCGCGCCCGGCCGGGGCTCCAGCTCGTCGACGATCTCCTCGACCGTCACCAACGACCGCTTCGCCGCCAGCACCGCTTCCTTCTGGACACCGGTGATGCCCCACATCTGGACGTTGCCCGCGCGATCGGCGCGCTGCGCGTGGACGATCGAGACGTCCGGGTTCAGCGCCGGCACCGCCGTCAGCCGTTCGCCGGTGAACGGGCAGGTGATCGGTTTGATCGTGTCCGTCTGGGCCGGGAGGTCCGTGCCCGTGTAACCGCGCAGCACCGCGAACGGCAGCCCGGAGGCGCCGGCGACGTACCGGTTCGCCATGCCCGCGTGGCTGTGTTCCTCGATCTCCAGTGGCACCGGCCAGTCGTGCTGGACGGCGTCGCGGAACCGGTGCAGCGAGCCGACGCCCGGGTTGCCGCCCCAGGAAAAGATCAGCTTGCGGGCACACCCGGCGCCGATGAGCTGGTCGTACACGATGTCCGGCGTCATCCGCACCAGCGTGAGATCCCGGCGCCGCTGCCGGATGATCTCGTGTCCGGCCGCGACCGGGATGAGGTGCGTGAACCCTTCGAGCGCGACGGTGTCGCCGTCGTGCACCAGCCGGGCCACGGCCTCCTCCAGCGACAGCAGCTCCGCCATCACACCCTCCGCACTGTTCGCATGACGCACACTCGTTCTGCCACCGAACATAGCACGGTGCGCCGCCACCCGACCAGACGTCTTCCACCCATCGGATGACGCACGCACGTCGAAGGGCCCGCCAGTCGATCCGGAGTAGGCGCGAGCTCAGGTCCCGGCGACGAAAAGGCTCTGGACGGCCACGGCGGCCGCGCCCCGCGCCCACTGCTCGAACGGCAGCGGCCGGATCACCAGGCCGCACCGGGCGGCGCTGCCGAACGCCTGGACCGCGAAGGTCCGGCGGATCTGTTCCTCGAACAGGTCGTAGGCGGCGACACCCTCGCCCGAGACGACCACGCGTTCCGGGCCGAACAGGTTGACCAGCGCGGCCAGCCCCAGCCCGATCGCGTGGCCCGCCCCGGCGAAGACCTCCCGAAGCGGTTCGTCGCCGCTACGGGCGCGCGCCACGGCGTCGGCCATGGACAGCTCCGGCTCCCCCGCGACCTGCCGCGCGCGCGTCAGGATCGCTTCGGTGGACGCGATCGCCTCGACGCAGCCCCGGCCGCCGCAGTGGCAGGCGGGGCCGCCGTCGACGACCGGGACGTGCCCGAGTTCGCCGGCGACCCCGTGCACGCCGCGGACCAGCGCACCGTTGACGACCAGCGCGCTGCCGATCCCGGTTCCCACCGTGACCAGCGCGAACGATGACGCCCCGACCCCTTCCCCGAACCACTGCTCGGCGACGGCGAGGGCCTTGACGTCGTTTTCGAGGGTCACGGTCAGCCCGGTGGCCTCCGCGAGGAGCGCGGCCAGGGGGACGTCCCGCCAGCCGAGGAACGGGGAGTACCGGACGACGCCGGACGCGCGGTCGACGTCGCCGGAGACCGCGACACCCAGGCAGTGGGCGCGCTCGCGGAGGTGGCCGGAGAGCAACTGTCCGACCAGATCGGCCAGCGCACCGACGACGTGGTCGACGTCGTGGCTCGTCAGGGCGTGGCAGGCGCCGGTCCGGACGTCGGCACGCAGGTCGGTGACCACGCCGATCAGGTCGTCGCCGGTGATCTTGACGCCGACGAAGTACTCGCGGTCCGGCCGGATGGCCAGGGGGTTCGCCGGGCGGCCGGCCCCGGGGCCGGTGCGGCCTGCGGAAGCGAGTTCTTCGAGGTAGCCGGCTTCGATGAAGGGCCGGGCGGCCTTGGTGACCGCGGCCGAGGAGAGCCCGGTGCGGCGGGCGACGTCCACGCGGGACACCGGCCCTTCGGTCAGGACCGTGGTGAACACGGTCGCGGCCGCGGGGCTGGTGATCGGCGCCCTTGCCGGGGCACTGCGAGGCATGGCCGGAAGGGTAGAGAAATATAATTAACTTCGTCAAGAATTTATTTATCCGCTGGTCAGCCTTACGCTGTCCCGCATGCCGCTCGTCGAACACGACCCCGCACACCGGCTCTGGCTGCTGCGCACCCCCGAGAGCTCCTACGCCTTCCGGCTGGACGCCGACGACCGGCCGCGGCACGTCCACTGGGGCCCGCCGCTGACGCTGGCCCAGGCCACGCAGGTCACCGCGCGGCGCAACCCGGCCGACAGCAGCTTCGACGAGCCCGGCGACGAGCGGCAGGAACTCCCGGCCGAGGGCGGCGCGTTCTTCGGCGTCGCGGCGCTGGCCGTGCGGTACGCGGACGGGACTTCGGCGCTCGAGTGGCGTTACGACGGCTTCGCGCTCGAAGACGGCGCACTCGTCGTGCGGCTCGCCGACCGGCACTACCCCCTGCGGCTGTCCCTGCACTACCGCGTCCGCGGCGACGTCGTCGAACGCTGGACGTCGCTGCGGCACACCGGTTCCGGCGAGCCCATCGCCCTGCTGCGCACGGATTCCGCGTCCTGGACGCTCCCCCGGCGCGACGGCGCGCGGCTGAGCCGGACGTCCGGGGCGTGGAGCGCCGAGTACGGCGTCCTGCGCGAGCCGCTGCCGGTGGGCGAGACCACGCTCACCAGCCGCCGCGGCACCTCCAGTCACCAGGTCGACCCGTGGGTCATGCTCGACGCGAGTGACGCGACGGAGACCGCCGGCGAGGTCTGGAGCAGTGCGCTGGCGTGGAGCGGGAGCTGGCGGATCACCGTGGAACACACGCACACCGGCCGCGTCACGTGGACCGGCGGGTTCGGCCACGAGCACGTCGCGTGGCGGCTGCAACCGGGCGAGACGTGGGAGACGCCGGTGTTCGCCGGGCTCTACGCGGCCGACGGCTTCGGCGGGACCAGCCGTCGCTGGCACGCCTACGTCCGCGAGTTCGTCCAGCCGCACCCGGACGAGCTGCGGCCGGTCGTCTACAACTCCTGGGAGGCGACCGGCTGGGACGTCGACGAAAAGACGGAGACCGAGCTCGCCGCGGCGGCCGCCCGGCTGGGGGCGGAACTGTTCGTCATGGACGACGGCTGGTTCGGCGCCCGCACCGGCGATTCGGCCGGGCTCGGCGACTGGGTCGCCAACGAACAGCGCTTCCCGGCCGGGCTGCGGCCGCTCGTCGACGCCGTGCACGCGCACGGCATGCGGTTCGGGCTGTGGGTCGAGCCGGAGATGGTCAACCCGGACAGCGACCTCCACCGCGCGCACCCGGACTGGGTGCTGCACATGGCCCACCGCTCGCGGACGACGTTGCGCAACCAGCTCGTGCTGAACTTCGCGCGGCCGGACGTGGCGGACTGGGCGCACGAGTGGCTCGACCGGCTGGTCGGCGAGCATGGCATCGACTACCTCAAGTGGGACATGAACCGCGCGTTCACCGAAGCCGGCTGGCCCGAGGCGGGTCCGGACGCGCAGCGGCTGTGGGTCGGCCACATCCGGGCGGTGTACGCGATCCTCGACCGGCTGCGCGCCGACCACCCGAACCTGCGGATCCAGGGCTGCGCGGGCGGCGGCGGACGCACCGATCTCGGCATCCTCGCGCGCACCGACGAGATCTGGGCGTCGGACAACACCGACGCCGCCGACCGGATCACCATCCAGCACGGCTACGGCCAGCTCTACCCGCCGGGCACGATGTCGGCCTGGGTGACCGACAGCCCGAACCCGGCGACGCGGCGGGAAGCGCCGCTCGGCTTCCGGTTCCACGTGGCGATGGCGGGCGTGCTCGGCCTGGGCGGCGATCTGCCGCGCTGGACGCCGGACGAACTGGCCGAAGCGGCGTCGCTCGTGGCGCTGTACAAGGAGATCCGGCCCGTGGTGCAGCACGGCACGCTGTACCGGCTGGCGGATCCGGCGACCTCGGCGCTGACGGCGGTGCAGTACGTGCTCGGCGATTCCGTCGTGGTCTTCTGCTGGCGGCGGCCCGCGGAGTTCGCGCGGCCGTTCACCCCGCCGCGGCTCACCGGGCTGGATCCGGCGGGGCAGTACCGCGATCAGGACGGCGTCGTGCACCACGGGGCGGTGTTGCTGAGCCACGGTCTGGCCGTCGACTTCCCCGGCAGCGGGTACGCGAGCGCGGTGGTCCGGCTGACGCGCGTGGGCTGAATCGTCGGTGGCTTGGCCTAGGCTGTCGTCGTGGCCAAGATCGCGGTGACCCGGTGGATTCCCGACGACGCGGTGCAGCTCCTCGCCGAGGCAGGCGACGTGGCGGTGTCCCCCGCCGACCGTCCGCTGACGCCCGCGGAACTGCACGAGTTCGTGGCCGGGGCGTCGGCGGTGGTCGGGATGCTGCACGACCGGCTCGACGGCGCGCTGGCCGACGCCGCCGGTCCGGGGCTGAAGGTGGTCGCGAACGTCGCCGTCGGGTACGACAACGTCGACGTCCCGGCGCTGGCTTCGCGCGGCGTCGTCGTCACCAACACCCCAAGCGTGCTCACCGACGCGACCGCCGACCTCGCCTTCGGGTTGCTGCTCGCCGTCACGCGGCGCCTCGGCGAGGGCGAACGGCTGCTGCGCTCGCGCACGCCGTGGTCGTTCCACCTCGGCTTCCTGCTCGGCTCCGGGCTGCAGGGCAAGACGCTGGGGATCGTCGGGTTCGGGCAGATCGGCCGGGCGGTGGCCCGCCGGGCGACGGCGTTCGGGATGACGGTCGTCTACTCCGGACGGTCCAAACAGGACACCGAAGCCGAGTGTGTGCCGTTCGGGGAGCTGCTGGCGCGTTCGGACGTCGTCTCGCTGCACTGCCCCCTGACGCCCGAGACGCGGCACCTGATCGACGCCGCCGCGCTGCGGGCCATGAAACCCGGCGCGTACCTGGTGAACACGACCCGTGGGCCGGTCGTCGACGAGGCCGCGCTGGCCGACGCGCTGGAGGCCGGGGAGATCGCCGGCGCGGCGCTCGACGTGTTCGAAAAGGAACCCGAGGTCGAACCGCGGCTGCTCGGCCGGGACGACGTCGTGCTCAGCCCGCACCTGGGTTCGGCGACGGTCGAGACCCGCACCGCGATGGCCGTGCTGGCCGCGCGCAACGTCGCGGCGGTGCTCGCCGGGCGTCCCCCGCTGACGGAGGTGAAGCCGTGACCCGTGTCGTCATCGCGCCCGACAAGTTCAAGGGCAGTCTCACGGCGGTCGAGGCCGCGGAGGCGATCGCGCTCGGCGTGCGGGATGCCCTTCCGGACGCGGAAATCGTCACGTGCCCGGTCGCCGACGGCGGCGAAGGCACCCTCGACGTGCTGGAAGCGGCGGGCGCGCGGATCGTGCGGCTGACGGTCCGCGGCCCACTGGACGAGCCGGTCAAAGCGCGCTACGCGGTGCTGGACGGCACGGCGTACATCGAGTCGGCGCGCGCGTGCGGCATCGAATTCGTCGAACCCTCGCCGTCGACGGCGCTGGCCGCGCACACCTGGGGCGTCGGCGAACTGCTGGCGGACGCGCTGGTCCACGGCGCGCGGCGGCTCGTGCTCACGGTCGGCGGCACGGCGAGCACCGACGGCGGGGCCGGGATGCTGGGTGCGCTGGGCGCCGGCGTGCTCGACGCGTTCGGCGCGCCGGTCGGCCTGGGCGGCGGGACGCTGACCCGGGTGGCTTCGACGGAGCTGACCCCGGTGCGGGAACGGCTGGACGGCGTGCGCGTGGCGGTCGCGACGGACGTGACGAACCCGTTGCTGGGGCCCGAAGGCGCGGCCGCGGTGTTCGGGCCGCAGAAGGGCGCGGGGCCGTCGGAGGTCGCGGTGCTCGACGAGGGCCTGACGCGGTGGGCGCACGCGCTGCAGGTGGGCGGCGCCCCGGACGTCACGCGGGTGCCGGGATCGGGCGCGGGCGGCGGGGTGGCGGCGGCCGCGATCGCGCTCGGGGCGAGCGTCGAGTCCGGGTTCGACCTCATCGCCGGGCTGACCGGGGTCGATCAGGCGCTCGGCGGGGCGGATCTGGTGATCACGGGCGAGGGATCGCTGGACGAGCAGAGCCTGAACGGCAAGGCCCCCGCGGGGATCGCCGAGCGGGCGCGCGGGATTCCGCTGCTGGCGCTGGCGGGCCGCATCCGGCTGGACGCGGCGGGGCTGGCGCGGTTGGGGGTGGTGGGGAGCAGCGCGTTGATCGACCACGCGCCTTCGCTGGACCACGCCCGGATCCATGCGGCGGAGTTGCTGCGGGAACGGGCCGCGGAGCTGGTTCGCGCTTGGCGGGAGGGGTAGCGAGGGAAGAAGTTCCGGGAGAAGGAAGCTTCCCGGAGCCGGCGCCGGAGCCGCCCGCGAAGGCGGAGACGCGAGGGCGGCCGGGCCTTTCGCACCCCATGAGGCGAAAGGCCCGGCCGCCGCGTCTCAGCTCGTGTGCTGGGGCAGCACGGCGAACGCCACGCCGCCCGCTTCGTCCTCCTGGACGTCGAGCACCTTGTCGTCGAGCAGGGCGGCTGCCTGGGGCTCGAGGAAGACCTTCGGGCCTTCCGCCTCCCCCAGCACGCTGTCGCCTTCTGCCGGTTCCGGGGCCACCGACAGCGCCAGCTGGGCGCTTTCTTCGTCGGCGTTCTGGACCGCCAGGCGGAGCCCGGACTCGCCTTGCCCGTCGTTGGTCAGGGCGGTGATCGCCTCGGCGGCGGCTTCGGTCACGGTCAGCATCTTCGGCCTTCCCTTCGTCGCGGTCCGAACAGCCCCACGCTGGGGGCGCCGGAACGGGCGTGCAGGCTGAGCGGATCAGCCCTCGCGGGCGGCGCGGATGGCGTCCGCCACCGATTCGCCCGCGTAATCCGTCGTTTCCCGGCGGCCCTGGTTGGAGTTGCGGCGCGGCATCGTCTCTTCCGGAGCCACCGGCTCGAAGTCCGGGGGCGCGTCCTCGATCGACTCGTCGAGCTCCGCCGCCGGCGTCGCCGCGAGCGGGCGCTCCGGGACGGGCTCCGGCTCGATGTCCGGCACCTCTTCGGCCAGACGCTGGTCCATCGGCTCGCCTTCGCGGATCTCCCGGGGTGTGGTGCCGAACCGGTCGGCCGCACTCCAGTGCTCGGGCGGCTCGATGCCCTCCTCGAGCGAATCCACGCGCAGCTCATCCTCGTCCAGCGCCTCGCTGGGGCTCAAGCTCTGGGGTTCGGCCGAGTCTCGGTCACTCACTGGCCCTCCTGGCGCGTCGGGAACTGTCTTCACCGCCTGACCTACCCCGGCCGGCGGGCCCGCGAAACCCCGCGGTGTCGCCGGGATCACAAATCTTCAACGGGTTTAACACATTCACAAGTTTGTGAACGCGAGGTAGGTTGGGATCATGGCCACCACCAGGTGCGCACCGGAGCACCGGCTGCTCGCCACCGATCCGGACCGCCACCACGAGCTCGGCACGCACGCGGCGTGGTACGTCGTGGCCGGCGTGATCACCACCGGCCTGCAGGCCGTCCTGTTCCTCGTGCTGCACGACGAGCTCGGCTCGCAGGTGGCGAACCTCGTGGCGATCGCCCTCACCACGGTCGGCAACACCGAGTTCCACCGCCGCGTCACCTTCGCCGGGCGGCCCAGCAACGCCGGGAAGCGGCACCTGCAGGACCTGCTCACCTTCGGCTTCTACGCCCTGTACGGCTCGGCCGTGCTGGCCCTGCTCGACGTGTTCGTCGACCGGCCGACGTCGTGGGAGGAAACCGGCACGCTGCTGCTGGCCAGCCTGGTCGGCGGGTTCGTGCGGTTCGCCGTGCTCCGCTGGTGGGTCTTCGCGCACCGCGCCGAACCGGCCACGGCCGCGCACACCGGCTAGCGTCTGCGGACGTGGCGTCGGACGACATCAAGCGGGACGACCCCAAGCGGGACGACCCCATGCGGGACGACATCGGGCCCCACGCGGGCGGCACCGAACCGGACTACCGCTTCACGCTGGCCAACGAACGCACCTTCCTCGCCTGGCTCCGCACGGCCCTCGGCCTGTTTGCGGGCGGGGTGGCGGTGCACCAGCTGGTGCCCTCGCCCGCCGCGGCGAGCACGGTGCTCGCCGGCCTGTGCGTCGCGCTGTCCGCCGTGCTCGCCGCGACCGCGTACCCGCGCTGGCGGCGGGTCCAGATCGCGATGCGGGCCGGCGAGCCGCTGCCGCGCAGCTGGATGATCCTCGTCCTGCCCGGCGGTCTGCTGGTCCTCATCGCCGCCGCGGCCGTGCTGCTGGTGGTCTCGTGAGTGACACGGAAGGCAGCGGACGGTGACGGCCGGGAAAAACCGCCCGGGCGGCGGACCTTCGCGGCGAGCCGGCCGGCCGGGGGCCGACGAACACGGCCGCGGGACGCGAATACCGCCGGTTCGCGATTATCGTGACGTCAAAAGTACCGACACGCCGTTCGGGACCGGGTCGTGACCTCGCGAAACGGGGCGCAGGCCCAGCGCACCGGGCTGGCCTGGCGGCGAACCGCGCTGGCGGCCGCCGCCTGCACGGTACTGCTCCTGCACTCCGCCGCCCAGCGCCATTGGGGTGGCGCCGTGGTCCCGGTTTTGCTCGCCGCGGGGACATCTGCCCTGCTGGCGGCCATCGGGATGCACCGCGAACGGGCCTTGCGCGCGGCCGAACCGGGACCGCCGAGCCGGCTGCTGCCCGCCATCGCGTCGCTCGCCGTGACCGCGACGGCCACTTCCGTGGTCGTCTTCCACTGACGAGTGAAGTCGGCACATCCTGAAACCGATTAATCGCAATGTGCGGGCGCGGGTCGCGGGAACATCACGGTCCCTACTGCTAACGGGGTATTGGTCGTTGAAATCTGGACTGACCCGCCTGGACGTGTTTACGATTACCCTGCGTCGCACGGACCGCAGATCCGCCCCGATTCGCCGGAGCCTCTGCGATGGATCAGTTACGGAGTGTTGAACCCCCGGCAGCGACGGTCGAGGGTCGGCCGGGGAGACGACCATGACGGCACCGCCGAGGACCACCGAAGAATCCGCTTCCAGCGTTCGCGATTATCGCACCCCCGAGTCATTGCCCCGCCCGGGCGGACGGCTCACCAAGGAGGACCTGGACCCGCTCGTCAAGGACGCGGGCGAGGGCAACCCGGCGGCGATCCACTCGCTGCTGCAGATGATCGAGCCGGTGGTGGTCCGCTACTGCCGCGCACGCATGGGCGGGCGCGACCTGTCCTACCTGTCGGCCGACGACGTCGCCCAGGAAGTCTGCCTCGCCGTGCTCAAGGCCCTGCCCGACTACCAGGACCGCGGCGGCTCCTTCCTCTACCTGGTGCACGCGATCGCGGCCAACAAGGTTGCCGACGCCTACCGCGCCGTCGCCCGCGACCGCTCCGAGCCCGTCCCCGAGCTCCCCGAGCGCCCGCTGGTCGCCGGCAACGAGCCCGAGTCCCACGCGCTGCACCTGGACCTCGGGGCGCGTCTCGGCCGGCTGCTCGCCGCCCTGCCCCGGGTGCAGCAGGAGATCCTGACCCTGCGCATCGCCGTCGGCTTCTCGGCGACCGAGACCGCCGAAGCGCTCGGGATCTCCCCGGGCAACGTCCGCGTGACGCAGCACCGGGCCCTGACCCGGCTGCGCGGCATGATCCGCGACGACGACTTCTGAGACCACATCGCGGGCGGGCGGGGCGACCTCTTCTACCCCCTGGAGGAGGTCGCCCCGCTCGCGTCCAGCCCGTACACCGCGCGGGCGTTGTGCTCGAACACGCCCAGCCGTTCGGCGTCCGACAGCGAGCCCGTGAGGGCGATCGCCGCGTCGAGGACCAGCTCGTAGGACGCCGCCAGTTCGCAGACCGGCCAGTCGGAGCCGAACAGCAGGCGCTGGGGACCGAACACGTCGAGCACGTGGTCGACGTACCGGCGCAGGTGCCCGACCTCCCACCCGGACCACTCCGCCTCGGTGACCAGCCCGGACAGCTTGCACACGACGTTCTCGCGCGCCGCCAGCGCGGCCACGCCGGACGCCCACGGCTCCCACTCCCCCGCCGCGATCGGGGGCTTCGCCGCGTGGTCCAGGACCAGGCGCAGCCCCGGCAGCCGCAACGCGACTTCGGTCGCCGCGGGCAGCTGGGCCGGGCGGACCAGCAGGTCGTAGGCCAGGCCCGCGGCGGCCACCGCGCTCAGCCCGGCCACCACCTCGGGACGCAGCAGCCAGTCGTCGTCCGGCTCGGCCTCCACCTGGTGTCGGACGCCGACCAGCGGGCCGTCGAGCGCGGCCAGCCGGTCGGCGACGTCCGGGGCCGTCAGGTCCACCCAGCCGACCACGCCCGCGATCACCGGCTCCGCGGCCGCCGTCGCGAGGAACTCCGCCGTCTCCTCCGCCGAGGACACCGTCTGGACCAGGACGGTGGCGTGCACGCCCGCCGCCTTCGTCACCGCGCGCAGGTCGTCGACGGTGTACGGGCGGCGGATCGGGTCGAGGGCCGCCCCCGCCAGCCACGGGTACTCGCGCCGCCCCGGGTCCCACAGGTGGTGGTGGGCGTCGATCACGGGACTCCTCCGTCGATGACTACGTCGGCGCGCAGCAGGCCCGCGTCGATCAGCTCGGTCCACAGGGCAGGCGGGACGGCCGCGCGCGCCCGCCGCGCGTTCACCGCGACCTGGTCCGGATCATGCGCGCCGACGACCACCGACGCCACCGCGGGATGCGCCATCGGCAGCGCCAGCGCGGCCTCCGGCAGCTCGACGCCGTGCCGTGCGCAGATCTGGGCGATCCGCCCCGCCCGCTCGACCAGCTCCGCGGGCGCTTCGGCGTAGTCGTAGACCCGCCCCGGCTCCGCGGTCGCCAGTATCCCGCCGTTGAACGCCCCGCCGACCACCACGCGGACGCCCCGCGCGGCGCACAACGGGAACAGCTCGTCCAGCGCGGGCTGGTCGAGCAGCGTGTAGCGGCCGGCCACCAGCAGCACGTCCAGGTCGGTGCGGCGGACGAACTCGGCCAGCATCGGCGCCTGGTTCATCCCGGCACCGAACGCTCGAACGACCCCCTGGTCCCGCAGTTCGCGCAACGCCGGGAACGCCCCCGAAACCGCCTCCTCGAAGTGGTCGTCGGGGTCGTGGACGTAGACGACGTCGACGCGGTCGAGCCCCAGCCGCGTCAGGCTGTCCTCCAGGGACCGCAGGACGCCGTCGCGGCTGAAGTCCCATCGGCGCCGGTACGCGGCCGGGACGGCGAAGCCCTGGTCGTCCCGCTGGCCGGCGCCGTCCGGGTTGGGCTCCAGCACGCGGCCGACCTTCGTCGAAAGCACGTACTCCGCCCGCGGGTACTCGCGCAGCGCGGCGCCGAGCCGGGTCTCGGACAGGCCGAGGCCGTAGTGCGGGGCGGTGTCGAAGTAGCGGATGCCCTCGTCCCACGCGCGCCGGACGGTCGCGGCCGCCGTCTCGTCGCTGATCGCGTGGTACAGGTTGCCCAGCTGCGCGCAGCCCAGGCCGAGCGGGGACAGGGAGAGTTCCAACGCGGTCACTCCTTCTCCGGGCGTTCCCGGGCCGGACCGAGGCCGGTGTCTTCGAGGACGTGGCGGGGCCCGGGACTGTTACGCCCGGGTTCGAGCCGGGTGGGCGGGGCCGGGCGGGCGGGGACCACCCTTTGCGGTGGGCGCTGGTGGGTCATCACCACTCCTTCACCGGGACGTGGCACGCTGGGGAGCACCACCGAAACATCCGAGGTTTGTTGCAGGGAGGGCGGACGCGATGCCCGTCACCGATGTCGCGATCGACAAGATCAAGGACATGATCATCTCCGGCGAGCTGGCGCCGGGTGACCGGCTGCCGAAGGAGGCCGAGCTGGCCCAGCGGCTCGGGCTTTCGCGCAGTTCCCTGCGGGAAGCCGTGAAGGCCCTGTGCCTGATCCGGGTGCTCGACGTCCGCCAGGGCGACGGCACCTACGTCACCAGCCTCGAGCCCAACCTGCTGCTCGACGCCATGACGTTCGTGGTCGACTTCCACCGCGACGACACCGTCCTCGACTTCCTGGCCGTCCGCCGGATCCTGGAACCGGCCGCGACCGCGCTGGCCGCGCTGCACATGAGCGACGACGACATCACCGACCTCGGCCGGCTGCTCGGCGAGCTGGAGGACTCGCCGACCGTCGAGTCGCTGGTCGCCAACGACCTGCAGTTCCACCGCAAGATCGCCGACGGCTCCGGCAACCCCGTGCTCTGCTCGCTGCTCGACAGCCTCTCCGGGCCGACGGCCCGCGCCCGGATCTGGCGCGGGCTCACCCAGGAGGGCGCGGTCGCGAAGACCCGGGAGCAGCACACGGCGATCTACGAGGCCATCGCGGCGCGCGAGCCGGAACTCGCGCGCTCGTGGGCGACCGTGCACGTCGCCGGGGTCGAGCAGTGGCTGCGCAACGCCCTGGGCACCGCGGACGACCCGACGGTGCCCGAGCCGGCCGCGGAAGCCTCCTGACAGTGATCCGATGATCACCGGCTGACCATCACGTCTGGGGCTTTCCACCCGCGTACCGGGCGATGATCAGCGCGATCAGGATGATGGCGCCGTAGATCGCGCCCTGCCACTCCGCCGTGACGTGCGCGTAGTTGAGCAGGCTGGACACCGACGACAGCAGCAGGACGCCGGTGAGGGCGCCGACCAGGGTGCCCTTGCCGCCGTCGAGCGAGACACCGCCGATCACCGCCGCCGCGAACACCTGCAGGATCATGCCGGATCCCTGGTTCGCGCCCAAGGCCCCGACGTACCCGGTGTAGGCCAGACCGCCGATCGCCGCGAGGACCCCGGCGACGACGAACACCGCCCACGCGATCCGGTCGACGCGCACGCCGGCCGCCCGCGCGGCCTGGCGGTTGCCGCCGATCGCGTACAGCGCGCGACCGACGCGGTGGTAGCGCAGCACCCAGCCCGCCACGGCGAACAGCAGTGCGGCCAGCCACACCGACATCGGCAGCCCGGCGAACGTCGTCGTCGCCAGGTTCGTGAACGAGTCGGGCAGGTTGAACAGCGTCTTGCCCTTCGTCGAACCGACCTGCACCCCGCGCAGCACGGTGAGCATCGCCAGCGTCACGATGAAGGCGTTCAGCTTCAGCTTCACGATCAGGAAGCCGTTGACGAACCCGACCAGCGCCCCGCACAGCGGGATCACCAGCAGCCCGATCGCGGCCGGCAGCTCGACGCCGAAGCCCGCGGACGCCGCCGGGATCACGACCATCGCCCCGAGCGCCGGGGCCAGGCCCATCGTCGATTCCAGCGACAGGTCGAACTTGCCGGTGATCAGCACCAGCGACTCGCCGAGCACGACCAGCGAGAGCGCCGCCGACGCGGTCAGGATGCTGACGATGTTGCTCCAGCCGACGAACGTGTCGTCGACCAGGCCGCCGATGACGAACACGACGACCAGGGCGGGCAACAGCGCGAGTTCACGCAGCCAGACGGCCTTGCGCCGCCGGGGAGGCGCGGGCAGCTGCGCCGTGGGGGAGGTCATCACGTCGGTCACGAAAGCTCGACTCCTTCGATGTCGGCCACGAGGTCGCCGTCGGACCACCCGGCCTGGTGTTCGGCGACGACGGCCCCGGCGCGCAGCACCAGGACCCGGTCGCTCAGGCGCAGGTCGTCGAGCTCGTCGCTGACGATCAGCACCGCCTTGCCCTCGGCGCGCACCCGGTCGACGACCGCGAGCAGCGCCTCCTTCGACTTCACGTCCACCCCGGCGGTCGGGTTGATCAGCACGACCACCCGCGGGTCACCGATCAGGGCCCGCGCCAGCACGACTTTCTGCTGGTTGCCGCCGGACAGGTCCGACACGGGCTGCTCGGCGCTCGCGGCCACGACGTCGTAGTCCCGCAGAGCTTGCAACGCCCGCGCGAACCGGGTGCGCGGCGACGCGATCCCGCCGCGTCCCAGTCTGTCCAAAATAGACAATGTGGCGTTGTCGGCGATCGAGTGCTCCAGGACGAGACCTTCGTGGTGCCGGTCGCGCGGCACGCACCCGATGCCCGCCCGGATCGCCGCCGGGATGTCGCCCGGCCGCAGCGGCGAGCCGTCGACCCGGATCGTGCCCGCCGACGGCGTCCGCAGGCCGTAGACCGTCTCGGCGACCTGGTGCTTGCCGCTGGCGTTGCTGCCCGCGAGGCCGACGACCTCGCCGCGGCGGAGCCGGAGGGAGACGTCCCGGAAGCCGTCGCCGGACAATCCCGCCACCGAAAGGATCTCGGTGGCGTCCGCGTCGAGGGCCTCGCGGGAGGCGGCGTCGCGGACCGAAAGGCCGCCCGGCTCGCCGGTCATCGCGTCGACCAGTTCCGCGCGGCCCACCTCGGCGACCGGCGCGGTGAGGACGTGCTTCGCGTCGCGCAGCACGGTCACCGCCTGGCAGACCTCGTACACCTCGTGCAGGTGGTGGGAGATGAACAGGAACGTCACCCCGCCCGCCTGCATCTGGCGCATCCGGTCGAAGAGCCGCTCGATGGCCTGGCTGTCCAGCTGCGCGGTCGGCTCGTCGAGCACGATGAACCGGGCGCCGTAGGACAGCGCGCGGGCGATCTCGACGAACTGCCGGTCCTCGACCGACAGGTCACCGGCCGCGGTGTCGACGTCGACGTGCACGTCCCACGAGTCGAGCAGGTCACGCGCCTTGCGGCGCAACGACTTCCAGCCGATTGCGAACCCGCCACCCGCCTGCCGGTTCAGGAACAGGTTCTCGGCCACGGTGAGCTGCGGGACGACCATCGCGTGCTGGTACACGCAGGCGACGCGCGCCTTCCAGTCGTCCTGCCGGGACGGGGGCGGGGCCGGCTCGCCCCCGAACTCGACGTGCCCGGTGTCCGTGGCGGAGAGACCGGTGAGGATGGAGACGAGTGTCGACTTGCCGGCCCCGTTGCGCCCGACGAGCGCGTGCGACTCGCCGGGGTGCACGGTGAGGCTGACGTCGTGCAGCGCCACGGTCGGGCCGTAGCGCTTTCCGACGCCGTGCGCGCTGACCACCGGAACGGCGGATTCGCCGGCGGGCAGCGCGGTCACAGGTTGTTCCCCCAGAGGGCCTTGTCGTCCACGTTGGCCTTCGTGATGACGGGGGCGGGCAGCTGGTCCTCGAGGATGCCGGGGCTGATCTCGACGATCGTGCTGCCGTGGTCGGTCGGCCCGGCCTTGAACGTCTCGCCCGCCATGGCCTTCTTCAGCCAGTACAGGCCGTACTTCGCGTACGCGTCGGCCGGCTGGGACACGGTGGCGTCCAGCTCGCCGGCGCGGATCGCGGCCAGCTCCTGCGGGATGCCGTCGTTGGACACGAGCACGATGTGCTTCGGGTCCCCGACCGGGAAGAACAGGTTCTTGCGCTTGAGGGCCTGCTCGGTCGGGGCCAGGTAGACGCCGCCGGCCTGCATGTAGACGCCCTTGATGTCCGGGTTCGCGGTGAGCATGCTGTCCAGGCCGGAGGACGCCTTGTCGGCCTTCCACTCCGCCGGGATCTCCAGCACCTGGATGCCCGGGTACTTCGCCTTCATGCAGTCGCGGAAGGCCTCCGAGCGGTCGCGGCCGTTGACCGAGGCCAGATCGCCCATGATCTGCACGACCTTGCCGGACTTGACCTTCTCGCCGATCGCGTCGCAGGCCTTGGTGCCGTAGGCCTTGTTGTCGGCCCGCACCACCATGGCGACCTTGCCGCTCTCGGGGGCGACGTCGACCGCGACGACCGGCACGCCCTTGTTCTCGGCCTGCTTGAGCCCGGCGACGACGGCCGCCGAGTCCAGCGGCGTCACGACCAGGCCCTTGACGCCCTGGTTGAGGAAGGTGCCGATGTCGGTGATCAGCTTCGCGGGGTCGCTGTCGGCGTTGACCGTCGGGAGGACGTCGACCCCCTCCTCCTGGGCCATCTTCGGCACGTAGTTGTTGTAGGCCTGCCAGAACGGCGAGGTCAGCAGGGGCAGCGTGGCGCCGACCTTGCCGCCGGCACCACCGCCGGCCGCGGGCGCCGCGGCGTTGTCCTTCGTGGACCCGCACGCGGCCAGCACCAGGCCGCAGACGGCGGCCGTGGCGGCCACCTGGATCACCCTATTGCGCACCGCATCCTCCTTGATGACAGCGGAAATCAGTCGTGGTGAACGGGTCCGCGCGGGCGGAGACCGTACATGCCGCCGTCGACCGCCAGCGCGGTGCCGGTGGTCGAGGCGGAAAGCGGGCCGGCGAGGTAGCCGATGGCGTTCGCGACCTCGTCGGCGGTGACCAGCCGGCCCATCGGCTGGCGGGCCGCGAGGGCCGCGCGTTCGGCCGCCGGGTCGTCGGCGGCGTCGAGGAGCCGGCCCACCCACGGCGTGTCCGCCGTGCCCGGGCACACGCAGTTGACGCGGATGCGGTCGGGCAGGTGGTCGGTCGCCATGGCCAGGGTCAGCGAGAGCACCGCGCCCTTGCTGGCCGAGTAGAGCGCGCGGTCGGGCAGGCCGGCCCAGGCCGCGATGGAGCAGGTGTTGACGATCGCCGCGGACGGCGAGTTCTTCAGGTGCGGCAGCGCGGCGCGGGCGACCCGGACCATGCCGACGACGTTGACGTCGAACACGCGGTGCCACTCGTCGTCGTCGTTGGCCGTGACGTCGCCCTGCGCGCCGATCCCGGCGTTGTTGACGAGGATGTCGAGGCGTCCGAAGCGCTCTACGACGGCATCGATCGCTTCGCGGACTTCCCGATCGGAAGAGACGTCGCAGCGGAAGCCGCCGTCGCCCGGTTTCAGGTCCAGCACGGCGACTTGCGCGCCGCGCCCGGCCAGCAGCGTGGCGACGGCTTTGCCGATGCCCGAGGCGCCTCCGGTGACGGCGGCCACCAGGCCCTCGAATTCACTCACGTGCGGTCTCCGTCCACTCGGGACCGTCCGGGAACCGGAACCGGCGCAGCGTGGCGTCGTGCATGCGCGCGGAGAACCCGGGTGCGGTCGGGGCGAGGTACCGGCCGCGCTCGACGACGGCCGGGTCGGTGAAGTGCTCGTGCAGGTGGTCGACCCACTCGATCGAGCGGTCCGCGTCGGTGCCGGACACCGCCACGAAGTCGAACATCGACAGGTGCCGGACGAGCTCGCAGAGCCCGACGCCACCGGCGTGCGGGCACACCGGGACGCCGAACTTGGCCGCCAGCAGCAGGATCGCCAGGTTTTCGTTGAAGCCGCCGACGCGGGCGGCGTCCAGCTGCAGGACCGAGATCGCGTCCGCCTGCAGCAGCTGCTTGAAGACCACGCGGTTCTGGACGTGCTCGCCGGTGGCGACCCGGATCGGCGCAAGCGCTTTCGCGATGGCCGCGTGGCCCAGGACGTCGTCCGGGGACGTGGGTTCCTCGATCCAGTACGGGTCGTACGGCGCCAGCGCGGTCATCCAGGTGACCGCGGCCGAGACGTCCCAGCGCTGGTTGGCGTCGACGGCGATCCGGACGCCGGTGCCGACCGTCTCGCGGGCGAGTTTCATCCGCCGGACGTCGTCCTCGAGGTTGCCGCCGACCTTGAGCTTGATCATCCCGAAGCCGTCGGCGACGGCCTGCTCGGCCAGCCGCACGAGCTTGGCGTCCGCGTACCCCAGCCAGCCGGGTGAGGTGCTGTAGGCGCGGTAGCCGTTCGCCTGGAGCTGCTTCTCGCGCTCGGCCCGGCCGGGCTCGGCGGTGCGCAGGATCTCCAGGGCCTCGGCCTCGGTGAGCGCGTCGGTGAGGTACCGGAAGTCCACGAGCGACACGAGTTCTTCGGGCGTCATCCGCGCGGCGAACTGCCAGACCGGCAGGCCGGCGCGGCGCGCGGCGAGGTCCCACGCGGCGTTGACCACCGCCCCGACGGCCATGTGCGCGACCCCCTTTTCCGGGCCCAGCCAGCGGAACTGCGAGTCGCCGACGAGCGTGCGCGAAAGGTCGCCCAGCGCGGCCGCGTCCTCGGGGACGTCCCGGCCGACGACGTGCGGGGCGAGCGCGCGGATCGCGGCGGCCTGGACGTCGTTGCCGCGGCCGATGGTGAACGCGAGGCCGTAGCCGTCCGGGCCGCCGTCGGCGTGCAGCACGACGTACGCGGCGGAGTAGTCGGGATCGGGGTTCATCGCGTCCGAGCCGTCCAGCTCCCGCGACGTCGGGAACCGGACGTCGAGGACCTCCATGCCGATGATCTTCGCCATGGTCAGGCCCGCCGCGCGGTCTGGCGCTGGCGCCCGAGGCCGTCGATCTCGAGCTTGATCACGTCGCCGTCACGCAGGTAGGGCTTCGGGTCGGGCTGCCCGAGCGCGACGCCTTCCGGGGTGCCGGTGTTGATCAGGTCGCCGGGCCGCAGCACCATCACCTGGGACAGGTGGTGGACGATCTCGGCCACGGAGAAGATCATGTCCCTGGTCGAGGAGTCCTGCTTCTTCTCGCCGTTGACCCACAGCCGCAGGCCGAGGTCCTGCGGGTCGGCCACTTCGCTCGCCGGGACCAGCGCCGGGCCGAGCGGGTTGAAGTTCTCGCAGGACTTGCCCTTGTCCCACTGGCCGGTGCGGAACTGGAGCTCGCGCTCGGATACGTCGTTCGAGACGACGTACCCGGCGACGTGGTCCAGGGCTTCGTCGACGCTGTCGAGGTAGCGGGCGGTCTTGCCGATGACGACGCCGAGCTCGACCTCCCAGTCGGTGCTCACCGACCCGCGCGGGATGAGGACGTCGTCGGCCGGGCCGACCACGACGTCCGGCGCCTTCATGAAGACGACGGGCTCGGTCGGCGGCGTCGCGCCGGTCTCTTCGGCGTGGCGCCGGTAGTTCATGCCGATGCAGACGACCTTGCCGGGCTGGGCGATCGGCGAGCCGGCGCGCAGGCCCTCGACGTCCGCTCGCGGCAGCTCCCCGGCGGCGAGCGCGGCGGCGATGCGCGCGATCCCGTCCGCGGCGAGGAAGCCGCCGTCGATGTCGGCGGTCAGGCCGCCCAGCTCGTAGGTCGTGCCGTCGTCGGCCCGCACGAACGGACGCTCACTTCCCGGCTCCCCGAGGCGCACAAGCTGCACGGATATTCCCTTCACCCACATCGACTAGACATCCGATGTATATCGCAGTCGCGGCCGTCGATCCAGAGCCATCGCCGAAAGGAGGCAAAATTGATCGGATCAGTGTCGGTGCAGGGCCGGGTGACCACGGCGTGTCACCGGTCACAGCCGGAATAGCGCCGGCGGCCGCCCCGCTGGTCAGGGGTGAGGAGCGAAAGGACGTGCATGACCACCACGGCGGAACCTACCGCGCCGAGCCGGCGGGCGCAGCTGAAGTTCGTCCTCGTCCTGGGCGGCCTGACGGCGTTCGGACCGCTGTCGATCGACATGTACCTGCCGGCGCTCCCGCGGATGGCAGCCGACCTGCACGCGGCGGACAGCACGGTGCAGCTGACGCTCAGCGCGTTCATCGTCGGGCTCGCCCTGGGCCAGCTGGTGCTCGGGCCGCTGTCGGACGCCGTCGGCCGCCGCCGTCCGCTGCTGGTGGGGCTGGCGCTGTACGTCGTGGGCTCGGTGCTGTGCGCGGTGAGCCCGGACGCGTGGCTGCTGGTCGCGGCGCGGCTCGTGCAGTCCCTCGGGGCCGCCGCCGGGATCGTGATCGCGCGCGCCACCGTGCGGGACCTGTTCTCCGGCACCGCGATGACGAAGTTCTTCTCGACGTTGATGCTGGTCAGCGGCCTGGCCCCGATCCTGGCCCCGCTGATCGGCGGCCAGCTGCTCACCTGGACGTCGTGGCGCGGGGTGTTCGTCGTGCTGACGGCGTTCGGCGCGCTGCTGCTGGCCGTGGTGGTGTTCTTCCTGCCGGAGCCGTCCCCGGTGCGGTCCCCGCTGCGGCTCGGCCGGGTGATGCGGACCTACGGGCGGCTGGCGCTGGACCGTTCGTTCGCCGGGTACGCGCTGGCGTCAGGGCTGCTGTTCGCGTCGATGTTCGCCTACATCTCGGGCTCGTCGTTCGCGTTGCAGGGCGTGTACGGCCTCAGCCCGCAGGCCTACAGCGTGGTGTTCGGCGCGAACGGCGTCGGCATCGTGCTGGCGGGCCAGCTCAACGGCCGCCTGGTGGGCCGGGTTCGCGAGCGCGCCCTGCTCCTCGCCGGCTTGCTCCTCGGCGTGACGGGCGGCGCCTTGGTGCTGGCTTCGACGCTCTTCCGGGCGCCGCTGGCGCTGCTGCTCGTGTCGCTGTTCGTGCTCGTGTCGAGCATCGGCTTGGTGATGCCGAACGCGAGTTCGCTGGCCCTGGCGGCGCAGGCCCGCTCGGCCGGGGCCGCTTCGGCGTTGCTGGGGGTGCTGCAGTTCGTGGTGGGCGCGGCGGCGACCCCGCTGGTCGGCCTGGGCGGCCCGGGGACGGCGGTGCCGATGGCCGCGACCATGGCGGGCTTCGCGGCGCTGGCACTGGTCGCCTACCTGGCCCTGACGCGGCCCGCGGTCACCGCCTGAGCAGGCGTTCCAGCTCGTCGCCGGCCGGTTCGTGGCCGGCGTCGGCGATGCGCTGCAGCGCCAGGAGGTCTTCGGCGGCCACCGCGCGCCGGGTGAGCAGTGCTCCGGCGTGGTCGCAGCCTTCGTCCAGCAGCTCGCTCAGCTCCTCGACGTCCCCGCGGGCGTCGGCGAGGTCGGCCAGCCGGTCGAGCGCGGTTTCGTTGCCCTCGTCGGCCAGCGCGCGCAGGGTCTCGTGGTCGGTCATGCGGCCAGCATGCAACGTTGCCCCTGGGGCAAGGTCAAGTGCGAGGATGGCGGGGTGCTCACCATCGGACAGCTCGCCGGGTACGTCGGGGTGACGACCAAGACGATCCGCGTCTACCACGCGAAGGGCCTGCTCCCCGAGCCGGAGCGCGACGCGTCGGGCTACCGCCGCTACCGCGCGGCCGACGCGGCCGAGCTGATCAGGATCCGCACGCTCGCCGAGGCCGGCGTCCCGCTGGCCCGCATCCGCGAACTGCGTTCCGGCGACGGGCTCGCTCCGGCGCTGCGGCAGATCGACGAGGACCTCACCGCCCGGATCGCCGACCTGCAGGCCACTCGCGAACGCCTGCACCGGCTGGCGTCCGGCCGGTTGTCGCCCCTGCCGGACGAGGTGGCGGCGTACCTGGCCCGGCTGCCCGGCCTCGGGTTCGGCGATCGCTGGGTGGCGCTGCAGAACGACTTGTGGCTGCTGGTGTTCGCCACCCACCCCGAAACGGCACACCGCAACTTCCGCGACCAGGCGGCGATGCTGGCCGACCCGGCGCTGCTCGCGCTGGTCCTCGAGTACGACCGGGTGCACGACCTCGACCCGCACGACCCGCGCGTCGACGCACTGGCCGCGAAGCTCGTTGCGGCCACCCGAGCGCGTTACGGCGCGGAACTGCCTGCGTACGACCAGGGTTCGGCGATCCCGGCGCTGGTGCAGGGCGCGGTCAACGCGTCGTCACCCGCTTGGCGGCGGCTCGACGCGCTGATCCGCGCACACCTCACACCAGGGAAGCCAGGTCCGCGGTCTTGAGCTGCTCCGCCGTCACCTTCCGGCGTCCGTCGACCAGCGCGCCGAGTGCGTCCCCGTCGTCCCACATGTTCACGTTCATCGCCGCCGCCACTTCGCCGTCGCGCAGCCAGAACGCCGTGAACTCGCGGGCGGCCAGGTCGCCGCGGACCACCAGTTCGTCCGCGGCCGGGTCCGCCAGGCCGCGGTACTCGCAGCCCAGGTCGTACTGGTCGGTGAAGAAGTACGGCGAGGCCAGGAACGGCTCGTTCGCCCCCAGCAGGTTCTGCGCCACGTGCGTGCCCTGGTCCTTCGCGTTCGCCCAGTGCTCGACCCGGATCCGGCGGTCGTAACGCGGGTGGAAGTGGGCCGCGATGTCGCCGACCGCGTACACGTCCTCGGCCGAGGTGCGCAGGGCCGCGTCCACCGCCACGCCGCCGTTGTCCGACAGTTCCAGGCCCGCTTCCCGGGCCAGCTCGACCCGCGGGGCCGCGCCCACCGCGACCAGGACCACGTCCGCCGTAAGCTCGTCGCCGTTGCCGAGGCGGACGCCGCGGACGCCGTCCGGGCCGCCGGTGATCTCGGCGACCTGCTCGCCCAGGCGGTAGTGGACGCCGTTCGCCACGTGCAGGTCGCGGAACACCCCGCCGATCGTCTCGCCGACCACGTTCGCCAGCGGCACCGGGACCGGGTCGACGACCGTCACCTCCGCGTGGTGCGTCCGGGCCGCCGCGGCCGCTTCGGAGCCGAGCCAGCCCGCGCCGACGATCACCACACGCTCCGCCGCCGTGAACGCCGAACGGAGCTTGAGGGCGTCGTCGAGGGTGCGCAGCGTGTACAGGCCGGGCAGGTCGCCGCCGGGTACCGGCAGGCGGCGCGGTTCGGAACCGGTCGCCAGCACCAGGCGGTCGTAGCCGTGCTCGCCGCCGGTGTCGTCCACCACCAGCCGGGCGCCGAGGTCGATCCGGGTCGCCGTGACACCGGCGCCGAAGCGGATGTCCTTCTCGGCGTAGAACTTCTCTTCGTGCACCCAGTCGGGTTCGTCGGCGTTGCCCAGCAGCACGCCCTTGGACAGCGCCGGCAGCTCGTACGGGCGGCGCGGATCCGAGCCCAGCAACACGATTTCGCCGCCGTAACCGCGTTCTCGCACCGCAGCCGCCGCGGATGCCCCACCGAGGCCCGCACCGACGATGACGATCTTCCGCGGTTCCGACATCCATACCTCCCACAAGACGGCTGCCGGACGGACGCTACTCCCGGACCCGCCGCGCCACGACCGGGGGCTACGCCGAAAACCCCGGAAACGCAAGACAAAACGCGCGAGTAGGCAGATCGGGTGAACCGGCGTCATAGCTCCGCCGGGGTCCGCTCCCACCCTCGCACGGAGCACGACCACCACAGGGAAGCGAGGGCGGCGGCCATGAGTCGGGGCGAGTGGTCGATCGGCTGCCGGGATCTGGCCGGCCGGCGCAGGGACGTGACGGTGTTCGTCAGCAACGACAAGGTGGTGCTCGTCGCGCCACCGGGTGAAGCGGCGGTGCTCGGGCCGCTCGACGTCGGACGGCTGCGGGCCGCCCTGCGGGACGCCGTCGTCGCGACGGCGGACGAAGAAACTCCCGAACCACACTGACAACTACCGTTCCTACTTTCCAGTAGGTTAGAGTCGGTCCGACTGAAGGGACCGGCCATGACGACCTACTTCGTGACGGGCGCGACGGGCTTCATCGGGAAACGCCTGGTCGCCCGGCTGCTGCGGCGGCCCGGGACCTCCGCCGTGTACGCACTGGTGCGGGAGACCTCCCGCGAGCGCCTGGCCACCACGGCCCGGGAGTGGGCGGGCGCGGACAAGCTGCACGCGGTGGTCGGCGACCTCGCCGAACCCCGGCTCGGGATCGACTCCGCGGACCTTCCCCGCCTCGACCACGTCGACCACGTCGTCCACCTGGGGGCGATCTACGACCTGACGGCCGGCGAGGAAGCCAACCGGCGCGCCAACGTCGACGGCACCCGGCACCTGCTCGCCTTCGCCGCCGCGGCGCGGGCCGGGCTGGTGCACCACGTGTCGTCGATCGCCGTCGCCGGGGACCACGCCGGGCGGTTCACCGAAGCCGACTTCGACCTCGGCCAGCGCTTCGGCTCGCCGTACCACGCGACGAAGTTCCAGGCCGAGCGGCTCGTCCGCGAGCAGTCCCTGCCCTTCCGCGTCTACCGGCCCTCGGCCGTCGTCGGCGATTCGCGCACCGGCGAGATGGCCAAGGTCGACGGGCCCTACTTCTTCCTGCCGGCCATCTCGCGGCTGGCCGCGCTGCCGCGGCGCCTCCCGCTGGCCGCGCCCGACCTGGGCGCGACGAACCTGGTGCCGGTCGACTACGTCGTCGAAGCGATGGAGTACCTGATGCACCGGGACGCGCCGTCCGGCACGACGTACCACCTCGCCGCCGCGCGCCCGCAGCCGCTGAACTCCGTCTACAACGCCTTCGCGCGCGCCGCGGGCGGGCCGGTGGTGAAGGCCGTGCTGCCCGCCGGCCCGTCGCGCGCGCTGCGGCGCGCGGGCGGCCGGCTGGCGCACGCGGCCGCGGCCGGGATCGACCGCGTGCCCGGTGGCCGGGGTGCCCGCGCGGCCGTTCTCGACGAACTGGGCATCCCCCTGGCCGTGCTGCCGCACCTGGCCACGGACGTCGTCTTCGACACCGCGCGCACCACGACGGCGCTGTTCGGCAGCGGCATCGAACTGCCCGAGCTGCGGGACTACGCGGCGCCGCTCTACCGGTACTGGCAGGCGTACCTCGACCCCGACCGCGCGCGTCGCACCCACGGCCTGGCCGGGCGGACGGTGCTGGTCACCGGCGCGTCGTCCGGGATCGGCCGGGCGTCCGCGCTCGCCGTGGCGCGCAAGGGCGCGAAGGTGATCCTCGTGGCCCGCCGCGCTTCGGAACTCGAGGAGGTGCGGGCGGAGATCCTCGCGGCCGGCGGCACCGCGGCGGCGTACCCCTGCGACCTGACCGACGGCGACGCCGTCGACGCGCTGGTCAAGGACGTGCTCGGCGACCACGGCGCGGTGGACGTGCTGGTGAACAACGCCGGCCGGTCGATCCGGCGCTCGGTGGTGCTGTCCACGCAGCGGTTCCACGACTTCGAGCGCACGATGGCGATCAACTACTTCGGTCCCGTGCGGCTCATCCTCGGGTTCCTGCCGTCGATGGCGCAGCGGCGGTTCGGCCACGTCGTCAACGTGACGACCCAGGGCCTGCAGACCGACACCCCGCGCTTTTCCGCCTACCTGGCCTCGAAGGCGGCGCTGGAGGAGCTCGGGCTCACGGCCGGGCGGGAGACGCTCTCGGACGGTGTCACCTTCACGTCCGTGCGGATGCCGCTGGTGCGGACGCCGATGATCGCGCCGACCGGCTACCGCGGCATCCCCGCCAGCAGCCCGGAACGCGCGGCGGCGCTGGTGGTCAAGGCGTGCGAGGAGCGGCCGGAGATCCTCAGCCTCCCGGAAGGCCGCGCGGCCGAACTGGCGGCGCTCGCCGCGCCGCGGGTCGCCCGCTTCGCCGCGCACCTGGCCTACCGGGCGATGCCGGAGTCCGCGCCGGAAGCCCGCGGTCTGCCCGCCCGGTCCGCGCCGGCGTCGGTCGCGGCGGCGGTGACCCGCCTCATCTGGCGCCGCCGCGCCTGATTTCCGCGAATTCCGCCGAAACGGTGGCACGCACGCGACGGTACTTCTACCCTCGCGCGAGTCCCGTGCACCCGCACGGGCTTCGACTGGGGAGTACGAAATGCCGGAATTCAGTACTGGACAACGCCGCGCCGCGACGGACGAAGCGGCCGTGATCGGCACCGCGAGGCGCACCCACGGGTGACGCAGGGGGTGAGCGCCACCTCGCCGACCGTCGGGACCACCGAGGTGGCGCTCACCCCGGCCGCTACCATCGCCTGCGGGTGTGATCGGGAGCGGAAGGCGGGCACGGCGTGGACGTGGCGAGTCCGGCACAGGTCGCCACGGCACCGCCGCCCGGCAGACCGGCCCGGCCGCTGCTGCGCTGGGGCCTGCACGCCGGCTGGGTGCTGCTGCTCGCGCTGGCCACCGAATTCCGCGTCGGCCGCTTCGGTTTCCACCCCACCGACCAGGGTTTCATCCTCGCCCAGGCGTGGCGGGTGCTGCACGGCGAAGTCCCGCACGCCGACATCATCTCCGCCCGCCCGCTGGGGTCCGCGGTGCTGCACGTCGCCGACTACGCGCTGCCGATGCCGCTGTTCTTCGGCTCCAGTTTCCTGTCCATGATCGAAATCGTGGTGGCCACGATCGCGTTCGCGACGCTGGTCACCCGGCGCCGGGTGCTCGAATGGGGCCCGGGGATGACGGCGATGGTCGCGGCCGCGTCGCTGATCAACCTCAACGCCTTCCCGCTGATGGCCTGGCACACGGTCGACGGCATCGCGCTCACCGCGGGCGGCGCCTGGGCGCTCGACGCGGGCTTGGGCAACGGCCGCGCGCTCGCCCGCCGCGGTGGGCTGGTGCTGCTCGGCTGCGCGGTGCTGGTCAAGCAGAGTTTCGCGCCGGCCGCGGTGATCGGCGTGCTGTGGCTGCTGCTGCACCCGGCGACGCGGGCGGGTTCGCTGCGCACGGCGGGCTGGTGGCGGCGGCTGGTCCTCGACCTCCTCGCGCTCGGCGGCCCCGGGCTGGCGTACGTGACGTGGGTGAGCCTCGGCGGCGGCTTCACCGAAATGGTCGAGCAGCTCACCGGCGGCGTGCCCGCGTACGGCGAGCGATTGCTCGGGCTGTGGCTCGACGACCCGGAAGTGCTGACCAAGGCCCCCGTGCGGGAGCTGGGCTTCTTCGCCGCGATCGCCGTGGTGCTGCTGGCCGTCCGGCTGTCCGGCGACCGGCTCGGCGCGGCCGGGCGGGCCGCGTCCTGGGTGCTGGTGCTCGCCGGCGCCACGGCGGTGGTCTGGACCGTCGTCGACGGCCGGTTCACCGGCTCCTCGCGCTGGGCCGACGTCCTGTGGTGGATCGTCGCGGTCAGCGTGCCGGTGAACGCGGCCGTGCGGCGGAAGGTGCCCTGGGCCGGGCTGCTCGTGCTCGCCACCGGGTTCATGACCAGCCTGTCCTGGGGCAACGACACCCCGACGCTGCTCACCGGCACCCTGGCCCTGACGGCCTTGCTGCTGCTGAGCCACCTGGTCCCGCCCCGGCCGCGCCCGGCCCGGCGCTGGGTGACCGCCACGGCCGGGCTGACGGCGGTCGCGGTCTGCGGCTGGGTCGTCGTCGCCCGCCACGACCAAGCGGGCTACTTCGACGTCGGCCACGACCGGCTGACCGAGGACCTCGGCGCGGTCACCCCGGCGATGGCCGGGATCCGCACGAACCCGTCGACGTTCACCTTCGTGCGGCAGATCCGCGGCTGCCTGGACCGCTTCCCGGCGGCGCGGACGGCGATCCTGCCGGACAGCCCGTTCGCCTACCCGGCGTTCGGCCTGCGCAACCCGTTCCCCCTCGAGTGGCCGCTGCCGCTGGAGATCGTCGGCAGCGCGCCCGAGCGCATGCTCGCGACGGCCGACCGGCTGAACCGCGAAGGCGGCTACCTGGTCCTGTTCGAGACGGAGTCGTTCCGGATGCTCGCCACGGGCGGCCCGATCCCGGCGTCGGTCCCGCCCGGCACACCGGTGTTCGACTACCTCGGCCTGGAGAAGGCGATCCAGGCCCGGCTCACCGGCCGCGTCGTGACCTGCGGCAGCTTCGTGGGCAAGTACGCGCCCTGACTTCAGGACGTCTGCTCGCGGCCGTGCAGCAGGTCGAACAGCGCCTGCGGGACCTCGCCGTCCCCGAACAGGCTCTCGAGCAGCACAGCCTCGTCGACCGGGTTCGCGCTGCGCGTGAACATGGCCTCCTCGTACCGGGCGAGCGCCGCTTCGACGTCCCCGCGGTGCGCGGCGAGGGCCTGACCGAGTTCGGCGCCGTCGAGCATGGCGAGGTTGGCGCCTTCGCCGTTCGGCGCGGCGAGGTGGGCGGCGTCGCCGACGAGGGTCACGCCCGGCACGCGGTCCCAGCGCAGCCCGATCGGCAGGGCGTGGTGCAGGCGCAGGACCGGGGCGGTGTCGGCGTCGGTGATCAGCGCGGTGAGTTCCGGGGCCCAGCCGTCGAACTCCGCCGCGATCCGCGCCGCGGCCGCCGCGGGATCGGTGAAGTCGACGGCGGCGAACCAGTCGAGCGGGCGGGTGAGCACCACGTAGGCGTGCAGGGTGTCGCCGCTTTCCCGGTGCGCGTTGATCGCCTCGTCCGGCGTGGCGCCGTTGGCGGCCATCGAGCCGCCGCCGACCGCCTTCGCCGTGGCCGGGTGCCGGGTGTCGGCGTCGAAGAGGTAGGTCTCGACGAACGCCGTGCCCTCGTACTCCGGCACGGCGTCGGTGAGCAGCGGCCGGATCTTCGACCAGGCCCCGTCGGCGCCCACCAGGACGTCCGCGACGACGGTGTGCCCGCCGGCGAAGGTGACCTCGTGGCGCCCGTCGGGCAGCGTGCGGGCCGCGGTCGCCTTGTGTCCCCAGTGGACGGTGCCGGCCGGGAGCGCGTCGAGCAGCATCCGCCGCAGGTCGGCGCGCAGCACCTCCGGGCGGCCCCCGGTGCCGTCGTCGGTCTTCTCGAACAGCAGGGTGCCGCGGCGGTCGAGGATCCGCATCGCCTGCCGGCCTTCGAGGACCAGGCCGCGGAACTCCTCCGTCAGCCCGGTCGCCTCGACGGCGAGCTGCCCGTTGTAGTCGTGGATGTCGAGCATCCCGCCCTGCGCCCGTGCTTCCGGGGAGGCTTCGGCTTCGTGGAGCGCGGCCGGGATGCCGTGGACGTGCAGGACGCGGGCGAGGGTCAGGCCGCCGAGGCCGGCACCGATGATCGTGACGGGCATGCGTGCTCCTTCGGTTCGTTGCGACCCCCGAAGGGTGGCGGCGCTCGCTGGCGAACGGCGCACACGCCGCTGGTACGCCCTGGCACGGGCCGGCACCCGCGGTCAGTCGGTCACCAGGTCGTCCGGGCTGCCGCCGGCCAGCCCCGCCAGGACGTCGAGCGCCGCGGCGAGCGTCGCCACCGGCGGAGCCGACACCGCGAGCCGGACCGCGTTCGGGGCGTGGCCCGGGAGCACCGCGAACGCCGCCGCCGGGGACAGCGCGATCCCGTGGCGGGCCGCCGCCGCGACGAACGTCTCCGCGCGCCACTGTTCCGGCAGTTCCCACCAGCGGTGGTACGACGCCGGATCGCCGCGCAGGCCCGGCAGTTTCTCCGCCACCACCGACGCGCGGGCGGCCGCGTCACGGCGTTTCGCCGCTTCGATCTCGGCCAGGGTGCCCGTCACGATCCACTGCGTCGCCGCTTCGACGGCGAAGCGCGACGCGGCCCAGGCCCCCGAACGCACCGACGACGCCAGCCGCGCGGTCCAGGACGGCGGCGAGACGAGAAAGCCCGCCGTCAACCCGGGCGCGACGCGCTTGGACAGGCTGTCGACGAACACCGTGCGCTCCGGCGCGTACGCGGCGAACGGACGGACGTCGTCGCGCAGGAACGTGTAGATGCCGTCCTCGATCACCGGCAGGTCGAGGCGGGCCACGACTTCGGCGAGCTCGGCCCGGCGCCGCGGCGGCATCGTCGTGCCGAGCGGGTTGTGCAGCGTCGGCTGGACGTAGAGCGCGCGCACCGGGCCGGCCGCGGCGAGCGCCGCCGGCACCAGCCCGGACTCGTCGGTTTCGATCGGCACGAGGTCGACGCCGAGCCTCCCCGCCAGGCCCTTCACCACCGGGTACGTCAGGGACTCCACCGCGAGCCGCTCCCCCACCGGCACGAACGCGGCGATCGAGGCCGCGAGGGCCTGCCTGCCGGTGCCGGTGAACAGCACCGTCGCCGGGTCGGGCCGCCAGTCGCCGCGGGCGAGCAGCCCGGCCGCCGCTTCGCGGGCCACCGGGGTCCCCGCGGCGCCGATCGGGTGCAGGGCCGCGGTCAGGACGTCGGCGCGCAGCAGCGGTTCCAGCGCGCGGGCCAGCCGCGCGGATTCCTCCGGCAGGACGGCGAAGTTGAGCTCGAGGTCGACGCGGGCGCCGCCGGGCTCGGCGAGCGCGGGTTCGGGCGGCGGCTTCGCCGCGCGGACGAAGGTGCCGCGGCCGACCTCGCCGACGGCCAGGCCGCGCCGGACGAGCTCGCCGTAGACGCGGGCCGCGGTGGAGCCGGCGATGCCGCGCTGCCGCGCGAAGCGGCGCTGGGGCGGCAGCCGGTCGCCGGGCCGGAGCCGGCCGGCCGCGATGTCGGCGGCGATGGCGTCCGCGACGACGCGGTAGTCGTCCATGCCTGCCTCCCCGCCGGAAAACGCCTCGGCGGCCATGATCCCATCCGGGCTAGATTGGCTGCGGAGGTGCCATGACCGACCAGACCTGGACCCAGATCGACGACTACCTCGCCGGCGCGCTGCTCGCCCCCGACCCGGTGCTCGACGCCGCGCTGGCCGACGCCGACGCCGCCGGGCTGCCGCCCATCGCCGTCGCGCCCAACCAGGGCAAGCTGCTCCACCTGCTGGCCCGGCTCGCCGGCGCGCGCACGATCCTGGAGATCGGCACGCTCGGCGGGTACAGCACGATCTGGCTCGCCCGCGCCCTTCCGGCCGGCGGCAAGCTGGTGACCTGCGAGTACGAGCCGAAGCACGCTGAAGTCGCGAGGGCCAACCTGGCGCGCGCGGGCTTCGGCGAAGACGTCGTCGACATCCGGGTCGGCGCGGCGCTCGACACGCTGCCGCAGCTGACCGGGCCGTTCGACTTCGTGTTCATCGACGCGGACAAGGTCAACCTGGCCAACTACGTCCGCGCCGGCCTCGAGCTCGCCCGGCCGGGCACGGCGATCGTCGTCGACAACGTCGTCCGCCAGGGCCGGGTGACCGACGCGAGCAGCGACGACCCGAACGTCCGCGGCGCGCGCGAGATGTTCGAGGTGCTCGCGGCCGAGGACCGCATCGACGCGACCGCGGTGCAGACGGTCGGCGGCAAGGGCCACGACGGGTTCGTGCTGGGCGTCGTGCGGTGAGTCAGCGCGGCCGGGCCGCCGCGGTGACCGTGCGCCAGACGTCGGCCGGGACGCCGTCGCCGGTCAGTTTCCGGCCGCTCGCGTCCTTGAGCCGCCGCTCGTCGTCGGAGCCGATCCAGACCGCCGTCACCAGCTGCGGGGTGTAGCCGACGGCCCAGGCGTCCTGGTAGTCCGGGCTGTTGCCGTGTTCGGCCTCGCCGGTGCGCAGCGCCGGTCCGCCGTCGCCGCGCAGGGCCGCGGTGACCTCGACGGCGATGCGGCGGCTCTCGTCGCCGAACGCCGGGCTCGAGGCGTCCGGGTGCGTCCAGACGACCGAGCCGCTTTCGTCGCGCACCCTGGCCACCAGGTGCGGGGTGGCGCGCCGGCCGTCGGCGGCGAAGGTCCCGTAGGCGCCCGCGACGTCCAACGGCCGCAGCGGGTACCGGCCGATCGCGATGCCCGGCCCGATGAGGAAGCCGTCCTTCTCGCGCAGGGTCGGCGTTCCGTCGACGGCGTCCGGGATGCCGGCCTGCCGCGCGGTGTCGCTCAGTGCGTCCGGGCCGAGTTTCTTCGCCAGCCCGACGAAGGCGCCTTCGGCGTGCTTCGCCAGCGCTGTGCGGAGGGTGCACCGCGGGCCGCAGCCGTCCGGGTACTGGAAGGTTTCGCCGAGGAAGTCGAGCTTCGCCGGCGTCGGGATCGGCTGGTCCGGACCGTAGCCGGCGCGCAGCGCCGCGGCGTAGGTGAACGGGTGGAACGCCGTGCCGAGCGCGTGCGGGGTGCTCGCGTAGTCGCGGACGCCCTGGTCGCCGCCCTGGTAGGCGCGCACGGCCCCGGTCTTCGGGTCGAGGGCGACGACGGCGCCGCGGAACTCCGGCGGCTCGCCGGCGAGCCGGTTCCGCAGGGCGTTCTTGGCCGCGTCCTGCAGGCCGCGGTCCAGGGTCGTCTCGACCGTCATGTTGCCCTGCTGGAGCCGGCCGAGCGGGAAGCCGTCCTGCTCCAGCTCGGCCAGGACCTGCTGCTTGACGTGGAACTGGTCGTAGGTGAGCCGGCCCGCGCGGGTTTCCGAAGGGGGCTGGATTTCGCCGCCGGGGTAGGCCATCGGTTCGTCGCCCTTGACGTATCCGCGGCTGACGAGCTTGTCGCGGACGTACTGCCAGCGCCGCGTGGCGTGCAGGTCGCCGGACGCGGCGGGGTCGTGCACCGACGGCGACTGGATCATCCCGGCGAGGAAGGCGGCTTCGCTCCAGGTGATCGAGTCGTCGAGCTTCTTGCCGAAGTAGGCGTTCATCGCCGCGGCGGGCCCGAACGTGCCGCGGCCGAAGGAGATGATGTTGACGTAGCTTTCGAAGATCTGTTCCTTGCTCTGCTCCTGGGTGATCTTCGTGGCCAGCACGAGCTCGGCGAACTTGCGCCCGAGGGTGGCGTCTTCGTCGCCGGTGGACTTCTTGATGTACTGCTGGGTGATCCCGGAGCCGCCGCCGACGCCGGTGAGGAACGCGCGGCCGATCCCGGTCGGGTCGAAGCCCTGGTTGTCCCAGAAGGTCGGGTCCTCGGTGGCGATGATGGCGTCCCGCAGCTTCGCGGGCACCCGGGCGTAGGGCACGAACGTCCGGTCGCCGTCGGCCGGAACCACCTTGAGCAGCTCGGAACCGTCCGCGTACTGCAGGACGACGGTCTTGTCGAGCCCGGCCAGGACGTCCTGCGGGCTGCGGACGTCGAGCACGAGGTAGGCCACCCAGAAGGCGATCAGCGGACCGCCGATGAGGACGCCGAGCGTCCGGCCCGCGATCCGCCGGGCGCGGCGCCACTTCGGTTTGCGGGGCTTCTCGTCTTCCTCGGTCGCCAAGGTCACGAACGGATGACGGCCGGACGGGTGAAAAGGTTCTCCGTCGACTTGTTCGAATCTCGTGAAGAAGTCTCAGGAGAGGAACGCGCGCAGCAGCGACGCGGTGCCCTCGATGTGTTCCGCCATTGCGCGGCGCGCGGCGGGCGCGTCCCCGGCCAGTATCGCGTCGACGATCGCCTCGTGCTGGGCGTTCGAGTGCTCGAGGTTGGGCGGCAGCAGGGGGATTCGGTCGAGCAGCTGGTTGACGCGGGTGCGGGCGTCGGCCATGGCCGTGGTCAGCGAACCGGACGCGGTCACCTCGGCGATGGCCAGGTGCAGCCGGGAGTCCTTGCGGCGGTAGTCGTCGAGGTCCGCCCCGGCGGCCTCGGCGAGCGTGCCGGTGAGGTGCTGCCGGTCGGCCGGGCTCAGCGACCGCGCGGCGGCCATCTCGGCGGCGCCGGTCTCGAGGACGTAGCGGAGGCTCAGCGCGTCTTCGAGCGCGACGGCGTCGACCTTGCCGTCGGGTTCGGGCGGCCCGGGCAGGGTTTCGTTCACGAACGTGCCGCCGTACCGCCCCCGGCGTGACTCCACGTAACCGGCGTCGGACAGGGCCCGGATGGCTTCGCGGAGCGTGACGCGGCTGACGCCGAGCCGGTCGGCGAGCTCGCGCTCGGACGGCAACCGTTCCCCCGCACCGACGACGCCCAGCCGGATGGCCTGCAGCAGCCGCTCGACGGTCTCCTCGAAGGCGTTGCCCGCGCGGACCGGCCGGAACAGCGCTTCGCCGGCGTTCGCCACCGAGGTCGACTCCATCCCGCGAGTTTAGGCCGCACCTTCGCCGGTGGCCGCGTCCGGTCGCTGTCGGTGACCCCGGCGTTCGCGGTGCGGAAAACCGGTGGAACCGGACGGGCACCGTGAGCGACGATGCGGGGGACGACACCGAACATCGACGCAGGGGGCGATCCGGTGCACTTCTTGATGGCCGAGGACCTGGTCCACGAGCGGGAGAACGAGCTGCGCCACGGCGTGCGCAACCGCCCGCCGGGGCGCGCGACGCCGAGCCGTCACCCGGGAACGCGGAAGCAGCAGCTGGGCTGGCGCCTGGTCGAAGTCGGCCTGAAGCTGGCCGTGGAGCCGGAGGACCGCCGGAACTGACGCCGGCGCGGAGCTTTCCGGGGGTAGCTCCGCGCCGAAGCCGGCCCTTCCGCGGGGGAAGTGCGCGTCAGCACTCGATGACGTTCACCGCCAGGCCGCCGCGGGCCGTCTCCTTGTACTTCACGCTCATGTCCGCGCCCGTCTCGCGCATCGTCTTGATCGCCTTGTCCAGGGTCACCACGTGGCTCCCGTCGCCGCGCATGGCCATGCGTGCCGCGTGGATCGCCTTCGACGCGCCCACCGCGTTGCGCTCGATGCACGGGATCTGGACCAGGCCGCCGACCGGGTCGCACGTCAGGCCCAGGTGGTGCTCCACGCCGATCTCCGCCGCGTTCTCCACCTGCGCCGGGGTGCCGCCCAGCACCTCCGTCAGGCCCGCGGCCGCCATCGCCGAGGCCGAACCGACCTCGCCCTGGCAGCCGACCTCGGCGCCCGAGATCGAGCCCGTCTGCTTCAGGATCGAGCCGATCGCGCCCGCCGTGAGCAGGAACGTCACGATGCCGTCGTCGGAGGAGTGCCGGATGAACCGCTGGTAGTAGTGCAGCACCGCGGGGATGATCCCGGCCGCGCCGTTGGTCGGGGCCGTCACCACCCGGCCGCCCGCCGCGTTCTCCTCGTTGACCGCCAGCGCGTACAGGCTCACCCAGTCCATCGCGTACAGCGGGTCGTCCGCGCCGTCCTCGGCCAGGAGCTTCTCGTGCAGTGCCTTCGCCCGGCGCGGGACCTTCAGCCCGCCCGGCAGGACCCCATCGTGGGTGCAGCCGTTGCGGACGCACTCCGCCATGACGGCCCAGATCTCCAGCAGCCCGGCCCGGACCTCGGCGCGCGACCGCCAGGCGAGCTCGTTCGCCAGCATGATCTCGCTGATCGGCAGCCCGGTCGCCGCGCAGTGCCCGAGGAGGTCCGCGCCGGTGCGGAACGGGTACGGCACCGGCGTCGAGTCCTCGACGAACACCGTGTCCGTCTCGTACGACTCGTCGCGGACGAACCCGCCGCCCACCGAGTAGTACGTGCGCTCCCGCAGCAGCTCGCCGTCGGCGCCGAACGCGCGGAAGACCATGCCGTTCGGGTGCGCGGGCAGCGACTTGCGCCGGTGCATGGTGAGGTCGGTGTCCTCGTCGAACGCGATTTTGTGCGTACCGGCCAGGAGCAGCCGGCCGGACTCGCGGATCGCCGCGATGCGACCGGGCACGGTGTCGGTGTCGATCTCTTCGGGCCGCTCACCCGACAGCCCGAGCAGCACGGCCTTGTCGCTGCCGTGGCCGAACCCGGTCGCGCCGAGGGAGCCGAACAGTTCCGCCTGGACGCGGGACACGGAGGTGAGTTCCGCGCCGAGTCCGTCCACGAAGGTCCGTGCCGCCCGCATCGGCCCGACGGTGTGGGAGCTCGACGGGCCGATGCCGATGGAAAACAGGTCGAAGACGCTGATCGCCATTGATCCGCCCCTTCCTTATCGGGCCAGCAGTGAGCTGGCCTCTTGCGAAGCCGGGCCCTGCTCGGCGAGGTGGGCCAGGTTCTCCGGCAGCACCTCGCCGCGGTGGGCCTTGGTCTGGGCGTACAGCCGCCCCGCGCGATACGACG